>NZ_CP073637.1:708835-1417670 GCF_029962485.1 Burkholderia cepacia
TTTGGAAAGGCAATTGTAATATTTCGCGATCGCGACTGGCCATCGAATCGCGTCAATTAGTACACGTCCTATGTGACTGGCGCGGTGCGGGCCGCCGGGCGGCCCGCCGGCCGGTCAGTCGACTCCTCTTGCACGATCCTCCGCGAAGCGCTGACGGAACGCGTCGAACGTATGCGTTTCGATCGCCTCGCGGATCTCGCTCATCAGCTGCAGGTAGTAGTGCAGGTTGTGGATCGTGTTGAGCTGCGCGCCGAGGATCTCGCCGACGCGGTGCAGGTGATGCAGGTAGCCGCGCGAGAAGTTCTGGCACGTGTAGCACGTGCAGCTCGCGTCGAGCGGCTTCAGCGAGTTCTTGTGCGTCGCGTTGCGGATCTTCACGTCGCCGAAGCGCGTGAACAGCCAGCCGTTGCGCGCGTTGCGGGTCGGCATCACGCAGTCGAACATGTCGACGCCGTTGGCGACGCCCTCGACCAGGTCTTCCGGCGTGCCGACGCCCATCAGGTAGTGCGGCTTGTTGGCCGGCAACTTCGGGCCCACGTGGCGCAGCACGCGCATCATGTCTTCCTTCGGCTCGCCCACCGACAGCCCGCCGATCGCGAGGCCGTGGAAGCCGAGTTCCGCGAGGCCCGCGAGCGATTCGTCGCGCAGGTCCTCGAACATCCCGCCCTGAACGATCCCGAACAGGGCGTTCGGGTTGCCGAGCCGGTTGAACTCGTCGAGCGAGCGCTTCGCCCAGCGCAGCGACATACGCATCGAGTCGGCCGCTTCCTTGTGCGTGGTCGGCACGCCGTCGGTTGCGTACGGCGTGCATTCGTCGAACTGCATCACGACGTCGGAGTTCAGCACCTTCTGGATCTGCATCGACACTTCCGGCGACAGGAACAGCTTGTCGCCGTTGATCGGTGACGCGAACGTGACGCCGTCCTCGGTGATCTTGCGCAGGTCGCCGAGCGAGAACACCTGGAAGCCGCCCGAGTCGGTCAGGATCGGCTTGTTCCAGCCCATGAAGGCGTGCAGGCCGCCGTGCGCGTCGATCGTGTCGAGGCCCGGGCGCAGCCACAGGTGGAACGTGTTGCCGAGGATGATCTGGGCCTTGATCTCGTGCAGCTCGCGCGGCTGGATCGCCTTCACGGTGCCGTACGTGCCGACCGGCATGAAGATCGGCGTCTCGACCACGCCGTGGTTGAGCTTCACGCGGCCGCGGCGTGCGTGGCCGTCGGTCGTCAGCAGTTCGAATTCGAGCCCGTTGGCCGGGCGGTCCTGCACGGGGGCGTGCGTATCGTGCGTATCGTGGGATGAACCTTCGGTCATCGCTTTATTCTCCTTGCCACCGGAGAACAGTCCGGCGCATGTTGGAAACGCCGCCGGCAGGCCGGCGGCGAGGAAAAGGGTGCGCGCCATCGTAGCGCGCGCAGCGGGAAAACGGGGCGGCGGCCGCGCGGGCGGCCGCGCTTACGCGCCCGGCGTCTCCGGCGTGTCGCGCCGCGTGAGCAGCATCGCGTCGCCGTAGCTGAAGAAGCGGTAGCGTTGCTCGATCGCGTGCCGGTACGCGGCGCGGATCGTCTCGACGCCCGCGAACGCGGACACCAGCATCAGCAGCGTCGACTTCGGCAGGTGGAAATTCGTGACGAGCCGGTCGACCACGCGGAACCGGTAGCCGGGCGTGATGAAGATGTCGGTCTCGGCCTGCGTCGCCGCGAGCGGGCGGCCCGCTTCGTCGGCCGAGCGCGCGGCGGCTTCGAGCGCGCGCATCGACGTCGTGCCGACCGCGATCACGTTGCCGCCGCGCGCGCGGGTCGCGGCGATCTTGTCGACCAGCGACTGCGGCAGGTCGTACCACTCGCTGTGCATCTTGTGCTCGGCGATGTTGTCGACGCGCACCGGCTGGAACGTGCCGGCGCCGACGTGCAGCGTCAGCGTCGCGCGTTCGACGCCCATCGCGTCGAGCCGGTCGAGCATCGGCTGGTCGAAGTGCAGCCCGGCCGTTGGCGCGGCGACGGCGCCCGGATTGCTCGCATAGACGGTCTGGTAGCGCGTCTCGTCGGTCGAATCGGGATCGTGCTCGATATACGGCGGCAGCGGCAGGCGGCCGAACTGCTCGATCAGGTCGAGGCATGGCTCGGGGAAGATCAGCGTGAAGAACGGCTCGACGCGCTCGCCGACGGTCACGTCGAACGCATCGGCGAGACGTAGCTTCGTGCCGGCGCCCGGCGACTTGCTCGCGCGGATTTGCGCGAGCGCCGTGTGCGTGCCGGTCACGCGCTCGATCAGCACCTCGATCTTGCCGCCGCTGGCCTTTTGGCCGAAGAACCGCGCCTTCAGTACCTTGGTATCGTTGAAGACGAGCAGGTCGCCGGGCGCGATGCACGACGGCAGCTCGGCGAAATGGCGGTCGACGAGGCGCGCGGGCTCGACGGTGCCGTCGACCTCGAGCAGGCGGCTCGCGGTGCGATCGGGCAGCGCGGTTTGAGCAATCAGCTCGGGCGGCAGATTGAAATCGAAATCGGAAAGCGTGAACATGCGGGCTGGTTCGAAGCGGCCGGCGGGCGTCGCCGGCAGGGCGGAAACGCGTAAATGGGGCGCGCGAGCCGCTATGATGGCGGGATGCGCGGCCTGGCCGGCGTCGTTCGTTCGGACGACGTGAAAGCCGCTATTGTACTTGCCTTGCGAAGCACCCAGACGATCCGATGCCTGTGTCACCACGCCGTTCCCCCGCTGCCGTTGCCGATTCCGCCGACCCGTTCGACGCGGAGGCGGCCGCGTTACCCGCTCAAGACGCGGCGGAGCGTGCGGTATCGCGCCGCACCGGCCCGAAGCGTGGCGCCGACGGGCGGCTCGCGCAGCCGGCCGCCGCCGCGCCCGATGCCGAAGGCGCCGCCAGCGACGAAGCGGGCGCGTCCGGCACGAAGCGCAAGAAGAAGGCGGCCGCCGATAAACCCGTCAAGACCGTCGACAAGCTCGCGAAGCTCGGCCTTACGCGTTCGATCGATCTCGTGCTGCATCTGCCAATGCGCTACGAGGACGAAACCACGCTCACGCCGATCGGCGAGCTGTTGCCGGGCGGCATCGCGCAGACCGAAGGCGTCGTGTTCGACAACGAGGTCGCGTTCCGGCCGCGCCGCCAGCTCGTCGTGAAGATCCAGGACGACGACGGCGAGCATCTCGTGCTGCGCTTCCTGAATTTCTACGGGTCGCAGGTCAAGCAGATGGCCGTCGGCCAGCGGCTGCGCGTGCGCGGCGACGTGCGCGGCGGCTTCTTCGGGATGGAGATGGTGCATCCGGCCGTGCGTGTCGTCGAAGCCGACGCGCCGCTGCCGCAGGTGCTCACGCCCGTCTACCCGAGTACGGCCGGCGTGTCGCAGGCCTACCTGCGCAAGGCGATCGAGAATGCCGTCGAGCGCACGCCGCTGCCCGAGCTGCTGCCGCCCGAGATCCAGCGCGACTACCTGAAGCCGCTCGACGTGCCGACGCTCGAGCAGGCCGTGCGCATCTTGCACCACCCGCGCGTCGACTCCGACGAAGCCGCGCTGATGGACGGCTCGCATCCGGCGTGGACGCGCATCAAGTTCGAGGAACTGCTCGCGCAGCAGTTGTCGCTCAAGCGCGCACACGAGGAGCGCCGCACGCGCGCGGCGCCGGCGATGCCGCGCCTCGCCGCGAGCGATGGCGATGCGTTGACGACGCGGCTGTACGCGGCGCTGCCGTTCACGCTGACGGGCGCGCAGGCGCGCGTCGTCGACGAGATCGCGCACGACCTCACGCTCGCGCATCCGATGCAACGCCTGCTGCAGGGCGACGTCGGCAGCGGCAAGACCGTCGTCGCGGCGCTGGCCGCCACGCAGGCGATCGACGCCGGCTACCAGGCCGCGCTGATGGCGCCGACCGAAATCCTCGCGGAGCAGCACGCGCGCAAGCTGCGCGCGTGGCTCGAGCCGCTCGGCGTCACGGTCGCGTGGCTCGCGGGCAGCCTGAAGGCGAAGGAGAAGCGCGCGGCGATCGAGGCGGCCGCGCTCGGCACCGCGCAGCTCGTGATCGGCACGCACGCGATCATCCAGGACACGGTCGAATTCGCGCGGCTCGGCCTCGTGATCGTCGACGAACAGCACCGTTTCGGCGTCGAGCAGCGTCTCGCGCTGCGCGCGAAGGCCGCGAACGCGGCCAACGGCGCGCGCGACTTCCAGCCGCACCAGCTGATGATGTCTGCCACGCCGATCCCGCGCACGCTCGCGATGACGTACTACGCGGATCTCGAGGTCTCGACGATCGACGAGTTGCCGCCGGGCCGCACGCCCGTGCTGACGCGCCTCGTCGGCGACGCGCGGCGCGAGGAGGTGATTGCCCGCGTGCGCGAGGCCGCGCTGACCGGGCGCCAGGTGTACTGGGTGTGCCCGCTGATCGAGGAGAGCGAGACGCTGCAACTGCAGACGGCCGTCGAGACCTACGAGACGCTGGCCACCGCGCTGCCCGAACTGAAGGTCGGGCTCGTGCACGGCCGGCTGTCGCCGGCTGACAAGGCCGCCGTGATGGAGGCGTTCACGCGCAACGACGTGCAGCTGCTCGTCGCGACGACCGTGATCGAAGTCGGCGTCGACGTGCCGAACGCGTCGCTGATGGTGATCGAGCACGCGGAGCGTTTCGGCCTCGCGCAGTTGCACCAGCTGCGCGGCCGGGTCGGGCGCGGCACCGCGGCATCGGTGTGCGTGCTGCTGTACACGGGGCCGCTGTCGCTGACCGGTCGCGAACGGCTGAAGACGATGCGCGAGACGACCGACGGCTTCGAAATCGCGCGGCGCGACCTCGAGATCCGCGGCCCCGGCGAATTCCTCGGCGCGCGTCAGTCGGGCGCGGCGATGCTGCGCTTTGCGAACCTCGAGACCGACGGCTGGCTGATCGACCCGGCCCGCGACGCCGCCACGCGGCTGATCGACGCGTATCCCGACATCGTCACGCAGCATCTCGCACGCTGGCTCGGCGCGCGGGAGCAGTACCTGAAGGCCTGATTTACCTGCCTGGGGCCGGATCAAAAAGCCGTCGATCGATGCATCGCGATGCTGAGAAACTTGGCGAACCGGTGCCAGAGGGTGTATAAATTAAACCTATCGCCTGTATATCTCTGATTGACCCACAATGACGCTGACTGAATTGAAATACATCGTCGCGGTCGCGCGCGAACGGCATTTCGGCCGTGCGGCCGAAGCCTGCTTCGTGAGCCAGCCGACGCTGTCGGTGGCGATCAAGAAGCTCGAGGACGAGCTCAACGTGCAGATTTTCGAGCGCGGCGCGAGCGAAGTGAGCGTGACGCCGATCGGTGACCAGATCGTCACGCAGGCGCAGCGCGTGCTCGAGCAGACTTTCGCGATCAAGGAGATCGCGAAGCAGGGCAAGGACCCGCTGGTCGGCCCGTTCCGCCTCGGCGTGATCTACACGATCGGGCCGTACCTGCTGCCGACGCTCGTCAAGCAAATGATCCAGCGTGTCCCGCAGATGCCGTTGATGCTGCAGGAGAACTACACGCTGAAGCTGCTCGAACTGCTGAAGCAGGGCGAGATCGACGCCGCGATCATGGCGCTGCCGTTCCCGGAAACCGGCCTGATGGTGCGTCCGCTGTACGACGAGCCGTTCGTCGTCGCGCTGCCGGCCGGCCATCCGTGGGAGAAGCGCGAGGAAATCGACGCCGAGGACCTGAAGCAGGAAACCATGCTGCTGCTCGGCAACGGCCATTGCTTCCGCGATCACGTGCTCGGCGTGTGCCCGGAGCTGATGCGCTTCTCGCAGACGGCCGACGGCATCCAGAAGACCTTCGAGGGCTCGTCGCTCGAAACCATTCGCCACATGGTCGCGAGCGGCGTCGGCATCACGGTGCTGCCGCGGATGTCGGTGGCCGAGGTCGGCCCGCGTGCGAACGGTCCCGATGCCGAGTTGCTGTCGTACGTGCCGTTCAACGAACCGGTGCCCGACCGCCGCGTGGTGCTCGTGTGGCGCAAGAGCTTCACGCGGATGCCGGCGATCGACGCGATCAGCGACGCGATTTCCGCATGCGACCTGCCGGGCGTCGCGAAGCTCGACATGCCGGCCACGATGAACTGAGCGCGTGCTGCACGCACGTGTGGCAGCATGATGAACGGGGTCTTGCGACCCCGTTTATTTTTCTCTATCGCATAGATGAAATTTATTAAATTCAAGTAATTGATAGATATAGATACAATCTTCTACATGGATCGGCGTCATGTCGGCGTCCGATTTGCACGTGGAATGCAAGCGTCAAAGGAGGATGTCATGATGCGGTCGGTATTGCAGCACGCGCAGCGGAACATCCCGTCGCGCGACGCGGTCGTACATCGCGCCAGGGCGGCGGTTCGCAGCCTGCGTCCGATTGCGTTCGCGTATCTGGCGGACCGTGTGTATGGTGGGTGAGCGCCGCCGCACGCCGGTTTCCTGTTCCCCCGATTCATCTGCCGTCAAGCCATGAGGGAGCATCGCATGTCCGAAGACTGGAACACCACGCACCTCACCGGCATGACACTTGCCGGCAGCCGCTTCCCCGAGCGCCCCGCCTGCGGCGCGTCGCGGCGGGAACGCGAGCCGATCGCCACGCACGACATCCCGTAGTACGACAGGAGGACCAACCTGTTCCGTTTCTTATCCCCGCAATGACACTTCACCAACCGCGCCCGGCATGCCGTCGGAGCGAACCGGTGGAGTCATACGAGCAAGCCAAGGAGAAATCGCATGTCGAACGAAACGAAGTGCCCGTTCAACCACACCGCTGGTGGCGGCACGACGAACAAGGACTGGTGGCCGAATCAGCTGAACCTGAACATCCTGCATCGGCATTCGGCGCTGTCCGATCCGATGGACAAGGATTTCGACTATGCCGAAGCATTCAACAAGCTGGACCTCGCGGCAGTGAAGAAGGACCTGCACGCGCTGATGACGACGTCGCAGGACTGGTGGCCGGCTGACTTCGGTCACTACGGCGGCCTGTTCATCCGCATGGCCTGGCACAGCGCCGGCACGTACCGCACGGCCGACGGCCGCGGCGGCGCGGGCGGCGGGCAGCAGCGCTTCGCGCCGCTCAACAGCTGGCCGGACAACGTGAGCCTCGACAAGGCACGCCGGCTCGTGTGGCCGATCAAGCAGAAATACGGCCGCAGCATCTCGTGGGCCGACCTGCTGATCCTGACCGGCAACGTCGCGCTCGAATCGATGGGCTTCAAGACCTTCGGCTTCGCCGGCGGCCGCGTCGACACGTGGGAACCGGACGACGTGTACTGGGGCTCGGAAAAGATCTGGCTGGAACTGAGCGGCGGCCCGAACAGCCGTTACTCGGGCAAGCGTGACCTCGAAAGCCCGCTTGCCGCGGTGCAGATGGGCCTCATCTACGTGAACCCGGAAGGCCCGGACGGCAACCCCGACCCGGTCGCCGCCGCGCACGACATCCGCGAGACGTTCGCGCGGATGGCGATGAACGACGAGGAAACGGTTGCGCTGATCGCGGGCGGCCACACGTTCGGCAAGACGCACGGCGCCGGTCCGGCGTCGAACGTCGGCGCCGAGCCGGAAGCCGCGGGCCTCGAAGAGCAGGGTCTCGGCTGGAAGAGCACGTTCGGCACGGGCAAGGGCAAGGACGCGATCACGAGCGGTCTCGAGGTCACGTGGACGTCGACGCCGACCAAGTGGAGCAACGACTTCTTCAAGCACCTGTTCAGCTACGAGTGGGAGCTGACGAAGAGCCCGGCCGGCGCGCACCAGTGGGTCGCGAAGGATGCCGGCGACGTGATCCCGGATGCGTTCGACGCGTCGAAGAAGCATCGCCCGACGATGCTGACGACCGACCTGTCGCTGCGTTTCGACCCGGCCTACGAAAAGATCTCGCGCCGCTTCTACGAGAACCCGGCCGAGTTTGCCGACGCGTTCGCGCGTGCATGGTTCAAGCTCACGCACCGCGACATGGGGCCGCGCGCCCGTTATCTCGGCCCGGAAGTGCCGGCCGAGCATCTGCTGTGGCAGGACCCGATCCCGGCCGTCGACCACAAGCTGATCGACGATGCCGACGTCGCCGCGCTGAAGGCGAAGGTGCTGGCATCGGGCCTGTCGGTGTCGCAGCTCGTGTCGACCGCATGGGCGTCGGCTGCAACGTTCCGCGGCTCGGACAAGCGCGGTGGCGCGAACGGCGCCCGTATCCGCCTGGCCCCGCAGAAGGACTGGGAAGTGAACCGTCCGGCTGAACTCGCGAAGGTGCTCGCGACGCTCGAAGGCGTACAGAAGGCGTTCAACGACGCGCAGACGGGCGGCAAGAAGGTGTCGCTCGCCGACCTGATCGTGCTGGCCGGTGCGGCCGGCGTCGAGCAGGCAGCGAAGAACGCGGGCGTCGCGGTGACGGTGCCGTTTGCACCGGGCCGCGCGGATGCGACGCAGGAAGAGACCGACATCGAAGCGATGGCCGTGCTCGAACCGGTCGCGGATGGCTTCCGCAACTTCCTGAAGCACGCGTACAAGACGCCGGCCGAGGCGCTGCTGGTCGACAAGGCGCAACTGCTGACGTTGAGCGCGCCGGAAATGACGGTGCTGGTCGGTGGCCTGCGTGTGCTCGGAGCGAATGCGGGCGACACGAAGCACGGCGTGTTCACCGATCGTCCGGAAGCGCTGACGAACGACTTCTTCGTGAACCTGCTCGACATGGGCACGGAGTGGAAGCCGGTGTCGGCCGCGAACGACGTGTTCGAAGGGCGCGATCGCGCGACGGGCAAGGTCAAGTGGACGGGCACGCGTGTCGACCTGATCTTCGGCTCGCATGCGCAACTGCGTGCGCTGGCCGAGGTGTACGGCAGCGGCGACGCGAAGGAGAAGTTCGCACGCGACTTCGTCGCGGCCTGGAACAAGGTGATGAACCTCGACCGCTTCGACCTCGCATGAACGTCGCCGTGCAGTAGCGCGGTGAGGCAGTAACGGGAAACGGCCGGTCGTCCGACCGGCCGTTTCTACTGGACCACGGATTTCGTTGAAGGAGTGACGATCATGACGCAAATGATATTGAACATGCGCGCCGCACTGGCGGCGCCGAAGGTGCGGGCGCCGGCCGAGATCGCGCGGTATGTAGTGGGATTCGCGATCGTGATCGGCGGTGTGGCCGAACTGGTGTCGCAAGCGCTGCGCGCGATCGCGGCCGCCTGAACGCGGCGCGGGGTCGGCAGGAAGGTAACCCGATTCGCTTTCATTGCCTTGGCTCATTGAATAAGGAGTCCGTATCATGAACAGGAAGACTCGCGCCACGCCGATCAACATCGGCATCGGCGACAAGGATCGCAAGAAGATCGCGGACGGCCTGTCGCGCCTGCTCGCCGATACGTTTTCGCTGTACCTGAAGACCCACAACTTCCACTGGAACGTCACGGGTCCGATGTTCAACACGCTGCACCTGATGTTCGAGGCGCAGTACAACGAACTGTGGCTCGCGGTCGATTCGGTCGCCGAGCGCATTCGTACGCTCGGCGTCGTCGCGCCCGGCACGTTCGCGGATTTCGCGAAACTGTCGTCGGTGCCGGAAGCGAAGGGTGTGCCGGCCGCCGAGGAGATGATCCGCCAGCTCGTCGAAGGGCACGAGACGGTCGTGCGCACCGCGCGCGACATCTTTCCGATCGCCGATGCGGCGAGCGACGAACCGACTGCCGACCTGCTGACGCAGCGCCTGCAGACGCATGAAAAGACCGCGTGGATGCTGCGGTCGCTGCTCGCGTAGGCGCGGCACGGCCGGGGAGGCGCCCTTCGATCCGGTCTGCCGAGGTGTCGAATCTGTCCCTTGATTGATGCGCGTCGTTGCCCAGCCGCGTGCAGCGGGCCCGGGCGGTGTATGCGCGCCCGCCGCCAGTCGGCTGCGGGCCGTCCCGACATGACGCGAAGGGCCGCTCGGCTCTAAAATGCCGGGGTTATCTTCCCGGTGCTTCGCCATGCTTGCCCGCTTTCCCCTGTATTTGCGGCTCGTCCGGATGGACAAGCCGATCGGCAGCCTGCTGCTGCTATGGCCGACGCTCAACGCGCTGTGGATCGCGTCGGATGGCCACCCGCGCTGGCCGTTGCTCGTGATCTTCACGCTCGGCACGCTGCTGATGCGCTCGGCCGGCTGCGCGATGAACGATTACGCCGATCGCGATTTCGACCGCCACGTGAAGCGCACGGCCGACCGGCCGCTGACGTCGGGCAAGATCCAGGCATGGGAGGCCGTCGCGATCGCGGTCGGGCTGTCGTTCATCGCGTTCCTGCTGATCCTGCCGCTGAACACGCTGACGAAGGAGCTGTCCGTCGTCGCGCTGTTCGTCGCGGGCTCGTATCCGTTCATGAAGCGCTTCTTCGCGATTCCGCAGGCCTATCTGGGCATTGCGTTCGGCTTCGGCATTCCGATGGCGTTCGCGGCCGTGCAGGACACGGTGCCGACGATCGCGTGGGTGATGCTGGTCGCGAACATCTTCTGGTCGGTTGCATACGACACCGAGTACGCGATGGTCGACCGCGACGACGACATCAAGATCGGCATCCGCACGTCCGCGCTGACGTTCGGCCGCTTCGACGTCGCGGCCGTGATGGCGTGCTATGCGGCGACGCTCGGCATCTACGTGTGGGTCGGCGTGACGCTCGGCTTCGGTCTCGTGTACTGGGCCGGCTGGGCGGCCGCGGTCGGCTGCGCGCTGTATCACTACACGCTGATCAAGGATCGCGAACGGATGCCGTGCTTCGCGGCATTCCGGCACAACAACTGGCTCGGCGGCGTGCTGTTTGCGGGGATCGCCGCGCATTACCTGCTGGCGGGTCCGGCGGGCAACTGAAGCGGTCGCGCGCCGACGCGCGATGCCAACAAAAAAGCGGCCTCGGCCGCTTTTTTGTTGCCGGTGCCGGAAGGGAAGCCCGGGCGGTCGCGGCGCTTACGCGCGGCCGAGTTCGTCGCCCATTTCCTTCGCTCGCGCTTCGGCCGCGAGCGCGCCGCGCACGATCGCTTCCTTCACGCCCTGCGCGTCGAATGCCGCGAGCGCGGCGGCCGTCGTGCCGCCCTTCGACGTCACGCGCTCGCGCAGCACGCTCGCCGGCTCGCCCGATTGCGCGGCCAGTTGCGCGGCGCCCGTGAACGTCGCGACCGCGAGCGCGCGGCCCTGTTCGTCGTTCATGCCGAGGCGGCGCGCGGCTTCCTGCAGCGCTTCGATGAAATAGAACACGTAAGCGGGGCCGCTGCCCGAAATGGCCGTGACGGCGTCGAGCTGCGATTCGTCGTCGAACCACACGATCTCGCCGACCGCGCCGAGCACGTTCGATGCGAGTTCGCGGCCCGCCGCGTCGACGCCCGGCAGCGCGGCGAGACCCGTCACGCCCATGCCGACCAGCGCGGGCGTGTTCGGCATCGTGCGCACCACGCGTGCGTAGTCGCCGAGCCAGCGCGCGAGATCCGTGCCGCGGATGCCGGCCGCGATGCTGATCACGAGCTGCGACGTCAGGTGCGGCGCGAGCGCCTGCGCGACGTCCTTCAGTACCTGCGGCTTCACCGCGAGCACGACCGCGTCGTAACCGGCGAGCGTCGCGTCGATGGCCGCGCCGGTGCGGATGCCGAATTGCTGCGCGGCGCGCGCGCGAACGTCTTCGTTGACGTCGATGGCATACAGGCCGTCGGCGGCGACGCCGCGCTTGATCAGGCCGCCGATCAGGGCCGCGGCCATGTTGCCGCCGCCGATGAATGCGATTTTCATGATGTCCGAATGAGCAAGTGAGTGAACGGAAAGGCGGAAAAGGGCGCGGCGTTCAGTGCGAATAATCGCGCGCGCCGAAGATCGCGGTGCCGACGCGCACGATCGTCGCACCTTCGAGCACGGCCGCGTCGAGATCGGCGGACATGCCCATCGACAGCGTGTCGAGCGACAGGCCGTCGGCGCGCAACGTGTCGAACAGCGCGCGCAGTGCGCGGTGCGGTGCGCGTTGCGCTTCGGTGTCGCCGGCCGGTTCGGGAATCGCCATCAGGCCGCGCAGCCGCAGCGACGGCAGCGCGGTGACCGCGCGTGCGACCTCGGCCACGTCGGCCGGCGCGACGCCGCTCTTCGACGCCTCGCCGCTGATGTTCACCTGCACGCACACGTTGAGCGGCGGCAGGTGCGCGGGGCGTTGTTCCGACAGGCGCTGCGCGATCTTCAGCCGGTCGACGGAATGAACCCAGTCGAAGCGCTCGGCGACCGGGCGCGTCTTGTTCGATTGCAGCGGCCCGATGAAATGCCATTCGAGGCTCGTGCGCAGGTCGGCGAGCGCGTCGATCTTGTCGATCGACTCCTGCACGTAGTTTTCGCCGAATGCGTGTTGCCCGGCCGCGTGCGCGGCGCGCACGTCGTCGGCGGGGAATGTCTTCGAGACGGCGAGCAACGACACGGTGGCGGGATCGCGGCCGGCCGCGCGGGCGGCGTCGGCAATGCGGCGATGAACGGATTCGAGACGGGCGGCGAGATCGGACATGACGGGCACGAAAGCAGGCACGGAAGCGGGCATGAAGCCGATGCGCCGCGACACGCGGCGCATCGATCCGCTCATTATACGGACGCCGCGCGCGAGATCCGGCTGCGGCGGCCGGTCGCGCTAGCCGTACAGCAAATGCTCGACGAGCTGGACCCAGTGGGCGACCGGAATCTGCGTGCCGCTCTGCAGGTGCGCGATGCAGCCGATGTTTCCCGACACGATCATCTGCGGTTCGAGTGCCTGCAGCTTCAGCAGCTTCTGCTTGCGCAACCGGTACGACAGCGACGGCTGCGTCAGTGAATAGGTGCCGGCCGAACCGCAGCACAGATGGCTGTCGGCCGGCAGCCGCACGTCGATGCCGAGCGTCTCGAGCAGCCGCTCGACCTTGCCGCGCGACTGCTGGCCGTGCTGTAGCGTGCACGGCGGGTGGTACGCGACCGTATGGATCGCGCGGCGCCGCGCGAGCGTCGCGAGTTCGGCCTCGAACGCGAGCAGCACGTCGGAGATGTCGCGCGTCAGCGACACGATGCGCTGCGCCTTCTCTGCGTAAGCCGGATCGTCGCGCAGCAGGTGCGCGTATTCGAGCACCGTCGCGCCGCAGCCCGATGCGTTCATCACGATCGCCTCGGCGCCCTGTTCGACGTGGGGCCACCATGCGTCGATGTTGCGGCGTGCGTCGTCGAGCGCTTCGTCGTGATAGTTCAGGTGCAGGCGGATCGCGCCGCAGCAGCCCGCGTCGGGCGCGACGACCGTCTCGATGCCGAGCGCGTCGAGCACGCGCGCGGTCGCGATGTTGATGTTCGGCAGCATCGACGGCTGCACGCAGCCGCCGAGCATCAGCATCTTGCGCGGATGCGTGCGGTGCGGCCATTCGAGCAGCCGCGTGCGCGGCGGCACCTTGTCGCGCAGCCGCTTCGGCAGCAGCGGCCGGACATGCTGGCCGAGCCGCATCACGGGCGAGAACAGCGCGGCGTTCGGCACGAGGCTCGCGAGTACGCGGCGCATGAGCCGCTGCTGCGCGGGGCGCTGCACCTGTGCTTCGACGTGCTTGCGGCCGATCTCGACGAGCCGGCCGTACTGGACGCCGGACGGGCAGGTCGTCTCGCAGCTGCGGCACGTGAGGCAGCGGTCGAGGTGCTGCTGCGTGCTGCGCGTGACGGGCGCGCCTTCGACCATCTGCTTGATCAGGTAGATGCGCCCGCGCGGGCCGTCGAGTTCGTCGCCGAGGAGCTGGTAGGTCGGGCAGGTCGCGGTGCAGAACCCGCAGTGCACGCACTTGCGCAGGATCGCGTCGGCCTCGTCGCCGTCGGGCGTGTTGCGGATGAAATCGGCGAGGTTCGTTTGCATCGATCCCTCAAAGATCAGGGTAGAGCCGGCCGCGGTTGAAGATGCGCGCGGGATCGAACGCGGCCTTCAGCCCGCGGTGGATTTTCATCATCGGGGCGGGAAGCGGCGTGAACACGCCCGCGCTGCGGTCGTACGCGTCGCCCGCGCGGAACAGCGTCGCGTGGCCACCGGCCTGCTTCGCGCTCATGCGTACGGTCTGCGCATCGGCGTCGGTGATCCACCAGCGCTGCGCGCCGCCCCATTCCATCAGCTGGGTGCCGGGCAGGTGCATCGGTTCGGTGATCGACGGCAGCGCGAGGCGCCATAGTGCGTAACCGGGCGGGACGCCGTTGAAGAACGGGTCGGTATGCTCGCGCAGGCCGGCCCAGAAGCGCTCGGCTTCGACCGCGTCGACGACTTCGCCGCCGAGCAGCGTCTTCGCGGATTTCACGGCCGCCTCGGCGCCCGACAGGCGCAGCACGAGCGTGCCGTTGCGCCAGGCGCTCGCGCTGACGGGCAGCGGATGGCCGCCCCATTCGTTGAGCTTGCGTACCGCATCGGTCGCGGTCATCTCGAACTTCAGCGTGACCTCGGCGACGGGCATCGGCAGCACCTTGATCGACAGGTCGAGCATCAGCCCGAGCGTGCCAAGCGCGCCGGCCATCAGTCGCGACACGTCGTAGCCGGCGACGTTCTTCACGACCTGCCCGCCGAAGCGCAGCATTTCGCCGCGGCCGTTCATCAGCGTGACGCCGAGCACGAAATCGCGCGGTGCGCCGCAGGTGGCGCGACGCGGGCCCGCGAGACCGGCCGCGACGCAGCCGCCGACCGTGGCCGCGCGGCCGAAGTGCGGCGGCTCGAACGGCAGCATCTGGCCGCACTCGGCGAGGACGGTTTCAAGCTGCGCGAGCGGCGTGCCCGCGCGGACCGTGACGACGAGTTCGGCCGGGTCGTACGACACGATGCCCTGAAACGCGCGCGTGTCGAGTATTTCGCCCTCGAGCGCCTGGCCGTACCAGTCCTTGGTGCCGCCGCCGCGAATCCGCAGCGGCCGGCCGTCGGCACTGGCTGCGCGAATGCGCTCGGCCCATCCGGCGACGATGTCGTCCTCTTCCATGTTCTGTTGCTGCCTCGACTTGTTGTTCGGTCGATTGTACCGGGGTGGCGCGATTCCACATCGCGACTATCCCTAAGCCCCGTATCGCGGATCGTATGCTCGCGTCACCGCGCGAACGGGCCGCGCGGGCACGGCCGACCGCCGCGGCCAGGCCGCGGGCACGGGCCGCGACCCGCGCACCGCTCAGAAGCGCGGCAGGTCGGGGTGCGGCAGCAGCCCGCCGCGCACGTGCTGGCGGCCGTACTCGGCGCAGCGCGCGCGGGTCGGGATACCCTTGTCCGGGTTCAGCAGGCCGGCCGGATCGAATGCGCGCTTGACCGCGAAGAACGCGTCGCGCTCCTGCGGCGAGAACTGTACGCACATCGAATTGAGCTTCTCGATGCCGACGCCGTGCTCGCCCGTCACGCTGCCGCCGAATTCCACGCAGCATTCGAGGATTTCCGCGCCGAACTGCTCGGCGCGGTGCAACTCGTCCGGATCGTTCGCGTTGTACAGGATCAGCGGGTGCATGTTGCCGTCGCCCGCATGGAACACGTTGATGCAGCGCAGCCCGTAGCGCGTCTCGAGTTGTTCGATGCGCGCGAGCAGCGGGCCGATCGCGCGGCGCGGCACGGTGCCGTCCATGCAGTAATAGTCCGCGGAAATGCGGCCGGCGGCCGGAAATGCATTCTTGCGGCCCGACCAGTAGCGCAGCCGCTCCTGTTCGTTGCGCGATATCTGGATGCGCGTCGCGCCGTGTTCGCGCAGCACGGCCGTCATCCGCACGATCTCCTCGGCGACTTCTTCTGGCGTGCCGTCAGATTCGCACAGCAGGATCGCTTTCGCATCGAGGTCGTAGCCCGCGTGCGTGAACGCCTCGACGGCCTGCGTGGCCGGCTTGTCCATCATCTCGAGCCCGGCCGGGATGATGCCCGACGCGATGATCGCCGCGACGGCCTCGCCGCCCTTGACGACGTCATCGAAGCTCGCCATCACGAGCTGGGCCGTTTGCGGCTTCGGGATCAGCTTCACCGTGACCTCGGTGACGATCGCGAACATCCCCTCGCTGCCGATCATCACGGCGAGCAGGTCGAGGCCCGGCATGTCGAGCGCGAGCGAGCCGAATTCGACGATCTCGCCGTCGATCGTCACCGCGCGCACGCGCATCACGTTGTGCACGGTCAGCCCGTATTTCAGGCAATGGACGCCGCCGGAGTTTTCCGCGACGTTGCCACCGATCGTGCAGGCGATCTGCGACGAAGGATCGGGCGCGTAATAGAGGCCGTACGGCGCGGCGGCTTCCGAGATCGCGAGGTTGCGCACGCCGGGCTGCACGGTCGCCGTGCGCGCGTACGGATCGACTTCGACGATGCGCGTGAAGCGCGCGAGCGACAGCACGACGCCGAGCGCGATCGGCAGCGCGCCGCCCGACAGGCTCGTGCCCGCGCCGCGCGGCACGATCGGCACTTCCATGCGACGGCAGATCTGCACGATCCGCTGGACCTGCGATTCCGTTTCCGGCAGCGCGACCGCGAGCGGCAGGCGGCGGTACGCCGACAGGCCGTCGCATTCGTACGGTGCCGTGTCTTCGTCGCGGTACAGCAGGCAATGCGTCGGCAGCACGGCCATCAGCGCCTGCACGACTTCGCGCTGACGCTGCGCGCGGGCGGCGCTCGACAGTTCGACGGGAGCGTTCATTGGGTCTCCTGCAGCAGGCGGCGCGGCGTCGCGCCGCCGTCTCAGCACGTGAAAATCTTGCCTGGATTCATCAGGTTGCGCGGATCGAGCGCGAGCTTGATCGCCCGCATCGTGTCGATCGCGTTGTCGCCGTGCTCCTTCGGCAGAAAGCGCATCTTGTGCAGCCCGACGCCGTGCTCGCCCGTGCAGGTGCCGCCGAGGCGCAGCGCGCGCTCGACGATCCGGTCGTTGATGTGTTCGGCTTCGGCGAGTTCCTCGGGCTTGTCGGGATCGATCAGGATCGCGACGTGGAAATTGCCGTCGCCGACGTGGCCGACGATCGGGCAGGGCAGCGACGACGCGCGCAGGTCGACTTCGGTTTCCTCGACGCACGCGGCGAGCTGCGAGATCGGTACGCACACGTCGGTCGTCACCGCGCGGCAGCCCGGTTTCAGCTGCAGCATCGCGAAGTACGCGTTGTGGCGCGCGGCCCAGAGCCGGGTACGGTCTTCGGGGCGTGTCGCCCATTCGAAGCCCTGGCCGTTGTTCTGGCCGGCGAGCGCCTGCACGAGTTCGGCCTGCTCCTTCACGCCGGCCTCGGTGCCGTGGAATTCGAAGAACAGCGTCGGCGCTTCGGTGAGCGTCAGGTTCGAATGGCGGTTGATCGAGCGCACGGCGAGCGCATCGACGAACTCGACGCGCGCAATCGGCACGCCGATCTGGATCGTCTCGATCACGGTGCGCACCGCGTCGCCCATCGTCGGGAACGTGCAGATCGCGGCCGACACGGCTTCCGGCAGCGGGTGCAGGCGCAGCGTGATTTCGGTGATCACGCCGAGCGTGCCTTCGGAGCCGACGAACAGGCGCGTGAGGTCGTAGCCTGCCGATGACTTGCGCGCGCGCGAGCCGGTTTTCACGACGCGGCCGTCGGCGAGTACCGCGGTCAGGCCGAGCACGTTCTCGCGCATCGTGCCGTAGCGCACGGCGTTGGTACCCGATGCGCGGGTCGCGGTCATTCCGCCGATGCTGGCGTCGGCGCCCGGATCGATCGGGAAGAACAGGCCGGTGTCGCGCAGCGCTTCGTTGAGCGCCTTGCGTGTGATGCCCGGCTCGACCGTTACGGTCAGGTCTTCGGCGTTGATCGACAGCACGCGATTCATTTCCGACAGGTCGAGCGACACGCCGCCGCGCACCGCGAGCAGATGGCCTTCGAGCGACGAGCCGGCGCCGTACGGAATCAGCGGCACGCTGTAGAGCGCGCACAGCGACACGACTTCGCGCACGTCGTCCGCGCTGTGCGCGAACACGACGGCATCGGGCAGTTGCGGATCGAACGGCGATTCGTCGCGGCCGTGGTGCGCGCGGACCGCGTCGGCGGTCGACACGCGCTCGCCGAAGGCGGCGCGCAGCGCATCGAGCATGGCGGGAGGCAGCGGACGGCGCGTGGTGGCCGGCGGGGCAGGGTGATTCACGAATGTCTCCTGACGGCTTGTCGAACTTTCGGCCCATTCTACGCTGTAACGTCCGCTGCGCCCGCCGCCGCGGGCTGCGATAATCGCGTTCCAGCCAACCGGGCCGCATCACGGCCGCGCACGAGAGGACATTCGCATGGGCAACCGCTTGAGCAAGATCGCCACGCGCACCGGCGACGACGGCACCACCGGCCTCGGCGACGGACGGCGCATCGGCAAGGACGACGCGCGGATCGCGGCGATCGGCGACGTCGACGAACTGAATTCGAACCTCGGCGTGCTGCTTGCCGAGACGCTGCCGGACGACGTGCGCACGGCGCTCGTCACGATCCAGCACGACCTGTTCGATCTCGGCGGCGAGTTGTGCATTCCCGGCCACACGGTGCTCGACGACACGCATCTCGCGCGCCTCGACCAGTGGCTTGCCGACTACAACGCGACGTTGCCGCCGCTGAAGGAATTCATCCTGCCGGCCGGCTCGCGCGCGGCGTCGCTCGCGCACGTGTGCCGGACGGTGTGCCGCCGTGCGGAGCGCTCGATCGTCGCGCTCGGGCGCACCGAAACGCTCAATGATGCACCGCGGCGCTACGTGAACCGGCTGTCCGACCTGTTGTTCGTGCTGGCGCGCGTGATGAACCGTGCCGGCGGCGGGGCGGACGTGCTGTGGGAGCGCGGCCGCGTCCGCTAATCCGTCGCGGTACGTTTGCGCACTGCGACAATTTGCCCGAGTGAAGTTGATTTTTTAAACATGTATTGTGTGTGCATGTTTAACGGAGAACGAACATGACCCACATCACCGCTGACCAGATGGCTCGCGTGAAGGCCACTGCCCCTGTTCTCGCCGTTCACGGCGCGACGATCACGAAGCACTTCTACCAGCGCATGTTCGCGCGCCATCCGGAACTGAAGAACCTGTTCAACCAGACGCACCAGAAGACCGGCAGCCAGCCGGAAACGCTTGCGAAGGCCGTTTATGCGTATGCGGCGAACATCGACAATCTCGGTGCGCTGGGCGGGGCGGTGTCGCACATCGCGCACAAGCACGCGAGCCTGAACATCCGCCCCGAGCATTACCCGATCGTCGGCGAGAACCTGCTCGCATCGATCGTCGAAGTGCTCGGCGACGCGGTCGACGCCGAGACGCTCGAGGCATGGCGCGTCGCGTACGGCCAGCTCGCGCAGATCCTGATCGGCGCCGAGGCCGACCTGTACGCGGGCGCCGCGTGGAGCGGCTTCCGCCCGTTCAAGGTCGCCCGCAAGGTGCGCGAGAGCGACGAGATCACGTCGTTCTACCTGACGCCAGCCGACGGTGGCGCTGCGCCGACCTTCGAGCCGGGCCAGTACCTCACGGTGAAGCGTTTCGTCGGCGATCTCGGCGTCGACCAGCCGCGCCAGTACAGCCTGTCTGACGCGCCGCACGGCAAGTGGCTGCGCATTTCGGTGAAGCGCGAGGGCGGCCAGCCGGAAGCGATCCCGGCCGGCAAGGTGTCGACGCTGATGCACGACGGTGTGGAAGAGGGCGCGATCGTCGAGGTCACTGCGCCGATGGGTGAATTCTCGCTGAAGCGTGGCGTCGAGACGCCGGTCGTGCTGATCTCCGGCGGCGTCGGCCTGACGCCGATGGTGTCGATGGCGTCGACGCTGGTCGAGGAGGGCAGCAAGCGCGACGTGCGGTTCGTCCATGCGTGCCGTTCGGGTGCGGTGCATGCGTTCCGCGACTGGCTGAACGACACGGTGCGCACGCATGCGAACGTCAAGCGGACGGTGCTGTACGAGCTGGTCGGCCCGAACGATCGCGTCGGTATCGACCATGACCTGGAAGGGCGCCTCACGCCAGAACGTGTGCAGCACTACGCGCTGGTGCCGGACGCCGACTACTACGTCTGCGGCCCGATCGCGTTCATGAAGGCACAACGCGATGCGCTGGTCGCGCTGGGCGTCGCGCCGGAACGCATCAACACCGAGATCTTCGGTTCGGGCGCGCTCGAGTGATGGGCCGACGGACGATTTCCGGCCAATAAAAAAAGCCCGGCGCGAGCCGGGCTTTTTTCGTTGCGACGCCGCGATCAGTTGCCGCTGCCGCGCGTGACGCGGCGTGCCTTGACCGATTCCGCGAGGCCTTCGAGCACCTTCACGCTGTCATCCCACGCGATGCACGCGTCGGTGATGCTCTGGCCGTAGGTCAGTTCGCAGCCTTCCTTCAGGTCCTGGCGGCCCTCGACGAGGTGCGACTCGATCATCACGCCGACGATGCGGGCGTCGCCGGCCGCGATCTGGCGGCCGATGTCCGCACAAACGGGGATCTGGTTCTCGTGCTTCTTCGAGCTGTTCGCGTGGCTCGCGTCGATCATCAGGCGCGCGGCGAGGCCGGCCTTGCCGATGTCCGCGCAGGCGGCGTTCACGCTGTCCGCGTCGTAGTTCGGCGCCTTGCCGCCCCGCAGGATCACATGGCAGTCCTCGTTGCCGGCCGTCGACACGATCGCCGAGTGGCCACCCTTCGTCACCGACAGGAAATGGTGCGGCTGCGATGCGGCCTTGATCGCGTCGACCGCGATCTTCACGTTGCCGTCGGTGCCGTTCTTGAAGCCGACCGGGCACGACAGCCCCGACGCGAGCTCGCGGTGTACCTGCGACTCGGTCGTGCGCGCGCCGATCGCGCCCCACGAGATCAGGTCGGCGATGTATTGCGGGCTGATCATGTCGAGGTATTCGGTCGCGGCCGGCAGCCCCATCTCGTTGATCTGCAACAGCAGCTCGCGCGCGGTGCGCAGCCCTTCGTTGATCTTGAAGCTGTTGTCGAGATGCGGATCGTTGATGAGCCCCTTCCAGCCGACCGTCGTGCGCGGTTTCTCGAAGTACACACGCATCACGATTTCCAGTTCGCCCTTGAAGCGCTCGCGCTCCTTCACGAGCCGGCCCGCGTATTCGATCGCCGCCTTCGTGTCATGGATCGAGCACGGCCCGACGACCACGATCAACCGGTCGTCCATCCCGTGCAGGATGCGGTGCATCGACTGGCGCGAGTTGTAGATCAGTTCGGACGCGGCTTCGGAGCACGCGAATTCGCGGATCAGGTGGGCGGGCGGCGTCAGTTCCTTGAGTTCGCGAATGCGGACGTCGTCGGTGTTGTGCGGGGGCATGCTGTTTCTCCTTGGTTCCGGGCGCCATTCGATCAGTGGGCGTGCGGCAGATTCATCAATTCAAGCGATTCAGTGGTTTCGGTCGGGGCCGCGGGACCGCTGCGGCGGCAACCGGGTGGCGAAGGGCGAAAAAAAACCGCCGGGTTCGCCGGCGGTTTTTTCGGGAATTTCGGTTGCGCTTTACGCGCCATCAACCCTCTCGATCCGCCAGCGGTCTGAGATGCCAAAAAAAGTAAAAGTAAAACTTGGCGGACATGACGGGGATTCGGTTCGTCAAAAAAGTTGATTCGGAATTTATACCGCGTCGCCGGGCGGCTGGCAACCGGGGACGGTCGAAAATGCGGACAATCCGCGCGTTTTCTTCAAAATGCGCGGATTGTCTGCGTCGCGATGCGGTTATGCCGTACCGCCGACCGTCATCCGGTCGATCCGCAGGGTCGGCTGGCCGACGCCGACCGGCACGCTCTGGCCTTCCTTGCCGCACACGCCGACACCCGAGTCGAGCGACATGTCGTTGCCGATCATGCTCACGTCCTTCAGCGATTCGGGGCCGCTGCCGATCAGCGTGGCGCCCTTCACCGGGTAGGTGATCTTGCCGTTTTCGATCATGTACGCCTCGGACGCCGAGAACACGAACTTGCCGTTCGTGATGTCGACCTGGCCACCGCCGAAGTTCACCGCGTACAGGCCGTTCTTCACCGACGCGATGATTTCCTGCGGATCCTTGTCGCCGTTCAGCATGTACGTGTTCGTCATGCGCGGCATCGGCAGCGCCGCGTACGACTCGCGCCGCGCGTTGCCCGTGACCGGCATCTTCATCAGGCGCGCGTTCAGCGTGTCCTGGATGTAACCCTTCAGGATGCCGTCCTCGATCAGCGTCGTGCACTGCGTCGGGTTGCCTTCGTCGTCGATGTTCAGCGAACCGCGGCGGTTCGGCAGCGTGCCGTCGTCGACGACGGTCACGCCCTTGGCTGCAACCCGCTCGCCGATCCGGCCCGCGAACGCGGACGAACCCTTGCGGTTGAAGTCGCCTTCGAGACCGTGGCCGATCGCCTCGTGCAGCAGCACGCCCGGCCAGCCCGGCCCGAGCACGACCGTCATCGCGCCGGCCGGTGCGGGGCGGGCGTCGAGGTTGACGAGTGCGGCGTGCACGGCGTCGTCGACGTAGCGCGACAGGACATCGTCGGTGAAGTAGCCGTAGTCGAAGCGGCCGCCGCCGCCACCGGAGCCGATCTCGCGGCGGCCGTTCTGCTCGGCGATCACGGTGACCGACACGCGCACGAGCGGACGGATGTCGGCCGCGAGCGCGCCGTCGCTGCGTGCGACCAGCACGACGTCGTATTCGCCGGCGAGGCCGGCCATCACCTGCGTGATGCGCGGGTCGCGCCCGCGCGCCATCTGCTCGATGCGCTCGAGCAGCTTGACCTTGGCCGTCGCGTCGAGCGACGCGAGCGGATCGGACGGCAGGTACAGGTCGCGGCCCGAGATGCCCTTCAGCGACGTCGCGGCCTTGATCTTCTGGCGGCCGCCGCCGGCTGCCGCGATCGCCTTGGTGGCCGCGGCGGCTTGCGCGATCGCTTCCGGCGACAGGTCGTCCGAGTACGCGAACGCGGTGCGGTCGCCCGCGACCGCGCGCACGCCGACCCCCTGGTCGATGCTGAAGCTGCCCGATTTGACGATGCCTTCCTCGAGGCTCCACGCTTCGCTGCGGGTCGCCTGGAAGTACAGGTCCGCGTAGTCGACGCGGTGCGTGAAGATATCGGCGATCGTGCGCGTGAGCAGGCTTTCGTCGAGGCCGTACGGCGTGAGCAGGATGTCCTTCGCCAGCGCGAGGTTGCGGATGCCGGGTTCGATGATGTTCATGCGGATATCGGGGTTTCTCAAAAAGTTGTCGGGTGCTGCTGGGCAGATGGGTTGGCCGCGCGGCGTTTCAAGCGGCGCGGCGAATTCAGGTCAGTACGCGGTGCCGCCACGCGGGCAGGCTCTGGCGCACGTCGGCAATGCGTTGCGGATCGATCGCGCCGAGCACGACGCTGGCGCCGACATCGCGGACCGCGACGATCTCGCCCCACGGGTCGATCAGCATGCTGTGGCCCCAGGTGCGCCGGCCGTTCTCGTGCTTGCCGCCCTGCGCGGCCGCGAGCACGTAGCACTGGTTCTCGACGGCCCGCGCGCGCAGCAGCGTTTCCCAGTGCGCGCGGCCGGTCGTGTACGTAAATGCCGACGGGACGACGATCAGCGCGCAGTCGCCCATCCGGCGATACAGCTCCGGAAAGCGAAGATCGTAACAGACCGACAGGCCGACCCGCCCGAACGGCGCGTCGAACGCGACGACCGTGTCGCCCGCGCGGATCGTGCGGGCCTCGTCGAACGATTCGTCGCCTTTCTCGAAGTTGAACAGGTGGATCTTGTCGTAGCGCGCGGCCTCGTTGCCGGACGGATCGAACACGAGCGTCGTGTTCAGCACGCGATCGGGCTCGGGCGCCTTCAGCGGCAGCGTGCCGCCGATCACCCAGATGCCGTGGCGGCGCGCGGCGTCCGCGAGGAAGCGCTGGATCGGGCCGTCCTGATACGGCTCGGCGAGCGCGAGCTTGTCGGTGTCGCGATGGCCCATGAAGCAGAAATACTCGGGCAGCAGCACGAGCTGTGCGCCTTCGCCGGCGGCTTCCGCGATCAGGCGGCGCGCTTCGGCGAGATTGCGTGTGACGTCCGGCGTGCTCACCATCTGCAGCGCGGCAACCCGGAAGGGTGTGGCGGAACGGGTGTGGTCGGTCATCGCGGGATCGGTTGCATCATAAATGGGGTGCGGCCCGGCGCCATGCGCGGCTCAATGACTTGGGTTCGCTGCATCGGCCGGACCGTGATTCATCTTACCCTGATCGCCCCGCACCCGCTCGATATGCGGATGCGCCCACGAGCCGGTGATCGCGTAGTCGAGCGCGAACGCGTGCGACAGCGTTTCCGACAGCGCGTAGTTCGCGGCCAGCACGCCGATGCCGAGCAGCGGATTGATGATGGCCGCCCCGATCGCGGCTGCCCCCGCACTGATTTTCGGCGCGACGTGCGCATGCAGGTCCTGCGTCTCGGTGCCGAGATCGACCGCGCCGCGCACCGTGACGTTCGCGGGCCCCGTCATCATCGAGAAATCGTCGGTGCGCGCGATTCCGTTCGAGATCCGGCCGGTACCGGTGATCTTGTCGAACGGCAGCCCCTTGCCGACCACGTCGCGGAAATTCAGCGTCAGGAAGCGCGCGAGGCTCTGCAGGCTCAGCACGCCGAGGAGTTTCGCCGCGCCCGGATCGACCTTCAGGATCTGCCCGTGCTCGAGGTCGAGCGCGACCTGGCCGCCGAGCGACGGGAAATCGAGCGCGGTCGGGCCGCCGCGCCAGCCGACCTTGCCCGTCACCGTGCCGTGGCCGTCCGCGAGCGTGCGCGGCAGGCCGACGCGATCGAGCAGTGCGCCCGCGTTGTCGATGTCGAGCTTGAAGTCGAACACGGTGCGGCGCGGCGCGTCGTTCTCGTCAGCGCCGCGGGCGAGCGCGCGGCGCGACGTGCGCCAGTTGCCGGTCGCCGTCAGCTTCGCGGCCGGGTTCGACAGCTCCAGCTTGTCGAGCTGCCACACAGGCGTGCCGTCTTCGTCGATGTTGCGTGCGTTGACGACGAGCCGGCCGATGTCGTGGTCGCGCGCGACGACCTGGTCGACGATCAGGTCGATCGACGGCATCGGGCGATCGGTCGGCGTCGGCAGGTTCATCGCACGGCCGACGAGGTCGTGCTGCGCGCTCTGCGGCACCACCAGCTTCGCGAGCCGCGCGTTCAGCACGCCCGCGCCGTTGTGGCCGCCGCCCGGCGCCCACGACAGGTAACCCGACACCTGGTTCGACGCAATGTTCGCCTGCCAGAGATCGTCGACGTGCGACGCGCCGACGATCACGTTTTCCCAGTTGCGCTTGAGCAGCTTCAGCGTGCCGAAATGGAGCGCGAAACGCTTCGGCGCGAAGCTCGCGAAATCGACGCGCGGCGCGGACTGCGGCTCCGGCGCGCGCGGCGTGTCGGGTTTCAGTGTATGGGCGAGCGCGAGCCACGCGTCGGCGTCCAGCTCGCTGACGTCCACGGCCGCGCTCACGCCGTCTTGCGGCAGGTCGGGCATTCGGTGGATGCCCATCGCACCGCGCACCGCGCGCAGCGGCTGGCCGCGCGTCGCATCGAGCAGGTAGGTGGCCGACACGGGGCCGAGCGTCAGGTCGGCATGCTCGAGGCGCTTGCCGTCCGCTTGCGGCGCCGGCTGCAGCGTGAAGCTGAACGGCATCGGCGTGCCGGCCGGTTTCGCGAACGGCGCGGGGAAATTCAGTGCCACGCCGGTCAGGTCGGAATGCGCGCTGATGTCGGGCAGGCGGCCCGGCGCGCCGCGCACGGCGACCTTGTACGGCGCGTCGCCGACCACGTGTTCGAGCAGCGCGGCCGCCGGGCCGTGCAGGTTCAGGCCGCGCGCGGCGTCGAGCGCGAGCCGGCCGTCGACGTCCACGGTGTACGGGCCATGCGACTGGAAGTTGCCGTTCGCGCGCACCGGGCCGCCGAGGAAGCGCCCCGACAGGTCGTGCAGCGACGCGCCGGCCTCGGTGAAGCGGACGCTGCCGCGCAGCGCCGACAGCGGCGGCACGCCGCTGGTCGACAGCGTGTTGCCGCCGAACGCGAGCGCGCCTTCGATGTGCGTATGCGGATGCGCGACGTGCTGCGGAATCGTGATCTTGAGCGCGAGCGACGCGGGCCCCTGCGCGTCGATCCGCTGGCCGATATGGCCGCTCATCGTGCCGAGCGAGCTGTTGTCCGCGTAATCGATCAGGTCGGCGAGCGGGCCCTGCGCATGGCCGTCGATGATCAGCGGCGAGTGCGACGGATTGCCGAGATCGTCGATGCGGCCCGCGACCTTCGTCAGCGCGACGCGCTTGTAGTGTGCGCGATCGATGTCGAAGCGCAGCTTGTTCTGCGTGAGCTCAAAGACGCCGTCGATCCCGTCGAGCGCCGGCCAGACGCTCGGCGTGCCGTTCGCGAGCTTGCGCGGCGGGTAGGGCGTCGGCTCGAAGCGGCCGCCGGTGAACGGCGCGACGATATGGAACACGCCGGCGTCGGGCTCGTGTTCGAACGGGAATTTCTCGAGCGGGCCGCGCGCGACGATCGACGCGCCCTTGGTCACCTTGCCGTCCTGCAGCGCGTGGCCGAGATAGTCGCGCAGATGCTCGGACATCCCGGTCGGCAGGTAGCGCGGAATGCGTGCCACCGACGCGCGCGCGAAATCGGCGCGCAGGTCGAGCGTGCCGCGGCCGTGGCCGGGGTTCGTGTACGAGCCCGATACCGCGATTTCGGCATCGGGGTTCGACACGAGCAGGTCGGGCAGCGACACGTCGACGCGCGCGTGCTTCTCGCCGGGCGCGGGCGTGATGACCCACTTGGCGTTGCCGCGCAGCCGGTCGAACGTCAGGCGCGGTTCGTCGAATTCGCCGGGCACGGTGACGGCTGCATTGACCGTGTCGAAATGCGCGTTGCCGCCCGTTTCGTTTGCGTCGACGCGGCCCCACAGGTTCTCGATGCCCGGCCAGCCGGCGCGCGGGTGGCCGCGCGGCGAGAGCCCAGGCGGCGGCTCCTGGGCGGCGAAGCTGATGCCCTGCAGGTCGCCGAGGAACCGGTAGCGAACGATCGGCGCGGCGCCCGTGCGCCGCTCTTCTTCGGCGAGGTCGGCCCGCGCGGGTTTCGCGCGCTCGACCTCGATTTGATAGTTCTGCATCATCCCGCGCGGGTCGATCTTGATCAGCTCGTTGCGCAGGCGCGCCGGCAGCGGCAGCCCGCGGATGAACTCGCTGAGGATGCCGAGATCGACGCGGTCGCCGACGACGCTGATCAATTGCCCCTGCGTCGCGGTCGGTACGCGGTAGCGCGCCGTCAGCGTCGACAGTGCGAGCGAACGCGCGAGCGGCGTGCCGTCCGGTAGCGGCAGCTGGCCGAGCTCCGCGTTGAAGCGCGTCAGGTGCAGCGTGTAGTCGTGTCCGGCGTCGAGCACCATGTCCCAACCGAAGCCGACCGTCGGCACGTCGAGCCGCGGCTGCGTCGGGCGCACGCGCAGCACGACGTCGGCGCCCTGCAGGTCGCCGCCCGCCGAGCGCAGGTGGCCATCGCTGAAGGTCGCCCAGATCGCGTTGTCGATCCGGCCCGCATGGATCGTCAGTGGCACGTCGAGGTAGCGCGTCAGCGTCTGCAGGTCGACGGGCCCCGTCGACAGGTACGCGTCGCCGGTCCAGTTCGACGGCTTGCCGATCGGGGCGAGCGGCTTGTGCCTGAAGCGTGCGCGGAAATCGAGCGGGCCGAGCAGCAGGGTGCCGTTCGCGGGCGCCTGCAGCGCGACCTTGTGCACGCGGCCGTTGTTGAGCACCGCGAGCCGGATGCCCGACAGCACGAGTTCGGGTGCGTCGTGTTGCGCGTCGCGCCAGCGCAGCGTGCCGCCGCGCAGCACGATCGCCTCCTGCTTCAGCAGCCAGGTGCCGAACGTGTCGTTGCCGCCGTGGGTGGTTGCCACGCCGACGCCTGCGACGCTCAGCGAGCCGTCGGCGGCGCGCGCGACGACGAGGTCGGGCTGGTCGACGATCAGGCTCGACAGCGCGGGCGACAGCCGCAGCAGCGACATCCACGACAGCGCGGCCGTCGCGTGCGGCACCGACAGCGCAATCTTGCCGTCGCGGCCGCGGATCGTCAGGTTCGTGAGTTCGACGCCCGGCTGCATGCCGGACCAGTTCGGGGAAAGCTTGCCGATCGAAAGCTGCGCGTGGAGCTTGTCGGACACCGCGCGCTCGATGCGCGGGCGGAATTCGTCGATGCGGGGCAGCAGGACATAGCGCAGCCCGAGGAATGCGCCGGACGCGACGAAGTAGGTGCCGATCCCGACTGCCAGCGTCACCCTGAACACGCGACGCAGGACCGGATGATCGTGCTTCGGAGGTCCCGCTTCGGGCGCAGCTACGGCGGATTCCTGACGGTCGGACATGCGGCGGACGGGCGGCGATATGGTAGTTTTGCAGACTGACGTTGAAATGTATCACACGGGTTCGTGCCGGCGGCCGTTGCGGCAGCGCGGCACGGGCTTTCCGGCGCGCGGTTTCGCGACGGACGCACGTGCGTCCCGCGATGCCGCGCCGAGTTCATGAGGCCGGTCGGCAGCGGGGCGCGCACGCGCCGGCCCGTGCCGGCCGGCCTTTCCGCCAGGCCCGCTTCTCGATGACCGACGCTTCCGCCCTGATCAGCACGTCCTATTCCCGATACCTTGCCCGCGCGGCTGCCGCGCGGCCCGCGCTCGCCGAGCAGGTGGCCGCGTGGGCGGCCGCGCCGCTCGGCCGCGCGCAGCTCGACGCGCGCCTCACCGAATTGCTCGCGATGCCGGCCGGCACGGCCGCGCCGAACGAGGAGCAACTGAAGCGCGCACTGCGGCAACTGCGCGCCGAGGCGTTCGGCGCGGTCGCGGAGCGCGACCTGCGCGGGCTGGCCGACGTCGCCGAGGTGACGGGCGCGATGACCGATCTCGCCGAAGTGGCCGTGCAGCGCTCGCTCGCGCTGTTGTCGGCCGAACTCGAGGCGATGTACGGCGAGCCGCGCGGCGCCGACGGCCAGCGCGTCGTGCTCGGCGTGGTCGGGATGGGCAAGCTCGGTGGCCGCGAGCTGAACGTGTCGTCGGACATCGACCTGATCTTCGTCTACGAGGACGACGGCGAGACGACCGGCGGCACGCGTTCGCCGCTGTCCACGCAGGAATACTTCACGCGGCTCGGCCGGCGCCTGATCGGCGTGCTGTCCGAGGTCACGGCCGACGGCTACGTGTTTCGCGTCGACATGCGGCTGCGCCCGAACGGCGATTCGGGGCCGCTCGTGTGCAGCCTCGGGATGCTCGAGGAGTATTTCTACGTGCAGGGGCGCGAGTGGGAGCGCTATGCGTGGATCAAGGGGCGGCTCGTGTCGCAAGGCGACAGCGACGCCGCGCAGCGGCTCGAGTCGCAGCTCGAGTCGATCGTCAAGCCGTTCGTCTACCGCCGCTATCTTGATTTCGGCGTGATCGGCGCGATCCGGTCGCTGCACCAGCAGATCCGGCAGGAAGCCGCGCGTCGCGCGTCGATGCGGCCCGACAAGGCCGACGACATCAAGCTCGGGCGCGGCGGGATCCGCGAGATCGAGTTCAGCGCGCAGGTGTTCCAGCTGATCCGCGGCGGCCAGGATGCCGAATTCCGCGTGCGGCCGACGCTCGCGGTGCTGCGTCATGCGCAGGCGCGCGGGCTGATCGGCGAGGACGTGCGTGCGCGCCTGTCCGATGCTTACAACTTCCTGCGCACGCTCGAGCACCGGCTGCAGTACCGCAACGACGCGCAGACGCACGCGATGCCGGTCGAACCGGATGAACGCGCGGCGCTGGCTGCGTCGCTCGGGTTTGCCGACTATGCGGCGCTGATGACGGTGCTGGACGGCCACCGGACCTTCGTCGAGGCGCAGTTCCACCAGATTTTCGCCGACAAGGTGAGCGGTGCCCCGTGTGCGGCCGGCGACGACACGGCAGCCGCGTGGATCTGGAGCGGCGCGCTGGCCGACGATGGCGAGGACGACGCGCTGGTCGCGCGCCTCGACAGCCTGGGCTTTGCCGATCCGGCCACCGTGCTCGCACGGCTGCGCGCGATCTGGCAATCGTCGCGCTATACGGGATTGCCGGAAAAGAGCCGGCAGCGCTTCGACAGCGTCGCGCAGCGGGCGCTCGACGCCGCGCCGAAGATCGATGCCGCGCGCCGCGACGACACGATCGTGCGCCTGTTCGACCTGCTCGAGACGGTCAGCCGGCGCGGCGTCTATCTCGCGCTGCTGACCGAATATCCGGCTGCGCTCGACCGCGTGCTGTCGGTGCTCGGCGCGACGCGCTGGGGCGGCGGCTACCTGATCCGTCACCCGCAGCTGCTCGACGAACTGCTCGACGACGAGGCGATCGCGAGCCCGTTCGACTGGCCCGTGTTCAAGGACGCGCTGCGCGCGCGCCTCGCGGCGGCCGACGGCCCCGAGCAGCAGATGGACCTGCTGCGCCATGCACAGCACGCGGAAGTGTTCCGGATCCTGCTGATCGACCTGGCCGGGCAGTTGTCGGTCGAGCATGTGAGCGACCGGTTGTCCGAGCTGGCCGACGCGGTGCTCGACGTGACGATCGAAGTCGTCTGGTCGCAGCTTGCGAAGCGCCATCGCGACGTGCCGAAGTTCGCGGTGATCGCATACGGCAAGCTGGGCGGCAAGGAGCTCGGCTACGCATCGGATCTCGACCTGATCTTCCTGTACGACGACCCCGACGAGCGCTCGGCGGATGTCTACACGACCTTCACGCGGCGGCTTATCACCTGGCTCACGACCGCGACCGGTGCCGGCGCGCTGTTCGACATCGACCTGCGGCTGCGGCCGAACGGCGAGGCCGGGCTGCTTGTCACCGATCTCGATGCGTTCCGCCGCTACCAGCTGCGCGAGGGCGACGCCGCGAACACGGCGTGGGTGTGGGAGCACCAGGCGCTGACGCGCGCCCGCTACAGCGCGGGCGATGCGCAGATCGGCGAGGATTTCGAGGCGATCCGCCAGCAGGTGCTGACGACGCCGCGCGACGGCAGTGTGCTCGCGAAGGAGATCGTCGACATGCGCGGCAAGGTGTTTGCCGGCCATCCGAACCAGACCGAGCTGTTCGACCTGAAGCACGATCGCGGCGGGATGGTCGACATCGAGTTCATCGTCCAGTACTGGGTGCTGCTGCATGCGTCGAGCGACGCCGAGCTGATCCGTAACACGGGCAACATCGCGCTGCTGCGCGAGGTCGCGCGCTTCGGGCTGATGGGGGAGGACGAGGCCGAGCGCGTCGGCGCCGCGTACCGCAAGTACCGGAAGCTGCAGCACAAGCTGCGGCTCGACGGGATGGAGAAGGCGCGCGTCGAGCCGGCCGTGGTGGCCGACGAGCGGGCGGCGGTGACGGCGCTGTGGGAGCGGGTGTTCGGCGCGATTGAAACGGGCGTTTGAGTCAGGCGTTCGAATCGGATGTCCGAATCCGCGGGGCAGGGCGGGCGCGATCGAGCGGCTGTTCGGCAAATAAAGACCGGCGCATGCGCCGGTCTTTTTGCATTCGGCCAACAACGCGGTGCGCGCGTCAGGCCGCCAGCATTTCCTTCGCGTGCTTGCGCGTCGTGGCCGTGATCTCGAGCCCGCCGAGCATCCGCGCGACTTCCTCGATCCGGTTGGCGCGGTCGAGCGCGACGACCGTCGACACCGTGCCGCCGCGATCGTCGCTGCCCTTCGCGACCTGGAAGTGATGGTCGCCGCGTGCGGCGACCTGCGGCAGGTGCGTCACGCACAGCACCTGGCGGTCGCGCCCGAGCTGGTGCAGCAGGCGGCCGACCACTTCGGCGACGCCGCCGCCGATCCCCGTATCGACTTCGTCGAAGATCAACGTCGGCGTCGGGCTTGCCGCGCTGGCAATGACCGCGAGCGCGAGGCTGATCCGCGCGAGTTCGCCGCCCGACGCAACCTTCGCAAGCGGTCGCAGCGGCACGCCCGGGTGCCCGGCGACGCGGAATTCGACCTGTTCGAGCCCGTGCGGACCGCCGTCGGCGAGCGGCGCGAGCGCGACTTCGAAGCTGCCGCCCGCCATCGACAATTCCTGCATGCCGGCCGTGACGGCCGTGCCGAGCACCTTCGCGGCCTGCGCGCGCGCCTTGGACAGGTGCCGGGCGTCGGCGAGATAGGCTTCGCGCGCCTTGGCCTGCGTCGCCTCGAGCGCGCCGAGATCGGCGGCCGCGTCGAGCGCGGCGAGCTGCGCGCGGCGCGCCGCATGTTCCTCGTGCAGCGTGTCGGGCGGCAGCCGGAACTTGCGGGCGGTCGAGTGCAGCGCATCGAGGCGCGTCTCGACCTGCGCGAGCCGCTCGGGATCGAGATCGACGCGCTGCGCGTAGTGCGACAGCGAATAGACGGCTTCCTGCAGCTGGATCTCGGCCGGTTCGAGCGACGCGAGCGCGTCGCCGAGCGTGGTGTCGTAGTCGGCCAGGCTGCGCAGTTTCGACACGATCGCGCCGAGTTGCGCGAGCATCGCGTCGTCGGACTCGGACAGCGCGTTGAGCGCGCTGCGCACGCCTTCGATCAGGTTCGCCGAATGCGACAGCCGCTTGTGCTCGTTGCTGACTTCGTCCCATTCGCCGGGTTGTGGCGCGAGCTTGTCGAGCTCGGCGAGCTGCCACGCGAGCTTTTCGCGTTCGAGTTGCAGCTCGCGCTCGTGCGCCTTCGCGGCGTCGATCGCCTGCGTCGCGTCGCGCCACACGCGCCAGGCACGTGCGACGTTCGCCGCATCGGCGACGAGCCCCGCGTGCGTGTCGAACAGCTCGCGCTGCGCGTCGGGACGCATCAGCAGCTGGTGTGCGTGCTGGCCATGGATGTCGACGAGCATCTCGCCGAGTTCGCGCAGCTGCGCGAGCGTCGCGCTGGTGCCGTTGATGAACGCGCGCGAACGGCCGTTTGCGTCGATCACCCGGCGCAGCATCACGGTGTCCTCGGTGTCGAACGCGTGTTCGTCGAGCCAGCGCGCGACGCGGTCGTGCGGCGTGAATTCGGCCGTGATGTCGGCGCGGCCGCAGCCGGTGCGCACGACGCTCGCGTCGGCGCGTTCGCCGAGCGCGAGGGCAAGGGCGTCGATCAGGATCGATTTTCCGGCGCCGGTTTCGCCGGAAAAGACGGAAAAGCCGCTGTCGAATTCGAGATCGAGCGCGGCGACGATGACGAAGTCGCGGATCGAGAGGTGGCGGAGCATGATGTGGGGCGGGGTGGCGTCAGGACGCCTTGTCGTCTTCGTTCGAGGCGTGTTCGTTCCAGTGCAGCTTCTTGCGCAGCGTCGCGTAGTAGCTGTAGCCGATCGGGTGCAGGAACGGCACCGTGTGCTTCGAGCGGCGCACCTCGATCGTATCGTTCAGTTCGAGTGACGTGAACGACTGCATGTCGAAGTTTACGTTGACGTCACGCCCGCCAACGATCTGGATCGCGATTTTCGAATCGTCGGGCAGCACGATCGGCCGGTTCGACAGCGCGTGCGGCGCGATCGGCACGAGCACGATGCCCGCCAGCTGCGGATGGAGGATCGGGCCGGCCGACGACAGCGCGTAGGCGGTCGAGCCGGTCGGCGTCGCGACGATCAGGCCGTCCGAACGCTGGTTGTACATGTACCGGCCATCGACCGACGCGCGCAGCTCGACCATCCCGGAGAAGCCGCTGCGGTTCACGACGACGTCGTTGAACGCGAGTGCGTGGTAGATCGGTTCGCCGTCGCGCATGATCCGCGCCTCGAGCAGCGCGCGCTCCTCGCGCTCGAACTTGCCGGACAGCAGCACCGGGACGAGCGTGTGCATGTCGGCGGCCGCGATGTCCGTGATGAAGCCGAGCCGCCCGTGGTTGATCCCGATCAGCGGTGTCCGGTACGGCGCCAGCTGGCGGCCGATGCCGAGCATCGTGCCGTCGCCGCCGAGCACGACCGCCACGTCCGCACGCGCCCCGATTTCGGCCGGGGTGAGCGCCGGGTAGCCGGTGATGCCGATCTCGCGCGCGGTATCGCCTTCGAACACGACCTCGAAGCCGAGCTTCGCGAGGCTGGCAGCCAGCGTGGCGAGCGGCTCGGCGATCACGGGCGTGTTGCTCCGGCCGACGAGCGCGACAGTATTGAACTGATTACCGGTTTTCATGCCGGCATTACACCATAGCTCGTTGACGAAAAGAACCGGCTGCGCGCCGACGGGGCCGGATCGGGCCGGCCCACGCAACGGTGGGCGACGCCACTCGCCGCGGTCGCGCGGTTGCGCTAAAATTTTCCACCATGCTAGATCCTCGCGCACGAACCCTCCTGAAAACCCTGATCGAACGGTATATCGCCGACGGTCAGCCAGTCGGATCGCGCACGTTGTCCCGTTACTCCGGGCTCGAGCTGAGCCCGGCGACGATCCGCAACGTGATGTCCGACCTGGAGGAGCTCGGCCTCGTGTCGAGCCCGCACACGTCGGCCGGCCGCGTGCCGACGCCGCGCGGCTACCGGCTGTTCGTCGACACGATGCTGACGGTCGAGACGCCGATCGACGCCGAGGCCGTCGCGCGGCAGGTACAGAACACGCTGCAGGCCGGCGAGCCACAGCAGAGGGTGGTCGCGGCCGCCGCGAGCGTGCTGTCCAACCTGTCGCAGTTCGCGGGCGTCGTGCTGACGCCGCGCCGCAGCCACGTGTTCAAGCAGATCGAGTTCATGCGCCTTTCCGACAAGCGCATCCTGCTGATCATCGTCACGCCCGAGGGCGACGTGCAGAACCGGATGCTCGCCACGCCGCGCGACTATTCGCCGTCGCAGCTGACCGAGGCGTCCAACTACATCAACGCGCATTTCGCCGGCTTGTCGTTCGACGAGGTGCGCCGCCGCCTGCGCGACGAGATCGACCAGTTGCGCGGCGACATGACCACGCTGATGCACGCGGCCGTGACGGCCAGTACCGAGGTGCCCGACACCGAGGACACCGTGCTGATTTCCGGTGAGCGCAACCTGCTCGAAGTGGCGGATCTTTCGTCCGACATGGCGCGGCTGCGCAAGCTGTTCGACGTGTTCGACCAAAAGACGGGCCTCCTGCAACTGCTCGACGTGTCGAGCCACGCCCAGGGCGTGCAGATCTTCATCGGCGGAGAATCGACGCTCGTGCCGATCGAGGAAATGAGCGTCGTCACCGCGCCGTACGAGGTAAACGGGCAGATCGTCGGCACGCTCGGCGTGATCGGCCCGACCCGCATGGCGTACAACCGCGTGATACCGATCGTCGACATCACCGCGCGCCTACTGTCGCTCACGCTGAGCCAGCAATAGCCGGCGATCGGCAACCTGATCCCGCCCCGTCATCGTGTCGCAATGCCGCACGCGCCGACAGTCGGCCGAACGGTACGGGGTGGCCCGCTATAATTGAGAGCCGTCCGGTCCCGTGCCCCGAGCACGTTCTTGCCCATGCGTTTCGATCTTGAGCCGCCTTCGAGCATCGCGGCCGCCCATCGCATCGGTGTGCTGCTGATCAATCTCGGCACGCCCGACGCACCCACGCCGCGCGCGGTGCGGCGCTATCTGGCCGAATTCCTGTCGGATCCGCGAGTTGTCGAGATTCCGCAGGCCGTCTGGCAGGTGCTGCTGCGCACGCTGATCCTGCCGCTGCGCGGCCGCGCGTCCGCGAAGAAATACGCGGCCGTCTGGATGCCCGAAGGCTCGCCGCTGCGCGTCTACACCGAGCGCCAGACCGACAGCGTGCGGCACCTGCTCACGTCGAACGGCTATCACGTGATGGTCGACTACGCGATGCGCTACGGCAGCCCGAACATTTCGCACGCGCTTGCGCAGTTCAAGCGCGCGGGCGTCGAGCGCGTGCTGCTGATGCCGATGTATCCGCAATATTCGGCGTCGACCACGGCCACCGCCTTCGATGCTGCCTTCGACGCGCTTGCGCGCATGCGCAACCAGCCGGAAGTGCGCACCGTGCGGCATTACGCCGACCACCCGGCCTATATCCACGCGCTGGCCGAACAGGTGCGCCAGTACTGGGCGCAGCACGGCCGGCCCGACTTCGCGGCCGGCGACAAGCTCGTGCTGAGTTTCCACGGCGTGCCGAAGCGCACGCTCGACCTCGGCGACCCGTATCACGACCAGTGCCAGCAGACGGGCGCGTTGCTGATGGCCGCGCTCGGACTGTCGACGACCGAATGCCGTGTCACGTTCCAGTCGCGCTTCGGCAAGGCCGAATGGCTTCAGCCGTACACCGCGCCGACGCTGCGCGAGTTCGGCGAGGCCGGCGTGCGGCGCGCCGACGTGTTCTGTCCCGGTTTCACGGCCGATTGCCTGGAGACGATCGAGGAGATCGGCATGGAAGTGCGCGACGAGTTCCTGGCCGGCGGCGGCAAGGCGTTCCACCGCATTCCGTGCCTGAACGGCGCGCCCGCATGGATCGGCGCACTCGGCGAGATCGTCGCCGAGAATCTGCAGGGCTGGCCCGTCAGGGCCGCGCAGCCCGAAACGGTGAGTGAAGTGCGATGAATTACAAGATTTCGACTGAACCGGGCGCGAAGCTGCGCATCGACAAATGGCTATGGGCGGCCCGTTTCTTCAAGACGCGCTCGCTCGCGACCGATGCGGTCGACAAGGGGCACGTGAAGATCGGCGGCGCGGCGGTCAAGCCGGCCAAGGAAGTGCGCGTCGGCGACGAGGTCGAGATTGCGATGGACGGCATCGTCTGGCACATTGCCGTGCTCGGCGTGTGCGACGTGCGCGGGCCGGCGAGCGTTGCCCAGACGCTTTACGCGGAAACGGAAGCGGGGCGGGCCGCGCGGCTCGCCGAACTGGAGCGGCGTCGCACGTATCGCGAGCCGGCGGCGGAACTGCACGGCCGGCCGACGAAGCGCGACCGGCGCATCATCGACAGATTTTCTGGTGGGAGCTGAACATCTGGTCGAACGTCGCCCGCGCGCTCCCGTATTCGGTCGTGCGGTCGGTGACGGCTCCCGACAGGCAGATGGTGGTGGTGCCGGCAATGAGTACCAGCGCGACCACCGAAATCGCAAAGGTCAGTTTCACGGTACTCCCCTCGAGAAGAAGGGTGAAAACGGCGCCAGGTGGTGGTTGTAAGGCGTCGGTCAGCTAAGGGTAAACACGCTTTTTCGACGCTTGAGTGGAGTGTAGTGCAGCGGGCCTGTGCCAAGCTAGTACTTGCCAGGTAAGCGTTGTTACAGCCGGTTTCGCCCGATCTGGCGGACTATGCGGGCCACGCACCGCCGGGCAGCGCGGTTGTTTCGCGGCATTGGAGAATGCCGGCGAATAACCCTCTTGAAATCGCAGTTTTCACCCTTATTTGCACCAACAATGTGCGGTGCCGCCGGGTATACGGTCTGGCGGTTGCCGATTTGGCTTCAACCTCTAATCGACTTTCAGCGACATGGAAAACACGCAAGAGAACCCGGCTACCCAATCGGCCGAAGACATCGGTAGCGAGAAGCAGGCGGCGCAAGGCGCTGCTCCCGCCGCCGAAGCAGCCGACGCGGCGCTCGCGGAGGCTCAAGCCAAGGTCGCCGAGCTGCAGGAGAGCTACCTGCGGGCGAAGGCCGAGACCGAGAACGTCCGCCGCCGCGCGCAGGACGACGTCTCGAAGGCGCACAAGTTCGCGATCGAGAGCTTCGCGGAACACCTGCTGCCGGTGCTGGACAGCCTGGAAGCGGCCGTCAACGATACGTCCGGCGATATCGCGAAGGTGCGTGAAGGCGTCGAGCTGACGCTGCGCCAGCTGACGAGCGCGCTCGAGAAGGGCCGCGTCGTCGCGCTCAACCCGGTCGGCGAGAAGTTCGATCCGCACCAGCACCAGGCGATTTCGATGGTACCGGCCGACCAGGAGCCGAACACCGTCGTCACCGTGCTGCAAAAGGGCTATACCATCGCCGACCGCGTGCTGCGTCCGGCGCTCGTCACCGTCGCCCAGCCGAAGTAAGGCCGCCGGGATGATGCCCGCCGGCGTCGATCCGGCCGCGTTTGATGCGTTCGACATGCAGGCGCTCGACGCCGGCACGTTCGACGCGGCCATCGACGGCGCGGGCGACGCGCTCGCGGTGGTGTTCTTCTGGGGCGTCGACTGCTTCAACTGCGAGATCGCGAAGAAGGCGATGCTCGCCCAGTCGGACGCCATCCGCGCACTGGACCTGAAGTGGTTCCATTGCAACGTGTACGAACACCATCAGCTGGGGCGCCGCTTCGGGCTGCACGGCGTGCCGACGTGGTTCTTCTTCCACCGCGGCAAGCGGCTGGGCCGCGCGACGGGCTGGCATGGCCTCGCGCAGTTCCAGGCGGCCGTGTCGGCGGCGCGGGCGAAGGTCGCGGCGGCGGCGATCCGCTAGCCGGCGGCGATTGAAAAAATTTAATATCCGCATCGCCTGTCGGGTCTTGAAAACGGACCGGACGGACGCATTTCGGGAACAGAGTTGAATTCTGGCGTGCGAAACCACCCAAAAACGCGGGGTTTCGTGCAGCAAACAGGCATTTCTGGAGATTAGGAAAAAATGGGAAAGATCATCGGTATTGACCTCGGCACCACGAACTCGTGCGTCGCCATCATGGAAGGCAACCAGGTCAAGGTCATCGAGAACTCGGAAGGCACGCGCACCACGCCGTCGATCATCGCCTACATGGACGACAACGAAGTGCTCGTCGGCGCGCCGGCCAAGCGTCAGTCGGTGACCAACCCGAAGAACACGCTGTTCGCGGTGAAGCGCCTGATCGGCCGCCGCTTCGAAGAGAAGGAAGTCCAGAAGGACATCGGCCTGATGCCTTACAGCATCGTCAAGGCCGACAACGGCGATGCATGGGTCGAAGCGCACGGCGAAAAGCTCGCACCGCCGCAGGTTTCGGCGGAAGTGCTGCGCAAGATGAAGAAGACGGCCGAAGACTACCTCGGCGAGCCGGTCACGGAAGCCGTGATCACGGTGCCGGCGTACTTCAACGACAGCCAGCGCCAGGCGACCAAGGACGCCGGCCGCATCGCGGGCCTCGAAGTCAAGCGGATCATCAACGAGCCGACCGCAGCCGCGCTCGCGTTCGGCCTCGACAAGGCAGAGAAGGGCGACCGCAAGATCGCCGTGTATGACCTCGGCGGCGGTACGTTCGACGTGTCGATCATCGAAATCGCGGACGTCGACGGCGAAATGCAGTTCGAAGTGCTGTCGACCAACGGCGACACGTTCCTCGGCGGCGAAGACTTCGACCAGCGCATCATCGATTACATCATCGGCGAGTTCAAGAAGGAGCAGGGCGTCGACCTGTCGAAGGACGTGCTCGCGCTGCAGCGCCTGAAGGAAGCCGCTGAAAAGGCGAAGATCGAGCTGTCGTCGAGCCAGCAGACCGAAATCAACCTGCCGTACATCACGGCAGACGCGTCGGGCCCGAAGCACTTGAACCTGAAGATCACCCGCGCGAAGCTGGAAGCGCTGGTGGAAGACCTCGTCGAGCGCACGATCGAACCGTGCCGCATCGCGATCAAGGACGCAGGCGTCAAGGTGTCGGACATCGACGACGTGATCCTGGTCGGCGGCCAGACGCGCATGCCGAAGGTGCTGGAAAAGGTGAAGGAGTTCTTCGGCAAGGATCCGCGCCGTGACGTGAACCCGGACGAAGCCGTCGCAGTCGGCGCGGCGATCCAGGGCCAGGTCCTGTCGGGTGACCGCAAGGACGTGCTGCTGCTCGACGTGACCCCGCTGTCGCTCGGTATCGAGACGCTCGGCGGCGTGATGACGAAGATGATCAGCAAGAACACGACGATCCCGACGAAGCACGCCCAGGTGTACTCGACGGCGGACGACAACCAGGGCGCCGTGACGATCAAGGTGTTCCAGGGCGAACGCGAAATGGCAGCGGGCAACAAGCTGCTCGGCGAGTTCAACCTCGAAGGCATCCCGCCCGCACCGCGCGGCGTGCCGCAGATCGAAGTGAGCTTCGACATCGACGCGAACGGCATCCTGCACGTCGGCGCGAAGGACAAGGCGACCGGCAAGGAAAACCGGATCACGATCAAGGCCAACTCGGGTCTGTCCGAGGCTGAAATCGACCAGATGATCAAGGACGCGGAAGCGAACGCAGCGGAAGACCACAAGCTGCGCGAGCTGGCCGATTCGCGCAACCAGGGCGACGCACTCGTCCACAGCACGAAGAAGGCGCTCACCGAGTACGGCGACAAGCTGGACGCGGGCGAGAAGGAAGCGATCGAAGCGTCGCTGAAGTCGCTCGAGGAAGTGCTGAAGGACACGTCGGCCGACAAGGCTGCGATCGACGCGAAGGTCGAGGAACTCGGCAAGGTGTCGCAGAAGCTCGGCGAAAAGATGTACGCCGACATGCAGGCCCAGCAGGCAGGTGCAGCCGGCGCGGCCGGTGCAGCTGAAGGCGCGGCGCACGCAGGTGGCGCGCAGCAGGCTGCCGACGACGTCGTCGACGCCGAGTTCAAGGAAGTGAAGAAGGACTAAGCCGGGTTGCAATGGCACCGCACGCCGCGCGTGGAAACGCGCGCGGCGCGACTGACCAGCGGCTGAAAAGCGGTCTGTCTTTCCTTCCGGATGGCCGGATCGACTCCACGCCTGGCGGGCTTCGCGGCCCTCCGGGCACATTTGTTTTTTGGCGGGTGCTGCGCGAGCCGTCCGCGGACGGTGCAGCGCCAGACGAGTCGAGAGACTTTACTGCAGGCGAAAGGAGCCGCCGCGTGCGCGATGCGTGGCGGCACAGTGAATCGATATGGCGAAACGGGATTACTACGAGGTTCTGGGCGTCGCGAAGAATGCGGGCGACGACGAAATCAAGAAGGCATATCGCAAGCTTGCGATGAAGTATCACCCTGACCGCAATCCGGACAGCAAGGATGCGGAAGAGCATTTCAAAGAGGTGAAGGAAGCCTATGAAATGCTGTCGGATGGCCAGAAGCGGGCCGCGTACGACCAGTACGGCCACGCGGGCGTCGATCCGAACATGGGCGGTGCGGGTGCACAGGGCTTCGGCGGCTTCGCGGATGCGTTCGGCGATATCTTCGGCGACATCTTCGGCCAGGCCGCGGGCGGCGCCGCACGCGGTGGCCGTGGCGGCCCGCAGGTGTATCGCGGTGCCGACCTGCGCTACAGCATGGAAATCACGCTCGAGCAGGCCGCACACGGCTACGACACGCAGATTCGCGTGCCGAGCTGGGTGTCGTGCGAGGTCTGCCATGGGTCGGGCGCGAAGCCCGGCACGAAGCCGGAAACCTGCCCGACCTGCCATGGCCAGGGCACGGTGCGCATGTCGCAGGGCTTCTTCAGCATCCAGCAGACCTGCCCGAAGTGCCACGGCACGGGCACCTACATCCCGGAGCCGTGCGTGCATTGCCACGGGTCGGGCAAGGTGAAGGAAACCAAGACGCTCGAAGTGAAGATCCCGGCCGGGATCGACGACGGGATGCGGATCCGCTCGGCCGGCAACGGCGAGCCGGGCATCAACGGCGGGCCGCCGGGCGACCTGTACGTCGAGATCCACATCAAGCCGCACTCGGTGTTCGAGCGCGACGGCGACGATCTCCACTGCCAGATGCCGATCCCGTTCACGACCGCCGCGCTCGGCGGCGAGATCGAGGTGCCGACGCTGGCCGGCCGTGCGTCGTTCCCGGTGCCGGAAGGCACGCAGTCGGGCAAGACGTTCCGCCTGCGCGGCAAGGGCATCAAGGGGCTGCGTTCGAGCATCGCGGGCGATCTGTACGTGCACGTGCAGGTCGAGACGCCCGTGAAGCTGACCGACAACCAGCGCGACCTGCTCAAGCAGTTCGAGAAGTCGCTGGCCGAGGGCGGTGCGCGTCACAGCCCGCAGAGCAAGAGCTGGTTCGACCGTGTGAAGAGTTTCTTCGAGTAAAGCATGACTGAAGGCAACGAGAGCGCGTCGTTCGCGCTCTTGGACGATTGCGACTCGACCGCGTCCGCGCGGTCGAGTCGTTTGTATTCGGGATTCGTGCGCGAACGCGTGTGCACGGATCCGGCGCGGCTCGACGAAATCGATGCGGCGGTCGCGCAGGACCTGCGCGACGGGCTGCATGCGGTCGTCGTCGGCGATTACGAATTCGGACGCAACCTGCAACGAGCGCAGCCGGGCCATGCCCCGCTGCGCTTTTTGCTGTATGCGCATTGCGAGCGCCTGTCGCGCGACGAAGTCGACGCATGGCTCGCGCAGCGCGACGGCGGTAGTGCGCCGTCGATCGCGGGCGTCGCGCATGTCGCGAAGAGCGTGTCGCGAGACGCGTTCGACGCGGCGATCGGCGCGGTGCACGATGCATTGCGCGCGGGCGATTCGTATCAGGTCAACTACACGTACCGGCTGAATTTCGACGTATTCGGCACGCCGCTCGCGCTGTACCGGCGGCTGCGCGCGCGCCAGCCCGTGCGGTACGGCGCGCTGATCGCGCTGCCCGGCGGCGCGTGGGTCGTATCGTGCTCGCCCGAGCTGTTCGTCGAGAAGCACGGCGACGTGCTGCGCGCGCGGCCGATGAAGGGCACCGCGCCGCGTTCGGCCGATCCGCGCGACGATGCGGCGGCTGCCGCGTTCCTCGCGAACGATCCGAAGAACCGCGCGGAAAACGTGATGATCGTCGACCTGTTGCGCAACGACGTGTCGCGGATCGCGCGCACGGGCACCGTCAAGGTGCCGGCGCTGTTCTCCGTCGAACCGTATGCGTCGGTGTGGCAGATGACGTCGACGGTCGAGGCCGGCTGGCGCGACGGCACGACGTTCGCGCAGATGCTGCGCGCGCTGTTTCCGTGCGGGTCGATCACGGGCGCGCCGAAGTACAAGACGATGCAGTTGATCGACACGATCGAATCGACGCCGCGCGGCCTTTATACGGGCGCAATCGGCTGGCTCGACGCGCCTGGCGACCACGCGGCCGGTTGCGGCGATTTCTGCCTGTCGGTTGCGATCCGTACGCTGACGCTCGACGGGGCTGACGCCGATGTCGACACCTCCGGTTCGGCAACGCGGCACCACGGCACGATGGGTGTCGGCGCGGGTATCGTGCTCGACAGCGTCGCGGCCGACGAATATGCGGAGTGCGAATTGAAAGCGCGATTCCTGACGGATGCCGATCCCGGCTTCCAGTTGTTCGAAACGACCGCGGCCACGCGTGCGGACGGCATCCGGCATCTCGACCGCCATCTCGCACGGCTGCAGCGCAGCGCGGACGCGTTCGGCTTCCGCTTCGACGCCGACGCGTTGCGCGGCGAGATCGATGCGCGCTGCGCGGCGCTCGACAGCGACGATGCTTACCGGATGAAGCTCGCGCTCGCGAAGGACGGCACGATCGAGATTATCGCGGCGCCGCTCAAGCCGTTGCCGGCGGGGCCCGTCGGCGTGATGCTGGCGTCCGCGCACGGTTTCGCGCCGACCCGCGCGAGCGACGCGCTGCTGCTGCACAAGACCACGCGCCGCGCCGAATATGACCGCGCGTGGCAGGCGGCGGAGGCGCTCGGCGGTTTCGACATGTTGTTCGTCAACGAACGCGGCGAGGTGACGGAAGGCGGGCGCTCGAACCTGTTCGTGAAGCTCGACGGCCAGTGGGTGACGCCGCCGCTGGCGTCCGGCGTGCTGCCGGGCGTGATGCGCGGCGTGCTGCTAGATGACCGTGCGTTCGGTGCGGTGGAGCGCGTCGTGACCCAGGACGATCTTGCACGCGCGCAAGGGCTGCTGCTGACCAATGCATTGCGCGGTGCGCTCGACGCGGTTTTGAAATGACGATGTGACGGAGCCGGCACGGCGCTCGCGCCGGCATCCGAACTTTCAGCGCACAAACAAAAAAGCGCGGCGCCCCGCAAAGGGCGCCGCGCTTTTTTTTTATCCTGCCCTCTGCCTCAGAACGAGTGCTCGGGACCGGGGAACGACTGGTCCTTCACCGCGCTCACGTACGCTTCGACGGCCGCCTGAATATTCGGCTGGCCCTGCATGAAATCCTTCACGAAACGCGGCCGCTTGCCGGGGAACACACCGAGCATGTCGTGCAGCACGAGCACCTGCCCCGAGCAGTCGACGCCCGCGCCGATGCCGATCGTCGGAATCTTCAGCATGTGCGTGACTTCGGACGCGACGAGCGTCGGCACCGCTTCGAGCACGACGAGCTGCGCGCCCGCATCCTCGATCGCGCGTGCGTCGCGCAGCAGCTGCGCGGCGCCGGCTTCGGTCTTGCCCTGGACCTTGAAGCCGCCGAACGCATGCACCGATTGCGGCGTGAGGCCGACGTGCGCGCACACGGGCACTGAGCGTTCGACGAGGAAGCGGATCGTATCGGCCAGCCATTCGCCGCCTTCGAGCTTGACCATCTGCGCGCCCGCGCGCATCAGCTTGACCGAGTTCGCGAATGCCTCGGCCGGCGTGCCGTACGTGCCGAACGGCAGATCGGCGACGACGAGCGCACGCGGCTGCGCGCGTGCGACACAGGCCGTGTGATACGCGATGTCGTCGAGCGACACGGGCAGCGTGGTCGAGTGGCCCTGCAGCACGTTGCCGAGCGAATCGCCGATCAGCAGCACGTCGGTGCCCGCGCGATCGAGCAGCGCGGAGAAGCTCGCGTCGTAGCAGGTGAGCATCGCGATCTTCTCGCCGGCGTCGCGCATTGCCTGCAGCTTGGGTACCGTCACGGCAGGTCGGCTCGATTCCTGGAGATAGGTCATGGGAAATCCGGGTCGATGGGTGAAGAACGACAGGCGGGACGCGTCAGCGCGTCGTCTCGCCCTTGACGAAGAATTCCTTGCGGCCGCGCATCGTCTCGATGCGCTCGACCAGCAGGGCGAGATCTTCGGGGGAATCCAGCGGGTTCAGATGTTCCGCGGCGACCGTCAGCACCGGCGTGCGGTCGTAGTGGTAGAAGAATTCGTTGTACGCGTCGACGAGCGAGCGCAGGTACGCATCGCTGATCTGCAGCTCCATCGGCAGCCCGCGCTTCTGGATGCGCGAGAACAGCACTTCGGGGCTCGCCTGCAGATAGACGACGAGGTCGGGCGACGGCGCCTGCGGCACGTCGACGTGCGTCGCAACCGAGCGATACAGCTGCCATTCGTCTTCCGGCAGGTTCAGCCGCGCAAAGATGTCGTTCTTCTGCGGCATGAAATCGGCGATGACGGGGCGGCCCGTTTCGAGCGCGCCGATCAGCTCGCGTGCCTGCTGCGCGCGCTGCAGCGCGAACGACAGCTGCGCGGGCAGCGCGTAGCGCGCGGTGTCGCGGTAAAAGCGTTCGAGGAACGGGTTGTCCTGTGGGCGTTCGAGCAACGTCTGCATCGACCAGCGCTCGGCGAGCAGGCGCGCGAGCGTCGTCTTGCCGACGCCGATCGGGCCTTCAATGACGAGATAGCGGTGCGGGGCGCGCAGGTCGGGCGCGGTGACGGTCAGCGGAGTCGAGTTCATCGGCAGCGGGTCTTGTCGGCGTCTTCGCCGGCGGCGAGTGCCTTCTGCATCAGGCACTGGCAAGTTTGCACCTTTTCGACGCGCTGTTCTGCCACGGCGGCGAGGAAGGCGTCGGCACGACCGCGCGCGGGGATGTCGAGCGCCGGGTCGATCTCGACGAGCGGCACAAGCGCGAACGCACGGTCGGTGAGGCGCGGGTGCGGGACGATCAGGTCGGGTTCGTCGATCGAATCGGCGCCGAACAACAGGATGTCGAGGTCGAGCGTGCGCGGCGCATTGCGATACGGGCGCTCGCGCCCGAAGTGATGTTCGATCTTCTGGCAAAGCGCGAGCAGCTCGCGCGCCGACAGCGTCGTGTCGAGCTTGACGACGCAGTTGTAGTAGTCGTCGCCGCCCGCTTCGAAGGGCGCCGTGCGATACAGGCTCGATTTGCCGAGGATCGAGATGGTGCGCTGCTGCGCGAGGCACACCACCGCGTCCTTCAGGGTCTGGCGCGCATCGCCGAGATTCGCCCCCAGTCCGATATATGCAACCGTCATGGCATCACTTCCTACGTCGTTCGCCGGCGAGCGCGTCAGTCGTCGGACCCGCCCGAGGTATCCGGTGCCTGCTCGGCGGCACCTTCACCCGGATTGCGGTTTCGCGCACCGCCGCGGCGCCGCCGCTTGCGGGGCGATTTTTCCTTCGAGCCGCCCTGCGTGAGCAATGCCTCGCGAGCAGCCGCGTCGCCTTCGATGAAATCCGTCCACCACTGTCCGACTTCCGCATCGAGCTCGCCGGATTCGCAGCGTAACAGGAGGAAATCATACCCCGCTCTAAACCTTTGGTGTTCCAGCAGCCGCATCGCGCTGCGGCCCGAGCGTTTCTCGAGGCGCAGCTGCAAGCCCCAGATCTCGCGCATGTCGGCCGAATAACGCTTGTGGATCGCCAGTTTCTCGGTCTGCATGTCGAGCACGTCGTCCATCGCGCGATGGAGTGCCGGCACCGGAATTTCGCCGTCGGCCGTGTATTGCTCGAAGCGCTGGCGCATGTCGTGCCACAGCAGCGTCGCGAACAGGAAGCCCGGCGACACCGGCTTGCCGGCCCGCACGCGTGCGTCGGTGTTGTTCAGCGCGAGCGTGATGAACTTCTCGCCCTGCGGCTGTTCGAGCACGACGTCGAGGAGCGGCAGCAGCCCGTGGTGCAGGCCTTCCTTGCGCAGCCGCGTCAGGCACGCGAGCGCGTGGCCCGACAGCAGCAGCTTCAGCATTTCGTCGAACAGGCGCGCGGCCGGCACGTTGTTGATCAGGTCGGCGAGCGCGTTGATCGGCTCGCGCGTATGCGGCTCGATCTCGAAACCGAGCTTCGCCGCGAAACGCACGACGCGCAGCATCCGCACCGGATCCTCGCGGAAGCGCGTGGCCGGATCGCCGATCATCCGCAACAGGCGGGCGCGCATGTCGGCCATCCCGTCGTGGTAGTCGAGCACCGTCTGCGTCGACGGGTCGTAGTACATCGCGTTGATCGTGAAGTCGCGGCGCGCGGCATCTTCATGCTGCTCGCCCCACACGTTGTCGCGCAGCACGCGGCCGCTCGCGTCGACCGCGTGCGTGCGGCGATCGAGTTCGTCGCGCTTCAGGCGCTTCGGCGGCTCGGCGGCGGCCGCCTCGGGCGGCGCATCGACCAGCGCGCGGAACGTCGACACCTCGATCAGTTCCTGGCCGAACTGCACGTGGACGATCTGGAAGCGGCGACCGATCAGGCGCGCGCGGCGGAACAGGCGCTGGACTTCGGTCGGCGTCGCGTCGGTCGCGACGTCGAAGTCCTTCGGTGCGATGCCGAGCAGCAGGTCGCGTACCGCGCCGCCGACGATGAATGCACGAAAGCCCGCCTGCTGCAGCGTGTCGGTCACGCGCACGGCGTTCTTCGAGATCAGCGCCGGATTGATGCCGTGCACGCTGGCCGGCACGACGGTCGGCTCGTGGTTGCTGCGCGGCTTTTTCGCGCCGCCGCCGCGAGTGCCCTTCGGCGCGCGCGGGGCAGCAGGGGCCGCTTCGTCGGCCGGGGCCGCTGCGGGTGACGTTTGCTCGGTTTCGTCCTGGCCGAGCAGCTTGCGGATGAATTTTTTGATCACGACGTTCAGAAGAGATCGAGGATACGCCAGCCGCGGGTGCTTGCATGCGCACGCAGCGTGTCGTCAGGGTTGGTCGCGATCGGGTCGGTGACTTTCTCGAGCAGCGGGATGTCGTTGTGCGAGTCGCTGTAGAAATAGCTGTGCGCGAAGTCGTCCCAGTGCTTGCCGAGCGACGCGAGCCACGCTTCGGTCCGCACGATCTTGCCTTCGCGGTAGCTCGGCGTGCCGGTCGGCCGGCCCGTGTACGGTGAGTCGGGATGTCCGTCGGTCGTCTCGACCTCGCACGCGATCAGCGTATCGACGCCGAACGCGGTCGCGATCGGGCGCGTGATGAATTCGTTGGTCGCCGTCACGACGCAGCACAGGTCGCCCGCATCGAGGTGCTTGCGCACGAGTTCGAGCGCAGCGGGCGTCATCGCGGGCCGGATCACCTCGTGCATGTACTGCTCGTGCCATTCGGCGAGCTGCGCGCGCGAATACTTCGCGAGCGGCGTGAGCATCGCCGTCAGGTACGCGTGGATGTCGAGCTTGCCGGCCTTGTAGTCGGCGAAGAACTGATCGTTCTGGCGCGAGAAGCTTTCCGCGTCGACGATGCCGAGCTTTACCATGAAGCGACCCCATTCGTGGTCGCTATCGGTCGGGATCAGCGTGTGATCGAGGTCAAAGAGTGCCAGATTAGTCATGGGAGCGCATTTTACTCGAAGCGGTTCGGGCCCGTGCCCGATGGTGTGATGTCGTCGCCCGGACGCGCGAGCATCCGGCGCAGCAGCGGCAGCGTGACCGCGCGTTTTTGCTCGAGCGAGAAGCGGTCGAGCGCGTCGAGCAGCGCCATCAGGCTCGGCATGTCGCGGCGGAAATGGGTCAGCAGGTAGGCGGCGATGTCGTCGGTGAGCGCGATCCCGCGCTCCTTCGCGGCGAGCTTGAGCACCGCGATCTTGCCGGCGTCGGACGGCGGCGACAGGTGGAACACGAGCCCCCAGCCGAGGCGCGTGCGGAGATCCTCGCGCACGTCGAGCGCGAGCGGCGCCGCGGGGCCCGCCGCGACGAATGCGCTCGACGGGTGCGCGCGCACTTCGTTGAACAGGTTGAACAGCGCGACCTGCTGCGTGTCGCTCATCCGGTCGCAGTCGTCGATCGCGTAGATGCCGATGCGCGGGTCGAACGTGAACGCGCCGAGCGGGCTTTGCGGTGTGAGATAGCGCGCATAGCCGTACGACGCGTCGCTCACGAGCGCCTGCAGCAGGTGGGTGCGGCCGCAGCCGGGCTCGCCCCAGATGTAGAACGACCGGTCCGGCACGGGGCCCGCCGCGAGCGCGAGGTCGAGCTTCTGCAGGCGCGAGATGAGCTCGTCGTTCTCCTCGTTCATGATGAAGTTGTCGAACGTGGCGGGCGGCGGCGTGCCGAGATCGAGCGTCAGTTGACGGGACACAACAGTCACAATGCGGGTCGGTTGAAAATACGCGCGCCGTACGCCGGGCACGCGCCGGGGGCTGCGGATCCGTGGGCTTCACGCGCGGCCGCACGCACGGCGCCGCGCGGGTTTCGGCGCGGTTTGCTCGGCGATGAAAACGGGGACGTGTTGACCAAGATGCAATCCCTGACGATTCGGTGCTGGGAATTCCGGCCAACGGGCCGGCTTCGGGTAAAATCGCATTTTACCGACCTTCTCGCATTCCCCCATGAATCCTCCGAAATCCGCTCCTGACGCTCAGGGTCTGTCCTATCGCGACGCAGGTGTCGACATCGACGCGGGCGACGCGCTCATCGACAAGATCAAGCCTTTTGCGAAGAAAACCCTGCGCGACGGCGTGCTCGGCGGCATCGGCGGGTTCGGCGCGCTGTTCGAAGTGCCGAAGAAGTACAACGAGCCCGTGCTCGTGTCGGGCACCGACGGCGTGGGCACCAAGCTCAAGCTGGCGTTTCATCTGAACAAACACGACACGGTCGGCCAGGATCTGGTCGCGATGAGCGTGAACGACATCCTCGTGCAGGGCGCCGAGCCGCTGTTCTTCCTCGACTACTTCGCGTGCGGCAAGCTCGACGTCGACACGGCCGCCACGGTCGTCAAGGGCATCGCTCAGGGTTGCGAGCTGTCGGGCTGCGCGCTGATCGGCGGCGAAACGGCTGAAATGCCGGGCATGTACCCGGACGGCGAATACGACCTGGCCGGCTTCGCGGTCGGTGCGGTCGAGAAGAGCAAGATCATCGACGGCAGCACGATCGCCGAAGGCGACGTGGTGCTGGGCATCGCATCGAGCGGCATCCACTCGAACGGTTTCTCGCTCGTGCGCAAGATCATCGAGCGCGCGAACCCCGACCTGTCGGCCGATTTCCATGGCCGCTCGCTCGCCGATACGCTGATGGCGCCGACCCGCATCTACGTGAAGCCGCTGCTCGCGCTGATGCAGAAGCTGTCGGTGAAGGGCATGGCGCACATCACGGGCGGCGGTCTCGTCGAGAACATCCCGCGCGTGCTGCGCGAAGGCCTCACCGCCGAGCTCGACCAGAACGCATGGCCGCTGCCGCCGCTGTTCAAGTGGCTGCAGGAGCACGGCGGCGTCGCCGATGCGGAAATGCACCGCGTGTTCAACTGCGGCATCGGCATGGCCGTGATCGTCTCGGCGGCCGATGCCGACGCAGCGATCGCCGACCTGACCGCTGCCGGCGAACAGGTGTGGAAGATCGGCACCGTGCGTGCGACCCGCGAAGGCGAGGCGCAGACGGTCGTGGTCTGACCGCAGCAGCAGATGCAGCAAGGAAAGCCGCCCGGAATCGATCCGGGCGGCTTTTTTTTCGGGCACCGCGTGGCATGCGGACGCGCGACGATGAAGGAGGGACGACGATGACCGAAGACGAACATGCGATTCGCACGCTCGTGGAAAACTGGTTCGTGTCGAGCCGGCGTGGCGATCTGGCCACCGTGCTCGACCTGATCTCCGACGACGCGATCTTCATGGTGGCCGGCAAGCCGCCGTTCGACAAGGCGGCATTCGCGGCTGCGTCGCGCGACGCGAACGTGGGCGCCGAGCACGCGCCGAAGGTCGACGGCCGCTACCGGATCGACGAACTGCGCGTGATCGGCGACTGGGCGTACATGCGCAATTTCATCGAAATCGAGGCGACGCCGCCGGGCGGCGACACCATCCGTCGTTCGGGCCATACGCTGACGATCTTTCGCAAGACCGACGGCCGCTGGCAGCTCGTGCGCGACGCGAATCTCGTGACGCTCGTGCACTGAGCGCGGTGGCACGGGCGCCGTCGCCCCGCTCGCAGATGCTCATGCAGACTGCCGCGCGCTAGCCGGACGCGCGCCGGCCAGCAACGGTGGCACGAGCAGGTAGAGCAGGGCAGCCATGGCCCACACGAGCCCAGGCCATGTCGCGCGCGTCGCCGCATAGGTTGCGGTGACGACCAGCGGCCCCGCGACGCCGATCAGGCTGGCCACGCTCGCGAGCGTGCCCTGCAGTTCGCCCTGGCGCGCATCGTCGACCTGCCGCGCGAGCATCGCCTGCAACGCCGGGAGCGTCATGCCGCCGGCCGCGAACAGCGGCAGCAGTGCAAACGGCACCCATGCGGCGGTCGCGAACGCGATCACCGCGAGCCCGAGCGCGTCGCCCGCGAGGCCCAGCGCGAGCGCACGCCGCTCGCCGAGCCGCGCGATCAGCGGCCCGATCGCGAACGCCTGCGCAAGCGCGTGGCACGCGCCGTAGCCGGCGAGCGACAGCCCCGCGACCGGCGTCGACCAGCCGAAATGTTCCTGGCCGTACAGGATCCACAGCGTCGCGGGCGCCTGCGACACGAGCGCCACGATCACGTAGATGCCGATCAGCGGCACGAGCGCGGGCGCGCCGCTCAGCCGGCGCAGGCTCGCGAACGGATTGTGCGCGCCGACCGTCCGGCCTTCGCGGGCCGAACGCGGCCGCGATTCCTGCAGCACGCGCCAGACGAGCACGAGATTCAGCGCATTGAGCAGCGCGGCCGCGACGAACGGCGCGCGCACGTGCAGCGCGCCGAGCAGCCCGCCGATCAGCGGGCCGGCGATGAAGCCGATACCCATCATCGCGCCGAGCTGGCCGAAGCGCCGGGCGCGGTCGGGTTCGGCCGTCACGTCGGTCACATAGGCGGTCGCAACCGCGACGTTCGCGCCGGTGATGCCCGCGACCAGCCGCCCGACGTAAAGCCACGCGAGCGTCGGCGCGAGCGCCATCAGCAGGTAGTCGAGCGCGGCGCCCGCGAGCGACGCGAGCAGCACGGGGCGGCGGCCGAAGCGGTCGCTCAGCGCGCCGAGCAGCGGCGCGCACAGGAACTGCGCGAACGCGTACAGCGCGAGCAGGATCCCGTAATGGGTGTCGATGCTGCCTGCGCCGGCGAGCGAGCGCAGCAGCCCGGGCAGGATCGGCATCACGATCCCGACGCCGATCGCGTCGAGCAGGACCGTGGCCAGGATGGCAATCAGGGACGGATTCAAGAGGTGACTCTATCGGTGATAGAGTGATGATTATTCCATAGTTTCCCTATCGGTGATAGAGATGAAGGACACAGGGGCGCGACTGACGCGCGACACGGTATTGCGCGCGGCGCTCAACCTGCTGGATGAAGTGGGGATCGATGGATTGTCGACGCGGCGGCTCGCCGAGCGGCTCGGCGTGCAGTCGCCGACGCTGTACTGGCATTTCAGGAACAAGGCCGAGCTGCTCGATGCGATGGCCGAGGCGATCATGCTCGAGCGGCACGATGCGTCGCTACCGCGGCCGGGCGACGTGTGGGATGGGTGGCTGGCGGAGAATGCGCGCAGCTTCCGTCGTGCGCTGCTGGCTTACCGCGACGGCGCGCGCCTGCATGCCGGGACGCGGCCGCGCGCGCTGCATTTCAGTTCGATCGAGCGCAAGGTCGCGCTGTTGGGTGAAGCGGGCTTTACGCCGGACGAAGCGGTCGACGTGATGGTTGCGATAGGCCGCTTCGTGGTCGGCTGGGTGCTGGAGGAGCAGGCGGAACCGGACGCCGATACCGACGCGTCGCTGCCGGATGCGGCCGAGTATCCGCTGCTCGCGAAGGGCTGGGCCGCGCTGCGCGAGCGCAGCGGCGACGACGCGTTCGAGCACGGCATCGCGTGGATCGTCGACGGCGCGCGTGCACGCCTTGCGGCGCGTCACGCGGGCTGACGTGGTCAGCCTTCCGGCGTGCTGCCGTCGAGCGCGCGTTCGAGCGCGTCGAGCGCGCGGGCCGTCGAGTCCGGCGCGATGCAGTCGACGACGATCCGCTCGGGCATGGCGCGCAGCCACGTGATCTGGCGCTTGCAGAGCTGACGCGTCGCGAAGATGCCCTTGTCACGCATCGTCCGGTAATCGGTGTCGCCGTCGAGGAATTCCCACGCCTGCCGGTAGCCGACGCAGCGCATCGACGGCAGGTCGGGATGGAGATCCTCGCGGCGGCGCAGCCGTTCGACTTCGTCGATGAAGCCCGCATCGAGCATCGCGTCGAAGCGCTGCGCGATCCGTGCGTGCAGCACCGCGCGATCCGACGGTTCGAGCGCGACCGGCACGAAGCGGAACGCCGCGGCCGCATCGTCGGTGCGGCGCGGTGCGGCGAGCAGCACCGACATCGGCTGCCCGCTCAGCATGAAGATCTCGAGCGCACGCTGGATCCGCTGCGAATCGTTCGGTGCGAGCCGCGCGGCCGTGTCGGGATCGACCTGCGCGAGCCGCGCATGAAGCGCGGGCCAGCCATCGCGCTCGGCTTCGGCATCGAGCGTCGCGCGCACGTCCGGATCGGCGCCGGGCAGGTCGTTGAGCCCCTGCGTCAGCGCCTTGTAGTACAGCATCGTGCCGCCTGCGAGCAATGGCGTGCGGCCGCGCGCGACGATCTCGCCGATCAGGCGCAGCGTGTCCGTGCGGAATTCCGCGGCCGAATACGCGTCGGCCGGGTCGATGATGTCGATCAGGTGGTGCGGCACGCTCGCGCGCTCTTCGCGCGACGGTTTCGCGGTGCCGATATCCATGTCGCGGTAGACGAGCGCCGAATCGACGCTGACGATCTCGATCGGGCGGCGCGCGGCGAGCGCCAGCGCCGCGGCTGTCTTGCCCGAAGCAGTGGGGCCGAGCAGGCAGGCGATCGTCGTCGGAGAGGATTGCGGTGAAGCGCTCATTGGCCGCGCATGAACAGGCGGTCGAGATCGTTCAGCGTGAGCTGATACCAGGTCGGCCGGCCGTGATTGCACTGGTCGGCGCGCTCGGTCGCCTCCATCTGGCGCAGCAGCGCGTTCATCTCGTCGAGCGTCAGGCGCCGGTTCGCGCGCACCGCGTGATGGCACGCGAGTGTGCCGAGCAGTTCGTGCTGGCGCTCGGTGAGCACGCGCGAGCCGCCGAACGCGTGCAGGTCGGCGAGCACCGCGCGCGCGAGCGACTGCAGGTCGGCATCCTTCAGCAGCGCCGGCACCGCGCGGATCGCGAGCGTCGTCGGCGACAGCACCGCGAGGTCGAAGCCGAGCGACTCGAGCGTGTCACGTTCCTCCTCCACCGTGCCGATTTCGACCGGCGTGGCCGTCATCGAGATCGGCAGCAGCAGCGCCTGCACGGCCACCGTGCGGTCGGCGAGCGCGTTCTTGAACTGTTCGTAGAGGATCCGTTCGTGCGCCGCGTGCATGTCGACGATCACGAGGCCGTACGCGTTCTGCGCGAGCACGTAGATGCCGTGGATCTGGCCGAGCGCGAAGCCGAGCGGCTGCTCGTCGTGCGTGGTGGCGGCGATCGGCGACGCGGTGAAGGCCGGAAAGGGCGCGACGGGTGCGCCGGCCGAATCGCTTGCAATGGTCGTCGTGCCGTCCGGCGTGCCGGCGCCGCTATCCTTGCGGCCGAACATGGCGTCGTAGAGCGCGAGCGGCTGCGCGACGGGCAGCGTGCCCTGCGTCATCCGTGCCTGGCGCATCCAGGTGTTGCCTGACGACGAGGACGACGGCGACGAGAAGCCGCTACCACCGATGCCGGCGCTGCCGCCGGTCGCGTGGCCCTGGCTCTGTCCGAGCGGCGTGTCGAGAAACGACGACGGCCCGCGCGGCGTGGGTTCGATATGCGCGGCGTGGCCGCCCGCCGTGGTTTCCGGCGACGCGCCCGCGTGGCGCGCGAGCGCGCGCTGGACCGCATGGAACACGTACTGGTGGATCGAGCGCGAATCGCGGAAGCGTACCTCGATCTTCGACGGATGCACGTTCACGTCGACGGCTTCGGGCGGCAGGTCGAGGAACAGCACGTACGACGGGTAGCGGTCGCCGTGCAGTACGTCCTCGTAGGCCGCGCGCACCGCGTGCGTCAGCAGTTTGTCGCGCACGAAGCGGCCGTTGACGAAGAAATATTGCTGGTCGGCGCGCCCGCGGCTTGCGGTCGGCAGCCCGGCGCAGCCGTAGACGGCCAGCGGGCCGGCCTGTTCGTCGAGCGGCAGGTGCGCGGTCGCGAAGCTGTCACCGAGGATCTTCGCGACGCGCTGCGCGGGCTCGGTCGCATTCCAGTGCTCGACGGCCTTGCCGTTGTGCAGCACCGAGATCGCGACGTCCGGCCGCGCCAGCGCCGCGCGGCGGATCATTTCCAGGCAGTGGCCGAATTCGGTCTGCTCGCTTTTCAGGAACTTGCGCCGCGCGGGCGTGTTGAAGTACAGCTCGCGCACCTCGATCGTCGTGCCGGTCGAGCCGGCGGCGGGCGACAGCACGCCCGTCTGCGCATCGATCTTCATCGCGTGCGCGGCATCGGCCGTGCGGCTCGTGATCGACATCTCGGCGACCGACGCGATCGACGCGAGCGCTTCGCCGCGGAACCCGAGCGTCGCGACGGCTTCGAGCTCCTCGAGCGAGCGGATCTTGCTGGTCGCATGGCGCATCAGCGCGAGCGCCAGCTCGTCGGGCGGGATCCCGCAGCCGTCGTCGGTGATCGAGATGCGCTTCACGCCGCCTTCTTCCAGCACGATGCGCAGCGACGTCGCGCCGGCGTCCATTGCGTTCTCGAGCAGCTCCTTGACGACCGACGCCGGGCGTTCGACGACCTCGCCGGCGGCGATCTGGCTGATCAGCTGGTCGGGCAGGGGCTGGATCGCGCGCAGCGGGCGCGGAGCGGGGGCGGGCGTGTCGCCCGCGGCCGTTTCGGTGATTTCGGACATGGCCGAATTATAGCGAGGCCGCGCAGGCATGCCGGGGCGGCGAACCGTTACGTTTTTTCACGGAGCCTTAAGGTAGTTTCGGTATCATGACTCCGTTGCGCGCGCCGCCTTGGCTGGCGGGCGCCTCCGCCATTTCTGGCCTTTTCCGGCCGTTCCGGCCCTATCGCCTTCGAGGAATCGCATTTGGATACGCTGCTTCATTTCGTCAACCTTGTCCTGCATATCGACGCCTTCCTCGGCGACTTCATCCGGCAGTACGGCGCGTGGGTCTATCTCGTGCTGTTCCTGATCGTGTTCTGCGAGACGGGGCTCGTCGTGTTCCCGTTCCTGCCGGGTGATTCGCTGCTGTTCATCGGCGGCGCGTTCGCGGCGACGGGCGAAATGAACGTCGGCGCGCTGATCGTGCTGCTGCTTGTCGCGGCGATCTCCGGCAATACCGTGAACTACCTGATCGGTCGCTGGGTCGGCCCGAAGGTGTTCAATACGCATATCCCGGTGCTCGAGCGCTTCCTCGACCGCGCCGCGCTGCAGAAGACTCACTCGTTCTACGACAAGCACGGCGGCAAGACGATCGTGCTCGCACGCTTCATCCCGGTCGTGCGCACGTTCGCGCCGTTCGTCGCGGGCGCGTCGACGATGAGTGCCGCGCGCTTCCAGCTCTTCAACGTGATCGGTGCGCTGGTCTGGGTGCTGCTGCTCGTGCTGCTCGGCTATTTCTTCGGCAACATCCCGTTCATCCGCCAGTACCTGAACGTGATCGTGCTGGTCGGTATCGGTGCGGCCATCGTGCCGGTCGCGCTCGGCGCGGTGTGGAAGCTGGTACGCGGAAAGCAGTCGGATAATGTGCCGAAGGCGGGTGGGCGCTGAGCGCGCGCGTTTCTCTTCCTTTTCGCTGCAATAAAAAAGCGTGGCAATTCCAATTGCCACGCTTTTTTTTCGTCCGGTGAGGCCGTTACGCGTTGCGATGCGAGACCGGCGTTTCGGGCGTCGGGTATTGCGCGTCGCGGAACGTCTCGAGGATCACGCGGTTGGTGTCGCAGTACACCTGCCAGTAGTTCTCGGGCGCCGTGGACGGGCGCACGAACAGCAACGGGCCTTCCGGCGTGAACTGGAACACGCCGACGTCCGGTGCCGGGTTGGTCAGCACGTTCGGGATCTGCTGGATCGACGTCTTCAGGCGGTTGATCGCGTCAACCGCATCGACGCCGTTCGCGATCTTCGCGGTCAGGTCGACACGACGGTACGACGTCGCGCTGTAGTTGGCGATGTTGTCCGAGAAGATCTTGTTGTTGCCGACGATCGTGACGATGTTGTCGGGGGTGACGATCGTCGTGCCGAACAGGCCGAGCTCCTTCACCGTGCCGGTGACGCCGCCCGCGTTGATCACGTCGCCGATCTTGAACGGGCGCAGCACCTGCATGAATACGCCCGCGGCGAAGTGCGCGAGCAGGCCGCCCCAGGCCGTGCCGATCGCGAGGCCGAGGCCGGCGAGCAGCGCGGCGAATGAGGTGGTCTGCACGCCGAAGATCTGCAGGATCGCGAGGATCAGCAGGATCGTCAGCAGCACGCCGACGACGGAGGTCAGGTAGTCGGTGAGCGTCGGGTCGACCTTGCCGCTGCGGCGGACGACCTTGCCGAGCAGGCGGGTACCGATGCGGATCGCCCAGCGGCCGACGAACCACAATACGATCGCGGCGAGGAGGTTGAGGCCGAAGTCGAGGCCGCGGGTCATCAGGAATTGCTGGGCGGTGGCGAGATCGATCATGCGTTCTCCGAAGTCAAGGGTGAAAAGGGCGGCGCATGCACCGGGGTGGGTGGCGCTTTTATAACCTGAGCTGGGAGGGGTGGGCAACCTGTCTTACGTTGCTTGACGAAATGAAAGACGGGCAGGACGCGTGTGCGTGCTGCCCGTCTGGTGCATCGGATCGACGCCGGTTGCGGCGTGTGACCCGGAAGTTGCCGTGTTTACTTCGCTGCGCGGCCGTAGGTGTCTTCGAAACGGACGATGTCGTCTTCGCCGAGATACGCGCCAGACTGGACTTCGATCAGTTCGAGCGGGATCTTGCCGGGGTTCGTCAGCCGGTGGGTTGCGCCGAGCGGGATGTAGGTCGACTGGTTCTCGGTCAGCATGATTTCCTTGTCGCCGTTCGTGACCATGGCCGTGCCCTTCACGACGATCCAGTGTTCGGCGCGGTGGTGATGCATCTGGAGACTCAACTGTGCGCCCGGATTCACGATGATGCGCTTGACCTGGAAGCGGTCGCCCTGGTCGATGCCTTCGTACGAACCCCACGGGCGGACGACGCGACGGTGCGTGACCGATTCGTGGCGGCCGGAGGCGTTCAGCCATTCGACGATCTTCTTGACGTCCTGGGCCTTGTCGCGATGCGCGACCAGCACGGCATCGGCGGTTTCCACGATCACGATGTTGTCGAGACCGATTGCGGCAACCATCCGGTGTTCCGCGCGGATATACGAGTTCTTTACCGAGTCGGTGAAGATGTCGCCGATGAGCGCGTTGCCTTGATCGTCTGCGTCCGCGATGTCCGCAAGCGCGCTCCACGATCCGATATCGTTCCAGCCGAGGTCGGCCGCCGCGACGACGGCTGCGCGCTCGGTCTTTTCCATCACCGCGTAGTCGATCGAGACGTTCGGGCAGGCCGCGAACACGTCAGCGTCGAGGCGGACGAAGTCGTTGTCCCGCTTGGCGGATTCGAACGCGAGTTCTGCCTGGCGGGCGATTTCCGGTGCATGGCGATGCAACTCCTCCATGTACGTGGACGCCTTCAGCATGAACATGCCGCTGTTCCAGTAGTAGTTGCCGTCGCGGAGGAAGCGCTCGGCTGTCGGTGCGTCGGGCTTTTCGACGAACGCGTCGACCTTGTAGACCTGCTTGCCGTCCGCGACGGCCGGGCCGCGACGGATATAGCCGAAACCGGTGTGCGCTTCCGTCGGCGTGATGCCGAACGTGACGAGGTGCTGGTCTGCTGCGATGGCGGCTGCCTCGCTGGCTGCCGCGATGAATGCCGGCTCGTTGAAGATGACGTGGTCGGACGGCAGCACCAACAGCAGTGCGTCGGGCGATTCGTGCAGGGCGAGCAGCGCCGCGATCGCGATCGCGGGCGCGGTGTTGCGGCCTACCGGCTCGAGGACGATCGACGACGGCGTGATGTTGACCTGGCGGAGCTGTTCCGCGACGAGGAAGCGTTGTTCGTTGTTGGTGACGACGATGGGGGTTGCGGCGCCGGGAATGTGCTGAAGGCGGGACGCCGTCTGCTGGACGAGCGTCTGATCGCCCGTCAGCTTCAGGTATTGCTTCGGGTAGCCGCCTCGCGACATCGGCCAAAGGCGCGTACCGCTGCCGCCGCACAGGATTACAGGGTAAATGTTCATAGTTAGATGTCAGGCAGTGCAAGATCGAACAAATTGGTTCGCATTTTGCCATGCTGGGCTGAGCGAACGTTTTGTGGGCAACGACTTTTTACGTAATTTTTCTTTCAGGTCCTTCATTCTCATGGCGCGCTGCGCGACGTTGGATCGGATATACGCGCTTTCAACGAGACAATATTTCCACATACGGAGCCGCTCGCTTCTGTGCTGGTCGAGTCGATTTGCCATTTCGGCAACGCGCCTGCGAGCACTGTTGCTTTGCAGCGGCTATGGGCTGACCTGGAAAACTCACGTGACATCTCCAGCCTAAGTGGTTGACACGTAAGGGGTATGCACTGTGTGCGGCCTGACGGTTGTTATCCGGAGATTTTTCGATGATCGACTGAGTCATTCAGGCCGTATTTTTCAGACGAAACGAGCATTGAATGATTCGGTATTCAAGTCCCTCTCGGCTCGAGCTTGATTGTTCTACTTGCCATGAAGCGAGCGATATGTCCGTTGAGGCGTTGTGTTCGGTTGCGTTCGCAACTGGAAACTTTTTCGGCATTGCCACACGAGGTGCCACAGACCGTTTCGGCTCCAGCGGAATGCTTTACGCAACAGTCGTAGACGATTACCTTCTATTTTTTCCAGAGGCCGAGACGCCGTATTAGCAAGCTGTCGGACGATTGCTTCTGGCGTGGTGAACAGGCCGAGCGACCAGTCCCAATAAAGCGGATATCGAATCAGCACCCCCGCCGTCAGCATATCAAGCGTCAGCTCGCGGGCGCGCCACGGTTGCTCGAGCACGTCGTGTGTCAACCCCCAGCCGGAGTAGAAAGGAAGTCCATATGTATGGACGCGCTTTCCGCGAATAAGCGCCTCAAAGCCGGATAGCGACGATAACGTGTGCACTTCGTCAGCGATCTCGATAAGGGATATGAGGTCCGAGTCGCGATCTACGGCATTGGCGAGCGACGCTGCGTCGATCAGGCCGCGTCGATTGCCCGAGAGGACATCGGGATGCGGCTTGTAGACGATGAACGCGTCCGGGCAGCGCAGGCGTACTTCGTGCAGCAGATCCTCGGCAGTCGCGATGTGCTGCGTGCCAAGGCGGACAGCCGCGTCGTCGGCGACCTGGCCGGGCACCAGCACGATGCGTCGGTCGCGCGGGGCGCTCCACGTGGGGCGACGACGACCGAGGTTGTATTTGGTGACGCCCAGGTTGGCGATGTCGTGACGCAACTGGCGCGCGCGGGACAGTTCGGCGTCGGTGAAGTGCGCAGTGTTGAGTATGGCGGTCAGATCGCTCGGACGGGTCGCGTCGAAGTAGATGCCGCGCCGGTCGATGATCTGGCTGCACGGCGCAATGTGATCGGAGCCGAGGCCTGTCGAGTGAAGAAAACCGTCTTCGAGCCGGATCATGGGCGTGTCTTTCGGCAGCCCGGTTGCGCTACGTCCGCCCCATAAAACCGCGTGTTCATCCTTGCGCATCTGCTCCGGCCTGTCGATCCAGCGCAGGGAGGCGCCACCGGCTGTCAGGTATGGCGTGGCGTAGGGGCGCTTCCACCATTGGAATCGGATGCCGGCGAGGCGAGGGAAGTCGGCGAGGCGCAGTATCGCCGCACGATGAGCTTCGATCGTGGCGAGAAGCGCGTCGAGCGTGCCTGGATTGCGCGTGACCGGATCGACGTGGCGCGCGAGGCGCAGGAATATGGTGGCGAAGAGCGTGTCCAGCGACGCCTGCGTGTTTCTCACCGGTTGTGGGGCATGGTCGTGCGTCAGGCCCCACCCCGCGTAGTACGGGTTTCCGAACACATGCAACGGAATGCCGTGAAGCAACGCCTGCAGGCCTTCCCCGGCGGAAACCGTGTAGACGTGATCGAAGTGTGCGATGGATGCGCAGAGGGACCCGCTTGCGTCGAGTTGCCGAAGCCGCTTTGCCGGCAGGGAAACATGCGAAGAGAGGTATTCGCCAGCACGTCGGACGCCGCTACGGGCGAGCCAGATTTCCGAGTCGGGATGTTCGCGATGAACGGCGTCCACCATATCGGCGAACTGCCTGATTCGCCCGGATTTCGAGCGGCTCAAGCTGTCCGGCAGCGGCTCGTCGATCAGGAGCACTCGCGTGGTACGGGTGTGTTCGAGCAGATCGGGGTGAACGCGCGGCGCAAGATCGGGCGGATCGAATACGCACGCACCGCGGAAGCGCTCCATCAACGTGTGTACGTCCTGGGGGGCGTGCGGTGCACGGCGTTCGGCCAGAGCGGCGTCGATGCAGGCGATCCAGGCCTGCGCGGTTTGCTCGGCAAGCGGTGCGGCGAACCAGGACAAATCGGGGCCGGCGCGACGAGGCATGATGCCGTTCGACCAGAGATGCAGGCGCGAGCGGGTGGGGCCGCACGTTGCGACGTTCATTGGGAAAACGTTTCCAGAAAACGATCCACCTGCTCGAAATGCTGATGCCACGTCGGTGCCTGGAAGTGAGCGATGCGAGCCAGCTGAGCTGTGCGCTCGGCACTGTCGCTTTGCGAATAGGCGCGAATCCGTGCAATCCAGCCCGGACCGTCGAGCGGGTCCAGATAATCCGGGGTGTCGTCCGCGATCTCGTGAAATACGCCGATATCGCTGGCCAATACCGGAACGCCCAACGTAAGCGCCTCGACAAGCGGCATGCCATAACCCTCGACGAACGACGGGAAAACCAGCGCACGCGCGTGTTGCAACCAGGCGCGCAGACGTGTGTCGCTGCAACTCGATTCTTCGATGACGACACTTTTGATCGCATCGCAGCGCTCGAGCATGTCCACGACGTTCTCGCATTCCCAGCCGCGGCGCCCGATGACGACGAGCTTGGGTGCACGTTCACCGAGCGTTTCGACGAGCCGGCGCCAGACGTGCAGCATGAACCAGTGATTCTTGCGTGGTTCGATCGTACCGAGCATCACGAAGTACGGACCATCGAGCGGAGGCGGCGCGTCGTCGCGGGAGGTAATGCCTGGTGCGAGCCGGGCCACGACGCTGGGCGGCAATGGAAGATCGGCGCGATTGGCCTCGGTTTCGAGTGCGCCCAGCGTGTCCTGGGAGTTCGCGATCAGACCGTCGGCGTGACGTAGTGCAGTATGGATACGTTGGCGATGCGCCGAGTCGATGCCGGGGCGGCAGTATTCCGCGTGAGTGAGCGGGATCAGGTCATGCACCATGAAGACCGACCGGATATTGCGCTGTCGCATTGCGCGGTGGTAGCGGACGCGCTCCATGCCGCTGTGACTCGTATGCAACAGAACCGCATCGTCGAGTCGCTCGCGACGCGGCGCCAGGATGCCACGCATGACGAGCGTTCGAATCGTGGTGCGGGTCGGTGTCGGACCGAGCAGCAGATCGAAAGCGCGTTCAGAGTCTGCTCGGGAGAGCACTTTCGAATAGCCGAGTTCACTCAAAATCGCGCGGGCACGAGGTCGATAATGCTCGACATATGCGAGGCCGACGCGATCGACGCCAGTTGGCAACAAGCCGTCAGCAAGGCGCGACAGCAATCTGGATATATCTAGACAGATATTCAACACGGCGGAGTGTAATGTCTTTGTGAGCGACCTGATTGCAGGCCGGGCCGTTCGAATCCCGCCATTCTACGAATTCTGACTAAGAAACGCAAAATTAATCTACCTCGTGAGACAATCCGGGTCGCAATTTGAATGACGTGAACGGACCTCCAAAAATATGTCAAGTGTATATCGCAGTGCGTGGGCGACGCTTATTGCCGGTGGTGTGATAGGACTAAGTGCCTGTTCGAGTATCCCGACTTCGGGGCCGAGCCGCTCGCAGATCAGCGATGCCGGTGCGCAGAATAGTCCCCAGGGAATCCAGATCGTTGACTTGACGGAGGACGTCGCCCGCCGACTCTACGCTGACCGTAACAACGCAGATTTTGCGTCTGTATTGGGTGACGATACGTCATTTCAGCAGCAACTTGGCGTAGGTGACGTCGTGGAGGTGTCGATCTGGGAGGCACCTCCGGCGACGCTGTTCGGGGGCAGCACGACTGACCTGGCCACCGGGAGTGCGCCAACCGGCGCGCGCGTGACCAAGTTGCCGGTTCAGGTCATCGATGGTGACGGGAACATCAACATCCCGTTCGTCGGAGCGGTTAAGGCGCGAGGTCGATCGCCGAGTGAATTGCAGGCTTATATCGCCGGTCGTCTGAAACCCATTGCGCACGACCCGCAAGTTCTGGTTCAACTGGCTCGCAACGAAACATCCTATGTCACGGTTGTGGGGGATGTGGTCAGCAGTACCCGTATGCAGCTCAGCGCGCGGCGGGAGCGTGTGCTTGATGCGCTTGCATCTGCGGGCGGGGCCAAGCAGCCTGTCGACAAGGTGTTGATCCAGGTCACGCGCGGTCAGGCGGTGGCGTCGGAGCCCTTGCAATCGATCATCCGCAATCCCCGTCAGAACGTGCATCTCCGCGCTGGGGATGTCGTGACTGCGCTCTACGAGCCTTACAGTCTCACGGCCTTTGGGGCAACCGGCAAGAATGCGGAAATCAACTTTGAGGGTCAGGGCATAACCCTGGCACAGGCAATGGCGCGGGCGGGCGGTTTGCAAGATTCTCGTGCCGACGTCCAGGGTGTATTCGTTTTCCGGCTGGAGGATAAGCGGGCGCTCAACTGGCCGACCGAGCCGGTTCGGACGACTGTTGATGGAAAGGTTCCTGTCATTTATCGCGTTAACTTGAGGGATCCGAATTCCTTCTTTGTGGCGCAAAGCTTCATGATGAACAACAAGGATCTTCTCTACGTCTCGAATGCACCGATCACGGAGCTTCAAAAGGTGCTGAATCTGGTGTTCTCTGTCGCGTATCCGATTGTGTCCGGCGTTCAAACGTTCAAGTAAGCAGGTGTGGTAGGTTGCCGGGAATTGGCTGAAAAGCGGAAAGTATTTATCAAAGATCTATCGCGGACTGTTTATGAATTTTTTGCAGCGTATTAATCGGTTGTTTCTCTTTACGGTAGTGGTGCCTACCGGAATTGCGTTGATCTACTTCGGACTGGTTGCAAGCGACCAGTACACATCGGTCAGTAGCTTCCTGATCCGTAGCCCGTCGACCTCGAGCGTACCGATGCTCGGGGGATTGCTGAAAAGTGTTGGAGGCGCTTCTCGGTCGGCCGAAGATTCGTATACGGTACAGAATTACATTCTGTCGCGTGATGCGATGGCACTGCTGAATCAGGAGCAGCACATCAAATCGGCATTTCAGAACAAGTCGATCGATTTTTTCAATCGCTTCGCTGGATTGAGCTGGAATGATAGCGTCGAAGAATTCTATCGATACTATACCGAGAAAATTGTCGATGTTCAGGTTGATGCAAATGCTTCCATTGTGACACTCAATACTCATGCCTTTGATGCGAAGCTGGCTTGGAATATGAATAAGCGTTTGCTAGATCTGAGTGAGCAAATTGTCAATCAGATGAATGAGCGAGCTCGCCTTGATTTGATTAGCTCGGCGCAACGCGATGTAGACGCCGCGAAAGAAAAAGATCGTATTGCTGCACTCGCATTGGCAAATTACCGGAATACAGCTGGCGTGATTGATCCGGAACGTCAATCGTCGATTCCATTGCAGCAGGTAGGCAAGCTCCAGGATCAGTTGATCACGACCCGTGTGCAAATTGCCGAAATGGAACGGTTATCGCCAGCCAACCCCGGTCTGCCTAATTTGCGGGAACGCGCAGTTCTGTTGCAAAAGGCCATTGATCAAGTGAGCCAACATGTCACCAGTGAGTCCGGACATTCACTCGCCAGTAAGGCAGCAGAGTTCCAACGACTGACGCTGGAGAAAGAGTTTGCTGATAAAATCCTCGCGAGCGCAATCAGTTCGCTCGAGCAGGCGCGAACCGAGGCCGAACGTAAGCAACTCTACCTCGAACGGATCGCCTCTCCCAACTTGCCCGATTACGCGATGTCGCCACGCCGTGGCCGAAGTATTCTCGCGACCTTCCTGCTTGGTGTGGTCTTGTGGGGTGTGCTGACCATTGTGATTGGTGGGGTGAAAGAGCATTATGACCGCTGAATACCGCCCGCCTACGTTCTGGGCTCAATTACAGATCCAGCGCCGTGTAATCTGGGCGCTGGTTATGCGCGAAATGATTACTCGCTTCGGACGAGAGGGCCTAGGAGTATTGTGGCTGATGGCTGAGCCTGCGATGTTTATCGTCGGGGTGATGCTTATTTTCAGTCATACAGAGAAAATGACTGGGTACTCGGTGGCCGAGTATTTGGCTGTGAGCTATCCAACAATTTTATTTTGGAGAAACACGACGGCTCGCCTGCTAAAGGCCATCGAATTCAATCGCGCGCTCTTGCATCACAAGCCGATCCGTCCTATGGACATTCTTTATTCGCGCATTGTTCTCGAATTTGCAGGTGGGACAGCATCATTTCTTGTTCTGTATACAGTGTTGGTGATAATCGGTATTTGTCACCTCCCTGCAGATTTGTTGGCGATGCTCGTTGGATACTTTCTCGTGATGTGGTTCTCGTTTTGTTTTGTCATAACGATGGCGGCGTTGTCGGAATTGAGCGAAAGCATCGAACGAGTGTCACACGTGATCTTGTATCTGATGCTGCCGTTTACCGGGGTGTTTGTGCCGACATATCTCCTTCCGCCGCATATCGGAGAGATGATGATCTATTTTCCCTTGGTTGACGCGGTGGAATATTTTCATCATGGATATTACGGGGCGCGTATGCCTACGATGTATAACTTGGGATACACATTCTTCGTACTATCGTTTTTCACGCTATTTGCTTTGTCGATAGCACATGTCGCAATTCGGCGTGTGCAGTTGCACTAGGAGTGGCCCTTGATCGAATTGCGTAATGTCAGCAAGCGCTATCCCATACATCATGGTCGCGCGGAGCGAGAGGTGCTAAAAGGCATCAATTTTCGCGTTCAATCTGGAGAGAAATGGGGAATTCTCGGGCGCAATGGAGCAGGGAAGTCCACATTGATTCGGATCATTAGCGGTTCAGATCGACCGCACGCGGGTGAGATCACCAAATCGATGTCGGTCTCATGGCCTTTGGCCTTTGGGGGGACATTTCAGGGGAGTTTGACGGGCAAGGACAATGTCCGCCTGATTTCGCGTGTCTACGATGTCGATTATCGAAAAACGCTTGACCTGGTCGAAGATTTTGCTGAGTTGGGCGGATATCTCAACGAACCAGTCAAGTCGTACTCGTCGGGTATGGCTTCGCGCCTAGCGTTTGCCATTTCGATGTCGATTGAGTTCGATTGTTTTTTGATCGACGAGGGCATGTCCGTCGGGGATCATCGCTTCCATCAGAAATGTAATGTCGAGCTGTTTGAGAAGCGAGCTGATCGCGCCATGATCATCGTCGCACACCAAACCGATTTGATCCGGAATCACTGTGATAGGGCCGCAGTTTTGGATAACGGTGTGCTGAAGATTTGCGATTCGGTAGACGAAGCAATCCAGATTTACGAAGCATTATAATTTTACTGGAGAGGGTTTTGATGGCTGGCAGTTATATTTATCCGCCGATTCCGCATGCCGTGGAAAAGAAGGCGAGACATGCACTAATAATATTGCCGTTTTTCGGCCATGATGCAGCGAGCCTCATTTTCAGTGAATTATCTCGTACTTTGTATAATCTTGGGTACGTCGTTCACGCGTTGACATATAACGATGCAAGTTATCGCCCGGGAAATCATTACTGGCATCACGTATATTGCCTGAAGAATCAATCCGTCGAATTCGGGAAAATGCCGGATGGTGTTACTCCCGATTTTTCGAATGGCATTGATGATTGGGCCGGAGAGGAGTTGCCGCTGTTCGTCGAGCAACTTGATGCGTGGTTCAATTTCGATATTTGCGTTTGTAATTACATTTTCTTGTCTCGTGCTTTTTTGGGTTTGACGGAGCGCACGAAGAAGATTTTGTGTACGCACGACGTATTTACTCATAGAAACAAGAAGCTTGTTGATCGTGGCGTGACTCGCCTTGATTTCTCCGTTACGCCGGAGGAAGAGGCAAAGGCGCTGAATCGGGCAGATTATATCATTGCGCTGCAACCGGACGAGGCTAAGTTCTTCGGTAGCTTGGTGCAGCCGGAAAAGAAGGTCGATACGGTTTATTATTTGCCGCCAAAGCGCTACCTGAATTCGAGGCCGGCGGATAAAAAGCTCGTCGTTGGATATATTGGGTCGAGTCATGCTCCGAACGTCGTCGCAATATTGGAGCTGATTTCGCATATTGATTTTTCGCTGCCAGTCCAACTGAGGATTGCGGGGTCGATATGTGCATCACTCAAAAAAGAAGCCTTACCTCCGGGTGTTGAAATCGTCGGTCGCGTTGAGAATCTTGCCGATTTTTATCGAGATTGTGATCTGTTTGTCAATCCGGATACTCTTGTTTCGGGGATAAAGGTCAAGTGTATCGAAGCATTCTCGTTCGGGGTGCCATTTGTATGTACGAAGCACGCAAGCACTGGTGTGCCAGTGACGGCGCCGTATCACCAAGCTGACTCCATAAAAAGCGTGGCGATTCAAATCGGCATGGTGATCAAGAACAGATCCATGCTCGATGGCATGCGAAAAGAAAGCCGAGTCGTATTTGATAATTTGCTTCAAAAGTTGACGATTGCGAAATATATCGATCAGATCGCAGATTTGCGCCCTACGATTTCAGTCGTGATGCCAACTTTCAAGGTTGAAAAATACTTCGAACAGTGTCTCGCGAGTGTAACTAACCAGACGCTTCGGAACATCGAGATTATTCCTGTTGATGACGGGAGTCCGGATCGATGCGGCGAAATCATGGACAGATTTGCATCCGAGGATTTCCGTGTCAAGCCCATCCATCAACCGAATAAAGGTTATGGGGCGGCGGTGAATGCCGGGTTGATGAAGGCGCGCGGAGAATACATCGCGATCGTCGAAACCGACGACTGGATCGAGCCTGACATGCTCGAAACTCTTTACGATACGGCAAAGACGTCTGATGCCAATATCGTTAAAGGTAGTTTTGCGAAGCATCATGATGGCAAGGCGCCTGCAGCACATAATTTCCGGCATCTCGTGCAGCCAGGTCAGAGTTCGGTGAAACCTACTGAATCTCTCGAATTGATGATCTATGAGTCATCGATTTGGTCGGCGATATACAAGAAAAGATTTCTAGACAAGCATGATATAAAGATGCTTGAGACCAGTGGTGCCGCATTTCAGGACGTTGTCTGGAAATTTGTTACGTATGCCAGCACTGATGAGGTGATTCTGGTTGATCGGCCTTTTTATAATTATCGAGTATTTGCCACGGGATCATCCAGTGCGGCAAATGGAAAAGAGAAGGCGCATTTTGTAAATTACGCGAAAATCAAGAGCGAACTCGAGCGCATGGGTTTGTTCGATAAGTTCTCGCACTTCTATTACGTCCATCAATTTTTCGATTTCGTTTTTCATTCGAATCGTCTGAAGGGTGAGGCGCTGCTTAGTTTTTATGCGAGCGCCAAGGAGACGATCGATGAAGCAATTTCAAAGGGATGCAATCCAGATTCATTGAACTTGCATCCGGATTTGAACGACTACTACCAGAAATCAGTTTTACCGATCATTCGCGTCATAACAAGCCCGTCGCTGACGGAGATTTTGACCGCTGTTGCGGTAAATGACTCAAAGTCAGCTGAGAACGGGCCCGGTACTTCCGGCACTGTGTGTGTCGATGAGGGAGGGGCTCCGCTGTATCGTGGTGGCGCGGATGCATCCGCTTTAAGCGTCAAGTTTACGGAATTTCTCAATTTGGATCCGAATTTTCTCGTCGAAGTCGAGTATCTTTCGGGGAGGCGCGAGCTTATCCCGGTGGTGAAGCCGGCCTATGATGATGGAGATTTGCGTAATTTGATGAAACTCCATGATGCTGATTTTGTGCGAGCTGCATACTGGATGTTGCTACGCCGGACAGTAGATTCAGAAGGATTGAGGCATTACACGGATTTGATACGGACTGGCATTGCCAAGCTTGAAGTTCTTGATAGGTTGCGCTTGTCGAGCGAAGCGAAGACGAATCAAATTTCATTTGATGCACTGGATCGGTGTCTGCATAGCTACAGAATCTGGCGTATGCCCTTGCTACGCTTGGTTGCCAAATTTCTTCCTGCTCAGAAAGGAATCGGCGAAAAGGCACACGTCAGAGTTATTGAAAATTCTATGTATCTGATTAATAAGGGGCTGTATTCCTGATCTGTTGTCGGTCGTCGACAAAGTCGGTGGGCCGATTTTTTGGGTTTCGGATGTGGCTCATAAAAAGGAATTAAAGATGAAAAAAATCTGTATCGTTGGCGCGGGGTTTTCCGGTGCGGTCATTGCCCGGGAACTCGCTCTTGCCGGGATGGACGTCGATATCTTTGAAAGTCGTGATCACCTTGCGGGGAACTGTCATTCGGAGCGGGACCCGGAAACCGGGGTGATGCTCCACGTCTATGGTCCGCATATTTTTCACACCAGCAACAAAAAGGTGTGGAACTATATTCGTCAATTTGACGAGTTCATGCCATTTACAAATCGGGTAAAGGCGATTACTGGCGACAAGGTTTATTCGTTGCCAATCAATCTGTTCACGATTAATAATTTCTTCGGTAAGATTTTTTCTCCTGACGAGGCTAAGGAATTTATTGCTGAACTCGGGGATAAAAATATTACAGAGCCGGAAACCTTTGAAGAGCAGGCGTTAAGATTCGTTGGTAAGGATCTTTATGAGGCGTTTTTTAAGGGCTATACCAAGAAGCAGTGGGGGCTGCATCCATCTGCGCTTCCCGCAAGCATCCTGAAGCGATTGCCAATTCGTTTTAATTACGACGATAATTACTACGCAAGCAAATTTCAGGGGATGCCGAAGAATGGGTACACATATATCGTCGAGCGAATGATTGATCATCCGCGAATTAAGGTGCACCTCGGGACGAAAATTGAAAAAGATGCAATTGCAAAGTACGACCACGTGTTTTATAGTGGCCCGCTAGACGCATGGTACGATTTCGAGCATGGACGCTTGGGTTATCGAACACTGGATTTTGTGACCGAGAGGCATGTTGGCGACTATCAGGGTAATGCAGTGATAAATTACTGCGAAGAAAATGTGCCTTGGACTCGGATTTCGGAGCATAAGCATTTTTCTCCGTGGGAAGAGCACGAAAATACAGTGATCTATAAGGAACACAGCCGCGCCTGTGGGCCGGATGACATTCCTTATTATCCGGTTCGTCTCGTCGATGACAAGGAACTGCTTGGGCGATACGTTGCGCTGGCGCGTGAAGAGCAAAATATAACCTTCGTCGGCCGACTCGGAACTTATCGTTATCTAGACATGCACGTCACGATTGCTGAGGCATTGGATGTTGCAGAACAGTATCTCTCGACCGCTGAATCTGGTGCGCGTATGTCGTCTTTCGTCGTAGATCCGTTGGCGTAATTCAAAAAATACTGTCTCAGTAAAGCCCATCCCCGCAAATTGTTGCGACACTGATTTGCGGGGTGTCGGTTGATGTGATGGATCGAGAAACTCTATTTTGTAATGTTATTCGTCTTGGGATATTCCACTGTCGGTCGAAAAAATATACTTGCCAGTGATGCGTGAGTGTTGGTAAGAACGGCGGCGAGTCGTGAGTCTTTCCGGCGCAGTGCAATTTTAATATTGTCGATAAATAATCGCTCTGCGAGACTCAGAAAAAATGAGGGGAGTCCATTTTTTATTCTTATTCGAAATAAATTGTTTCTGATCCCGTAGCGATGTTTTAGAAATGTTTTTCGGTCCGCGTCGAAAAAGTCATCATTCTCGTTTTTCTCTGTATGGTGCTCGACTATGCTCTTGAATGCATAGATGCCTAGCATTCCCCCGGTCGTAATTCGCTCGGTGTATTCGAGGTCGTCACCCCAGATGAACATTTCCTTGATCGGGAGACCGAAATTCAGTGCCGCATCTTTTGAGATGAGTACTGAAACGAACGAGCAGGATCGTATCAGTAGGCAGCTGTGCTCGAGATGCTTGTTAAATGGCTCCCCCGAGGCGTGAAGTCGAACCCCCGGGAGGTTCATTTCGTGCGGAGTGCCGTCTTTCCAGATTACATGGCTGCAGACGAATCCTATATTATCAAGCGGGGCGCGTGAGACTGTAATTAGTTCGGCGAGTGCTGTTGGCCGCGCCACACAATCGTCGTCCAGAAGCCATAGCCAATCGTAACCGTCTTCAATTGCTTGCCGAATCCCTCGATGAAATCCACCAGCCCCCCCTTCATTAACGGGCAGGTTCAGTATTTTGAAATTTGAATTCAAATCAAACTTGGCTTCATTGAGGTACCGTGAAGTATCGTCGGTACTGGCATTGTTGATGATATTAAAAAGCATCTGGCAGAATGGTTTGCTTTAAAAGAGAATCGATGGCTTTTTTTAGATAATCGCATCTATTATACGTAACCAAAATTGCGGCAGTTTTTGGTTTAGGGGCAGGTGCATTCTCGTGGATTACTGTACGCATCTTTGATTTTTCGATAGAGTCCAACTTTTCCATGCCACCATTTACGATAAATATAGATGTTGCTGTTGAGTGTTTCGAATTTTTCTTGTGCGACTTGGTACGAGCGAATTATAGATAATAGAGGGTCGGTTGCTTCGAACGATGGGAGATGCCTGGAAAATGTCTCTGGGCGTTTGAAATCGAATCCGCTGAAATGCATGAATATCAATTCTTCTCCATTGGCCTTGAGTTCGCCGTCCTCCTGGTGAATTTGACGCTCGTGTAAGTTCCAGTAACCTATATTCATTCCAGGGTGCCGCGAAATCTTGCAACCCGAATACAGTGCTGGCACGAGGTCTAACCATCGCTGATCACCGCACATGCCGTTGTCGGGATCGTTTCTTCCATGCACTGCTACGTGGTCAGCCCACCAATCCAGAAATGAGATTCCTTGTGAGTTTCCCTGAACTCCAAGGAAACCAGCGTTGAAGACGCCGCCGCGGAGAAGGCTTAGGGCTTTGACGCCAAATGATGTTTTGCAACCGAAGGGTTCGAGATAATGCGGGGTGAGTAGTATGTCGGCTGAATCAAGTTCTCCGAAAATTCCTCCGACTTTTCCCGTGAACCATATATCAGTATCAAAATAAAGCACCGAGCTATGCGCTTGAAGTAGATACTTAAATATTAAAGGCTTCAGTGCCCAGCAAAGCTCGGCGGGAGTGTACCGAGCCGCGATTTTTTGCAGCTTTGTCGCTTCTACGACCGTTTCAACACGGATGACCCTAGCATTGAGAGATTCGGTCATTGGAAGGTCGAATGATGCGCCGACGACAAAAAGATACTTATCGACGTTTTGCGAATTTTCGGCAGACGCGCTAATAAAGCTGCTGAAGAAGGCGGCGGCCTGGCCAATATAATTTGGCGTGCAGATTGAAAAAATTGCATTGTCGGCCACGTGCTGATTTTCCTTCATGAGACGTTCTTGCAAGATGATCAATTGCTTCCGAGTGAGCATTTTTTCGCTCGATGGTCAAAATGCATTCAGCCAAAATTTCAACAAACGACCGTTCGACGAGAAGTTTGAAATTTGAAAGGGGAAAAAACGACTTTCCCCATCTGAGACTCTCCGGTTCGAACGCCATTCTTTCTGCAATTGGCAATGCTGGCACCCTTGCGGTTACGTCGCTCGGGTTCGTCATTCGGTATGTCGCGATCGCAAACTTCGAACTTCTTCAGAATCGACGATAAGTGTCGCGGAATCACGGCGTTGCGTCCAGTGCCTATGCCTTGCGGCCGGCTGTCAATTCAGTCCTCGCCAGACATGGCCTTCGGGCGGAACGCCGACGGTACAGGTCGTCGTTCGGTTGCTTCCATCTCGGCGTCGGGCATCAGCAAGGGCACATCTTCTGGTGTTGGGCAATGGATCCTTCGCCCCGCACTACTTCAGGTGGCCTGCTGCGCGAGTATAGATCATCTTGGTTGCTACATTGCCCAAGTACCGGAGGGGGTGGAGCTGCCGGAGAGCGAGGGAGGATTTCTTGGCGACGTGGTAGCTTGGTCTCTCCGATCGATGATGGATGTCGCGGGAGGGGGGCGGAGCAGGCCGTCTCGCGAGCCAGGTACGAGAATAACCTGTTCTGCTCGGAAAACTACGCGAAGGGCATTCGTTTAGATCAAAACTGAATTACTATGATGCATGTAAATTGATAGCTGTCGAAGATTGATCGTGCATCTGACGATACATCCAGAATTCGCTGCGCGGCCCGGTGGGCTACCATGCCGTGACGAGAAAGGTTCACGGCTTGTCAGTCTCAGTGGAGGAGCAAAGGTGAGGCCGATTGTATGGGATTGTTGAGGTGCTACATTTAATTTATAGTCGGATTATTGTTTTTTGTGATTCAAGTGAGCTGTGTTGAAGGTCGATTGCTTCAACATAAGGGTTGCTGGGAATTACCGGGTTTAAAAAGGATATGCGTTAATGATAATCGATTTTTCTGACCAAAACCTGCCGATTGGTGTTAGCGGTGTTTCTTTTACTGAGTCATTTGGGCGTTGGACTGATGGGCCGCAGGTCAGAATGACGGTGCCTATCAGGGCGCTGCCTCTGGATGCCCAGATTTTAAAATTTGATATTACTCTGTCCGCGTTTGTTCCGCCGGCAGTCGGGGTTCAAATCGTCGACGTATTGGCAAATGGATCTCGAATTGCGTCATGGACATTTCAAAAACATGCGGAATGGAGTACGAAACACTTCTACCTCGAAAGAAAGCGATATGAAAATGAATTTGAGCTGAAGCTAGAGCTCTTGATTCACTATCCTACGCGTCCAGCTGACCTGGGTGCCAATGATGATCCGCGGATGCTTGGTGTTGCAGTCAAGTCTCTGATGATTAACGGTGTGGAGTCTTTTGATAATGTGAACGGCCGGGCCGCAAGCCAGTCGGATTTTTCGATTTTGCCTGGAGGGGATGAGTCCGATGCCGAAAAAGCCAGGCGCGACGATCAGAAATGGTTCTTCCCAAACCAACTGACGGTCGGAGGACGGAGCGGAGGGAAGTTTGCGATTTTAGGTACTTGCGTGGCCGAGGCAATGGTCAACGATGTACGGATGTTTACGGGTAACGCGGCTGATCATTATCTTGTCGGCTCATCTTTAAATGACGTGATGCCGGATATTTCGGGGCGAGGTTACAACGCAGCTGTTGTGCATCTCACGTTGCGTCACGTTTGGCATTACATCATTCCTCGACCTTATGATGATTTGATGCATGCAAGAATGTCGGAGGATGAGCAGCGCTCATTGATTGATTCGGCGAGGGAGTTTCTTCATAAATTGGTCGCTAAGTTTATGGCGGAACTCCCTGCAGGTATGCCTGTGTTCTTTATGTCGTTCATAGAGCCGCCGGCAACGCTCAGAGGATTGTTTTGGAACAATAGAAGGACGTCGCTATATTATCTCGTGCGATCGATGAACGATGTCTTGGCCGAAATTCTAGATAATATTTCGAGTGGATTTTATTTGGAAGTTAATGATATTCGCCAGTATTACGGGGATATGTCTAGCTATGATGGCTATGAGTCGTACTTTGTGCATGGCGCGAATTTTAGTGGGGAATTTTCCGCGGCGCTCGGCAGTAGAATTGAGCAGGCGCTCCGGGTTTTGAATCCAAATCAGCCTATCAAATTAATTGTTACAGATCTCGATAATACCTTGTGGAAGGGTGTTCTTGCGGAAGAGGAGGAAATTATTCCGAGTGAGCTGGTGGACGGTTGGCCGCTTGGATACGCAGAAGCTTTGCTTGAATGTAAGCGAAGAGGAATTTTGCTGGCGATTTCAAGCAAAAACGATGAGAAGTTCATTCGTGAAAATTTCGCCAAGGTCTATGGCGAAAGGCTCGTGCTGGACGATTTCTGCTCTATAAAGGTGAGTTGGAATCCAAAGTCGGAAGGCATTCGTGAAATTTTGAGCGAAGTAAATCTTTTGCCGCAGAATGTGCTTTTTATTGACGACAATCCGCTTGAAATCGCTGAGGTGAAGCAGGCGCTTCCGGATATTAGGGTTTTGACGGGTGAGCAGCGTTTGTGGAAAATGATTCTACACTACTCGCCTGAAACGCAAGTATCGGTCGTAACTGAGGAGTCTGCCAAGCGTACCGAATTGATTCGCGCGAAAATTGACCGTGAGCATGAGTCAAAGGGAACGGATCGATTGACGTACCTGAATTCACTTGGGATAAATGTAAAAGTATCGATTGTGAATTCGCGGGCTGATGCTCGATTTGCTCGATCATTCGAATTGATCAATAAAACAAACCAATTTAACACTACTGGGAAGCGATGGAGTGAACAGGAGTGTGAAGAATTGTTTGCTGACGGTGGAGAGCTCGTTTCAATAAATGCCTCGGATAAACATGCTCAGCATGGGTTAATCGCAGTTGCAATTGTTCGGCATAATCATATCGAGCAGGTTGTGATGTCGTGCAGAGTTTTCGGTCTGGGTATAGAGACTGCCTTGTTGAATATTTTGATGAAAAGGATGCTGACGATGTATTCGGAATCCTTCGGTCGCTTTCAGTCCACGGGGCGGAATTCGACTTGTGAAAATTATTTTCCCAATGCCGGATTTGAGCTAGTTGACGGAGTATATCGGGGCAACAAGACCCCTGAGTTCCCCGCGTGGATTGCAGTTGAGGAAATGGCTGGTAGCTGAAGATGTTGGTTTTTGTTTTTTTTGAATTTCTGCCTGTCTAGGGATAGGTGTGGCCTCGTAAGGGTATATCTTACGACGGAAGCCGGGAAGTCGCATGTGCAGATTTCCCGGCGATGCATGCAGCTTGTGTGCGCGACGGCAGCGTGTCGAAAGTCCAAGGACTCGTGATCCAACAGAGTCGGTATTGGAATATTGCTCCTGTTATTGATGCTGTGCGCCAAGCACCCATCAGACAGTTTGGTTGGTTATCCGGATACGTCCGGGAATATTTCATTTCGTTGCAGTGGTATTTGGAGCAACTGCCCGAGAGGTTGCCACAAGCAACGGATTTCCGAGATGCTTGGCGCGGTGCCGAGTACTGAGCTACAACTGTCGACGAGTAACCGACCGGTCGGGAGCGGTAAAATGCGGCGTGATACGGGAAATGCCCGTCTGGCTTAGCGAAAGGTTTTGAGATGAGCGGAGGCCGACGGCGACTCAATAAGTTGACAATAAAAGACAGGCGCAAGTGATATATAAGTGGCCTCAGCGTGCAATGGACATTGTTCCGACGCGGAGGGTTGTAATTTCATCAAATTAAGCATATCTGGCATATTAACTGACCATGCGATTGCGGCGTATTTTGGAAAGACTGAAGGAAAGTCGGGCGAGGAAGGAGATGGTGAAAGTTCTGACAATAGATTTTTCTGACGAAATATTGCCGATCGCGAATAGTGGTATATGGTTTGCAGAGGCTTTCGGTCGATGGACCGATGGGCCTACCGCCAGAATTGATTTGCCTGGCAGTGCGATCTCCTCCCACGCTGTTATGCGGGTAGATATAAACGTTTCGGCGTTTATACCGCCGAGTATCGGATGGCAAAAAGCAGATGTTTTGCTCAATGGTGTTCGGGCAACAACATGGTTGTTCTCACGAGGCGACAAGCCAACGACTCGAAGTGTTTATTTCAAGGTTTCGGCGAGTGGTGCGGATCTAGGTATCTCGCTTGAGTTGGTGATCCATTGTCCGACCAGGCCAATAGATGTTGATAATGCACTTAGTGATTGTCGCTCATTAGGTCTCGCACTCAAATCGCTTGATGTATATCAGGTTAAATCAGAGGGAAGAGTTGAGCATAATATTCTCGATCTTGGATTGTTTGAGGGGGAGAAGATTTCGCCAAGAAGCGAGTTGAGGCGAGCTGATCCAAAATGGATGTGTCCAACGGATTTGAGATTGGAGGAAGACGGCGCATACAGGTATTTTGCCGTTATCGGAACGTGCACCGCCGAGACGTTGGTCGATATTGCCCATCGGACTTCGCACAAAGCGGATCATTTTTTGATGAATTCGTGGTTGCCTAACGAGATACCAAATATATCGAGAGAGAAATACGATTCGATAGTGGTTCAGTTGACGCTGCGATTTGTTCTTTATCAGATAATTTCTCGTCATGAAGATGACCTGATGCACGTGAAAATGTCGGAGAGCGAACAGGCGGCTGTACTGAGGGATGCGAAGGAGCTCTTAAGGCAGTTGGTAGAAAAATTTATGTCGGCTTTGCCTTTTGGTACCCCCGTTTTTTTTACATCATTCATTGAACCGCTGGCCACTCATCGAGGGCTACTTTGGAATAATCGAAAGACATCTTTGTACTCCTTGGTTCGTTCGATGAATGATTTTTTGGCTGAGATTCTAGAAAATACACCGAGCGGCTACTACATCGAGGTAAACGATCTTCGTCAGTATTATGGAGATATGATTAGCTACGATGGGTATCATAATCACTTTACACACGCGGCCAATGATGATGTCCAATTTTATTTGGCGCTTATTGAGCGTTTCGATCAGGTATTGAGGATTCTTGATTCGAAGCACCCGATCAAGTTGATTGTCACTGATTTGGACAATACGATGTGGAAAGGGGTGTTGGCCGAAGAGGATGAGATTGTCGCGACGTCGCTCGTTGAAGGCTGGCCGATGGGATACGTTGAGGCGCTTATGGAGTGCAAGCGACGTGGTATTTTGCTTGCAATATCAAGTAAAAACGATGAGCAATTCATATTGAAGAATTTCTCGAAGGTTTGGGGTTCGCGAATTACGCTTGATGATTTTTGCTCAATTAAGGTTAACTGGAATCCAAAATCTGATGCCATCGAAGAAATTCTACGTGAAGTGAATTTACTTCCGCAGAATGTGTTGTTTATTGACGACAATCAGCGCGAAGTCGATGAGGTCAAGCAAGCTTTTCCTGAGATTCGGACGCTTTCAGGTGACCAGCGACTCTGGAAGATGATCCTTCATTATTCACCCGAAACTCAGGTTCGTGTCGTAACGGACGAATCCGCTCGTCGGACGGAATTGATTCGTGCAAAAATCGTTCGAGAGCGAAAATCGGAGGGCGTCGATCGCCTTGCTTATCTCCAGTCGTTGAATATCAAGGTGAAACCCAGCATAATTGCTAACCGTCATGACGCAAAATTCACTCGCTCTTTGGAATTGATAAACAAAACGAATCAATTCAATACTACGGGAAAGAGGTGGACTGAGCAGGCTTGTGAGGAGCTGTTCGAGGGCGGTGGCGAGTTTGTAGTCTTCGATGTGACGGATAGGCACGCGGGACACGGAATAGTGTCGGTTGGAATTATCAGAGATAGTATAATCGAGCAAGTGGTGATGTCATGCCGTGTCTTCGGCTTAGGTGTCGAAACGGCAGTGCTGAACTTTGTCATGACCAAGCTGTTGAGCGAGCATGCCGAGGTGAAAGCAATATATAATGAGACCGAAAGAAACGCGGCGTGCAGAAATTACTTCGCTGGCAGCGGTTTCCATGTCTGTGACGGCGGCTATCGCGGAAGCGCCGCCCCGGAGCTTCCTGTATGGATTGCTCTCGCACTATTGAAATAATGTTGAGTTTTGCTTAGCTCCGGGATTTCTTCATCGGATGAGGTGGTGTTGCGTGGTATGGTTAAAAATTATTGTAAGTAAGTCCATCGGTTTTGTGATCGACATGCCGATGCCGCATGAGGAGTTTAAATAAATTGACAGTTGTTGACGGTGCCTCCGAAGTTGAGGAATGCTGAAGTCGAGTTTATTTTTTGTGCTTGTTGGTTTGTTAAATTGTAATTTTGGCTGAGAGAGGAGCGCGTTATGCAGTCCGATGTTTTTCCGGGGAAAATACGGCAGACAATGGTTGTGGATTTTTCGAAAGATCCAGTGGCAATCGCCAACGAGGGTTTGTCATTTCCCGAGCCGTTTGGTCGTTGGTCTAGAGAGGCGGTGGTGCGATTCGTCATCCCTGGACACGTAGTTGCGCCACGGACCTTGATGAGAATCGATATCAATATGTCTGCATTTGTGCCGCCGAATGCGAAAGAGCAAAAGATTGATCTATTTGCGAATGGTGTTCGAGCCGCCGGATTCACATTTGTCGAGAAAGATGTGTGGGTCCAGGAGCAAATATTCTTCAAGCCCGCCGAGACGGACGCGACGAGCGGAATCACGCTTGAATTTCTGATCCATCATGCAACACGTCCCTCGGATATTGGTAAGAGTGATGATGAGCGCGCACTTGGATTGGCGTTTAAATCCCTGGAGGTCTATCAGGTCGAATCGCTCGGAAACAGGAAGGTTGACGTTCTTGATTTCCATCTCCTGAAGAAATTGGGTGCGTCCGTAAAGCGTCCTTTCGATTGATTGAGAGTGCTGATAATCGCTTGGCAATCGCTGGAATAATAAGATAATTGAAGCGGGAAGCGCGGATAAGTAGGCTGATATCTAGCGGGCAATGGAGGTACGTGCGCAGTTTGCCGAACTGGTCAAAATTTACGGTGAGCTCGATTTACTTCCTTTGCTTTTTTTGCGCCTCGTGAGACCACAAGATTGGTTACATCTTGCCAGTTCAAGATATTTCTGGATTCGGTAGAATTTGAATCCGTCGAGGCATGCCGTAACAGTTCATCTGTTTTCACGGCGCGCCACGACCTGTTTCGAGCAAGGTATTAGAAAAATCGACGCGCTGGCTTTGACGACGTCGAACAGTCTCGAATCGATTCCGCGTTTACTGATGTGGTTTCCCGGGTACGGATTGCAATCGTACCCTTGCAGCCATCCAGTCGGTGCTTGCGCAAATGCTACCCGGAGTGAGCTCTCAATCTCGACTCCGTGTGAATATGTTTTCATCTCGCGTGGGCATGCCTGCAACGTTTTCTCCGGTGTTTGAGAGAGTTTATATTTAATGAAATGTGACGAGCGGCGACAACTCGTAACTCCGTTAATTGTCTAGCTTCGATAGCACTTCTCATTGATGGACGCCCAAATCCATCCCTCGAGCAGGCAGAAAATTTTTTGCCGATGAGCGGTACTTCCAAAAATTCATAGGTGAATCGCAAACCGGATCGCGAGCATTGCAAGCGGCTAGTTTGGCCGCCCTTGTGATTGCCTTTTAGATCGCGTGTGTCGGGGAAATTCGGCGGTTGACCCCCGGGGTTTGGCAGATACCTGGATTAAATCTGACAAATCAAGAACGCACAGGGTTAACCCGAAATGGGTTGCGCGATTCCTTGGTGAGATTGATTTCAGTATGTCAAGAATCGTGACGTGTCTTTCGCCTTGGCGTGGCTGAATTGCAACATCTCTGTGACATTTTGTTTCGTTTTCTTTCCTGTCTGTCGAGAAATCTCTATTTGCTATGTCAATATATGCAAATTGTAAGATTTTGCGCTTGAAAGCATAAGCCTGTAGAAAGCCTGGTTTGTCGAGCGGCCGGGTTACTACGGTCTACGGTAGCCGAACGGGAACGACCACGCAGCTGGCTGCCTGAGCCGGCGCGATCGTGGCAGTCGAGAGATCATGAGCATCAGTGAAATTTTCCGAGTGGTCAGAACCGACCTCACCGGGGGCGAGCAGGCTCCAGTGTCTGCTTTGCGGAAACCTAAAATATTGAGCATCGGTGGATGTGTGACCGAAGTGCTCGCCGGGAGGATGAGTCTGCTCGCAAATGCCACGCATTTGTGGCGCGTCAGCGTACCTGGCTTGATGTCGAAGAAGGTGGATGGGCGAACTTACTTTGAATCACAAGATCACCGACTGTCTGAGCGCATAAATTTCGAGTTAACAAAGCAGGCGCTGCGAAAACTCAAATCGGGTGGATACGAATTTTTGCTTTTCGATCCAACCAGTGATTTTACTAACGATTTTTTCGAGAAAGACGGCTGCATTATTTCCGACATGGAGTCGGAGGCGCTAGGGCCGAATTGGAAGTGGCCTGATGGGTTTATGGATGATGGGTGGGTCAGAATTTCTCCGAAAAGTCATCAATACTTGGAAATTTATTTTCATTATCTCAAAGAATTGATTGAATTATCTGATGAAATTGGTGTTCCGCTTATTATTATGCGGCGGAGAACTTGCGTCAACAAAATCACTGTCGATGGTGTGACTGGATTGGGGGATCCGGAGTCATCCGAAATCAATTGGTGGGTTGATCTGCTTTGGAAAAAAATTGATAGCTTACTGGCGAAATTGAACGTTCTCGATTTGAACGGGCGTTTTTCAGTCACATCCTTTGATGCTCCGTATGGTGAGGCGAAATTTCATCCAATTGATGAATTTTACGATTACGCGGCCTATAAATTGATGGGACTGATGAGGTTTAGCGATGATCTAATTTCAGAAGTTACGTTCAATAGATATAGGGAAAGAGCGAGCCGCCGTTTGGCTATTCATTCAGAACGAGATAGGCTGGTTCACGAGCGGGATGGGCTGGTTCACGAGCGGGATGGGCTGGTTCACGAGCGGGATGGGCTGGTTCACGAGCGGGATGGGCTGGTTCACGAGCGGGATGGGCTGGTTCACGAGCGGGATGGGCTGGTTCACGAGCGGGATGGGCTGGTTCACGAGCGGGATGGGCTGGTTCACGAGCGGGACGGGCTGGTTCACGAGCGGGACGGGCTGGTTCACGAGCGGGACGGGCTGGTTCACGAGCGGGATGGGCTGGTTCACGAGCGGGATGGGCTGGTTCACGAGCGGGATGGGCTGGTTCACGAGCGGGACGGGCTGGTTCACGAGCGGGACGGGCTGGTTCACGAGCGGGACGGGCTGGTTCACGAGCGGGACGGGCTGGTTCACGAGCGGGATGGGCTGGTTCACGAGCGGGACGGGCTGGTTCACGAGCGGGACGGGCTGGTGCACGAGCGAAGTGGGCTGACCCACGAGCGAGACGGGCTGATTCATGAACGGAATGCGCTGATCCACGAGCGAGACGGGCTGATTCAAGAGCGCCATAGCTTGGTGCATGATCGGGACGCCCTTCATTCGTCTCTCGATAATCTTGTGACCGAGCGGGAATCCATATCGGCTCGCGAGATCGAAAATGCGCGTATTGCAAGCGAATGTCACAGGCAGGAACTGGCGACGATCTCGGAAGCTCGAGACAACGCGCTTGCTGAAAATGCTGCGACCATCTTGGCGCTAGAAGAATTACAAAAATCTTACATTGATCTCTCGCGCAGGCATGATGAATTGAGTTCTCAACGGGACCGTCTTTTTAACGAATTGCGGTTGGACGAAGGGCCCATGGCCTTGCGCGATGTGCTTCCGCTGGCCAGGGCATGGCGGCCTGTTATCAAGGGAATCGGGAAGGCCAAACGATTCTGGCGGCGATTGATCGCGGTGTAGCGGTAGAAAGGCGAGCGTCCCGGCGAGCTTTGTGCATCGGGATTTCATGAGCCTGTCAGGGCGTTGTACTGCGATCACTAGCCGATGGGCAGTGCGACTTCAAATGTCATGCGCGATTTCGATCTCGTTGTCGACCACGCCAACTAAATAAGCGCTTGCGGCGGGGCGAGGGTGTGCGTCACCACGCCGAAGCCGCATCGCATGGTGTGGCGTTCACGAGACGACCGCGCGCAACGCCCGCATCGTGCCGGGCGATGTGGCCAGCGTGTCGCGTCGACGCTGGAATCTTGCCGCTACCGGGTATTTCGAGAGGCCGTTCGCGTTCCCCTTGGCTGGCGCGGCTCAATGGCTTGCAATCGTCAAATGAACGAGCGCGGAAGCCAATCGGCGAGGGTGTCGATACCCGGGGCGGCAACTTCACTGCCGCCCAAGCCTGAAGCTGGCCGGTCCTCTGTCATGCACCTGATAAGTCCCTCGCCACTCCGTTTGGGAGTCGGTGCGCAGTAATGCATTTGTCAGGGTGTGACGCAAATGAGACAAAGATATCTATCTGCCCGACTGCAGGGCGCTCTGCCACGCCCGATGGCTTGTTGCGGCGAGCGAGATAGTTCGTGCAGCCCTAACGGCTCAGTGGCGGAATAAGGCATACTTCAGGGCGCTGCTTTCCGTCACATCCACTGCCTGGCAGTGATGCTCCACTTACAGATCCACAACAAGTGTCCGAATAAAAATAGCCATCTTTCAATGTGACAATCGATGAACAGCGGCAAGTTGAAAGGTGAGACACGTCAACTCACTGATCTCCACCAAGATCCACACGACTCGGTGAGAGGCCGGTTCACCGAACGCACCCATTGATATTGTCTGGATGGCGATGTTTGCCGGTTTTCCCATTACTGCATCGTTGATCTATGAGTCGTTCTTTCCTTGCCTTGCAAGGCACGGCGTCCCCGTTTTTCAGCCAGCTCGCGCATGTTCTTGGCAGCCGCGGCCACCGTGTGACCCGCGTTAATTTTTGTGGCGGCGACTTGGCCTACGCCGGTGGGGGCGCGGCTTGGAATTATCGTGACAAGGCGGAAGGCTTGTCGGCCTGGTACCGTCAGATCGTCGAAGCCAACGACTTTACCGATGTCTTCCTGTTTGGCGATTGCCGTGAAATCCATCGACCGATACATGCTGTCGTTCAGGATCTCGGCCTGCGCGTACATGTGTTCGAAGAGGGCTATGTTCGTCCCCACTGGATCACGATGGAGCATCACGGCGTCAATGGCCGCTCGTTGCTGCCGCGCGACCCCGATTGGTATCGCGACCAACGCAAGCATGTCCCGCCCGCGGCCTTTGGTCATCCGACCGGCTATAACCTGAAGGTACGCGTGTACCACGATATCGCCTACCGTCTGGCGAACGCGCTGCACGCCCGCCGGTTTCCGTACTACAGGAGCCATCGCCCCAAAAATGGTTTCCAGGAATACGCTGGCCTGGCCTATCGCGCCGCCCAGTCGCGCGTTCATGCCTGGGAGGCCGATCGGATAGCACGGGAATTGCTGGACGAGAAGCGAGAGTATTACCTGTTTCCGCTTCAATTGAACTCCGACGCGCAGATCGTCGCGCATTCTCCATTCGACGGCATTTGCGCTGCCATTTCGGCAGTATTGCGTTCATTTGCTCGCCACGCCCCGTCTCACGCGTGGCTTGTTATCAAGAACCATCCGCTGGACACGGGCCTGATTGCCTACAAGCAATTTGCAGCGACACTTGCTCGGGAGCTTGGCATCGACCAGCGCATGCTTTTTATCGATGCTGGTCATCTTCCCACCTTGCTTGACAATTCCCGTGGGGTAGTCGTCGTCAATAGCACTGTGGGTTTGTCTGCCTTGCACCACGAGCGGCCCTTGATCGCGCTTGGCACGGCGATTTACGCTATACCCGGCCTGACTTGGCAAGGTAGTCTCGACGATTTTTGGACGCAGGCGGATATCCCGGACATGCATCTCTATCGTGCCTTTCTTGATTACGTGATGCACCACACGCAAATCAACGGTGATTTCTACACAAAGTCCGGTATCGAGATGGCCGTGGCGGGCGTCGTCGCCCGTGTGGAGGAGGTGCATGGGTAGCGTTGTCGAACCGCGCCATGTCGTTATCACCGGCGCAAGCGCCGGTATCGGCCGTGCGCTTGCGCTGACTTACGCTCGACCGGGTGTCGTGCTCGGTCTCGTCGGCCGCGACATCGAGCGGCTCGACGCGAGTGCCTCGGAATGTCGTACACGCGGGGCTGTCGTTATTACGGGGCAGTTTGACGTGCGTGATGCCGACAGCGCAAAAGCGTGGCTCGACGGCTTCGACGAGGTCCATCCGATTGATCTGCTGATCGCGAACGCGGGTGTTGCGAGTACGCTTGCCACGACGAACGACTGGGAGGGGCTGGAGCGCACGGCGCGGGTGGTCGATACGAATTTTTATGGCGCCCTGCATGCCGTGCTGCCTGTCGTCGACCGGATGCGCGAGCGAGAGCAGGGCCATGTCGTTATGGTCGCGTCGCTGGCCGCGCTGCGCGGGATGGCGATCTCGCCGGCTTATTGTGCGAGCAAGTCTGCGATCAAGGCGTATGCCGATTCCGTCAGGCCGTTGCTCAAGCGCAATGGCATCCGGATGTCAGTGGTCTTACCCGGATTCGTTGAAACGTCAATGAGCGACGTATTTCCCGGCGACAAGCCATTTCTCTGGACAGCGAACAAGGCAGCGTCATATATCCGTCGCAAACTCGAGGCCGGACGCACCGAAGTTGCGTTTCCCGGTCTGCTGGCGTTCGGAATGCGCTTGTTGCCGCTGTTGCCGCCGTCACTCGCCGACGCAATTCTCGACAAGTTGTCTTATTTTCCCAGGGAGGAAGACGTCAAGTGACTGCGATGCCCTGGCTGACATGTATTGCTGCCGCTGTCCTGTCGTTCGCGCCCGATCGCATCGCAGTGCCCCGTTTCCCGCAGCGTCGTTCGCTTGCTGGCGCATGCGTCCGTGCGCTCGCAGTTCTGTTCATCGCGTCGCTGCTCCTCTTCGTCACCGCCCGTCCGATTTTTTCCGCGTTCGTCGCGATCGCACTCGTTGGCTTGGTCGAGATAGTCAGCAACGCGAAATACGAATCCTTGCGCGAACCCTTTGTCTTTACCGATCTAAGCCTGTTCAGCCAGTTGTTTTCGCACCCGCGGCTCTACTTGCCGTTCCTGAGTCTCGACAAGGTGATTGCGATCGTGGCGGGCGTGCTGATCGTGCTGATTGGTTACCTGTCCGAGCCCGCTATCTCTCCACGCCCATGGCTGGCTTTCGCGATTGCCCCCGGAGTCATATTTTTACTGTGCCGAGGGCTTGCTGCCCGCCTGCCGCTGACGCTTGATCCGATAGCAGATCAGCAGCGCCACGGTTTTTTTGCGGTGTTCGTGGCCTATCTGCTCAATGGTCTGCGTCACACGACGTTCGACTCGTTCGCGCGTGCCAACGAATCCAGTCCGTTTGCGACCGGCGAGCCTGCGAGGTGTCCCGACGTTATCGTGATCCAGAGCGAGTCGTACTTTGACGTGCGCCATGTCAGCGGAGCGGTGGAGTCAGCGGTGTACGCGCGCTTCGATGAGGCGCGGCGCGAGTCAGTGTGTCACGGCAAGTTGACCGTGCCAGCCTGGGGTGCAAACACGATGCGCACAGAATTTGCGGTGTTGACGGGCGTGCCCCAGGCGGCGTTGGGGTATGCGCGTTTCTATCCTTACACTTTTGTGCGCAGTGTCTGCGCATCTCTTGCCCGCTGGTTCGGGCGTGGAGATTACGAAACGCTTGCGATTCACCCCTACTATGCGGACTTCTTCGGGCGCAATCGCGTATTCCCCATGCTTGGATTCGAGCAATTCCTCGATATCGAACATTTTGTGGCGGCGTCCCGCTCCGGGCCATACGTATCCGATGACGCGGTGACAGATGCGATTATTGCTGCGCTCGATGCGCCTCGTGGCCGCCCGCGCTTCATTTTCGCGATGACGATGGAGAACCACGGCCCACTGCATTTGGAGCAGGTATTACCCGGAGAATCGCGTTCAAGGCATACTCTCGGCGAAGATGCCTCTTGGCACGACCTTACAGCATACTTGCGACACATTGAAAATGCGGATGCAATGATCGGACGATTGCTCGATCATTTGCGTACCTGCAATCGTGAAACGGTCGTTTGCTTCTACGGCGATCACGTTCCCGCGTTGCCTCATGTTTTTCATAAACTGGACGTCAATCCGCAACGCAGCGATTATTTCATCTGGCGGAATTACGGCGCAGTTGCTTCCGAATGCCGAAATTTGCCGGCGGAGGAATTAGGGGCAGTACTGCTGCACGTGACACAAGACGACGGAAATCGCACGGGACAGCCGCGCGCATCCGAGAAAGCGACATAAAAGATGAACAGTAAGATTGCAATAATTGGGGTGGCTTGTCGGTTTCCCGGGAGCGCTAACAACCTAGGCGACTTCTGGCAACTGCTGCGCGACGAACGCGACGCAGTGACCGAAATCCCCGCCGACCGCTTCGGCACCGATTTCTACCAGCACCCGTCCAAGCGCGAGCCGGGCAAGAGCTACACGTTCTCGGCCGGCGTCGTCGACAACGTCGCCGGCTTCGACGCCGCGTTCTTCGGCATTTCCCCGCGCGAAGCGGCCCAGATGGATCCGCAGCAGCGCCTGCTGCTCGAACTCGCATGGGAGGCATTCGAGGACGCAGGTGTGCGCCCGGCCGACATGCGCGGCAGCAACTGTGGCGTCTTCGTCGGTGCCGCCAGCATGGATTACGGCAACCGCAACATGGACGATCTGAACGTGATCGATCCGTATTCGGCGACCGGCAACACACTGAGCATCGCGTCGAACCGCGTGTCCTACCTGTTCGACCTGCGCGGCCCGAGCATGTCCGTCGACACGGCGTGCTCGTCGTCGCTCGTCGCACTCCACCAGGCCGTCAAGGCGCTGCAATCCGGCGAAGCCGACATGGCGCTCGCGGGCGGCGTCAACCTGCTGCTGCACCCGTTCGGCTTCGTCAGCTTCTCCAAGGCGTCGATGTTGTCGCCGCGCGGCCGTTGCCGCGCGTTCGATGCGACCGGCGACGGCTATGTCCGCTCCGAAGGCGGCGCATTCGTGCTGCTCAAGCCGCTCGATCGCGCACTCGCCGACGGCGACACGATCCATGCGGTCATCGCCGGCTCCGGCGTGAACTCCGTGGGCCACTCGCCGGGCGGCATCAGCGTGCCGGGCGCGGCCGCGCAAGCGTCGCTGCTGCGCAGCGTGTACGCACGCGCAGGCATCGATCCGCAGTCGCTCGCATACCTCGAGGCGCACGGCACCGGCACGGCGGTCGGCGACCCGATCGAGGCGCGTGCGTTGATCGACGTCGTGTCGGGTGAGCGTCCGGCGGACCGTCCGCTGCTCATCGGTTCGGTGAAGACCAACATCGGTCACCTTGAAACGGCCTCCGGCATGGCCGGCCTGCTGAAGGCCGTGCTGTGCCTGAAGCATCGCGCGGTGCCGCGCTCGCTGCATTTCGTCACGCCCAATCCCGGCATCGATTTCGACGGCGGGCGCCTGCGCGTCGTCGATCGCTACATGCCGCTCGAAACGGGTACCGCGCCGCTGACGGTCGGTGTCAATTCGTTCGGCTTCGGCGGCACCAACGCACACGTCGTCCTGATGGAAGCGCCGGCTGCAAGCGACACGTCGACGACTACGCCGGAACCGGCCGATGCGCCGTCTCCGCTCGTGCTGACCGCGCGCAGCGCGACTGCGCTCGGCGCGCTCGCGGGCCGCTATCTGGCGATGCTCGACAAAGGCAGCGACTGGCAGGCGCTTGCCGCTGCGGCCGCCCGTCGTCGCCAGTGGCTGGAACATCGCGCAATCGTTGCACCGGACGACGCGGCCGAGGGCCGCGTGGCGCTTGCAGCACTGGCCCAGCCGGCGCAGGAAGGCCTGCCAGCCTGCGTGGCAACCGGCCAGGCGCCCGCCGACACGCTGCGCACCGCGCTCGTGTTCTCGGGCAACGGTTGCCAGTGGGTCGGGATGGGCAACGAACTCTATGCGGAGAACGCCATCTTCCGTGCGGCGCTCGACGAAGTCGACGCACTGTGGTGTGCGGACGGCAGCCCGTCGCTCGTCGACGTGATGCGCGGCGGCCCGAGCGCGGAATGGCTGGCCGGCGCGGGCGCCGAGTGGCTCGCCGCGACGGAGAATGCGCAGCCGCTGCTGTTCGCGATCCAGGTCGGCATGATCCGCGTGATCGATGCGCGCGGGATGCGTTACGACGCGGTGATCGGCCATAGCGTCGGCGAAATTGCTGCAGCGTGGGTGACGGGCGCGCTGTCGCTCGGCGACGCGGTGCGCGTGATCAAGATCCGCAGCCGCGCGCAGGCGATGACGCGCGGCAGCGGCCGGATGGCGGCCGTCGGCATCGGCGACGCGGCGGCACGCGAACTGATCGCGCGCCACGGGCTCGCGCGTCGTGTCGAGATCGCCGGCATCAACAGTCCCGATGCAGTCACGCTCGCAGGCGAACTGCAGGGCTTGCAGGCACTGGAGGCGGCGCTGCGCGGCAGCGGCAAGTTCTTCCAGATGCTCGATCTCGACTACGCGTTCCACAGCAGCCACATGGATCGCATCGAGCCGGTCGTGCTGGCCGAACTGGCCAGCCTGCAACCACAACCGGGCAACGGCGCGTTCGTGTCGACCGTGACCGGCGGCGCGCTTTCTGGCACCGAGCTCGACGCGCGCTACTGGTGGCGCAATATCCGCGAGCCCGTGCGCTTCGGCGACGGCATCGCGCACCTGATCGAGCAGGGCGTCCGGCTGTTCGTCGAAGTGTCGCCGCATTCGATCCTGCGCACGTACGTGAAGCAGGCGTTCACGGCTGCCGGCGCGACCGGCACGGTGCTGCCGACGCTCAAGCGCGATCACGGCAGCGCGGCGACGCTGCGGCAGGCGATTCTCGCGGCGATCGCGCACGGCGCGAGCGTCGATCCCGACCGCTTTGCACCGGGCACGTCGCATGCGGCATTGCCGTCCTATCCGTGGCAGCGCGACCGCTTCTGGCTGACGCCGACCGTCGAAGGCTACGGCCTCGTCAATCGCCGCCGCGAGCATCCGCTGCTCGGCTATCGGCTGCACGAACACGCGTTCGGTTGGGAAAACCAGCTCGATCCGGCGAAGCTGCCGATGCTGGCCGATCACGTCGTCGACGGCGGTGTGGCGTTCCCGGGCGCCGGATACGTGGAAATGGCGCTCGCCGCGGCGCGTACGTTCTTCGATACGCCGGATGCGGCACTCGAGAACGTCGAGATCCGCACGCCGGTCGTGTTCCAGCCGCAGCAGGCGAAGCTGTTCCGGCTCGTGATCGAGCCGCGTACCGCGACCTTCACGATCGAGACGCGCGACCGGATGTCCGGCGGCGCCTGGACGCTGAACGTGACGGGGCGGATGCTGGAAAGCGGCAGCGCGCTCGGCGCGTCGCGCGTCGTGCCGTCCGGCACGCTCGAGCGCCTGCTCGCGCTGCCGGCCGCCGACGGCGACACGCTGTATGCGAACACCGCAGCCATCGGCCTCGCGTACGGGCCGGCGTTCCGCTGGGTGCGCACCGTGCGGGTCGCCGCAGGCGACGATGCGGCGCTGGCCGATGTCTCGGCGCCCGCCGCATGCGGCGATGCACGCGCGCTGTCGGCCTATCTGCTGCATCCGGCGCTGATGGACAGCGGGTTTCATCCGCTGTTCGCGTTGCTTGCCGCGCACGCGCGTGACGGCGAGCATCCGGCGTACGTGCCGGTGCAGATCGGCCGCGTCGACTATCTGCGCGGCGACACGGTCGCGCGCGTACTCGCGCGGATCGACCGGCGCAGCCCGCATTCGGTCGTCGCGCATTTCGAATTCCTTGACGCACAGGGCGCGATCGTCGCGCGGCTCGGCGCTTGCCGGTTCCGGCGCGTCGATCTCGTCGGCCGCCGGCAGAACCTGCCTGCGCGCTTCGTGTACCGCCTCGAAGAGGTGCCGCTGCCGGGCGACGTCGATGCAGCCGGCCTGCCGGCGCCCGACGCGCTGCTCACGCAAGCGGTCGCCCGACTCGATACGACCGAGGACGACGGCCGCCGCACGCAGCATCTGACCGAAATCCTGCCGTTGCTCGACGTGCTCGCGAGCCTTTACGTGCTTCGCGCATTCGATGCGCTCGGCGCATTCTCCGGCACGTGGCAGCCGGCGGCCGGGCATGCGGCGCTGGCCGCGCGTCTTGGCGACATGCTCGTCGAGGACGGCCTGGCCCATCGCGACGGCGAGCGCCTCGTGCGCGACGACGCGGCGTGCGCGGCGTTGCCGCCGCTCGACGAGCTGTGGCGCGGGCTGCTGGCCGAATCGCCGGGGCACGTGGCCGAGCTGACGCTGCTTGCGCATTGCGGCGCGGCGTTGGCCGACGTGCTGAGCGGTGCGAAGGATGGCGCACGCTGGCTGTCGCCGACCGGGCACAGCCTGGTCGAGCAACTCCTTGCCGCGTCGCCGACCTGGCGGCACGTGCACGCACTGCTGACGGCCGGCGTCGAACAGGCGGTCGACGCATGGCAGCCGGCGCGCCGGCTGCGCGTGCTCGAACTGGGCGCGACGGACGGTGACGTGCTGCAGACGCTCGGCATGCATCTCGCGGCCGCGCGCTGCGATCACACGATCGCCGCGACAGCCGGCCAACTGGCCGGGTTCGACACGGACGCGGAAGCGGCGGTGCGCACGGTGGCCCTGCAGTCGGGCGAGCGGCTGTCGCTGTCGGCCGATGATGCCGGTCCTTACGACCTGATCGTCGCGAATCGCGCGTTGAGCGGCCGTCGCGATGTGGCCGATGCGCTGAATGCGATGCGGTCGTGGCTGGCGCCGGGCGGATTGCTGCTGCTGGCCGAGTCGCGCCGCGGCCGCTTCTCCGACATCGTGTTCGCCCCGCAGGTGGCGTCGACGGAAGCCGATGCACCCGTGCCGCTGGCGCCGGCGGATCTCGAGGCGGCGCTCGCGCGCGCGGGCTACGTCGACGTCGTGCGGCACGTCGAGCAGTCGCTCGATCTGGACGGCACGCCGACGTTCGTCGTCGCGCGCAACCCCGCGAGCACGGTTGCTGCACAACGTGGCGACGACGCGAGCGATCTCGATACGCTCGCACGCCACGAACACTGGCTCGTGATGCACGCGCCGGATGCGGTCGGCGGTTTCGGCGGGCAACTGGCCGATGCGCTGGCGCAGGCGGGCTATCCGGCCGATATCGTGGACATCACGCACGCGGCCGACGCGATTGCGTCGCTGCCGGCCGGGCAGCCGGCGCACGTCGTGTTCTGCGCACCGGAAGCGCCGCTCGCCGAAGCGGCGACGGGTGACAGCCTGATGGCCGCGCAGCGTCACGGTGCGATCGCGCTGGCGGCACTCGTTCGCGCGCTCGGCGCGCAGCCGAGCGCGGCCACGCGATTGACCGTCGTCACGCGCGGCGGCGCGCCGTTTGCCGGCGCCGAGAATGCGCACCCGGAACAGGCGACGTTGTGGGGCCTCGGTCGCGTACTCGCGAACGAGCATCCCGAACTCGCATGCCGCCTGATCGACGTCGATCGCGCGGCGCACGGGATTCCCGATGCGCTGATTCGCGAGCTGACGGGCTCGGCGGTCGAGGAAGAAGTCGTCCTGGGCGCACACGGGCGGCTGGTGCCGCGCATGCTGACCGCCGTACAGGCCGCGGCCCGCAACGATGGCGCGATCGCGCGCGCATCGGTGCTCGCGTTCGATGCACCGGGCTCGTTGCGCAATCTCGAATGGTTTGCGTTGCCCGAAAGCGCGCTGGGCGAGGACGAGGTGGAGATCGAGCCGGTCGCCACCGGCCTGAATTTCCGCGACGTGATGTATGCGATGGGGCTCCTGTCCGATGAAGCGGTCGAGACCGGCTTTGCGGGCGCGACGATCGGCATGGAGCTGTCCGGGCGCGTGGTCCGGGTCGGCCCCGCCGTGACGGCATTTGCGCCGGGCGATGCGATTCTCGGCTTCGCGCCGGCGTCGTTCGCGACACGCGTCAGGACGCGCGCACAGGCAATCGCGCTGAAGCCCGAACGCCTGTCGTTCGAGGAAGCGGCGACCGTGCCGACGACGTTCTTCACCGCCTATTACGCGCTCGTCGAACTCGCGCGGCTGCGCCGCGGCGAACGCGTGCTCGTGCACGGCGGCGCGGGCGGCGTCGGGATCGCCGCGATCCAGCTCGCGCGTCACTTCGGCGCGGAAGTGTTCGCGACAGCCGGCAGTGACGAGAAGCGCGAGTTCGTGCGCCTGCTCGGCGCCGACCACGTGCTCGATTCGCGCAGTCTCGCGTTCGCGGACGAGATCCGGGCGATGACGGGCGGGCAGGGCATCGACATCGTGCTGAATTCGCTGGCTGGCGAAGCGATGGTGCGCAGCATCGACACGCTGCGTCCGTTCGGTCGTTTCCTCGAACTCGGCAAGCGCGACTTCTACGAAAACAGCCATATCGGGCTGCGGCCGTTCCGCAACAACATCAGCTATTTCGGCATCGATGCCGACCAGTTGATGGGCGCGTTGCCGGAGCTGACCGAACGCCTGTTCGGCGAAGTGATGGCGCTGTTCGCGGCGGGCGTGCTGCATCCGCTGCCGTATCGCGCGTTCCCTGCCGAACGGGCCGAGGATGCGTTCCGCTACATGCAGCAGGCGCGCCAGATCGGCAAGGTGCTCGTGACCTATCCTTCCGGCACGCCGGCGCCGACGCGCGGCATCTCGGGCGCGGGTTCGCTCGCGCTCGATCCGCACGGCGCGTACCTGGTGGTCGGCGGCACGGGCGGGCTCGGCTTCGCGAGCGCGCGCTGGATGGTCGAGCGTGGCGCGCGCCGGCTGACGCTGGCGAGCCGCTCCGGCGAACTTGCCGCCGCGGCGCGCGACGAAGTCGCGTGCTGGCGCGACACGCTGGGCGTCACCGTCGACGTCGTGTCGTGCGATGTGACCGATGCCGCGGCGGTCGACGCGATGATTGCCGCGATCGTCCTGCGCGACGTTCCGCTGAAGGGCGTGCTGCATTCCGCGATGTCGATCGACGATGGCCTCGTGCGCAATCTCGACGATGCACGCATGGCCGCGGTGCTCGCACCGAAGGTGGCCGGCGCGTGGAACCTGCATCGCGCGACGCGCGGGCTGCCGCTCGACCTGTTCGTGGTCTATTCGTCGGCGACGACCTATCTCGGCAATCCGGGGCAATCGAACTACGTCGCGGCCAACAGCTTCCTGGAAGCGCTGGTCGAACATCGCCGCGCGGCAGGGCTGCCCGGCACGTTCATGGCCTGGGGGCCGCTCGAGGACGTCGGTTTCCTCGCCCGCAATGCCGATACGCGCGAAGCGTTGCAATCGCGGATCGGCGGTGCGTCGATCACGTCCGACGAGGCGATGATCGCGCTCGAGCGCACGCTGGTCGCGGGGGCGGCCGGCGAAGCCGTGGTCCGGCTCGACTGGCATGCGGTGGCACGCGGGATGCCGGCCGCGAAGGCGCGCCGGTATTCGCTGCTGCAATCGCATGCGAGCGGCGGCGATGCGCGCGACGGCGGCACGCAGCTGCGCGAAGAGGTGCTCGCGTTGCCGCGCGACGAAGCGATCGCGCTGGTTGCGCGGACGCTGCAGGCACAGATCGCGCGGATTCTGCACATGACGCCCGATCGCATCGCGCTCGACAAGTCGGTGCTCGACATGGGCATGGATTCGCTGATGGGGATGGAGCTCGGCCTTGCGGTCGAGGAAGCGTTCGAGGTCAAGCTGTCGGTGATGGCGATTGCAGAGGGCGCGTCGGTGACGACGCTGGCCGGACGCATCGTCGATTCGATCGGCGCGTCGGCCGATGCCGACGCCGGCTCGGCAACCGATGCCGCGCACGAAGCCGTCGCGGCGCTCGCCGCGAAGCATGCGATCGACGGCGAAGCGCGCGCGATGCTCGACACGCGGCCGGCGCCCGTCGCCGGTCATGCATCGCCCACGCTGGAGGTGGCGCGATGAGCGCGCCGGCCGGCTGGGCGACGCACCAGGGCACGCTGGCACAGCCGCTGACGATCGACGGGCACGGGCTGCACACGGGGCGCCGGGTGGGCGTGCGGATTCTGCCAGCACGCCCGGAAGACGGTGTGGCGGGCATTGCGTTCCGTCGCATCGCGCACGGGCGCACGCTCGCGACGCTGCCGGTCGATCCCGCGCTGCGCCGCGCGCAGCCGCTCTGCACGATGCTGCGCAATGCCGATGGCGTCGGCGTGCGCACGATCGAGCATCTGCTCGCGTCGCTGCTCGCGTGCGAGATCGATCACGCGATCGTCGAGCTCGATGCGGAGGAAGTGCCGATTCTCGACGGCAGCGCCACGCCGTGGGTCGATGCGATCCGCGCGTGCGGCCGTGTCGCGCTCGATGCGCCGAAACGCTTCATCCGCGTGCTGCGGCCCGTCGTCGTCACGGACGGCGAGGGCGACCAGCGGCGCGAAATGCGGATCGAGCCGGCGCCGCGTTACGAACTGAGCGTGCGCAACGACCTGCGCGGCTTCGGCGACATGCACTGGGACGGTGCGCTGACACCGGCCGCGTTCGAAACCGAAATCGCGCCGTCGCGCTCGTACGGTCGCGTGAAGTGGGCCGTGCCGGCGATCGTCGCCGGCTATCTGCGCGGCGTGCCGATCCTGCGCGGCGCGCGACCGTCGTGCACCGCGTCCATCGTCGGAAATCGCGTGCTGGGCGGGATGCGGCTGCCGGAAGAGTTCGTCCGGCATCGCGTGCTCGACCTGGTCGGCGATCTCGCGCTGGCCGGTGCGCCGCTGCTGGCGCGCGTGAGCGCGTTGCGGCCGAGCCACGAGATGAATTTCCGGCTGGTCGATGCGCTGCTGGCCGCGCCCGACGCGTGGCAGTGGGCCGACTTTTCCGAGACCTGAAACCACGCTTTTTCAATATACGCGGCGTAACATAGCGCCTTTTCGAGATAAAGCGAAGGAAGCAATGGCACTGGGAGAGCATCTTCGCCAGCAACTGGCGGCGAAAGCGCTGAAACGGCAACTGGAACGCGCGACCGATGCGGCCGCGGCGCCCGGCGTGCCGGGCACGCCGGCTGCACAGACCGCGTCGGCGCGCAGCCGCTTCGAATCGATGCCGCAGTATCAGCAGGTCCGGATCATGCGCGAGATGGGCGAGAAGCTGCGCGTCGACTCGCCGTTTTTCCGTGTGCACGACGGCGTTGCCGGTGCGACGACGCAGATCGGCGGCCGCGAATACCTGAACTTCGCGAACTACAACTATCTCGGCCTGGCTGGCGACCCGGACGTGTCTGCGCGCGCGAAAGCCGCGATCGACCGGTACGGCACGTCGGCATCGGCGAGCCGGATGGTCGCGGGCGAACGCCCGGTGCAGCGCGATCTCGAACGCGCGCTGGCCACGTTCTACGAGACCGACGACTGCGTCGCGTTCGTGAGCGGCCATGCGACGAACGTGACCGTGATCGGCGCGCTGTTTGGCCCGGGCGACCTGGTCGTCCACGATGCGCTCGCGCACAACAGCATCGTGCAGGGCGCGCAACTGAGCGGCGCGAAGCGGCTGAGCTTCGCGCACAACGACTGGCAGGCGCTCGACGAATTGCTGTCGCGCGTGCGCCGCGAATACCGGCACGTGCTGATCGCGATCGAAGGGCTGTACAGCATGGACGGCGATTTCCCCGACCTGCAGCGCTTCGTCGACGTGAAGACGCGCCACGGCGCGTTCCTGCTGGTCGACGAGGCCCATTCGCTCGGCGTGCTGGGCGAGACCGGCAAGGGCATCCGCGAGCATTGCGGCGTCGCGCCCGACCAGGTCGACATGTGGATGGGCACGATGAGCAAGACGCTGGCTGGCTGCGGCGGTTTCATCGCCGGCTGCCAGCCGCTCGTCGACATGCTGCGTCATCTGGCGCCGGGCTTCCTGTACAGCGTCGGGCTCGCACCGACGCTCGCCGAAGCGTCACTGGCTGCGCTCGAGCGCCTGCAGGCCGAGCCGGCGCGCGTCGCGCAACTGCAGGCGCGTGGGCGGCAGTTCCTGACCGAGGCGCGCGCTGCCGGGCTGAATACGGGCACGAGTGCAGGCTACGCGGTCGTGCCGGTGATTACCGGGAGTTCGCTGAAGGCCGCGCAGTGGGCGAATGCGATGTTCGACGAAGGGATCAACGTGCAGCCGATTTTCTATCCCGCCGTCGAGGAAAAGGCGGCGCGGCTGCGCTTTTTCATCTGCTCGACGCATGAGCCCGAGCAGATCAGCCGGACGGTTGCGGTGCTGTCGCGCCTCGCGGGACGTAGCGCATGACGCAGGCCGCCGCGTTTGCGCAGGCGGTCCCGCGCGCCGGCGAGCCCGTGCGGTTTCGCGCGGCCGATGCGGATGATGCGACGTCGTGCGGGCCGCTCGTGTTTGCGTCCGGCGTGGCGGAATTCGGTTTTTTTCTCGGCGAAAGCGATGCGCGCTGCATCGCGTTCCTGCAGCAGGCATTCCGGTCGCGTCATGGGCGCTTCTCGTGGCGCCGGCATCGCGTCGCGGTTGCCGACGACGGCACCGTGCTTGCCGTGTTGGCGATTCACGACGGGCAGCGGACGATGTTCGACGATGTGCATGTCGTATGGGCACTCGCGCGTTTCTTCGGCGTGCGCCGCACGATCGGCCAGTTGCTGCGCGGGCTGGTCCTCGAAACGGAACTCCCGGCACCGAAGCGTTCGCAGATCCTCGTCGCGCATTGCGCGACCGATGAACGGCAGCGCGGCACGGGCATCTTCAGCGCGTTGTTCCAAGATGCGCTGGATTCCGGCGCGTTGCCGGCCGACGGCAGCCGCGAGGTCGTGCTCGACGTGCTGATCCGCAACGTGCGCGCACGCGCGCTGTACGAGCGGCTCGGGTTTGCCGCGTTGCCGCGGCCCCGCGCGCGGTCGCGCCGGCTGCCCGTCGAACTCGATTCGATCCGGATGCGGTTCTCGCGCCGCGCCTGACGGCGGGCACGACGCCTCCTGCTACTTGTGCCGCGGCGCGAACGGCTGCTGCTTCACGTCCGCACCCTGCGCGACGATCGCCATGCTTTCCGGCACTTCCTCCCACGCGCCGCGCAGGTCGACGAGCGGCTCGGACACGACCATGAATGCGTCGTCACCGGCTTCCGCGATGCGCGGGTTATGCGGATACAGCTCGTGCAGGTGCTTGAACGACGTGCTGTGGAACAGCGAACGTGACTGCCGTTCGCTCGAGTAGCGCACCGCGATGATCCGGTCGCCGTCGGTCGCGCAGATCGTCATGTTGAGCGGGTCGGCCACGCGATGCCGCGCGGCGGTTTCCTCGACGACGCCGACCATTCGTTCGAGCGCCGGCAGCGGCATCTGCTCGAGGCCATACGTCAGCGCGAGGCGGAACATCAGCTCGGAGTCGGTCGAGCCTTCGAGCGTGGGGAACAGCGCGGGATCGACCTTCATCGTCAGGTCGCGGCGCAGCTTGTGGAAGTCGCGGATCAGCCCGTTGTGCGCGAACAGCCAGCGGCCGTGGCGGAACGGGTGGCAGTTGGTTTCCTGCACTGGCGTGTCGGTCGCCGCGCGGATATGCGCGATGAACATCCGCGAGCGGATCGCGCGCGCGGCTTCGCGCAGGTTGCGGTCGTTCCATGCGGGATGCACGGAGCGATAACGGAACGGGAGCTCGTCGGGGCGCCCGTACCAGCCGATCCCGAAGCCGTCGCCATTGGTGGTCGTGGCGCCGAGCTCCGAATGCAGGCTCTGGTCGATCAGCGAATGCTTCGCGCGGAACAGTACGGTTTCCAGATGGATCGGATTACCCGTATAGGCGAGCCAGCGGCACATGGAGCGCTCCTTCACGATGGATCGTTCGCGCATGGTAGCCGACTTCGCGGCGTGTCCGGGTCTGCGCGTGGCGCGACGGTTGCCGGCGCGAGCACGCCGGCCAATCGTCATACATCGCGAGGCGGGCGGCCACCCGGCCGAACGGCCGGGCGCCACGCAGCAGGCGGCCCGCGCCGCGGTGAAGGTCAGTCGCCGAGCGCGTCCATCACGCGCGCCGAATAGACGAGCGCCGCGCCTGCATTCAGTGCAATCGCGACGCCGAGCGCTTCCGCCACTTCCTCCTTGGTTGCGCCATGCTTCGCCGCTTCGGCGGTGTGAACGGCGATACAGCCGTCGCAGCGCGTCGTGACGGCCACCGCGAGCGCGATCAGCTCGCGCGTCTTCGCGTCCAGATGCCCGGTTTTGGCGCCGGCGCCGGACAGCGCCTTGTACCCGGCCAGCGTATCGGGCGACAGCTTGGCGATTTCGCCGATGCGCGTCGAGAGTTCCTTCCGGTATTCGTTCCAGTTCAGCATGATGCGTCCTTTTCGAGAAGTGGTGAGGAGGGCGGCGGGCGCCGCGATCTCGGGCGATGCAGGCCTATTCTGATCGTTCGCGCTGAGGGTTTCGATACGCTAGAGTGTCAATTTTTAGCGCGATCGTCTCATGGATGCCTTGAGTCAACTGCTGTCGCTGGGGCGCAGCCATGTCGAGCTCGACGTGCGCTGCCTGCTCGACGGGCCGTTTGCGATGCCGCACGACCCGCTGCCGCCCGGCGAGGCGGCGTTCCACCTGGTGCTGACCGGCACGTGCCGGCTGCGTACAGCCGACGGGCGCACGCTGCAACTTGCCGAAGGCGACTTCGTGCTGCTGCCCGCGGGCGGCGCACACGACCTGCTCGACACCGGGGGCGGCCGGTCACGGTCGGCCCTGCCGCTGCGCGACGAAGGCGTCGGCGGCGGCGCGGTGCTGCCGGTCAAGTCGAATCTCGATCCGGCCGAACCGGGCGGCGCGAGCGTGGACCTGCTGTGCGGACGGTTCGTCTATGCGCGCGGCGCGGGCGAACTGCTGATGCGCACGCTGCCGCAGGTGCTGCACGTCGGATTGCGCGAAGCATCGGGGTTCGAGCCGCTGCAACTGCTGACGAGCGTGCTGCGCACCGAGGCGTCGAATGTGCAGCCGGGCGCGGGCGCGATCGTGAACGCGCTCGGCCAGGCGCTGCTCGCGTATGCGCTGCGTGCCTATGGCCGAGGCGCGCGCGTGCCGTCCGGCTGGCTCGCGCTCGCGGCCGATACGCGGCTCGGCCCGTCGGTCCAGGCCGTGCTGCACGCGCCGGAGCAGCCGTGGACGGTCGAGTCTCTCGGCGACGCGGCGGCGATGTCGCGCGCGACGTATGCGCGGCATTTCCGCGAGAAGGCCGGGATGAGCGTCGGCGCGTTCGTCGCGCAGATCCGGATGATGCATGCGTGCGCGTTGCTGCAGGACACGCAGCGCGGGCAGGCGGAGATCGGGCAGGCGGTCGGTTACCAGTCCGAGGCCGCCTTCGGCAAGGCGTTTCGCGCGGTGCTCGGCACGACGCCGGGGCGCTGGCGGCGCGCGCAGCGCGGCATGTAAGACTGCAAGCGCGGTTGTCGTGGCACGCATCAAAGCTGCTACCATGCGCAAAACGCAGTTCAACGAAAACGATTTCGAACAAGAAGAAAGAGAGGGCAAAGCAATGAACCAGACCACCATCCAGCAGCCGTCGTTCGCGTTCGTGGCCGCGTCGTGGGCCGCGCTGCTCGCCGGCTTCGCGGCCTTCCTGATCGGCCTCTGGAACGCCGGCATGCAGCTCAACGAAAAGGGCTATTACTTCACCGTGCTGGTGTTCGGCCTTTACGCGGCGATCTCGCTGCAGAAGAGCGTGCGCGATCGCGCGGAAGGCATTCCCGTCACGGGCATCTACTACGGCCTCAGCTGGATCGCGCTGCTGCTGTCGATCGCGCTGCTGGTCGTCGGCCTGTTCAACGCAACGCTGCAACTGAGCGAAAAGGGCTTCTACGCGATGTCGTTCGTGCTCGCGCTGTTCGGCGCGGTGGCCGTGCAGAAGAACACGCGCGACCTGCAGAACGCAAAGCCGCGCTTCACCGACGCAGAATCCGCGCCGTCGATCCAGGAGTGACGTCACGCAAGGCGGGTGGCTGACCAGGCTGCCCGCTGCGCGAGGTGGTCCGCAGCGGCCCGCTTTCGCCGGTGCGCCGTAGCCTCCGTCCTGCCGTTTCATCCATGCCGTCGCGCATGACGGTGGAGATATTCCGGATGCCAAACTTCAATGAAACCGCACCGCGTACGCGCGCGGCCGCACGTTCCGTGGCGGCGAAAGCCGCGCTCGTGCTGGAGACGAACAACCTGCGCGGCGGCGCGGGCCTCGCGCAGGCCGTCGACAGCCTGAAGCGCCTCGTGTCGGCGCTGTCGAAGCAGACCGTGCCGCCGGCGGCACTTGCGCAATGGATCATCACGCACGACGGCCTGCCGGCCGATGCGTGCAAGGAAATCACCGCACTGGCCGGTCGTCCGGTCGATTTCGTCGAGATCGGCGCGAGCACCGGCTACTACGACGCGAAGAACGACGGCTTCGATCGCGTCGACGCGGCGCGCTGCGACATCGTCGTGTTCGGCGATGCCGATTGCCGACCGGCCGACGACTGGCTCGAGCACCTGCTCGCGCCGTTCGCGCGGGATGCGGGCGACGCACCCGTCGCGGTGGCGGGGCGGACCAGCTATGCGCCGAATGTGCTCGGCATCGCGCTGACGTCGATCGATTTCATGTATTTCCCGAGTCCGCTGCGCGACGGCGCGACGCGCAACTTCTACGCAAACAACGTCGCGTTCCGGCGTGACGTATTCGCGCAGTTCCGCTACGAGCCGCTCGACGGCGTCTATCGCGCGCATTGCCAGGTGATGGGGTTGCGGATGCAGGCAGCCGGCGTGGCCGTCGAGTTTGCGCCGGCCGCGCACACCGAGCATCGGCTGCCGGACACGCGTCGCGAGTCGCTGAAGCTGCGCTGGATGCGCGGCGAGGACAGCGTCGGGCTGACGCCGTATCTCGTGCATGCGTACCTGCCGCGCCAGTGGCAGTGGCTCGGCCGCAGCGGCCCGCTCGGCCCGTTCTGCGTGATGGCGATGCGGCTCGGCTACAGCCTGCGGGCGCTCAATCATCAGCAGTTGCCGCAACTGGGCGCGGTTCGCTATCTCGCGGCCGTCGGCATCACGATCGTCGCGTCCGCCGTCGATACGCTCGGCGCGCTCACGCGCGGGTTCGGGCTCGCCGGGCGAGCGTCGGCCCGGCGCGATCTCGACGCGCTGTCCTATCACCGTCATTGAAGCGGCGGCGCCACGTTGCTTCGACATCCTGAACCCATCCCGACGACGACCATGACCTCATTCGCCACCCGTGTTGCCTGCCTCGCCCTGTTTGCCGCCAGTGCTGGCGCCCATGCCGCGCCGGTCGATCACACGGGGCGCGGGATCTATCACTTCGCTTCGCAAAGCGGCTGCCCGTTCGCGAGCGCGGCCGCGACGGACTGCAATCGCATCGCGCTCGATACGCCCGACGTTCACGCGAGCGTCGATACCGATGCGCACGCGATCGTCTTCTCGAGCGATGCGAATCGCCCCACGAAGGACGTGCTCGGCGACGTGCTGCTGCAGGGCACGGGCGTCGACGGCGACGGCCGGCGCGTGCCGCTGAGCGTGCACGTTCTGCTGCGCCGCGACGGTGCGAAATGGGATTGCGACGTGTACGTCCATGCGCCCGTGCGCGGCAAGTTCACCGACGTACGGATCGATCCGTACCGTGTGCGCGTGAAGGAGGGCGACGGCGAGCGCGATGTGCTGACGCCGGACGAAACGCTTGCGCTGTTCGCGCATCCGTCGCTGGCGTCCCGGCTTGCGCGGCATCTCGTGAAGGTGAGCGCGACCGATCCGAAGCAGCCGACCGCGGACGACATCACGATCGCGCTCGGCGTCGGTGGCCTGACGAAGTCGGTTGCGCGCGCGAGCTTTACGTCGAACGCGCCGCACGATGCGGACGTTGATCGCGCACTGGCGTCGGGCACGTGGTCGATCCGTTTCGATGCATTGAGCAATCACATTCCGGTGTGGGTCGCGCAGCGCGAGCTGTTCCTGTTCGGTCTCGACGGCAGCGGGTTGTTGAAAGACGTGCGCGAGCGCGGCTTCCGGAAGAACGACCGGATCGAATTCGGCGCGCGCGACGGCAACGGCTATCTGCGCGTGAACGGCCATGAGGAAGCATTTGCGGGCGCCGCCGCGTCCGCACATGCATTCATGCAGGAAAGCTTCGTCGGCCTGATCCTCGGCTGGCGCCGCGATCCGGCCGCCGCGGCGGCTCCCGCGATGAAGTCCGCGTCCGCGCGGGGTGTGCCGGCATGAGCGCGGCAGGCGAACTGCCGGCGTCGCCGCAGGCGGCGGACGGCGCGCGCTTCGACTGTCTCGATGCGCCCGTGCCGCACGGTGCGGCGCGGGTGCGCGCGTATTTCGTCGATCGCATCAAGCGGGCGGCGCTCCGGCGGCTGCATCGCAGCATGCACGGCGAGCGCTGGATGCTGCGCATGTACCTGATCGGCGAAGAAGCGACCGAGTGCGCGTTGCATGAAGACTGGACCGGACAGCCGCCGGACTGGCTTGCGCCGCGGATCGAGCAGCATCTCGCGGACGAGCGTCGCCACGCGGCTGCATTTGTCGATGCACTGCGCCAGCGCGGCGTCGAGGCGTCGGCCGGGCCGCACGAACCCGACTGGTTGAGCCGGCGCAAGATCATGCGATGGCGCCGGCTCGCGCAGCGCCACGCGCCGCATTTCGCGCAAGGCGTGCTCGTGCCGGCCTATGCGACGGGCCTGTGCGCGGAACAGATGGCGATGCGTGTGCTTGCGCGCCACTGCGCGACGATCGGCGACACCCATCCGCTCCATCCGTTGCTCGCGCGCGTGCTCGCGGACGAGACGCGGCACGTGCGGCTCTGTTCGGACACGTTGCGCCGTCTCGTCGAGCCGTCCGAGGCCGCCCGTCTCGCGGCGTTGCTGCGCGAAATCCGCGCGATCGAAGCCGGGTTCGGCGTGACGGGGGCGCTGGCGATGTACGCGGCTGGCTGGGTCCAGTCGCTTCGTCCACGCGCATGATGCAGCGGATCGTCTATCTCGCGACAGCCGACGCGCGCGGCCACCTGATGCGCGCGCAATTGCTCGTGCACGCATTGCGCGCAGCCGGCGCGCAGGTCGACGTGCTGACGACGTCCGATGCGGGGCAGGCGTTCCTGGCCGCATTCGGCATCGATGCGCCGGTGCTGTCCCGTCACTACGCAGTGCAGTTCGACGAGCGGCAGAACATGCTGCGCGACGCGACCGATCGCAACGTCGCGCACTACGTGTTCAGGCCGACGCGGATGCTGCGCGACATCGTGCGGCTGCGTGCGATCGTTCGCGATGCGGATCTCGTGATCAACGATTCGTTTCATCCGGCGCTGCTGTTCATGGGTGCGGTGCCGGGCTGGCGCCGCCGCGTCGTTCACGTGTATGGCGGCAGCCTGCGTCATGCGTTGACCGCGAATTTCGATGCGCGGCTGCCGCGCATGCTGGCGCGGGCGTTCGCGCGGATCGTCGACTGGCAGATCGATTCGGCGCTGGGCTGCATCGAACACGATTTTGCGTACGACGCGGCCGACGATGCGCAGCAATCGCGCGGGCATTGCCGGCTGCCGACGCCGTTACCGGTTGTCGCGGAACTGCCGGCTTGTGAACAGGCTGCCGCGGCTGTTTATCTGAATCCGCACTTCCGCGACGTCGCGCTCGCCGACGCACTGTCGGCCGGCATGCGCGACGCGGGGCTTGCCGCGCATCGCGTGGGCGAGGGTTACGCCGGGCACGACAGCTGGGTCGGCGTCGATGCCGACTGGGTGACGCGCGCCGCGCATGCGCCGCTGATCGTGTCGGCGCCCGGCATGGCCGCGCTGTCGATCGCACGCGTCTATCGCCGCCCGATCCTGCTCGTGCTGACCGATCAGCCCGAGCAGGCGAGCAACGCCGCGCGCGCGGCGCGGCTGCAACTCGTGCACCGCGTCGTCACGTGGTGCGGCGATGCGGCCGCGTTCCGGCGCTCGGTCGGGCTGGCCGCTGCCGACTTGATGCGCGATCCGGGCACGCTGGCGGGAACGCGCGCCGGACGCGAGCATGCGCGGGCGCGTGTCGACGCGTGGACGTCGCGCATCCTCGCACTGCGGTCGCATGCGCGGCCGGCCGATGCGGAAACCCGATGCGAGGCGACGGCACCGCGATGAATACGTTGATGCTGCGTGACGATCGCCGACCGAATGTCCGGCAGATGCTGGCCGCGACGTTCGGCATGGCAGCAGGCCTCGCGATCTTTTTCGTGCTCGAGCGCGGCGTCATGCCGCGCTACGTGCTGGCCACGGCAATCGATGCGCGGATCCCGTTCATCGCATGGTCGTGGTTCGTCTATGTCGCGTTCTTCCCGTTCGTGATTGCGCTGGCCGCGTATGCACGGCCGCTTGCGTTCGGCGCGTTCAAGGAGGCCGTGCTGATCGCGTTCGTGCTCGGCGTCGTCTGCTTCCTGCTGTTTCCGGAAGCCGTGCCGCGGCCCGATGTCGCGGAGATCGGTAACGCGTTCGTGCGCCATCGTCTCGCGCGCATGTGGCAACTCGATCTCGCGGCCAACGGATTTCCGAGCCTGCATGTCGCGGTGACGTGCCTTGCGTGCCGGATGCTGGTAGAGCGGCGCCGGATCGCGGTAGCCGCGATCGGGCTGCTGATCTGCGTGTCGACGCTGACGCTCAAGCAGCATACGGTGGCCGACGTGCTCGGCGGCGTGGTGCTCGCAATGGTCAGTGCGCTGTGGGTCGAGCGGCGTTCGCTGCGCAGGAGGTTTGCGTGACGGCTGCCCATGTTCGTCAAGGTGGGCCGAACGCGGAGCTCGCGCGGTTCGTGCCCGATCCCGAATTGTTTCGCGTGAACGTGTGGCGCGTGGGGGCAGCGCTGGCAGGCGACTGGCTGATGATTGCCGCGGCGTTCGCGGTTGTGATCGTGTGGCCCCATCCGTTCGTGTACGCGTGTGCGGCAGTCGTGATCGCGCGCACCCAGCTTGCGCTCGCGGTCATGATGCACGAAGGCGCGCATGGCTTGCTGGCGCGGAACCGGCGCGTCAACGACGTGCTCGGTCAACTGCTCGCGGCCGGTCCGCTGTGGTTGTCGCTGCGCACGTATCGCGCGGGCCATCTGAAACACCATCGCGCGCCGATGCAACCGGACGATCCCGTCGCGCTGCTGTTCGGCGTGCACGACTATCCGGTGACGCGCGTGCGGTTGGCCGGCCGCTTGCTCGCGTATGCGTGCGGGATCGGCTACGTGACGAGCGTCGTGAAGCTCGCGCGCGGCAAGTTCGCCCATGCATTGCCGAAGGTCGTAAAGTCGCGTGCGTATGCGGCGTGGGAAGTCATGTCGATGCTGGCCTGCAACGGTTTGATGTTCGGCGTGCTCGCGCTTGCCGGACATCCGCTGCTGTATGTCGCGTTGTGGATCGTGCCGTCCGTCACGTTGTTGCCACTTGCCGGGCAGGTGCGCGCGATCTTCGAGCACGCCGGGTTGCCGGCCGGAGAGGACCAGAGTCGCAACGCGCGCACGATCGTCCGGCGTTCATGGCAGACGTTCCTGTTCGGCCCGCACGCGATTCATTTTCATATCGAGCATCACCTGTTCGCGCGGATGCCGTTTCATCGCCTGCCGGTCGTGCACCGGCAACTCGCGCAGCGGCAGTTGCTGCCTGATGGCAATCTGTACGCGGGATATGGTGCGGTGCTGCGGGATGTGAGTGGGCGTTGACCGGCCGGGATCAGCGGCCGTGCGTGACCGACAGCGAGGCGAGCATTCGAGCCCGGACAGCCGCAAGCGACAGACGCAAAAAAGCCTCCACTTGGGAGGCTTTAATTGCACTATCAAAGATAGTTGGTAGGGTGGGAGGGACTCGAACCCTCGACTCTCTGATTAAAAGTCAGATACTCTAACCAACTGAGTTACCACCCCACGTTCTTGAAACCTGTTGGTTCGTTGCTTCAACAACTTGGCAAGCGACCCAAAGAGCAAAAGATTATAGCGACGGATTGATGGACTGTCAACAACCCGCCGCGATAATTATTTGATCGTTTCGAGCTTGCCCTGCGCCGTCTGTGCCGCGTTCGACCCGGCGTACTGCGACACGACCTGCTCGAACGTCTTCTTCGCGGCCGCCTTCTGGCCTTGTTCGAGCTGGTTCGTCCCGATCGCCACCAGGGCATCGGCCGCGCGCGGGTGCTGTGGGAACTTGCTGACGATCCCTTGCCACGTCGCGGTCGAACCGCGGTAGTCGCGCAGCGCGTATTGCGCATTGCCGTACCAGTACTGCGCGGTCGGCTGGTAGGGGCTCTGCGGATACTTCGCGATGAACGCGCGGAACGAAGCCGCGGCCGCCTTGAAGTTGCCGTTGCGGAACTGCTGCTGCGCCGCGCTGAGCGCATCCGTTTCACCCGGCTGCACGGTGCCTTCGACACCATCGATCGTCGTCTGCTGCGGCTCGAACTTCTTGAGCCGCGTGTCGAGATCCTGGTAGTACTCCTTCTGCTGCCGCTCGAGCGTCGTCAGCCGGTTCGTCAGATCCTCGTTCTCGCCGCGCAGCGTCGCGACCTGCTGGTTCAGCTGGTCGAGACGGCCGGATTGATCGAGGATCGTACGCTGGGCGGCCGACAACTGGCTCGCCAGGTTGTCGGTTTTGCTGCGCAGATCGAGCACGGCGCGGCGCGCTTCGTTGTCGTCGAACACGCCGGCGTGCGCCGGCGCGGCCGACCACGCCGCGCCGGCGACGCAGAGAGCTGCGGCTGCACGCAGCCAGGTTACACGGTGCGTCATACGGCGATTCTTCCGTTACTTACTGTTGGTAGACGAGGTCGGCGCGACGGTTCTGCGCCCACGATGCTTCGTCGTGACCCGTTGCCTGCGGCTTTTCCTTGCCCAGGCTCACGGCTTCCATTTGCGAATCGTTCACGCCGAGCAGTGCCATCGCACGGCGGACGGCTTCCGCACGCTTCTGGCCCAGCGCGAGGTTGTACTCGCTCGTGCCGCGTTCGTCGGTGTTGCCCTGGATCAGCACGTGGCGCTGCGGGTGGCTCTTCAGGTACTGGGCGTGCTGCTGCATCAGCGGCTGGTACTCGTCCTTCACCGAATAGCTGTCGAAGTCGAAGTAGATGCTGCGCTTCGCGAGCGGGCTGTTCGGATCGTTCAGCGGATCGACGTTCACTTGCGCGACGTTGTCGGCGCTCGGTTGCGTGCTGACTGCACCCGCGTTGTTCGCCTTGTCGTCGAGCTTCACGCCCGACTTACATGCGGCGAGCGCGCTGATCATCATCACGGCCAGGGCCAGACGAGCTTTGTTCGACATCATGGTTACTCTCCTTGTGGTCATTGCATGAAGGGCCCCCACGACGGCTCGCGAACGGAGCCGCCCTGGACGGACAGGATTTGCGGCGGCGCGCTGCCGTCGGAGGGCACTGCAGCCAGAACATTGCGACCACCCGACTGGGTAGCGTACAGAAGATACTGGCCGTTTGCCGCGAAGCTCGGCGATTCGTCGCGATTGGTATTCGTGATGGCGTTCGCCGCGCCAGACTGCAGATCCTGAACGTACAGCTTGAAGCCCCCACCCGTGCGGGAGATGTAAGCGAGCAGCTTGCCGTCCGGGCTGATACGCGGACTCGTGTTGTAGCTGCCGGTGAAGGTCACGCGCTGCGCGGCACCGGCGCTTTCACCCTGTGCGGGCATCCGGTAAATCTGCGGCGCGCCGCCGCGATCGCTCGTGAAGTAGATCCAGCGGCCGTCCGGCGAGTAGAACGGCTCGGTGTCGATCGAGCTGCTCTGCGTGAGGCGGCGCAGGCCGCCGCCCGTCGAGTTGACCGTGTAGATTTGCGTGTTGCCCGTCAGCGACAGCGCGACGGCCAGCGTGTTGCTGTCCGGCGACCAGGCCGGTGCACTGTTGTTGCCCTTCTGGTCGGAGACGATGTAGCGGCGGCCGGTCGGCAGATCGTGGATGTAGACAATCGGCTTCTTGCGCTCGAACGACACGTACGCGACCTTCGTGCCGCTCGGCGACCACGACGGCGAGATGATCGGCTCGGTGCTCGACAGCGCGATGCGCGCGTTCTGGCCGTCCGAATCGGAAATCTGCAACTGGTAGCGGTTACCGGTCTTGATCACGTACGACAGGCGCGTGGCGAACACGCCGCGCACGCCGAGCAGCTTCTGGTAGATGTAGTCGGCGATCTTGTGGCCGGCCGTGCGCAGCGTCGTGTCGGTGGCCGTCAGCGACAGGCCGCCGAGGCTTTGCTGCTTCACGGTGTCGTACAGGATGAAGTTGACCTTGTACTGGCCGTTCGCCTCGCGGTTCACGCTGCCGGCGACGAACGCATTGGCGCCCTTGGCCTTCCATGCGCCGAGGTCGACCGATGCGGTCTCGGGCACGGGCGTGCTGCCTGCGTCGATGTTGGTGAATTTGCCGCTGCGGGCGAGGTCGGCACGGACGATCGACGTGACCTGCTGCGGCAGGTTCGCCTCGTTCGTGAAATTCGCCGTGGCAATGGGGAACTGGGTCGACCCGACACCGGTAATCAGCACGTTCACCTGGGCGTTAGCGGCGCTGCCCGCCGTAATCAGACACGAGGCCACGAGTGCCCTGAAACCTAGCTTTGTCATCAAACTCATGCTTCTTGCTTCCCGTATGGCTTGAATCGCTGCGCAACCGCAGAGACAGTAAAAATACCCGATTCGTTCCCGTCTGACAGCGACGCCCGGAGTGTAAGCGCATTTCCTTTCACTCCGCGGCCTTGAAGGTAATCGTAATGTCCGACGGGGTACGACCGTTAGAATCGGGCGGCAACGGGACCGATGCGTGGATCGCATTGACCACGGCTTGATCCCACCCCGAATTCCCGCTCGAGCGGGAAACCGATGCGCTCAATACGTCACCGGACGGCGTGCACCGAATCTTGACGACGGTGGTCAGGCCTGCTCGCTCGCCGCCCCAAACGATGTTCGGTTTGACACGGCGGCGCACCTTGTCGGCATAGCCGGGCGTCGCGGCATTACCGCCGGAACCCGTGCCCGTGCCGCTTTTCGCGAGGCCTTCGCCGCCGCCTTCACCGGCGCCGGACAGGCCCTGCATCTGTGCGAGACGCGCGTTGCGCTCGCGGTCGAGCTTCGCGTTCGCCGCCGCACTGGCTTTCGCCCGCGCCGTGGCTTCGGCCTTCGCCTTGGCCTGCGCTTCCGCCTTGGCCTTCGCGGCCGCGTCGGCCTTCGCCTTCGCCGCCTGCTGCGCTTCGAGCTGCGCCTGCTTCTGCTGCTGGAGCTTCTGCTGTTCGAGCTTCTGCTGCTCGGCGAGCTGCTGTTGCTTGAGCTTGTCGGCCTGCTTCTGCTTGTCGCGTTCAGCGGCCTTCTGCGCGGCCAGCGTGGCGGCCTGCTGCGCCGCGAGCTGCGCGCGCCGGGCTTCGTCTTCCTGCTGGGCCTTCAGTTGCTGCGCGCGGCGCTGCTGATCGAGCAGCGCTTCGCGCGCGGCCGCTTCCTGCTGCCGCTTCTTCTGCTGCAGCGCGATGTCGGCCTGCTCGTCGCGCACCGGGGGAGGGGGCGGCGCGACCTTCGAGGGTGGCGTCACGACGGGCCGCGGCGCGGCGACGTCGGGCACCTCGGTCCACAGCTCGGCTTCGGCGCCGGCCGGCGTGCTGTTCTGCCACTGCACGCCGTGATAGAGGAACAGCGCGAGCAGCACGTGCATCAGCGCGGCGAGCGCGAACGCGCGCCAAGTGCCGCGCTCGCGGGGAGGCTGAGGCGGGTAGGCGGAGCTGCGCGTGGATTGCTGCCGGTTCATTGCGATTTGACGAGGAGGCCGACGCGCTTGACGCCGCGCGCCTTCAGATCCGACATCACGGTCATGACGGCATCGTACTGCACGGTCTTGTCGGCTGCGATCACGACCGGCTGGTCAGGGTGATCGGCCTGCCGGGCCGAGATGAAGCTGTCGAGCTCGGCCTTCGTCATCGTGTCTTCCTGGGTCGAGCCCGAGTCGCCCTTGTACTTGACGCTCATCGTGCGGTCGGCCTTGATATTGACGACGACGGGCGGCGTCTGCTCCTGCGGCGCGGCGTTACCGACGGTCGGCAGGTTGATGATCGACGGGGCGACGAGCGGTGCGGTGACCATGAAGATCACGAGCAGCACCAGCATCACGTCGATGTACGGCACGACGTTGATGTCGGCCATTGCACGGCGCGAGCGGCCGCCGCGCATGCTGGATCGGATGGGACTTCCTGCCATGGCGCGCTCCTTACTGGGCCTGACGCTGCAGGATGTTCGAGAACTCTTCGATGAAGGTCTCGAAGCGAATCGCGAGGCGGTCGATGTCGTGCGCGTAGCGGTTGTACGCGACCACGGCTGGAATCGCGGCGAACAGACCGATCGCGGTGGCGACGAGCGCCTCGGCGATGCCCGGTGCGACGTTCGCGAGCGTGGCCTGCTGCACGTTCGCGAGGCCGCGGAACGAGTTCATGATCCCCCAGACCGTGCCGAACAGGCCGATGTACGGGCTGACCGAGCCGACCGACGCGAGGAATGCAAGGTTGGCTTCGAGCACATCCATTTCACGCTGGAACGACGCGCGCATCGCGCGGCGTGCACCGTCGAGCACGAGGCCCGGATCGCTGATGCGTTTTTCCTTCGCCTTCAGGAATTCGCGCATCCCCGATTCGAAGATCCGTTCGAGCGCGCCGATCGTGTGGCGGTTGTTGGCCGCGCTCTGGTACAGCGCCTGCAGGTCGCCGCCCGACCAGAAATCCTTCTCGAAGCGCTCGGTCTGCGCGCGTGCGCGGCGGATCGCGAACCACTTGCGGAAGATGAAGGTCCACGACATCAGCGACAGCAACAGCAGCAGTCCCATCACGGCCTGGGCCAGCACGCTCGCGTTGAGGACGAGGGAAATGATCGACAGGTCTTGAGAAGTGTTCATAGAGGTTTGAGTAACGGCCCTTCGGGGCGCCCGGTATGCATGCGGCGCGGCGCGCCGGCCATGCCTGACGCCGAACCTTGCTTAGTATCGAATCAGAACGGCAAGTTCATAGGCTTTGTCTAAACGGCGCTCATGCGAGCTTCGTTGACAGTGGAGTGTGCCCGGCATCGATGACGGGCCCGCGTTGCAGCGCGTCGAGCACGGCCGGCGGGATGGCCGCGGGCCGGATACCGTTACGGTCGACGCAGCCGAGGCGAATGTTCCCGGCTACGAGCAGCGTGTTGCCACACCAGGCTTCCTGCGTGAATTCCACCGAGGCGCGGCCGATGCGTCCGGGCCGGCTCGTGATCGCCAGCGTATCGTCGAGTCGCGCCGGCGCGCGGTAGTCGAGCGACGTGCTGCGGACGATGAAGATCGCGCCGGTATCGTCGGCGAGCTGGCGCTGATCGATGCCGCACGCACGCAACCACTCAGTGCGGGCGCGCTCGAAGAACTTCAGGTAGTTGGCATAGAAGACGATGCCGCCTGCGTCGGTATCCTCGTAGTACACGCGCACCGGCCAGGTGAAGCCGGAAGGCGCTTCCGGGGAGCGGGTAGGCTGAGTCATGGCGCGCATTCTACCGGAAGGCAGGGAGCCGATTCGTAACCGATTCGTAACGGAATGTAGTATGCCGTAGCACACCGCGGGCCGGCCCGGGGCCGGGCCCGCGGGGCTTCAGCCGCGGTGGACGGTCGGGCCGCCGGGGGCTTGCGCGATCGGCATCAGCTCGATCGTGTTGACGTTGACGTGTGCCGGGCGCGTCGCGATCCAGTAGATCGTATCGGCGATGTCCTCGGGCATCAGCGGCTGGACGTTGTTGTAGACGTTGGCCGCCTTCTCGTCGTCGCCGCGATAGCGGACGTTCGAGAACTCGGTACCGCCACACAGGCCCGGCTCGATGTCGGTCACGCGCAACGGCGTGCCGAGCAGATCGGCGCGCAGGTTCAGGCTGAATTGTCTGACGAAAGCCTTGGTTGCGCCGTAGACGTTGCCGCCTGCATAAGGGTACGAACCCGCGACCGAGCCGAGATTGAAGATATGGCCGCGGCCGCGCGCGATCATGCCGGGCAGCAACGCGTGCGTGACCGTGACGAGGCCCGTGCAATTCGTGTCGATCATCGTGTGCCATTCGTCGAGGCTGGCCTTTTGGGCTGGCTCGACGCCGAGCGCGAGGCCGGCGTTGTTGACGAGCACGTCGAGTGCCGCGAATTCGGCGGGCAGGGCGGCCGGCACGGCCTCGACGGCCGCGCGGTCGCGCACGTCGAGCTCGAACGGCAGAAGGGCGTCGCCGAGTTCGGCGGCGAGTGCATCGAGACGGTCCTTGCGGCGCGCGGTCGCGACGACGCGGTGGCCTCCTTTGACGAAGGCACGGGCGATGGCGGCGCCGAAGCCGGCGGACGCGCCTGTGACGAACACGATCATTGCTGCTCCTGGTCGATGACAAAATAGCGGGTGATATCCCGCAAGCCTACTGAGATTGCCGCACCGCGGCAAGGCGGCAAAGCGTTTCGGCACGGGCGCGTAGAGTCTGGCCCCAATTACTTCCGGCGCACTGCCGTGCGGTTGCCTATTCATGACGCATCCAATACACTAACGCGCTCATCACCCCTGCGTGACTGGCGATAGAACCCGTTCGGGTTCAAGGTGGAGCATCCCACCGTGAAGCGCGGGGCGCCGTTTTTGCCGTTCGCCTGGGCAGCCGTTGTGCGCCGTCGCGTGCATCGCCGGTGGCTGTCCTGCCTCGCGTCATACGGATTCTTCCGCCACGTCGAGCTGGTCCCGCCAGCAGCGCACCGTACTCGGCCGCTCCGGTCAACCTGTACACACTTAACGGAAACCGTATGTTTGACAGAGCCCAAAGCACCATCGCGAACGTCGATCCCGAAATCTTTGCCGCGATCGAGCAGGAAAACCGCCGCCAGGAAGATCACATCGAGCTGATCGCGTCGGAAAACTACACGAGCCCGGCCGTGATGGCCGCACAGGGCTCGCAGCTCACGAACAAGTACGCGGAAGGTTATCCGGGCAAGCGCTACTACGGCGGCTGCGAGTATGTCGACGTCGTCGAGCAACTCGCGATCGACCGCGTGAAGCAGCTGTTCGGCGCGGAAGCGGCGAACGTGCAGCCGAACTCGGGTTCGCAGGCGAACCAGGGCGTGTTCTTCGCGATGCTCAAGCCGGGCGACACGATCATGGGCATGAGCCTCGCGCATGGCGGCCACCTGACGCACGGCTCGCCGGTGAACATGTCGGGCAAGTGGTTCAACGTCGTGAGCTACGGCCTGAACGAAAACGAAGACATCGACTACGAAGCAGCCGAGAAGCTCGCGCAGGAACACAAGCCGAAGCTGATCGTCGCGGGCGCGTCGGCATTCTCGCTGAAGATCGATTTCGAGCGTCTCGCGAAGATCGCGAAGTCGGTGGGCGCGTACCTGATGGTCGACATGGCGCACTACGCGGGCCTGATCGCGGCCGGCGTGTACCCGAACCCGGTGCCGCACGCGGACTTCGTGACGACGACGACGCACAAGAGCCTGCGCGGCCCGCGCGGCGGCGTGATCCTGATGAAGGCCGAGTACGAGAAGCCGATCAACTCGGCGATCTTCCCGGGGATCCAGGGCGGCCCGCTGATGCACGTGATTGCGGGCAAGGCAGTGGCGTTCAAGGAAGCGCTGTCGCCGGAGTTCAAGTCGTACCAGGAGAAGGTGGTCGAGAACGCACGCGTGCTGGCTGAAACGCTGGTGAAGCGCGGGTTGCGGATCGTGTCGGGCCGCACCGAAAGCCACGTGATGCTGGTGGACCTGCGCGCGAAGAACATCACGGGTAAGGCAGCGGAAGCGGCACTCGGCGCGGCGCACATCACGGTGAACAAGAACGCGATCCCGAACGATCCGGAAAAGCCGTTCGTGACGAGCGGCGTGCGCCTGGGTTCGCCGGCGATGACGACGCGCGGGTTCGGTCCGGCAGAAGCGGAACAGGTGGGTAACCTGATCGCGGACGTGCTGGACAACCCGGAAGATGCAGCGACGATCGAGCGCGTGCGCGCGCAGGTCGCCGAGCTGACCAAGCGTTTCCCGGTCTATCGCTGATCGACGATGCGCTGCCCGTTCTGCCGGCATGACGACACGCAGGTCGTAGACTCGCGCGTGTCCGAAGATGGCGCCGCGATTCGCCGGCGCCGTCGCTGCTCGGCTTGCGACAAGCGCTTCACGACGTACGAGCGGGTCGAGCTGTCCCTGCCGTTCGTCGTGAAGAAGGACGGCAGCCGCACGGAATTCGACCGTCGCAAGATCGTCGCCAGCATGCAACTCGCGCTGCGCAAGCGGCCGGTTGCTGCCGACGCGATCGACGCGGCGGTCGCCCGCATCGAGTATCAACTGCTCGCGACAGGCGAGCGCGAAGTGCGTAGCGAGAAGCTCGGCGAACTCGTGATGAACGAGTTGCGCGGCCTCGATACGATCGCTTATGTCCGCTTCGCATCGGTGTATCGCCGGTTCGAGGACGTGTCCGAATTTGCCGACGTGATTGAAGAGTTCCGTCGCGCCTCTCCCGCCAAGACCCCGCGTAAGCGCTGACGCGCTGCGTCCGTTCATCGTCTTCTCCGTTGGTTCAGTTCGCGCCGATTGTGTCGGTCGCGATCGCATCCCGCCAGTCGGCCGTTCGGCAAATGGCGCGAGTCCGTACGCATCGCTACAGTCGTCGCCTCACCCTGGTAGAGGACGACGGCGATGGGACAACACGCTCAACCCTTGAAAAATCCAATGCGACGCTCGGGCGGGTTCACGCTCGTCGAGCTGATGGTCGCGCTTTCGCTGGCGGCCGGGCTCGCGCTTTACGCGGCGCCCGCGTTCGACCAGTGGCGCATGCGTGAGCGCGTGGATGCACGCTCGCGTGCGTTGCTCGGCGCGCTGTCGTTTGCGCGTACCGAGGCGACGCGTCTCGGCACGCGTGTCACGCTGTGCCGCGCCAGGAACGACGGCACCTGCCTGCGTGCCGGCGAGCGGTGCGATGCGGCCGAATGGTCGTGCGACTGGATCGTCAGCGGGCAGGTCGACGGGCAGTCACGCGTACTGCGACGCTATCCGCGCGATGCCGAAGTGGCCGTCGCGGGCGCCGCGCACGATCTGGCTTTTGCACCGCCGGCCGGTCAGGCCATCGGCGGAATCCGGCGTTTCGAATTGCGTCCGCGGCGCGGCGTGTCCGGCGCGGACGACGCACGCGCATCGCGTTGCGTGCGGATTGCGGCAGGCGGCCGGGCGCGGGTCGTCGCCGGCCGCTGCGGCTCGGCGTGATCGCGATGCGCAACGCGATGCGCGGCACGTCGCTGATCGAGGCGACGCTGGCGATTGCGCTGCTCGCGACCGTGATGCTGGCCGTCGCCGGCAGCCAGCTCGCGATGGCGCGCGCTCAGCGGGCGACGATCTGGCGCGAACGAGCGCTGTGGCTGGCCGATGCACGTATCGAGCGCTTGCACGCAGGTGCAGGGGCAGACGATGGCCTCGCGGCGCTGGCGGCCGTGTCGCTGCCCGGCGGCACGATGACGCTCGACGCCGGGCCGGGAGGCGTCCGCTACGCGGTCGTCGGCTGGCGCAGCGGCAAGGCGCCGGCGTCGCTGCGATGCGAAGCCGCAGGCGTGACGGCGCAGCCGCCCACGTGCGTCCGGATTCCGTTTCGGGAGGCTGATGCCGATGCACGCTGATCGCCGTATGCGCGCACACACGCTGCTCGAAGTGCTGATTGCGATGACCGTCGGTCTCCTCGTGCTCGCGGCGGCAGGCGCGCTCTATCACGCGCAGCGCATTGCGCAACGGCGTGCGGAAGACGGATTCAGGATGCGCGATGCGGCAGGCACCGCGCTGATGCTGATCGGCCAGCAGATCCAGATGGCGGGGTTCCGGCCGCTCGATACGGACGGCGCGTCATCGTTGCCGCCCGTGTTCGGCTGTTCGATGGCGCGTGTGCGGGGCGAAGGTGCACGGGTGCGGTGCGAGTCCGTGCGCGCCGCGTCGGACGCGCTGCTGGTCCGGTATGTTGGCGACACCGTGTCGACGTGGTCGACGGTGAGCGGCCAAGTGTCGGACTGTCTCGGGCAAGGTGTCGGCGCGCCCGGCGAACAGCCGCAGGTGGAGAACCGCTTCGACGCGCATGTCAGTCCGTCGACGGGCGAGCCCGAGCTGTATTGCGAAGGGAGCGGCCGTCCGGGTACGCCGCAGCCCGTCGTGTCGGGCGTCGATCAATTGCGCGTGCGCTATTTGCGTCGCGGCGGCGCGCAGTTTGTCGACGCCGATGCGATGCGCGCCGACGACTGGCGCGATGTCGTGGCCGTGCATGTCTGCGTGCGGGCGCGCGGCGAACTGATGCGCGAGCCTGCCAGCCATGTCGACTGCGACGGTCGTGCTGCCGTTGCCCGAGACGGCCGCGCACGTTTGACGCTCGATCGCATCATCGCGTTGAGGAATGCTGCGCCCGGCTTCGACGCGACGTTGCCTGATGCAGCGCGCACGCGTGAGGCGTTGCGATGAGCGGAGCAGTTCGGTACGCGTGGGCAATATCAATATCGCGATGCGTTGCAGCAGGCAACGCGCATGGGCCCGTCGCCGCAAGCGGCGACGAACCGCAGCAGGCTGCGTGCGCGAGCGCCCTGTCGACGAACCCGCACGAATCGCGCATGCGCTTCCGGTCGGCACGCCGCGCCTGGCGTCGCGACGCGGGTCTCGCATTGCCGGCAGTCATCGCGGTCGGTGCGGCCATTGCAGCGCTGACAGGCGCGTGGTTCGAAGCCGCGCTGACGGAATCGCGTCGCACACGCGCGCTGTCCGATCGGCTGATCGCATTCCATGCAGCCGATGCCGCGCTGGCGGCGTGCACCGCGCGATTGCTCCGTGGCTCGGCGCCCTATGTGAGCGAGCGTGCATCGCTCGCGGAGCCCGACACCTGGCGGCGCATGCCGCCGCTCGCGGCAGCGGAAGCATTCGTGCCCTTCGCCGGATGGCCGATGGCCACGCAGCCGCCGCGATGCCTGATCGAGGCGTGGCGCGGGGCAGCGCCGCCCGGTAGCCGCGCTTATCTCGTTACCGCGCGTGGCGTCGGTGCGCACACATCGAGTGCAGTCTGGCTGCAGCACCAGGTTGCGATAAGCGACGAACGTGTCCTCGCGCTGCGCTGGCGTCGCGTCGCGGCAGCGCCTCAATGAACGGCCGTATCTCTGTATTCCGATCGACCGGGTTCACGTTGATCGAGCTGATGATCGTACTCGCGATCGTCGCGGTGCTGGCCGGATGGGGCATCCCGTCGTATCGCGAGCATGTCGCGCGCGTTCATCGCGCGTCGGCGGTTTCCGCGCTGTATCGTGCGGCCCAGTATCTCGAAACGCAGGATGGTTCACCGCCTTCGGCATTGCCGGACATGCTGGCTCAGGCACCGCCGGACGGGCGTGCCGTCTACCGATTGACGTTGCGGCGGCCGGGTGGCGACGATTCGCCGGTGAGCTACGAACTGGATGCAAGCCCGCTCGACACGGGCCCGATGCACGACGATGCATGCGGTACCTTCACGCTGGATTCGGTCGGGACGAAAGGCAACGTGCGGCGCGATGGCGCCGACGAACCGGGCACGGCGTGCTGGGGTGTGCGTTGAGTACGCAGGAAAGGCGCGCAACGGCGCGGGGCCGTGCGCGCGGGAAGTCGACGGTCAGTCGTCGTGCGAGTCGAGCCCACGCTCGTTGCGGGATTGCTTCCAGATCCGGTAGACCTCCCACGCGGCGAAGCCGAGCGTGCCCCACTTGAGTGCGGGGCCCGCGCTCGCGCGCAGCAGCGAGCGAACGGGTTTCGCCAGCACGAGCGACGCGAGCGAACTCAGCATCGGGTACTGGTTGACGAGATTGCCGAGGCTCGCGTTCAGGTTCCTGGCGGACTGGCCGAACTTGTTGGTGGAAAGGCCGGGGATGAAAACCTTGAGCCAGCTGAAGCGCGTGACGGCCTGGCGCATCTCGCCGGCGGCTTCCGCGAGTTCGAGCCGCTCGACTTCGGATCGCAGGATCAGCAATTCCTTGCGGAGCGCGCGATGCTGCGATGCGCTCCAGTTCGATCGCGACGAATGGGAGCGGGGTGAATTGCCCGTAACGTTCTGGCTCATGGCGCGTCGGCGAAGTAGGTGGGAGGCGTGAGCGCGATTGCGCTCACGGCTTGCTGCGGAACAGTTCGCGGTCTTTCTCGAGTTCGGCGAGCGTCGCCTCGAACACGGTCGGCGCATCGCGCAGGCCCGAACGTGCCTTCAACGCGCACACGATGCCGCCCGCGGCATACAGTGCGGTGATGGCCGCGAGCGACTGCCAGCGATAGGTATCCCAGAACGCGATCGCGATGAGCACGGTCAGGCTGATGAGCGCCATCGTCGCGAGCATCATCGCGGCGAGCCCGAGGAACAGCACGCCCATCAGGCGCTCCTTCTCCTCGGCAAGCTCGATGCCCACCAGTTCGAGGCGCGTCTGCAGAAGTCCGATCGCGGAGCCGACGAGGCGGCGCAGCGGTCCTTGGCCGGACGGCTGCGAGGTGGTGTCTGTCGTCATGGATGAGGTGCGTGCGCGTGCAGTGAGCAGCTAGGACAAAGCCGGCCGGCGGAAACCGCCGGCTGGCTTCGACGCCCGCGGGCCGCGCGACGCGGCCCGCGGGACGAAACGGCGCAGAGCGCGTTACTTGCGGTTGATCAGCAGGCCGATCAGCACGCCGACGCCGGCGGCCACGCCGATCGACGTCCACGGGTGCTCGTGCACATAGTCGTCGGTCGCACGTGCGGCCTTCTTGCCTTTCTCGACCACCACGACCTGGACGTCGGCTGCCTTTTCCTTGGCCTGCTTCAGGCGCGACATCGCCTTCTCGCGCAGCTCGGCCGCACGGTCGCCCGTGCTGCTCGCTGCTTGCTTGAGCAGGTCTTCGGCGTCCGAGAGAACGGTTTTGATATCCGACATCAGTTTCTCCTTGTTGATTTCCGACATTGCAACTCCCTTCGTGCTGTCATGCTGCAGGTTCACATCCTAGCGAAACCCCTGCCTGCTGGCGAGCCGGGAACACACGCGGCGGCAGTGCAAGACTGCATGGTAAACGACTTGTAATCATGAACAGAGCGGCAAACGAGGTGAAAAGTTTCCCGCGTGGCCGTCCGTCCCGCCCCGACGCCGGGTAAAAATGACAAAAAAGTATGAATATCAAACGGAATATTCGTTCGCACGACCCATTGCTTCCCGTAAGCTGATGAACTTTCCCGCGCCGTCCAGCGCGCGGTTTCAACCAGCATCGTTCGAGGAGGGAACATCATGAGTCTGCGTCTTGGCGACATCGCACCGGATTTCGAGCAGGAATCGAGCCTGGGCACCATCAAGTTTCACGAGTGGCTCGGCAACGGCTGGGGCGTCCTGTTCTCCCATCCGGCCGACTACACGCCGGTGTGCACGACGGAACTGGGACTCACCTCGAAGCTGAAGGGCGAATTCGAGAAGCGCAACGTGAAGGTGATCGCGCTGTCGGTCGACGGTGTCGAATCGCACAAGGGCTGGATCAACGACATCAACGAAACGCAGTCGACGGTCGTCGGCTTCCCGATCATCGCCGATGCGGACCGCAAGGTTTCGCAGCTGTACGACATGATCCACCCGAACGCGAACGAAACGCTGACGGTGCGCTCGCTGTTCGTGATCGACCCGAACAAGAAAGTGCGGCTCACGATCACTTATCCGGCCAGCACGGGACGCAACTTCGACGAAGTGCTGCGCGTGATCGACTCGCTGCAGCTGACCGACAACTACAAGGTCGCGACGCCCGGCAACTGGAAGGATGGCGACGACGTCGTGATCGTGCCGTCGCTGCAGGATCCGGAAGAGCTGAAGAAGCGTTTCCCGAAGGGCTTCAACGCGGTGCGTCCGTATCTGCGCCTGACGCCGCAGCCGAACAAGTAAGCATCGGCGGCCCGGAACCGCGGTTCCGATGAACAACGGCCCGCCCGGCAGTGATGCCGGGCGGGCCGTTTGCTTGGCGGCGCACACGCGGCATCGCTGCCGCGTGCATCACATCCGGATGATCAGAAAAATGCCTGGATGCCCGTCTGCGCGCGGCCGAGGATCAGCGCGTGGATGTCGTGCGTGCCTTCGTACGTGTTGACCACTTCGAGGTTCACGAGGTGGCGTGCGACGCCGAATTCATCGGAGATGCCGTTGCCGCCGAGCATGTCGCGCGCGAGGCGGGCGATGTCGAGCGCCTTGCCGCACGAATTGCGCTTCATGATCGACGTGATCTCGACGGCCGCCGTGCCTTCGTCCTTCATCCGGCCGAGGCGCAGCACGCCTTGCAGGCCGAGCGTGATTTCGGTCTGCATGTCGGCGAGCTTCTTCTGGATCAGCTGGTTCGCGGCGAGCGGCCGGCCGAACTGCTGGCGGTCGAGCACGTACTGGCGCGCGGTGTGCCAGCAGGACTCGGCGGCGCCGAGCGCGCCCCACGCGATCCCGTAGCGTGCCGAGTTCAGGCACGTGAACGGGCCGCGCAGGCCGCTCACGTTCGGCATCAGGTTCTCTTCCGGCACGAACGCCTCGTCGAGGACGATCTCGCCGGTGATCGACGCGCGCAGCCCGACCTTGCCGTGGATCGCGGGCGCCGACAGGCCCTTCCAGCCCTTCTCGAGAATGAAGCCGCGGATCGCGTCCTTGCCGTTCTCTTCGAGCTTTGCCCACACGACGAACACGTCGGCGATCGGCGAGTTCGTGATCCACATCTTCGCGCCGGACAGCGAATAGCCGCCGGGCACCTTCTTCGCGCGCGTGACCATGCTGCCCGGATCGGAGCCGTGGTTCGGCTCGGTCAGGCCGAAGCAGCCGATCCATTCGCCGGTCGCGAGCTTCGGCAGGTATTTCTGCTTCTGCGCGTCCGAGCCGAATTCGTAGATCGGCACCATCACGAGCGACGACTGCACGGACATCATCGATCGGTAGCCCGAATCGACGCGCTCGACTTCGCGCGCGATCAGTCCGTAGCTGACGTAATTGAGGCCGGGGCCGCCGTATTCCTCGGGAATCGTCGGGCCGAGCAGGCCGATTTCGCCCATCTCGCGAAAGATGGCCGCGTCGGTGCGCTCGTGGCGGAACGCCTCGGTGACGCGCGGCGCGAGCTTGTCCTGTGCGTAAGCCTGCGCCGCATCGCGGATCATCCGCTCTTCTTCGGTCAGTTGCTGGTCGAGCAGCAGCGGATCGTCCCAATGAAAAGTTGCAGCGGTCATCGTTTCATCTCCAGTTGGTCCGGTCTTCCAGCCGGGCCCCATGCCAAAAGTTCGCTTGACTGTAGTTCCGCTGTGCGGAACAATGTTTTGCAAATCGAACCCAGTGTAGCACCAGATGACTCTTTCAACCATCGACGAAACCACGATCGACGAGCGCAAGTTCGTCGTCGCGCTCGCGCGCGGGCTCGACCTGCTGCGCGCATTCCGGCCCGGCGAGACGATGCTCGGCAACCGCGATTTTGCGGAACGCACGGGGTTGCCGAAGGCGACCGTGAATCGGCTCGCCTATACGCTGACCGTGCTGGGCTACCTGCGCTACGACGAGACGCTCGGAAAGTATGCGCTCGACGCCGGCGTGCTGTCGCTCGGCTACGCGCTGCTGTCGGGTTCGGGGACGATCGACCTTGCGCGGCCGCACATGCAGGCGCTCGCGCGCGAGATCGGCGCGGCCGTGTCGCTCGGCTGCCGCGACGGGCTCGACATGATCTATCTGGAGACGATCCGCAGCGAGACGGCGCTGACGCTCGGGCTCGCGCCCGGTTCGCGGCTGTCGATGCTGACGAGCTCGATGGGGCGTGCGTACCTGGCCGTGCAGCCTGAGGACGTGCGCCGCGCGCTCTATGCGGAGCTGCACCGCGCGGCCGGCGGCGCGTCTGACGCCGATGCGCTCGTCGCCGGCGCGCAGCAGGCGGTGGCCGAGTTTTCGGCGGGTGGTTGCTGTTATTCGTTCCGCGCGTGGCACATGGACGTGAACGCGGCGGCCGTGCCGTTTCGTGAGCCGCGCGAGGGACGCTGGCTGATCCTGAGCTGCAGCGGTCCCGCGTCGTCGATGGACGAGGCGGTGTTTCGCACGCAGATCGGGCCGAAGCTGAAGGCGCTCGCGCAACGGCTCGGGCAGACGGCCTGAGCGCGGCGCGCGCGGCAATGGTCGCCGCCGCGCACTGCGTGGCGCAGGTGCCTGCGGGAGCAGCGCCGTTGCCATCCATTGCAACCGGAACGAACGTCGCTCATCATCGTTCACCGGCTTCCTGACGACGAGGTTCGCGATGTCCCACCCGGAAACGATGGAAGGCGGTTGCGCATGCGGCGCGATTCGCTACCGGATTGCCGGCGTTCCGACCGACGCCGGTTTCTGCCATTGCCGGCTCTGCCAGCGCACGACCGGCGCGGCGGTCGTCGCATCGGCATCGGTGCCGATCGATGCATTCGAATACCTGCAAGGCGAGCCGACCGTCTACGCGTCGAGCGCGTGGGGCGAACGGCGTTTCTGCGGACACTGCGGCGCGCAACTCGAATTCCGGCTGACCGACGCCCCGGAAACGGTCGAGATCAACTCGGCGACGCTCGACGAGCCGTCGCGGCTGCGTCCGGCCTGGCACGTCTGGTATGGCGATCGCTTCCCGGGCGTCGAGTTCGATGACGATCTGCCCAGGTACGACGACGGTGGAAGACCGTAGGCGTTCGTCAGCAGGGAAGACGTGGAAGTGCGTGCATGGCGCTCGTCTCCCGGGCGTCGTGGGCGGTGACGAACTGCCCGGGTACGACGATGGTGGAAGAGCCTCGAGCGTCGGCACTCGATAGCGAAGAAAGCGCGTGACGAGGGTTGCCGCACGTTCGGCAGGAACCCTGTGCACGCCGGGCTGCGCTTCGCGAAGCCTGACCCGCCCCCCAATTCCATCAGCGGCTGACACCCGATCCCGCCATCCGGCGTGCCGCTTCGTGCACGCCGTCGATTCGATTCCTTCAGGCCGTCACGACCTTTGCAAACACGGGCCCTTGCATGAACCGCACGTCGTGCTGGCGCAGCAGCTCGCACTGCGTCTCGTCGACGACGCCGTCGAAGATCAACGGAATCCGCACGCGCTGCGCATAGGCGACGAGCGCCTTGACCATCCCGTCGCGCAACGCGATGCCCGCATCCATCTTGATGAAGTCGGGGCGCGCCATGTCCGATTCGACCGCGAGGATGCGGCCCGGATCGGGCAGCTTGTCGGCGACCTTGAAGCCGTGATGCTGATAGCTGCGCGTCAGGTAGCCGAGGAACGTCTTGTGCGCGACCGCGACCGCCGGCAGCTCGATCACGATCCGCTCGGGCGGCAGCCCGAAGCGTTGCAGCACCGACGAGAAATGCTTGCCGTGATCGTACTTCACGCTCTTCAGCAGCCGTTCGTGCACGCGCAGGAACAGCAGCCCATGGCGCTGCGCGCCGAAAAAGTTGATCGCATGCAGCGCGCGTGACAGGCGGTCGATCGCGACCAGCGTTTGGTCGTCGATGGCCGAATCGACCGGATCGTGCGGCGCTCCCGTGACGACGGTGACGGCCTGGAAGCCGAGCTCGTCGCCGTAGCGCTCGATCGCGTCGGCGAACGACGTCGACTGCGGCACGCCGGGCATCGTCACGTCGTAGATCGGTTCGTAGGCGCTGCCGAGCGTGCGCTCGGGCAGACTCGCGCTCGCGGTGCCGCCTTCGGCAAGCGCGAGGTGATCCCGCAGATACGGCAGTTGCCCGGCACGGGCGACCAGCTCGGGAATGGTGGGCGGAATCATCGGCGTAAGAAGGAAAAACGGCGGCCGAACGGGCCGCCTCGTATCTCGATATTAGCAGCGCGCGCCAAGCTCGGCTTGGCGTTTCGCTCATATGGTTATCCCGTCCGGGCACGCTTGCCTAGGGTTTACGTTGATTTCACTATTCGTAATTGGTTTTACTATTCGTAAATCCAAGATTTGTCGCCGATCAAGAAATGCGGCATGCGGGCGCCGCGAGACGGCGCCGTTCACGAATCAACAGGAAGCAAGGAGCGAGACGTGGCGGGTGACAGGACAGGCGGGCAGGCGCGCCGGCAGGAGACGAATGGAACGACGGGCGTGCCGGTGCACGCACGGCAGGGTTGAGGAGCGGATGGCGACCATGAGCATCGATTACCAGACGCTGAAGTTCGAGTACCGCGCTCGCGCGCATGACGCGGCCGTCCACCCGGTGATCGTCGTCGGCGCGGGCCCGGTGGGCCTCGCGGCCGCGATCGACCTCGCGCAGCAGGGCGTGCCCGTCGTGCTGCTCGACGACGACGACACGCTGTCGACCGGTTCGCGCGCGATCTGTTTCGCGAAACGCACGCTCGAGATCTTCGACCGGCTCGGCTGCGGCGAACGCTTCGTCGACAAGGGCGTGAGCTGGCACGTCGGCAAGGTGTTCCTGCAGGGCGAGCAGCTGTATGCGTTCGACCTGCTGCCGGAGGAAGGGCACGCGCGTCCCGCGTTCATCAACCTGCAGCAGTACTACGTCGAAGGCTACCTGGCCGACCGCGCATTCGAACTGCCGAACATCGACATCCGCTGGAAGCACAAGGTGACGGGCATCGAGCAGTCGGCCGAACACGCGGTGCTGACGATCGAGACACCGGACGGCGTCGCGACGCTGCACGCGCGGTACGTGATCGCGGCCGATGGTTCGCGCAGCCCGATGCGCACGATGATGGGCCTCGAAAGCCACGGCCGCACGTTCAAGGACCGCTTCCTGATCGCCGACGTGAAGATGAAGGCGGAGTTTCCGACCGAGCGCTGGTTCTGGTTCGATCCGCCGTTCCACCGCAATCAGTCGGTGCTGCTGCATCGCCAGCCCGATAACGTGTGGCGCATCGACTTCCAGCTCGGCTGGGACGCCGACCCCGTCGCCGAGAAGCAGCCGGAGCGCGTGATCCCGCGCGTACGCGCGCTGCTCGGGCCGGATGTCGAGTTCGAACTCGAATGGGTGAGCGTCTATACGTTCCGCTGCCAGCGAATGGACACGTTCCGCCACGGCCGCGTGCTGTTCGCGGGCGACTCCGCGCACGGCGTGTCGCCGTTCGGCGCGCGCGGCGCGAACAGCGGCGTGCAGGATGCGGACAACCTTGCATGGAAGCTGAAGCTCGTGCTCGACGGCCGCTCGGCCGACAGCCTGCTCGACACGTATGCGAGCGAGCGCGAGTTCGCGGCCGACGAGAACATCCGCAACTCGACGCGCTCGACCGACTTCATCACGCCGAAGAGCGCGGTGTCGCGCGTGTTCCGCGACGCGACGCTGAAGCTCGCGCGCGACTGCGAGTTCGCGCGCAAGCTCGTGAACAGCGGCCGCCTGTCGGTGCCGGCGGTGCTGGCCGATTCGCCGTTGAACACGCCCGATCGCAGCGGCGACGCATTTGCTTGCGCGATGCGGCCGGGCGCGGCGGCGGCCGATGCGCCGGTACGCGTACAGGGTGCGTCGGGCTGGCTGCTGCAGCGTCTGCGCGACGGCTTCACCGGCGTGCTGTTCGGGTTGCCGGGCGATGCGGCCGCGCTTGCCACGGCCGTCAACGGCCTCGCGCTGCCGGTGCGGCCCGTACTCGTCGTGCCGGCCGGGCACGCGCGGCCGGTGGCCGGCGTTGACGTCGTGGAGGACGTCGACGGCCTCGCCGCGCAACGCTACGACGCGCAGCCGGGCACGTTTTACCTGCTGCGTCCCGATCAGCATGTCTGCGCACGCACGCGCACGCTCGACCGTCAGGCGATCGCCGACGCGCTGGCACGCGCGACCTGCGCACGCTGAATACGATAAAGACACCGGAGACCCGTCATGCCCTCACTCGACACCCGCCCGCGCCTGGCTGACCCCGACGCGTTCTACGAAGCGCTGATCGACATGCATCGCGACCTGTCCGACAGCGACAGCCAGCTCGTCAACGCGAAGCTGATCCTGCTGCTCGCGAACCAGATCGGCGACGCCGGCGTGCTGCGTGAAGCAATGGCGCTCGCGCGCCAGGGCGTGACGCCGCCCGTGCATCCGGCCGGCGAGGTGGCGCAATGAGCGCGGCGCCGGCCGACGCGCGCGTGCTCGAAGTCGAGCGCGTGATCGACGAGACCCACCGCCCGGGCTTTCACTGGATGCTGCTCGTGTTGTGCGGGCTGTGCCTCGTGATCGACGGTTTCGATGCACAGGCGATGGGCTACGTGGCGCCCAGCGTGATCGCCGAATGGGGCGTGCCGAAGCAGGCGCTCGGCCCGGTGTTCAGCGCGAGCCTGTTCGGGATGCTGCTCGGCGCGCTCGGGCTGTCGGTGCTGGCCGACCGGATCGGGCGGCGCCCGGTGCTGATCGGCTCGACGCTGTTCTTCGCGGTGACGATGCTCGCGACGCCGTTCGCAGGTTCGATTCCCGTGCTGATGGCGCTGCGCTTCGTCACTGGCCTCGGCCTCGGCTGCATCATGCCGAATGCGATGGCGCTGGTCGGCGAGTTCAGCCCGGCCGCGCATCGTGTGAAGCGGATGATGATGGTGTCGTGCGGCTTCACGCTCGGCGCGGCGATCGGCGGCTTCATCAGCGCCGCGCTGATTCCGGCATTCGGCTGGCGCTCGGTGTTCTTCGTCGGCGGCGTGGTGCCGCTCGTGTTGACGATCGCGATGGTCGCGCGGCTGCCCGAGTCGCTGCAGTTCCTGGTGCTGAAAGGGCGCGTCGCGCAGGCACGCGACTGGCTCGCGCAATTCGCGCCGCAAGCCGGTATCGACGCGAACACGCGCATCGTCGTGCGCGAGCGTGCGGCGAGCGGTGCGCCGGTCGCCGAACTGTTCAGCCACGGCCGCCTGCCGGTCACGCTGCTGTTGTGGGCGATCAGCTTCATGAACCTGATCGATCTGTATTTCCTGTCGAACTGGCTGCCGACCGTGATGCGCGACGCCGGCTATTCGCCAGGCACCGCGGTGATCGTCGGCACGGTGCTGCAGACGGGCGGCGTGGTCGGCACGCTGTCGCTCGGCTGGTTCATCGAACGTTACGGCTTCGTGCGCGTGCTGTTCGTGTGCTTCGCGTGCGCAGCCGTGTCGGTGGGGCTGATCGGCTCGGTCGCGCATGCGCTGCCGTGGCTGCTGGCCGTCGTGTTCGCGGGTGGATTCTGCGTGGTCGGCGGGCAGCCGGCCGTGAACGCGCTCGCGGGCCAGTATTACCCGACGTCGCTGCGCTCGACGGGCATCGGCTGGAGCCTCGGCATCGGCCGGATCGGCTCGGTGCTCGGGCCGCTCGTCGGCGGACAACTGATTGCGCTCAACTGGTCGAATGGCGCGCTGTTCCACGCGGCCGCGGTGCCCGTGCTGTGCTCGGCGCTGTTCGTCCTCGGGCTGGCCGGTGTGACGCGGCGCAACGGCGCGCAGGCGCCTAACGCCGCCCTGAATTGATGGAGAAAGGAAACGATGACGCTTGACCTGTCGAAACCGGCGACCGCCGGCTACCTGAGCGGTTTCGCGAACGAATTCGCGACCGAGGCATTGCCCGGCGCGCTGCCGCACGGCCGCAACTCGCCGCAGCGCGCGCCGTACGGACTGTATGCGGAGCAACTGTCGGGCACCGCGTTTACCGCGCCGCGCGGCCACAACCGCCGCTCGTGGCTGTATCGCATCCGCCCGGCCGCCGTGCACCGGCCGTTCGAGCCGTACGCGGGCCCGCAGCGGCTCGTGTCGGAATTCGGCGATTCGGCCGATGTGCCGCCGACGCCGCCGAACCAGCTGCGTTGGGATCCGCTGCCGATGCCGGTCGAGCCGACCGATTTCGTCGACGGGCTCGTGACGATGGCCGGCAACGGCTCGGCCGCCGCGATGAACGGTTGTGCGATCCACCTGTACGCGGCGAACCGCTCGATGCAGGACCGCTTCTTCTACAGCGCGGACGGCGAACTGCTGATCGTGCCGCAGCAGGGGCGGCTGTTCATCGCGACCGAATTCGGCCGCGTCGACGTCGAGCCGTTCGAGATCGCGGTGATCCCGCGCGGCGTGCGTTTTTCCGTCACGCTGCCGGACGGCGACGCACGCGGCTACATCTGCGAAAACTTCGGCGCGCAACTGCGCTTGCCGGACCTCGGCCCGATCGGCTCGAACGGCCTTGCGAACCCGCGCGATTTCCTGACGCCGCAGGCCGCGTACGAAGACCGCGAAGGCGCGTTCGAGCTGATCGCGAAGCTGAACGGCCGTCTGTGGCGTGCGGACATCGGCCATTCGCCGCTCGACGTCGTTGCTTGGCACGGCAACTATGCGCCGTACAAATACGACCTGCGCCTGTTCAACACGATCGGCTCGATCAGCTTCGACCATCCCGATCCGTCGATCTTCCTCGTGCTGCAGTCGCAGAGCGACACGCCGGGCGTCGACACGATCGACTTCGTGATCTTCCCGCCGCGCTGGCTCGCGGCCGAGGATACGTTCCGCCCGCCGTGGTTCCACCGCAACGTCGCGAGCGAATTCATGGGGCTCGTGCACGGCGCGTACGACGCGAAGGCCGAAGGCTTCGTGCCGGGCGGCGCGAGCCTGCACAACTGCATGTCGGGCCACGGGCCCGACGCGGACACGTTCGAGAAGGCGTCCGCGAGCGATACGAGCAAGCCGCACAAGGTCGACGCGACGATGGCATTCATGTTCGAAACCCGCACGCTGATCCGGCCGACGCGCTATGCGCTCGACACCGCGCAGCTGCAGGCCGACTACTTCGAATGCTGGCAAGGCATCAAGAAACACTTCAATCCGGAGCAACGATGAGCGATACCCAAGACTGGCGCGCGACGCTCGACCCGGCTCGCAAGAGCTGGATCGACACCGCGAACGATCCCGCCTGCGATTTCCCGATCCAGAACCTGCCGTTCGGGATCTTCAGCGATGCGAAGCAGGCGGCGCGCCGTGCCGGCGTCGCGCTCGGCGACCAGATCGTCGATCTCGCGGCGCTCGCGCGTGCGGGCCTCGTGACGCTGCCGGCCGGCGCCGACGTGTTCGCCACGCCGACGCTCAACGCGTTCATCGCGCTTGGCCGCGACGCATGGCGCAGCGTGCGCGTGCAACTGTCCGACCTGTTTTCGCGCGACAACGCGACGCTGCGTGACGATGCGGCGCTGCGCGCACAGGTGCTCGTCGCGCAGCGCGACGCGACGCTGCATCTGCCGGTCGAGATTCCCGGCTACACCGATTTCTACTCGTCGAAGGAACATGCAACCAACGTCGGTTCAATGTTCCGTGATCCGAAGAATGCGCTGTTGCCGAACTGGCTGGAGATGCCGATCGGCTACAACGGCCGTGCGTCGTCGGTGGTCGTGAGCGGCACGCCGGTGCGGCGCCCGAACGGGCAGCTGAAGCTGCCCGACCAGGAGCGCCCGGTGTTCGGTGCCTGCCGCAAGCTCGACATCGAACTGGAGACGGGCTTCATCGTCGGGCAGGGCAACGCGCTCGGCGAGCCGATCGCGTGCGAGGACGCGGAAGCGCATATCTTCGGGATGGTGCTGCTGAACGACTGGAGCGCGCGCGACATCCAGCAGTGGGAATACGTGCCGCTCGGCCCGTTCAACGCGAAGACCTTCGCGACGACGATCTCGCCCTGGATCGTCACGCTCGATGCGCTCGAACCGTTCCGCACCGCGCAGCCGGAGCAATCGCCGCAGCCGCTCGCATATCTGCAGCACGCGGGCAAGCACGCGTTCGACATCGCGCTCGAAGTAACGCTGCGTGCCGAAGGCGCGGCCGAAGCGACGTCGATCTGCCGTACGAACTACAAGCACATGTACTGGACGATGGCGCAGCAGCTCGCGCATCACACTGTCGCGGGCTGCAACACGCGCGTGGGCGACCTGATGGGTTCGGGCACGATCAGCGGGCCGACCAAGGATTCGTTCGGCAGCCTGCTCGAATTGACGTGGAACGGCAAGGAGCCGCTCGCGCTGAAGGGCGGCGGCAGCCGTGCGTTCATCGAGGACGGTGACGAGCTCACGCTCGCCGGGTGGTGCCAGGGCGACGGCTATCGCGTCGGCTTCGGCACATGTGCGGGGACGATCCTGCCGGCGCGGAATGCGTGACGGATCGTAGCGCGACACGTAGCAGGTAGTCCGGAAGGACAGGGCGGCCCGCATTGCGCGGGCCGTTTTCGTTTTTGCTGGCGGGGGCGGGGGCGGGGGCGCGTGTGCGTCGATGTGTGATGCTGCGTACTAGCGTTAATGCTTGCGTCCGCGACAGCGCCGATATCAGACTGCGCGTTGCAACGCGGTGCGGCGTTCCCACAGCGCGGCCGCAACGAACGCGGCGACGCAGACGACCAGCACGCCGACCAGCGCATTGCTGCCCAGTTGCTCCATCAACGCACCGGCCACCAGCGGGCCGCCGAAGCTCGCGGCGCTCCACGATGCCGACACGAGCGAGCTCGCGGTGACGAGCGCCGCGCCGCGGAAGCGTTCGCCGCATGCGACCAGCGACAACGTGTAGATGCTGCCGGCCGCCGCGCCGAGCACGAACAGCAGCGGCCAGCATAGCCACGGATTCGCGATGACGAACGGCAGCAGCGGCAGGCCGGCCAGCACGATCCAGCCGGCGCCGAGGTGCACGCGTTCGCGGCCCAGCTTGTCCGCGAGCCAGCCGATCGGGAACTGCATCGCGGTATCGCCGAACAGCATGATCGACGCGAGCAGCACGGCGGTCGCGCTCGCGACGCCGTGATCCATCGCGTAGAGCGGCAGCAGCGACAGCGCGAGCGTATCGAACAGCGCGAAGAAGCCGGTGCCGATGATCAGCGCGGGCATCCGCGGCAGGATATCGAGCCAGCGGCCGTGCGCTTCGTGATGCGCGTCGTCGCCGGCGAGCGGCGCGCGCCGGATCGTCGCGAGCGTCGGCAGCGCGAGCAGGAACAGCGCGCCGCACAGCGCGAAGCGGATGCTCGTCGCGCCGGCGATCTGGCTCACGAGGACGGGGCCCGCCATCTGGAACAGCGTGAAATTGGTTGCATAGATCGCAACGACGCGGCCGCGCGTCGAATCATCGGCGAGCTGGTTGACCCACGCTTCGCCGATCGTGAACAGCAGCATCAGCGCGGCGCCGCACAGCACGCGCAGCACGCCCCACAGGATCAGGTTCGACGTGAACTGCATCAGCGCGGTGGCGGCGGCGAGCAGCACGACCGACACGACGATCGCGCGGCGTGAGCCGATATGCCGCGCGAGCGCGGTGACGAACGGGACGATCGCGAGGCCGCCGAGGGCCTGCGCTGCCGTCAGCATGCCGACGACGTTGGTGCCGTGACCGGCTTCAGTCAGCGCGAGTGCGGTGAGCGGCAGCGTGGCGCCGGTCCCGAGGCCGACGACCGCGACGCTCAGGATCAGCGCGAGAAAATCGCGATTCAGAATGGCTTTCATCGGCCGGGATGCTACACCGCGGACCTTGAAAGGTCCATGAAGGCCATCAGGATCGAATGGGGTTGTGTACGCAACGAATGCAGCAGGGTCGCGTCAGACGTACTCGGTCGGCACGGCCACCGAGCGCCGTTCGAGCGACGCCGACCACAGCGTGAGCGCGAGCGCCGCGACGGCCATCGCGACGCCGACCCACGGCAGGTTCACGAGCGACACGCCGGAGCCGATCGCCATCCCGCCGAGCCACGCGCCGGTCGCGTTGCCGAGGTTGAACGCACCCTGGTTCAGCGTCGACGCGAGGTTCGGCGCGTCGCTCGCGCGATCGACGATCATGATCTGCAGCGGCGGCACGATCGCGAACGCGAGGATGCCCCACACGAAGATCGTCGCGAGCGCGGCGAACGGCACGTGCATCGTGCCCGCGAACAGCGCGAGGACGACTCCGATCAGCGCGAGCGTCGCGATCAGCGACGGCATCCGGCGCCAGTCGGCGAGCTTGCCGCCGAGGGTGCCGCCCACCGTCAACCCGAGGCCGAACAGCAGCAGCACGTAGGTGACCTGGCGCGGCGAGAAGCCCGTCACGTCCTCGAGGATCGGCGTGATGTACGTGAACACGCTGAACAGGCTCGCGGACGCGAGCACGCTGATGCCGAGCACCATCAGCACCTGCGGGTGCTTCAGCACGCTGAATTCGCGCGTGATGCTGGTGTCGGGCATCGCGAGGTTCTTCGGCAGGCACACCGCGAGCGCGGCAGCGGCGGCGATGCCGATGCCGGTGACGGCCCAGAACGTCGCGCGCCAGCCGAACGCCTGGCCGAGCGCGGTGCCGAGCGGCACGCCGAGCACGTTCGCGAGCGTGAGGCCGGTGAACATCAGCGCGATGGCTTGCGCGCGGCGGTTCGGCGCGACGAGGTTGCTCGCGACGACCGAGCCGATCCCGAAGAACGCGCCGTGGCAGAACGCGGTGACGACGCGCGCGGCCATCAGCACCGCATAGCCCGGTGCGATCGCGCAGAACAGGTTGCCGGCGATGAACAGCCCGATCAGGCCCATCAGTGCGCGCTTGCGCGGCATCTTCGCGGTGACGATCGCGAGGATCGGCGCGCCGATCGTCACGCCGAGCGCGTAGCCCGACACGAGCATCCCGGCGGCCGGAATCGACACGCCGAGATCGCGCGCGACATTGGGCAGCAACCCCATGATCACGAATTCGGTGGTACCGATTCCAAATGCAGCGACGGCGAGGGCGAAAAGAGGTAGGGGCATCGCGGTAGGCTCGGGAAAGATGCCGCTCGAGCCGGGCGCAGGATGCGCGGGACGGGCGGTGGGTCAGTCGAATGACAGCCGCGATTCTACTTCAGTGAAAACCCCTACGCTTGGGGCCAAAACGGTTGTTGCCGGCGTGCGACGGGCCAGCAGTCGGAACGCTCACAGTGTGGGATTTCGAGGCGATTTGCCGCGTCGGGCCGAATCGGGGCCGGAGCGATGGCAACTGCCGGGCCGGCCATCACGCGACGCGTTCGGGCGCTTCACCGGGGAGGGCGTTCGACGCGCTCGTCACGTCGACATCCGATTCCGCACTTGCAGGTGTCGAGGCTGCGCCGGCGGCTTCGATTGCGGCCGGATCGTCCCAGCCGTTCTCGAACAGGCATGCTTCGATCGGCATTCGCGCGGCCCAGCGCTCCTGTTCGAGCATCGGTTTCGCATAGAACGCGTCGACGTGCCCGACGCACAGCACGGCGATCGGCTTCGCGCCGTCGGGCATCCGCAGCAGCGTGCGCAGCGCATCGACGTCGAACAGTGACACCCAGCCCATCCCGAGCCCTTCCGCGCGCGCCGCGAGCCACATGTTCTGGATCGCGCACGCGGCGGATGCCAGATCCATCTCCGGCAGCGTGCGGCGGCCGAACACGTGGCGCTCGCGGCCGTCGGCGAGCGCCACGACCAGCAGCTCGCCGCATTCGCGTATGCCTTCGACCTTCAGCCGCATGAATTCGTCCTGGCGCTCGCCGAGCGCATCGGCGGTCGCGCGGCGCTCGGCCTCGACCAGCGCGTGGATCGCGGTGCGCAGCGCGGGATCGGTAATGCGAATGAAGCGCCACGGCTGCATGAAGCCGACGCTCGGTGCATGGTGCGCCGCGCGCAGCAAGCGCGCGAGCACCGCCGGATCGACGGGCGCCGGTGTGAAGTGGCGCATGTCGCGCCGTTCGAAAATGGCGCGGTAGACCGCGGCGAGGTCGGAGTCGTCGAAACGCATGAGCGGTGGAAGCAGGGGTGACGTCGGCGCAACGATAGCAGACGGTGCGCACGAAACGTTACTTCATCTGAAACAAAGCACGGAATTGTTGATGAAGACGAGTGCAGTGCACAGTAACGAGAACAAGCAAACGATTGCGGATGCGCTGCAGGTCGTGAAACGCGCCGTTTTTCAGCGGTTTGCCGTCACGACGTTCTGCGGCGTGCCCGCATGCCACGCCTCGATGTTCAGCAGTGTGGTGTGCGCGATCTCGGCGAGCGCCTCGCGCGTGAAGAACGCTTGGTGCGACGTGACGATCACGTTCGGGAACGTCAGCAGGCGTGCGAGTACGTCGTCCTGTAGCGGCAGATCGGAGTGATCCTCGAAGAACAGCCCGCTTTCTTCTTCGTACACGTCGAGCCCGAGGTGGCCGAGCTGGCCGCTCTTGAGCGCGTCGACCAGCGCCTGCGCATCGACGAGGCCGCCGCGACCGGTGTTGATCAGCATCGCGCCGTGCTTCATCCGCGCGAGCGTTCGTTCGTTGATCAGATGGTGCGTGGACGGCAGCAGCGGGCAGTGCAGGCTGACGATGTCGGCGTGGTGCAGCAGCTCGTCGAGCTCGACGTAGCGCGCGCCGAACGCGATCAGCTCGTCGTTGTACGGCGGCACGGAGTGCGCGAGCACGTGCATCCCGAAGCCCATCATGATCTTCGCGAACACGCTGCCGATGATGCCGGTGCCGATCACGCCGACGGTCTTGCCGTGCAGGTCGAAGCCGAGCAGCCCGTTCAGCGAGAAATCGCCTTCGCGGGTGCGCGCGACCGCGCGCGGCAGCCGGCGGTTGAGCGCCAGGATCAGCGCGACCGCGTGTTCGGCGACCGCATGCGGCGAATACGCGGGCACGCGCACGACCGTGATGCCGAGTCGCTCGGCGGCCGCGAGGTCGACATGGTTGAAGCCGGCCGAGCGCAGCGCGATCAGCCGCGTGCCGCCGTCGGCCAGCCGTTCGAGCACGGCTGCGTCGACGGTGTCGTTGACGAACGGGCACACGACTTCATAGCCGTGCGCGAGGATCGCGGTTTCCGCGTCGAGGTGCGACGGCTGGAAGTGCAGCCGATAGCCGAACTGCCGGTTGGCGGCGGCAAACGAATCGTCGTCGTACTGCCGGCTGCTGAACAGGATCACGCGCACGCTGCACCTCCGATGGCTGACGCGCGCAGTTTACTGCAGCCCCGTGACGATGTCGGACCGTTCCGGCCCGCGCGGCGGCCGCAGGAAGCCGTAGTCCGTTTGGTCGCGAGGCGTTCGTGCGCTGAAGTGGTCCAGCGCATGTTCGACGAAGCTGCGTGTGCGGGCCGGCACGTACTGGCGGTTCGGGTAGACAAGCGACAGCTGCGTATCGGGATCGTCGATCCGGTAGCCGGCCAGCAGCCGCACGAGCGTGCCGCTGTTGAGCGCGTCGGCGACGCACGGCTCGGGCAGCACCGCGATGCCGGCACCGGCCACGGCGGCTGCGTGGACCAGCGCGAGCTGGTTGACCGTGCACGCCGGGCGCACCGTGACCGAGTGCGCGACGCCGTCGTGGCCGACGAGCTGCCACGACGGCGCATGCTGGTGCGGCGCGAGCGTGACCCAGTCGTGGCCCGGCAGGTCGTCGGGGGCGCGCGGCTCGCCGCGCCGGTCGAGATAGGCCGGCGCCGCGCAGGCGACGAACGGATTCGGCGCGAGCGCATGGCCGATCAGCGACGGGTTGCCGTCGAGCCGGTTGCCCGTGACGATGCCGACGTCGTAACCCGAGTCGAGCACGTCGAGCGGCCCTTCGGCGACGGTCAGCTGCACGCGCAGCTCGGGGTAGCGGTGCCGGAAGCTGCTGACGAGCGGTGTCAGCGCCAGGGGCGAAAGCAGCCCCGATGCGACGACGCGCAGCGTGCCGGCCGGTTCGCGCACGGCATGCGCGACGGACGACTCGAGGTGGTCGAATTCCTCGAGCAGCGCACGGCAACCGTCGAGGTAGCGCACGCCGGCCTCGGTGAGCGACAGGTTGCGCGTGGTGCGGTGGATCAGCCGGGTGTTCAGGTGGCCCTCGAGCATCGCGATCGAACGCGTGACGAGTGCATTGGACACGCCGAGATGGTGCGCCGCGCGCCGGAAGCTTTGCTGCTCGGCGACGCAGACGAATACACGCATGGTCTGAATCTGGTTCATGGCTTGCGTATTTCTGGCCCGGTTGATTGATTATGTTGTGATTTTTCGCCGCGCAACCCCGAAAGCGCATCGCGCGGCACCCAGTTCTCCCTCGTATCGAAAAATCGTTTCTTTCGATTCCGCAGACGATTGTTCAATACAGAACCGATATCCGTCAACCTGAGAAAAGGGGCGGGTTGCGGAAAATCGAAATCGCGGGTAACGGTTAAACGCTGCGATGCAACACGTGCGTGGCGTGCAAAACTGACGCGGTATTGGAATATGCGCTCATGTGATAAATATTTTGCATATTAATCAATGGTTTGTTGGCGGCATGGATGGCTCTGTTTCGTTAATTTCCGGAGTCGTGCCCCAATACATGCAACGATAATGGATGTTTTGCTGGGGTGTGCCGGTATTGCGTATCGCATTCGGCGTGGCGGTTTTTATCGGGCGGCCGGTCTATTGCATTCGACGCGAAAGTTGACGTAAACCGTCGGCATCGGCGAATCGCGGCGTTATTGGCGAAGAAAATCATGCGTGCGGAAGCCGAATGGAACCGTTTCGCAACCGGTCCGCAATCCTTTTTCAATCGGAATGGCCATCGCGCAATACGCACGCGGCCGGCTGGCCCGGTCCGGCGACCGGGCCACCGTCGCGCTGTCCGGCCGAGCGTGCCTCTTGCGCGAGGCCGCGGAACGCGGAATGATCGATCAGTTCGCCATGCAGTGTGGCGAGCGTTCGTGCATTTTCCTTCCTCACCTCTTGCCAGCCATGTCCATCGATTACTCGCCGATTCCCTGTCCCGTCGTCGTGCCGCTCGACGCGATCCTGCCCGAAGAACCGCTGCTGATGATGGGGGCCGGCCCGGTTCCGATCCCGGCCGCCGTCGCGAAGGCGAACACGGTCGTGATCAACCACCTCGGCGCGACGATGGCGAAGATCATCGAGCAGGTGAAGGAGATGGCGCGGTACGTGTTCCAGACCCGCACGAAGTGGGTGCTCGGCGTCGCGGGCCCCGGCTCGGCCGCGATGGAGATGGCGATCTCGAACCTCGCCTGGCGCGGTACGCGCGTGCTGTCGATCCGCAACGGCTTCTTCAGCGCGCGGATGGCCGAGATGGCCACGCGCGTCGGCGCCGACGTCGCGACGCTCGAAGTGGCCGACCGCGCGGTCGCGAGCCTCGACGAGATCGCGGATGCGATCGCGCGCGAGCGGCCGGAGATCGTCACGATCGTGCAGGGCGAGACGTCGAACACGGTGTGGAACCGCGACCTGCGCGACATCGCGGCGCTCGCGAAGGCGGCCGGCGCACTGGTCGTCGTCGACGCGGTGTGCACGCTGTCGACGATGCCGCTCGAGATGGACGCGTGGGGCATCGACGCGGTGATCACCGGCGGCCAGAAGGGGCTGTCGTCGATCCCGGGCGTGTCGCTGATCGCTTTCTCCGATGCCGCATGGGAGCGCATGAAGCATCGCACCGAGCCGAACGCGCACTGGTGCCTCGACATGGCGCTCGCGGAGAACTTCTGGCACAACGCGGGCTATCACTACACGGCGCCCGTGTCCGGTGTGCTCGCGCTGCACGAGGCGCTGCGGCTCGTCTGCGCGGAGACGCTTGAAAGCCGCTTCGCACGCCATCTGCGCTGCTCGCTCGCGCTGCAGGCGGGCGTCGAGTCGATGGGGCTCAAGCTCTATGCGCCGAAGGACTGCCGGCTCAATTCGGTGGTCGGGATCGAGACGCCGGAAGGGCTGACGCCGGGAATGGTCTGCGGCCATATCTCGAAGCAGTACCAGGTCGAGATCTCGGGCTCGTTCGGCTTGCCGATCGTGCGGATCGGGCAGATGGGCGAGCAGTGCCGCGAACACAACCTGTTCCGTACGCTGCATGCGTTCGGTCGCACGATGGTCGACCTGAAGGTGCCGGTCGACCTGCCGGCCGGCGTCGCGGCGCTTGAGCAGGAACTGTCGCAGCGCGGCGCGTAAGCGGAAAAGCGAGGGAAGGGGCTGTGCTCAGCGGCCCTGCATCGCGCGCCGGTACGTATTCGGCGTCGTGCCATGCGCATCGCGAAAGCGGTGACTGAAGTGGCCGGCGTTCGCGTAGCCGCAGTCGGCTGCGACCTGTGCGAGCGGCAGCGCCGTCGTGCGCAGCAATTCACGCGCCCGGGCGAGGCGCTGCTCGGCCACCCAAGCGTGCGGCGCCCGGCCGAACGACAGCCGGAACATCCGCGAGAAATGGTATTCGGACAGCGCGGCGACCTCGGCCAGTTCGCCGAGCGTCAACGGCTGCGTGAGATACGTGTCGATATAGTCGCGCACGCGGCGGCGCACGGCCGGCGCGAGCCCGCCGCGGAACGTCGTGTCGGTGCGCGTCGTGCTCTGCCCGCGCAGCAGCAGGCTCAGCACCTCGTGTGCGGTCTCGTTCACGCGCAGCCGCTCGTCGGCATCGTCCCAACCGTCGAGCGCGAGCGAGCGCAGCAGCGTCGCGACGCGCGCATCCTCGAAATAGGTGCGATCGGCGAGCTTCAGTTCGCGCGGCTCGCGGTCGAGCTCGCGGATCGCGCGCTGCGTGAAGTGTTCGGGCAGGAAATACAGGTGGATGAAGTGCATCTCGCCGCGCACCCACCAGCGCGATTCATGGTCGCCCGGCAGCGCGCACAGCAGGCTCGGCGCGCCGTAGCGCGGCACGCGTTGGCGCTCGGTCCGATAGCCGCCGTCGAGGTAACACGACAGCGTGTGGTGGCCGGGCTGCTCGTAGACCGTCTCGCTTTCGTCGGTGATCCGCGTCCATTCGGCGATCGCCAGATGGTCGCCGAGCCACGCAAAGCGCTCGAGCGTCGCGTTCGCGTCGGCGAGCGTGCGGCAGACCGACTGCAGGCCGAACGGCAGATCGCCGCCGGCCAGGGCGGCGGCGTGGTCGACGGGGGGAGCGGAGAGGGAGAGGCTCATGATGCGCCGAGTATAAGCGGGCGCGCGGGGGCGCGTGCGGCGTGCCGAAAAAGACCGCAATTCCGGACAATCGGCCCACGCCGCGCGGCGGCATAGTCGGGATCCCGATTCACCCGATTCTCCGGATTGCCGCCATGAACCTGTCGCTTTATTTCGTCACCGTGCTGATCTGGGGCACCACCTGGATCGCGATCAAGTGGCAGCTCGGCTCGGTGCCGCCGCCCGTGTCGATCGCATGGCGCTTCTGGCTCGCGGCCGTCGTGCTGTTCGCGCTGCTGCGCGTGATGCGCCGGCCGGTGCGCCCGCCGCGCGAAGCGTGGCGCTTTCTCGTCGCGCAAGGCTTCGCACTGTTCTGCCTGAACTTCCTGTGCTTCTACTATGCGGAGCAGGTCGTGCCGAGCGGCCTCGTCGCGGTGATCTTCTCGACCGCGCCGCTCCTGAACTCGATCAACGGCCGGCTGTTCATGGGCCGTCCGCTGCGGCCGTCGGCGATCGCCGGCGCCTTGCTCGGGCTGACCGGCATCGCGTGCCTGTTCTGGCAGCAGATGGCCGGCCATCTCGACGATCACGCGACCTGGACGGGGCTCGCGATCGCGTTCGCGGGCACGATGTGCTTCTCGATCGGCAACCTGCTGTCGAGCCGGATGCAGTCGATAGGGCTGCACCCGCTCGTGACCAACGGCTGGGCGATGCTGATCGGCGCGGCGATCCTGACCGTCGGCAGCGTGGTGGCCGGGATGCCGTTCACGCTCGACACGAGCCCGCGCTATCTCGGCGCGCTCGTGTACCTGGCCGTGCCGGGCTCGGTGATCGGCTTCACCGCGTACCTGACACTCGTCGGCCGGATCGGGCCGGAGCGTGCCGCGTACTGCACGGTGCTGTTCCCGATCGTCGCGCTGGCCGTGTCGACGGTGTTCGAGGGCTATCAGTGGTCGCCGCTCGCGGTGGTTGGGCTGCTGCTCGTGGTAGCCGGCAATCTCGTCGCGTTCGACCTGACACGCCGGCTGTTTCTGCGGACGGCGTGACGGATGATGGGAGGGGGCGGCGTCGCCGGCCCGGCCACCCGATTTGGTTGTCATGGTTGACTTGGTTTCGATTCGAGCCTACGCTTGAGCCTCCGGTCGTGCAAGGAGGCGGTGATGGTCAGGCAGGCTCATGCGCTTGAAGGCGCGGCTGTGGTTCTCGATGTCGAGACCGAGGAGGCGCTACGCAGCGCCGTCGGCGCCGCGACCATGCTCGGGCCCGACCGCGCTCGGGCGCTGCTCAGGCTGTCGGACGAACAGCTCGGGCACTTGTTCAAGGTCGGCATCGCCCAGGTCATCGATCTGGCCGGCACGATCACGTTCGGCATTGCAGCCGCCGCGACCCGCGACAGGCAGCCGTCCGTTCGCACGAAACCGCATGCGAAGCCGGCGGCGCGCGCGGATGCCGCAGCCGCCGATTTCGAGCAGCGCGCGCTGGCAGAACGGCGGGCGCTCGTCGCGAAGGGTGCGCTGCTGCCGGCCGCGGAGATCTGGGCGGGGCTCGGCATGACTCGGCAGGCGCTCAGCAAGGCAGTCGTGTCGGGGCGCATCTTCACGGTCGACGTGGGGGCGGCGCAGTACTACCCGACCTTTTATCTGACGGGCGATGTCGATCGCAAGACGCTGGGAAAGGTGACGCAATGCCTGGGTGATTTGCCAGGGTGGAGCAAATGGCAGTTCTTCACGACGCCCAAGGCGTCTCTTGGCAACGTCACGCCGCTGAAAGCGCTGTCGCAGGGGAGGCTCGCCGAGGTCGAGCGTGCCGCGGCGGCGTTCGTGGAACGCTAGGAGCTGCGGTTGACGTTGAAGCCGCCGAGCGAACACTTCGCGAATGCGACGCTGGTTACGCGGACGATTCCGCCGGCGGCGCTGGTGCGCGTTTCCCGATATGAGACGGGCGAGCCGTACTTCGGCAAGTCGGGCGGCAACCGTTTCGACGACCCGCGCAAGCGGCGCCGGTATGGCACCAGCTATTTCGGTTTCGACCTGCAGTGTGCGTTTGCCGAGACGGTGCTGCACGACGAAGTCGCGGATCTCGCCGTCGGCGGCTTTCCGCTCGTGACGACCGAGCTTGAGCGCTTCGTGCTGTCGTTCACCGGCTCGCCTCTGACGGTGGCCGTCTTGCACGGCTTGCCGCTGAAAAACCTTGGCGGCGACGGCGCGCTGTCGACCGTCGTACCGTACGACATACCGCAGCAATGGTCGCTCGCCGTGCACGGGCATGGCCGCCGGGTCGACGGCTTTCTGTATATGTCACGCCATCTCAACACGTCGGAAGCGCTCGTGCTTTTCGATCGTGCCGCACCGAAACTCAGGCTCGAGCGCGCCGTTCCGTTTCGGCACCACGCCGAGGCTGCCCGCGTGCTGCGGGACTTCAACATATTGCCGCGTTAAGTCACGTCAAGCTGTGTATCGCCGGCTGCCCGGCTATGGGCCCCGGGCGGCGGCCCGTCGGTAGGAAGGCTCGCGCGATTTCTCGCGGTCGTACGCTTAGGCCGCAGCGCCGCTCCCCGCCACGCGCGCCTGCCGCTGGTACAGCACCATCGACAGTGCGACGCCTGCAGCGGCCGCCACCGCCGCGAACAGGAACACCTGCGGATAGCCGAACGCGCCCGCGACATAGCCGGCGAGCGGGCCCGTGATGCCGAGCGACAGGTCGAGGAACACCGAATACGCGGACAGCGCCGCGCCGCGGCTCGCGGGCGGCACGAGCGCGACGGCCTCGACGCCGAGCGCCGGGAAGATCAGCGCGAAGCCGAAACCCGTCAGCGCGGCACCGACGAGCGCGATGTGCGGCACCGGCGCGAGCCACAGCAGCAACAGGCCCGAACATTCGAATGCGAACGACACGATCGCGACGCGGAAGCCGCCGTAGGTCTTGATCGTGTTCGCGAACAGCAGGCGCGCGCCGATGAACAGCGTGCCGAACACGGTCAGCGACAGTGCGGCGTTCGGCCAGTGGCGCGCCGCGTAGTACAGCGTGACGAAGGTGGCGATCGAGCCGAAGCCGGCCGAGCCGAGCGCCAGGCCGAGGCCGTGCGGCAGCACGCGCGTGAACACGCTCGCATACGACATCCGTTCGCCGTGCACGAGCGGCACCGAAGCGATCAGGCGCGCGAGGTAGAAGCCGATCGCGGCCAGCGCGATCACGATCACGCCGATCAGCGCCGGATTCAGCGTATTCGCGATCGCGACGCCGACCGGTGCGCCGAGCGCGAGCGCGCCGTAGGTCGCGATGCCGTTCCACGAGATCACCTTCGCGTTGTGCGTGACGCCGACGCGGCCGATGCCCCACAGGATCGCGCCGGTGCCGCACAGGCTTTCGCCGACGCCGAGCACGAGCCGGCTCGCGACCAGCAGCACGAGGCTCGCGACCGGCCAGTGCGCGAGCAGCAGCGCGACGAGCAGCAGCACACCCGACGCGCCGCAGCCGATCAGCCCGCGCAGCACCGTCTGCTTCGGGCCGAGCGTATCGGCGAGGCGCCCGGCGAGCGGCCGCGATGCGAGCGTCGCGAAGTACTGGACGCTGATCGCGCCGCCCGCGACGATCGCGGAAAAACCGAGGTCGTCATGGACGAAGCCCGGCAGCACCGCGAGCGGCAGGCCGATGGTCAGGTAGCAGATGAACGTGAAGCAGACGACGGACACGATTTGCAGCGTGACCGCGAACCCGCTGCGCGGCGGTGTGGCGGAATCGGTTGACATGGGGTCGGAACGAATGAACGAAACGGGCGGAAGACGGCGAAAAAGGGAATCGGGATTTTCCCATGGAACCGGTTTTCACGCAGGTACCATTTAGTTAATCGCGACCTTTTTTCGACGTTGGAGGACGGTGGCGGGGGCGTCGGGAACGGGCGCAGAGCACCGTGCGCAAAGGGCTGCGGGCGGCCCCGGCGCTCATATCGCGGCAGTTATATGGGCCCCATGCGTGATGGGCTATGGGTTGCGGAATTTGATGGTGATAGCGTGCAAACTGTCAGAAAAACGTCGGTCAGGCGCTCCGCGCAGGCCGCCTTGCCCCCATTTGAAGAATCATAGAGACATGAGTGAGCCGATTCGCTTCTACCATCGTCACGCGATCCGCGAAGTCAGCGGCGCGGACGTTACCCGCACCGTGCTGCAATACCTGCGCGAGGACGCGCATTGCACCGGCACCAAGGAAGGCTGCGCGGAAGGCGACTGCGGCGCGTGCACGGTCGTCGTCGGCGAGCTGACCGACGCCGGCGCGGTCGAGTTCAAGGCCGTCAACGCGTGCATCCAGTTCCTGCCGACGCTCGACGGCAAGGCGCTGCTGACGGTCGAGGACCTGCGCCAGCCGGACGGTGCGCTGCACCCGGTGCAGCAGGCGATGGTCGATTGCCACGGTTCACAATGCGGGTTCTGCACGCCCGGCTTCGTGATGTCGATGTGGGCGCTGTACGAGAAGCACGGCCACGAAAGCTGCGCCGCCACGTGCACGAAGGCGAAGGACGTGCCGACGCGCACCGAGATCGCCGATGCGCTGACCGGCAACCTGTGCCGCTGCACCGGCTATCGTCCGATCGTCGATGCGGCCGTGCAGATGTTCGATGCGCCGGCGCCGTCGGCACCGGTCGACACGGCCGCGCTGGCCCGCACGCTCGCGTCGCTCAAGCGCGACGACACGTTCGACTACACGACGATCAACGGCGCGCGCTTCGCGGCGCCGCGCACGCTCGACGCACTGGCCGCGCTGAAGGTCGAGCGCCCCGACGCGCGCCTGCTCGCGGGCAGCACCGACATCGGCTTGTGGGTCACGAAGCAGATGCGCCGGCTCGACGACCTGATCTACGTCGGCCAGATCGCCGAACTGCAGCGCCTCGTGGAACGCGACGACTGGATCGAGATCGGCGCGGGCGTGACGGTCGAGAAGGCCTATGCGGCGCTGGCCGGCACGTACCCGGAACTGACCGAGATGTGGAAGCGCTTCGCGTCGCTGCCGATTCGCAACGCGGGCACGATCGGCGGCAACGTCGCGAACGGCTCGCCGATCGGCGATTCGATGCCGGGCCTGATCGCGCTCGGCGCACGCGTGGTGCTGCGCGGCGGCGACACGGTGCGCGAGCTGCCGCTCGAGGCGCTGTACACGGGCTACCAGCAGAAGGACATGGCGCCGCACGAATTCGTCGTCGGCCTGAAGGTGCCGACCCGCACCGGCGCGCGCGAGAAGCTGCAGTTCCGCACCTACAAGCTGTCGAAGCGGTTCGACTCGGACATCTCGGCCGTGTGCGCGGCGTTCGCGTTCATCGCGGACGGCGACACGATCCGCGAGCCGCGCATCGCGTTCGGCGGGATGGCCGCGACGCCGAAGCGTGGAGCCAACACGGAAGCCGTGCTCGACGGCGCGCAGTGGCACGAAGCCACCGCGCAGGCCGCGATGCAGGCGCTCGAGCGCGACTACCAGCCGCTGTCCGACATGCGCGCGACGAGCACGTACCGCCTCGATACCGCGAAGAACCTGATGTACCGATTCTGGCTGGAGACGCGCCCGCATGACCCGCTGCCGCCGCAAGCCCTGAATGTGCGTGAAGTGGCCGCCGAAGCCGGCGCCGGCGCGGCGCGCGTCTGAAGACGGAGAACACCGAAAATGAACCAGCAAGCAGAACCGTTCCTGAGCACCCTCGACCCGCAAGCCGATGCGGCGCAGGTCCACGTGTCGCGCGCGCACGAATCCGCGCACCTGCACGTCAGCGGGCGTGCCACCTACACCGATGACATTCCGGTCGTCGCGGGCACGCTGCACGCGGCGCTCGGCCTGTCGGCGAAGCCACACGCGAAGATCGTGTCGATGAACTTCGACGCGGTGCGCGCGACGCCGGGCGTGGTCGCCGTGTTCACGGCCGACGACATCCCGGGTGTCAACGATTGCGGCCCGATCATCCACGACGACCCGGTGCTCGCGAAGGGCATCGTGCAGTTCGTCGGCCAGCCGATGTTCATCGTCGTCGCGACGTCGCATGAAACCGCGCGGCTCGCCGCGCGCCGCGCGCAGGTCGACTACGAGGAACTGCCGGCGATCCTGACCGCGCAGGAAGCGCGCGCAGCCGAAACCTACGTGATCCCGCCGCTGAAGCTCGCACGCGGCGACGCGGCCGCACGGCTCGCCGTCGCGCCGCACCGAGAGTCGGGCGAGATGCTGCTCGGTGGCCAGGAGCAGTTCTACCTGGAAGGCCAGATCGCGTACGCGGTGCCGAAGGACGACGACGGGATGCACGTGTACTGCTCGACGCAGCACCCGAGCGAAATGCAGCACCTCGTCGCGCACGTGCTCGGCGTCGCGTCGCACAACGTGCTCGTCGAATGCCGCCGGATGGGCGGCGGGTTCGGCGGCAAGGAATCGCAGTCGGGCCTGTTCGCATGCTGCGCGGCGCTCGCCGCGTGGAAGCTGCTGTGCCCGGTGAAGCTGCGTCCGGACCGCGACGACGACATGATGATCACCGGCAAGCGGCACGATTTCCATTACCGCTTCGACGTCGGCTACGACGACGACGGCCGCATCGACGGCGTGGCGCTCGACATGACGTCGCGCTGCGGCTTCTCGGCCGACCTGTCGGGCCCGGTGATGACGCGCGCGGTGTGCCACTTCGACAATGCGTACTGGCTCGGCGACGTCGACATCGCCGGCTACTGCGGCAAGACCAACACGCAGTCGAACACCGCGTTCCGCGGCTTCGGCGGCCCGCAGGGCGCGTTCGCGATCGAGTACATCCTCGACGACGTCGCGCGATCGCTCGACCGCGATCCGCTCGACGTCCGCTATGCGAACCTCTACGGCAAGACCGAACGCAACGTGACGCCGTACGGGCAGACCGTCGAGGACAACGTGCTGCAGGAACTGCTCGGCGAACTCGAGGCGACGAGCGACTACCGCGCCCGGCGCGCGGGCGTGCGCGAATTCAACGCGCGCAACACGGTGCTGAAGAAGGGCATCGCGATCACGCCGGTGAAGTTCGGCATTGCATTCAACGTCACGCACTTCAACCAGGCCGGCGCGCTGGTGCATATCTACACCGACGGCTCGGTGCTCGTGAACCACGGCGGCACCGAGATGGGGCAGGGGCTCAACACGAAGGTCGCGCAGGTCGTCGCGCATGAGCTCGGCATCCGCTTCGGCCGGATTCGCGTGACGGCGACCGACACGAGCAAGGTCGCGAACACGTCCGCGACGGCGGCGTCGACGGGTTCGGACCTGAACGGCAAGGCCGCGCAGGACGCGGCGCGCCAGCTGCGCGAGCGGCTCGCGGTGTTCGCGGCGAAGCAGTTCGGCGACGGCAAGGTCGATGCGGCCGACGTGAAGTTCGGCAACGACTTCGTGTCGATCGGCGGCCACAACGTGCCGTTCGGCGAAGTGATCGCGAAGGCGTACCTTGCGCGCGTGCAGCTGTGGTCCGACGGTTTCTACGCGACGCCGAAGCTGTACTGGGATCAGTCGAAGCTGCAGGGCCGGCCGTTCTACTACTACTCGTACGGCGCGGCCGTGTCGGAAGTCGTGATCGACACGCTGACGGGCGAGATGCGCACGCTGCGCGTCGATGCGCTGCACGACGTGGGCGCGTCGCTGAACCCGGCGCTCGACGTCGGCCAGGTCGAGGGCGCGTTCATCCAGGGGATGGGCTGGCTGACGACCGAGGAGCTGTGGTGGAACAAGGGCGGCAAGCTGATGACGCACGCGCCGTCGACGTACAAGATCCCGACGGTGAACGACACGCCGCCCGAGTTCAACGTGCTGCTGTTCAAGAACCGCAACGTCGAGGACAGCATCCACCGTTCGAAGGCCGTCGGCGAGCCGCCGCTGCTGCTGCCGTTCTCGGTGTTCTTCGCGGTGCGCGACGCGGTGGCCGCGGTCGGCGACTACCAGGTGAACCCGCCGCTCGACGCGCCGGCCACCGGCGAGTCGATCCTGCGTGCAATCAGTGCGGTGCGTGCTGCGCGCGCAACGGCAGGCTGAGATGAAACGACCCTCCCATCTCCCGATGGCTTGTTCCGGTGCGTGTGGGGCGGCCCGGCGGAGACTGACATGAACGGCCCCGCACGCTCGCTTCGCACCGTGCCGATCCCCGCGCTCGCGCAGGGCACCGGCCAGCGCAACCGCGCGACCGGTACGCCCGCGCCGATGCACATCGTGCTGTTCGGCGCCGGGCACGTCGGTCACGCGCTCGTCACGCTGCTCGGCGCGTTGCCGTGTGTCGTGCAGTGGGTCGATACGCGTGATGAGCTGTTCCCGGACGAATGTCCGCCGAACGTGCAGCCGGAGCCGACCGACACGCCGGAGGCCGTCGTCGACGCGGCGCCGCCCGGTGCGTACTTCCTCGTGATGACGCACAACCACGCGCTCGACTTCTCGCTCGCCGCGCAGATCATGCGGCGTCGCGACTACGCGTACTTCGGGATGATCGGCTCGCGCACCAAGCGCGTGAAGTTTGAGCGCCGGCTCGCGGCGCGCGGCGTCGATCCGGCGCGGCTCGTGGAGATGGTGTGCCCGATCGGTGTCGCGGGCATCGTCGACAAGGCGCCGGGCGCGATCGCGGTGGCCGTGTGCGCGGAGCTGCTGCAGGCGCGCTCGGGCATGCCGGTGGCCGATGCGAAGGCGGTCGCGGCCGGGCGCGCACGCGACGAGGTGTCCTGCTCGCGGTAACACCGCGCGGCCGGCGCACGGCCGCGCGATTTTGCATACACTGCACGGCAACGCGCGGCATCGGGCTGCGCCTTTCCGTGCACGCACCATGTCCGATCACCCGATCTATCTCGACACGCTCGATGCGAGCCTCGTCGCCATCGAACGCTGGCTGTCCGGCGTCGATACCGCGCCCGCGGCACTCGACGCGCTGCTCACCGCGTTTTCCCCCGACTTCACGATGATCCTGACCGATGGCCGCGTCGTCGACCATGACGGCACGCGCGCGCTGTTCGCGAAGCTCGCCGGCGCGAAGCCGGGGCTGCGCATCACGCTGTCGGAGACCCGCGTGCTCGCGGCCGAAGCATCGCATGCGGTAATCACCTATCTCGAAGCGCAGCACGCGGCATCGGGCGAGCTGCCCGCGCGCCGCGCGACGGCCGTGTTCGAACGCGACGCGGCGGGCGTCGTGCGCTGGACCCATCTGCAGGAAACCTTCTGCACGGCCTGAGTGGCCGCGTTGCGTGTCAGCGCTTGCGGCTGCGGGCGACCGTCAGCTCGTCGGACACGCTCTGCATCAGCGAGCACAGCCACGCGATGTCGGTCGGCCGGTCGGGCTGTGGATGCGTGAGCAGGTAGCTCTTGATGCGCGGAAACGGCACGGGCGGCGTGACGACCACGAGCGGCAACAACTGCGCATAGTGCGTCGCGAAGCGGCGCGTCGTCGTGAAGATCAGGTCCGACTGCAGCAGCACCTGCGGCACGATCCCGAAGTACGGCAGCGTCGTCACGATGCGCCGCGTGAGGCGCGCGCGCGCCAGGCCGATCTCGATCGCGTTGCGCTTGTCGCCGGTGTAGGGCGTCGGTGCGACGTGCGCGGCCGACGCGTACGCTTCGCGCGTGAGCGGCACGCGCGCGAGCGGATGCGCGTCGCGCATCAGGCACACGATCGTGTCGGAGAACAAATCCTGGCGCGCGAACTGCGGGTCGGGCTTCGGCCAGTTGCCGATCACGAGATCGAGCGCGCCCGATTCGAGCGCGCCCGCGTGGTCGAGCGCGGGATTCAGCGAATCGATTTCCAGGTGTGCATGCGGCGCCGCGTCGCGAAAGCGCTCGATCAGCGTCGGCATGAAGAAATCGTTCAGGTAGTCGGGCGCCGCGACGCGGAACGTGCGCCGCGCGGACGACGGATCGAAGTCGCCGTGCGGCGTCGCGATGAAGTCGACCTCGCGCAGCGCGCGCTGCGCGGCCTCGAGCAGCGACGCGCCGTATTCGGTCGGCACCATGCCGGATTTGCCGCGCACGAGGATCGGGTCGTTCAGCGTCTCGCGCAGCTTGCGCAGCGCGGTGCTGATCGCGGGCTGGGTCTGGTTCAGCCGCAGCGCGGCCTGCGTGACGCTGCGCTCGAGCAGCAGCGTGCGCAACACGCGCACGAGCCAGATATCGAGCGAGGCGGTACGGTCGTCGTCTTCCATCGGTTGGGGGGTGTTCGGGTGACGCGTAACCTTACCGCAGCCGCGCGTTGCCGTGCGTGATACCGGCCATCACGCCCGACCCTTCGGCAGCGCGCTGATCCGCTTGACCTCGCGCGATTCGAGCCAGTTCGGCGTGCGCGCGCAGTACAGCACCATCGGCAGCGCGTCCTCGCCCCAGAACAGCTGCTGGTTCATCCAGAACGTCGGGACGCCGAACACGCCGAGCGCGATCGCGTCGGCGTTGTTGCGGGCCAGTTGCGCGGTGGTTTCCTCGAATTCGATCAGCTCGTCGCCGTGGCCGACGCCGACGCGCTCGCACAGCGCGGCGAAGCCTTCCGGCGTCGACGGATCGTTGCCGTCGCGCCAGATGAAGCGGAACATCTCCAGCACCGTCGCGATATCGGCGCGCAGCGCGATCGCCAGGCGCAGCACTTTGTCGGATTCGAATGGATGCGCCGGCGGCATCTTGAAGCGGATGCCGAGCTGTTCCGCGCGAAACAGCGCATGACGGTACGTGAACACGCGCTTGGCCGGCACGTCGGCGCTCGGGCGCTGCCCCCAGTGGCGCTGCAGGTCGAGCAGCGAGACGGCGACGGGTTCAAACGGCACGTCCGGCCATTTGTCGTGCTGTTCGAGCAGCAGATACGAGAACGGCGACACGAAGTCGAAGAACCAGGCAGGCTGGGCGGTATCGAGGCCGGTTGTCATGTCGTTCTCCAGAGGGTGGGGCGTGCGGCGCCTGGCGGCGGCCTCCATGTTACGCGGCGGCACGCGCGTGCAGCAATGATCGCGGATCGTCCGCTTACGCGGAACCGGGAGTCGCCCGAGGGGGCGTGTCGGCCGGCGGCGCGGCCTCGGCGCGCGCATTCGGCGGGCCGCCGGCGCCGGGTGAGCCCGCCGGCGTGTCCTGGTCGTGCGCGGTGAGCCGTTCGCGCACGAAGCCGATGTGCTCGCGCAGCACGTAGAACTGTCCGGCGTAGGCCAGCGGCATCTTCATCCGGTTCACGGCTTCCTCGATGTCGTCCAGCTCGTCGAGCAACTGCACGCGCTCCTCGGCCGTGTGTTCGCCGAGCGCGCTGCGCTCGAGTGCGATCAACGCGCCGTACCAGCGGTAGATGCGCGAGCGCACGCGCCAGCCGTATAGCGACGGCACGAGCCGCAGCCCGGGGATCAGCACGACGATCAGCGGCACGATCACGACCAGCAGCCGGTCGACCAGGCTCGCAACCCAGAACGGCAGCCGCCGGTACAGGAAGGTCTTGCCCGACTTGTAGTAGCGCGCGGCGTCGTCGGACAGCTGGAACCCGCGCGTGACGGGCGACGGGAATTCGCCGGCGTGTTGCAGGATCGTCGCGTGGCCGTGCACCTCGCGCGCGGCCTCGATCAGCAGGTCGGACAGCGCGGGGTGCAGCGAGTCGCGTGCGACGAGTTCGATGGTCGGCGCGACCGTGTGGATGTCGGCGGGCGGCAGATTGTGACCGAGATCGTAGACGCCCATCGGCAGCGTGATCGCGGTCAGGTACGGAAAGCGCCGCGCGTACGCCTCGGCCTGCGTGAACGAATACACGTGCACGCCTGGCGCGCGGAACAGTTTCGCCATCACCGGGATCTGCGTCGAGTCGCCGGACAGGAATGCCGCGTCGATCTTGCCGTCGAGCAGCGCGGTGGCCGCGTCCTCGCCGGCGGTCGGCAGCAGCTCGGTCGAGCCGCCCGGCACGATGCCGTTCATTTTCAGCAGCGCCAGGCTCAGCTCGCGCGCGCCGCTGCCTTCCGCGCCGAGCGCGAGCCGCTTGCCGTTGAAGTCGGACAGGCGCGCGACGACCGGGCCGCGGTACATGATCGCGAGCGGCACGTAACCGATGCTGCCGAGCGACACGAGGTGCTCGTCGCGCTCCTTCGGGCCGATGCCGCTCTGCACGAAACCGACGTCGACCGGCGCATTCGGGTTCGACAGCCGCGCGAGGTTCTGCGCGGACCCTTCAGACGATTGGACGTCGAGCGTGACGCCGTTCTTTGCGAGGATCGTCTTGTACTTCTGCGCGGCATTCCAGTACGTGCTGCCGGGCGGGCCGGACGAGATCACGAGCGTGGACGGCGGCGCCGGCTGGATCAGCTTGACCGCGAGCCAGATGGCCGCGGCGGCGAGCAGCACGGTCGGGCCGATCGACAGCGCGAGGTCGCGCCACGACACCGCGACGAAGCGGGCGAGGATGCGGCGAGGCGGGCGAGTGCGGGCAGGCTTCATGGGATCGGCGGATGACGCTGGCGTGACGCATCGATGACGGTCGGACGGTTGTCACGAGCGATGCGGATTCTCGCGGCGATGGTACCCGGTTTCACCGGGCGTGCGCGAGTCAGGCGGCCCGGCGCGGCGTGGCGGCGACAGCGGCGGGCCGCCCCGCGTCAAAAGCTTTGCGCTTCGGCGGGCGCTGGATTACATTGTGCGACGCAGCCGCGCCCGAATCGCGCGCGACCCGGCACGCAATGAGACCGGGCGCGTCCGGCCGGCGGCTGTCCGGCCCGGCCGGCCCGCTATCAGCGTGCGCCGGCCGCCGGCCCGTGTCGCCTCTCTCGTATCGCCGTGGAAAACACCGGCTGTCCCGCCCGTTCGCGCGTGGGCCGGCTGTTTTTGGGGGTATCCGGCCGTACTGTGCACGGCCGTTCCGGAGTGATAAGGAGATAGCATGAAGTCGATCGTGTTGAGAGCGTTGGGCGTCGCCGCCGTGGCGGCCTGTCTGTCGGGCAGCGTGTATGCGCAGTCGAGCGACGCAGCGGCAACGGAAGCGCCCGCGGCCGCGACCAGCGCGCCGAAGGCCGCCGCGAAAACCGCGAAGAAGGCGAACCGCAAGCTCGGCTACGCGGTGCGCAAGGCGATTTCGAAGGAATCGGGCGAGAACGTGTCGAACCTCGTCGTGCGCTCGAAGGGCGGCGCGATCACGCTGGAAGGCACGATGCCGGCCCAGGACCAGATCGACAAGGCTGAAGCCGCGGCGAAGGGCGTGAAGGGCGTGACATCGGTCACGAACAGGCTGACGGTTCAGCAGCAGTGATGCCGGGCGGCGGCGCGCGAGCGCCGCGTGCGCCCGTTTCCAGGCGGGCCCCGGCATGCCGGGGCCCGTTTGCGCTTCAGAGGCCGCAAGCCGCGCGCGACGCGGCGGCGGACCGATAACGAAATCGAGAGGGCGGCGATGACGAGGCTCGGATGGGGCAGGCGGATGGTTTTCGGCGCGGCGCTGGCCGCGGTCGCGATGCTCGGCGCCTGCAACGGCGACGATTCGGCCGAGCGCAACCGGTTGCCCGGCTTCGTGTCCGGCAGCGTGCGCACGACGGCCTATGACGGCGCGAGCGACGACCTGCTGACGGCCGGCCTCGGCAAGACGGGTCTCGGCACGGCGACCGCCCCCGGTTTCGCGAATGCCGCCCGGCCGACGAGCGCCGAATTGCGCCGCCTCGCGATCTGGTCGAATTACCGCGCGCTCGTCGACATGAGCGCGAACGGCGGCTACGGCCGCTTCTGGGGGCCGAACGTCGACCTCGACGGCAACGATACGCTCGGCGAAGGCAAGATCCCCGGCACCGAATATCTCGCGTACTCCGACGACGGCAGCGGCACCAAGAACGTGACGCTGCTCGTGCAGGTGCCCGCCAGCTTCAATCCCGCGCAGCCGTGCATCGTCACCGCGACGTCGTCGGGCTCGCGCGGCGTGTACGGCGCGATTTCCGCGGCCGGCGAATGGGCGCTCAAGCGCGGCTGCGCGGTGGCCTACAACGACAAGGGCGGCGGCAACGGTGCGCACGAACTCATGTCGGATACCGTCACGCTGATCGACGGCACGCTCGCCAATGCAGTGCTGGCCGGCACCGCTAGCCTGTTCACCGCGAACGTGACGAGCGGCGATCTCGCCGCGTTCAACAACCGCTTTCCGAATCGCTACGCATTCAAGCATGCGCACTCGCAACAGAATCCCGAGCAGGACTGGGGGCGAGTGACGCTGCAGTCGGTCGAGTTCGCGTACTGGGCGCTCAACGAGCAGTTCGGACCGCTGGTCGACGGCTCGCATCACGGCGTGCGCTATCGTCCCGGCGACATCACGACGATTGCCGCGTCGGTCAGCAACGGCGGCGGCGCGTCGCTCGCGGCGGCCGAGCAGGACAGCCGCGGCTGGATCACCGCGGTCGTGGTCGGCGAGCCGCAGATCAACGTGCGGATGTCGCCGAATGCGGTCGTGCGCACGGACGGCCAGCCGGTGCCGTCGTTCGGCCGGCCGCTGGCCGACTACGCGACGCTCGCGAACCTGCTGCAGCCGTGCGCGGCCGCGTCGGCGTCGCTCGCCGCCGCGCCGTACCTGAGCGCGCTGCCGGCCGCGACCACGCAGTCGATCCGCACGCAGCGCTGCGCGACGCTCTCGGCGGCCGGGATTGTGGCCGGTGCCGACACGCAGAGCCAGGCCGCCGACGCGCTCGCGCAGCTCCATGCGGCCGGCTATCTGGTCGATTCCGACCTGCTGCAGGCGCCGATGTGGGATTCGCAGGCGATTCCGGCGATCGCGGTCACCTATGCGAACGCGTACACGCGCTCGCGCGTCACCGACAACCTGTGCAACTTCAGCTTTGCGACGACCAATCCGGCGACTGGCGCGGTCGCGGCGCCGGCCACTTCGCCGATGCCGGCCGTGTTCGGCGTCGGCAACGGCGTGCCGCCGACGGCCGGTATCGACCTCGTGTTCAACAACGGCGCAGGCGTCGACCACCGGCTCGCGACGCCCGATGCGAGCTTCGCGGGCGCGCTGTGCCTGCGCCAGCTATGGACGAACGGGATGCTCGGGATGCCCGCGAACGTCGACGCGGTACGCGTGAACGCGAACCTGCAGGGCAAGCCGGCGATCATCGTGCAGGGTCGCAGCGACGCGCTGGTGCCGGTGAACCACGCGTCGCGCGCGTATGTCGCGCAGAACGGCATCAGCGAAGCCGGGCGCAGCCAGCTCGTGTTCTACGAGGTGACGAACGGCCAGCACTTCGACGCATTCCTGCCGGTTGCGGGCTTCGACACGCGCTTCGTGCCGGTCCACTACTACAACCTGCAGGCGCTGAACCTGATGTGGAAGCACCTGAAGAACGGCGCGCCGCTGCCGCCTTCGCAGGTGATCCGCACGGTGCCGCGCGGCGGCACGCCGGGCGCCGCGCCGGCGCTGACGAGCGCGAACCTGCCGCCGATCTCGGCCGCACCGGGCGCGAACGCGATCACGACGGGCGCCGGCGCGATCGACGTGCCGCTCTGACGGCGACCGCTGCGTCGTTCCAGTGAAGCCGGACAGTCGTCCGGCTTTTTTCTTTTTGCGCCATGGAATCGGTCCCGTACGGCCTTTTATCCGAATGGCGAGCGCCGTAACAAATTATTACTTTACGGCGGTAAATCCGGAACTTAATATGCGCCGATATTTTCACTTAATTTAATAAATTCCGGATACGAGATATTCCTTTCCGTTTAGTTAATCGATCCTTTCGATTTTATTAAATCGGCTCGAGCTGCGATTGGTCGCTGTTTCGCGATTAATCGGCATCTCGCCGAGGGGGATTGTTCGTCTGTTCGAAGCGGAGTCGCCTTGTCGGGCGGGCTTTGCGGGGCGTGTTTTTGCCGTCGATTTTGTGCGCATGAAAATGCGCGAAATGAATTCGTATTGCTGCGAATTATTGAATTGTCGTTTGCAATGGAATTGATCCCATTGTGCGGTTGCAAAAAAATATGGGTGGGGTAAATCATGCCGGTCGGTATTCATCGAACCGGTAAAAAACTCGGAGTGCGTCGCATAACGAATGCATTCCCGGTGCGGAGCGTCGGCGCAAATGATCCTTTGCGGCCGGCGGTATTTATCGTTCTGTTCGAGAGGCAATAATGACGACACGGAAGTCCTTGAAAGACGGTTTCGCGCTATTCGGAACGACTTTGAGCATGCCGCTCGCCGCTGCTGCGGCCGCGGCGCTGCTCGTCACGGGGTGCGGCGGCGACGACGGGTCGAGCCCGGCTGCTTCGGCCGCCGCCGCGGCCGCGACATCCAGCGGCAGTACGCAGGCCAACACCAACGCAACGGCCGCCGCCGCGGCCGACCAGCCGTACGTCGACACCGACGTGTACGGCACGGGGCCGAACGACGCGGTCACGGATTCGACCGAAGGCGTAGCGGTCGTACACCGCCAGGTCACGATCGGCGGCAAGACGATCAAGTACACGGCGACCACGGGCCACCTGACGACGATCGATCCGGTCACGTCGGCGCCGAACGCGAAGATGTTCTACGTCGCGTACACGCAGGACAATCCGGACCCGTCGAAGCCGCGCCCGGTCACGTTCTTCTACAACGGCGGCCCCGGCTCGTCGTCGGTCTACCTGCTGCTCGGCTCGTACGGGCCGAAGCGCCTGCAGTCGTCGTTCCCGAATTTCACGCCGCCCGCGCCGTACAAGCTGCTCGACAACCCGGACAGCCTGCTCGACCGCACCGATATCGTGTTCATCAACCCGGTCGGTACCGGTTACTCGACGGCGATCGCCCCGGCGAAGAACAAGGACTTCTGGGGCACCGACCAGGACGCGCACTCGATCGATCGCTTCATCCAGCGCTACCTGACCAAGTACTCGCGCTGGAATTCGCCGAAGTTCCTGTACGGCGAGTCGTACGGCACCGCGCGCAGCGCGGTCGTGTCGTGGGTGCTGCATGAGGACGGCATCGACCTGAACGGGATCACGCTGCAGTCGTCGATCCTCGACTACGCGAACGCGCTGTCCGCGCCGGGCACGTTCCCGACGCTCGCGGCCGACGCGTTCTACTGGAAGAAGACGACGCTCAACCCGACGCCGACCGATCTCGACGCGTACATGGTCCAGGCCCGCAACTATGCGGACAACACGCTCGCACCGCTCGCGCAGAAGCCGAACCCGCAGGACGGCGGCTTCGTGAACGTGCGGTTGAACCTGAACCTGCAGACCGCGCAGCAGATGGGCTCGTACATCGGCACGGATCCGACGTCGCTGATCCAGACGTTCGGCAACCCGGCCGCGCTCGGCAATGTGCCTTCGTCGGACGACAACCCGCCGTACACGTTCTTCCTGACGCTCGTGCCGGGCACGCAGATCGGCCAGTACGACGGTCGCGCGAACTTCACGGGCAAGGGTATCGCGCCGTACATCCTGCCGAATTCGGGCAGCAACGATCCGTCGATCACGAACGTCGGCGGCGCGTACACGGTGCTGTGGAACAGCTACATCAACACCGACCTCAAGTACACGTCGACGTCGTCGTTCGTGGACCTGAACGACCAGGTCTTCAACAACTGGGACTTCAGCCACACGGACCCGACCGGCGCGAACAAGGGCGGCGGCAATACGTTGTACACGGCCGGCGACCTGGCATCGACGATGAGCGTGAACCCGGACCTGAAGGTGTTGTCGGCGAACGGCTATTTCGACGCCGTCACGCCGTTCCACCAGACGGAGCTGACGCTCGCGCAGATGCCGCTCGATCCGACGATCAAGGCGCAGAACCTGACGATCAAGAACTACCCGTCGGGCCACATGATCTACCTGAACGACGCGTCGCGGACCGCGCTGAAGGGCGATCTCGCCAACTTCTACGACGGCATCCTCGCCAACCGTACCGCACTGCAGCGCGTGTTGAAGCTGCAGGCGCGCACGCAGCAGCTCAAGCAGCAGAAGCTGCAGCAGCAGGGGCAGTAAGCGGCGCGGGCGGCTCGCGCCGCCCCGGATGGACGACAGCCCGATCGGCGCAGGCCGGTCGGGCTGTTTTTCGTTGGCAGCGGATGATGGTGCGGCGCGTCGGAGGCGCTGGCCGGGAAAAAGGCGTAACTGCGGGGGAAGGGCGGGACCGGCGCCCGCTTACGCGAGCACGAGCCTTACGCCGACCGCGACGAGCGTCGCGGCGAGCAGGTTGCGCAGCAGCCGCTCGGGTGCGCGCGCCGACAGCAGGCTGCCGAGCACGATGCCCGGCAGCGAGCCGAGCAGCAGCGACAGCAGCATCGACCAGTCGACCGAGCCGAGCAGCCAGTGGCCCATGCCGGCGACCAGCGTGAGCGGTACCGCGTGCGCGATGTCGGAACCGACGATGCGGGTCGTCGCGAGCATCGGATACAGCAGCAGGAGCACGGTGACGCCGATCGCGCCGGCGCCGACCGACGTCATCGACACGAGCACGCCAAGCACGGCGCCCGTCAGCACGGTCGACCACAGCGTGCGCGCGGGGCTTGGCGCGAGCGGGTTGCGCGCGGCGAATGCGGTGAGCTGCGGCCGGAAGATCAGCGCGAGCGACGTGAGCAGCAGCGCGACGCCGAGCACGAGCTGGATCATCCGCGCAGTGCCCGGCGTATTCATCCCGTGCGTGTGCAGCCACCACAGCGTGATGGCCGCGGCCGGGACGCTGCCCACCGCGAGCCGGCCCGTGATGCGCCAGTCGATCGACCCCTTCAGGCCGTGGACGAGCGTGCCGGTGGCCTTGGTCGCGGCCGCGTACAACAGGTCGGTGCCGACCGCCGTCGCAGGGTGGACGCCGAACAGCAGCACGAGGATCGGCGTCATCAACGAACCGCCGCCAACGCCCGTCAGGCCGACGAGAATGCCGACGAACAGGCCGGACAGGGAGTACAGCAGATCGATATGGGGAAGCGACATCGGAACCAGGCGGTTATGCGGCGTTCTGCGGCGGCGCGTGGTTGCGGCGCGCGCGTCAAAGTCCGCCATTGTCGCAAAAGTGGCCGGTCAATGTACGGCTGCGTTAAAAATAGGCCGGGAAGGCCCGTGTGGCGGGCGTCAGGGCGAGGGTGAAACGGGCGTTTGAATGAAATGGTGCGGCCGATGGATGGCCATCGGGCCAAGGCGCGCGACGCATCCGCCGCGCGCCGCGCCCGGCATGCGTAAAAAGGGGCGCGACAGTGCGCGCCCCGGTTCGATGGCCGCCACCGCCGCTCAGTGCATCGCGGGGCCGACGCCTTCGACGGTTTCCTGCCGCCGGATGCGCAGCGCGAGGCCGATCAGCGCGGCTACGGCGGCGAACACCGCGCCGAACGCGAAAGCCGCGTGGTAGCCGCCGTTCAGCGCGACCAGCGGCGCGGCCTGCGCGGCCGCGAGCGCATCGGTGCGGGCGGCCGCGAGGCTCGCGAGCACCGCGAGGCCGAGCGCGCCACCCATCATGAACGCGGTGTTGACGATCCCCGACGCCAGCCCCGATTCGGCCGGGTCGACGTCGTTCATCGCGGCGAGCAACAGCGGGTTGAACGCGACGCCCGCGCCGATGCCGAGCAGTGTCATGCCGGGTAGCACGTGCCACACGAAGCCGCCGTCGACCGGCGCGCGCGAGAACAGCGCGAGACCGCAGGCCGCAGTCAGCAGGCCGGCCGCGATCGGGCCGCGGATCCCGAAGCGCATCACGATCCGCGCCGACAGCCCGAGCGAGAACGCGGCCATGATCAGGTTGGCCGGCAGGAACGCGAGCCCGACCTGCAGCGGCCCGTATTGCAGCACGCGCTGCATGTACAGCGCCGACAGGAAGAACCACGCGAACATCGCAGCCGCCCACAGCACGGCGATCACGTTCGCGAGCGCGACGTTGCGCGCGGCGAACAGCGAGAGCGGCATCAGCGGATGCGCGGTGCGCGCCTCGATCGCGATGAACAGCGCGAGCAGCACGGCAGCCGTGCCGATCAGCGCGACGGTTCGCGTCGACAGCCAGCCGGCCTCGTTGCCGCCGACGATCCCGTAGACGGCCAGCATCAGCGCAGCGGTCACGGTGATCGCGCCCGCGACGTCGAGCCGCGCGGTGCCGGCCGGCGCGCGCATGCGCGGCAGCAGCGCGGCGCTCATCGCATAGACCGCGATGCCGATCGGCAGGTTGACGAGGAAGATCCAGTGCCACGACAGCGAACTCGTCAGCAGCCCGCCGAGCAGCACGCCGATGCTGCCGCCGCCCGCGCACACGAAGCCGTACACGCCCATCGCGCGTGCGCGTTCGCCGGGTTCCGTGAAGAGATTCATGATCAGCGACAGCGACACGGCCGACACCACCGCGCCGCCGAGCCCCTGCACCGCGCGCGCGGCGATCAGCATCGTCTGCGATTGCGCGAGGCCGCATGCGAGCGACGCGAGCGTGAACACGACGAGGCCGGCGAGAAACATGCGTCGCTGGCCGTACAGGTCGCCGAGCCGGCCGCCGAGCAGCAGGCAGCCGCCGAACGTCAGCAGGTATGCGTTGACGACCCACACGAGGGCCGTTTCGGTGAAATGGAGGTCGGTGCTGATCGACGGCAGCGCAACGTTCACGATCGTGCTGTCGAGCACGATCATCAGCACGCCGAGACAGAGAACGATCAGCGCGTACCAGCGCTTCTCTCCGTGGATCCCGTGGGTCATGGGCCTGCAGCCTTCTGATAGTTATTTGAAAGGATGCATTCTAGACCTCATCGGCGCGGGCTTCCTGCCGGTTTGTGGCAGGAGTGTCGCGTAGTCGCGCGCACCCGCGGACGGGCGCGCCGGAAGCATGGAAGGGCGTTACGAGCGCGCCGGCAGCTCGCAGCCGTCGGGGCCGCAGGCGGCCGCGTCGGCGCCGTCGAGCTCGACGATGCCGTCGCGCCACGCCTGGTCGAGCGCCTGCGCAAATGCGTCGGCCGGCTGCGCGCCCGACACCGCGTAGCGGCCGCCGAACACGAACAGCGGCACGCCGCGCCCGCCGATCTGCGCGGCGCGCGCGATGTCGGCCTCGACTTCGTCGCGGTACAGGTCGCTGCGCAGCACGTCGTCGACGGCCGAGCGCTCGAGCCCCGCCTCGACCGCGAATTCAGCCAGTTCCGCGTGATCGAACAGCGAGCCGTGTTCGCAGAAATACGCGCGGTACAGCCGCTCGGTCAGCGCATGCGCGCGGCCCGTCGCTTCCGCGAGCTTCACGAGCCGGTGGCCGTCAAGCGTGTCGCCGACGAGCGTGCCGGGCAGGTCGTAGCGCAGCCCGACGCTCGCGGCCGCATCGGTCACCTGATGCAGCATCTGGTCGACCTGCGCGGGCGACATCCGGTATTTGCTGGCGAGCATCACCTCGACCGGCTCGACAGGCTGGCCGGGCATCAGCCGGTACGCGCGCAGCGCGACGTCGACGCGGTCGGCGTGCGCGAATGCGGCCAGCGCCTCGTCGAAGCGGCGCTTGCCGATCCAGCACCACGGGCAGATCAGGTCGGACCAGATTTCGACGGTCAGGGTCGGGCGGGCAATCGGGGCGGGAGCGGTCGTCATGGGCGGTCCAGGGAGCAAAAAAGTGTAACCGGGACTATAGCATTTCATGCATCGACGCTTCGTTGTGGCCGTGCCCGTGCAGCGGGGCCCGGCCCGACGTATCACGAAGCATAGACACGGAAACCGCATCGCGGTAGCGATGACCGGCGCCGTGCGTTGCCGCGGCCGGCCGCCTACGCGTCGCCCTGCGTTTCCTTCAGGTGCTTGAGGTGCTTGTAGACCGTCGCGCGCCCCATGCCGAGCACGTTCGCGACGTAGTTCGCCGCGCTCTTGCCGCGGAACGCGCCTTCCGCGTACAGCGCCTCGACGAGCTCGCGCCGGTGTTCGCGCGTGAGCCCGTTCAGCCCGACCTGCCGCTCGCGCAGCCAGCCGTGCAGGAACGTGTTGATGCGCTCCTGCCAGTCGTCGCGGAACAGCTCGTCGGGCTGGGCGACGACACCCGCGCCCTTGATGAACAGGTCGAGCGTCGTACGCACCTCGTCGAACACCGCGATGTTGAAGTTGATGCACATCATCCCGGCCGGGTGGCCTTCGTCGTCGAACAGCACGTTGCTGACGCAGCGCATCCGCCGTCCGTCCCAGTTCAGCTTCTCGTACGGGCCGATCACGCGCTCGCGCGCGGAATGATCGATTTCCTCGAGCGCGGAATCGTCGCCGACCTCGCGCTTCGACAGGTTGTTCGCGAGATACAGCACGGTCTGGTCGAGCAGGTCGTGGATCACGACTTCCGCGTACGGGAAGAACAGCGCCGCGATACCGTCGGCGATCGGCGCATAGCGGGTGAGCAGCAGGTCTTTGACGGGGGATTTCTTCTTGCGCATCGGTGTCGCCATCTCGGGTGGGCGGGGGCCGGGCAGCGTGTCGGGCCGGCGCGCCGACGCACCGGTGGCCGGCATGCCCGTGCGCCCGCGCGCGGCCGCCGCGGCGGTTGCGCCATTGTATCGGCCCCGCGTGCGCGTGCCGCTCATGCGCGCGTCAGGTGCGTGTACAGCGCGTGCGCAATCGCGATGTCCTCCAGCCCGAGGCCGATCGAGCGGAAAAATGCATGACGCGTGCGCGACGGCGCCGCGCAGGTGCCGGCGACGAGCGCGGGCAGGTCGCCGACGATCCGCCCGGCATCCCAGCCGTGCTCGGCCGCCGCGATCTGCATTTCGCCGGCGCTTGCGGGGGTCGTCTGCCGGTAGTCGCAGTACACGTCCATGTCGGGCAGCCAGGCGGGCGGGATTTCGTGCGCGCGTGCGACGTTCGTGCTGATCGACGTGACGAGCGCCGGGCGCGTGAGCATCCCGTCGCCGAGCACGGGTGTGCCCGACGACGTGCACAGCATCACGACGTCCGCGTCGCGCACGCAGGCTTCGACGCTCGTTGCCGCGCGGGCGCGCGGGTCGAGTTCGGCGAGCTTCGCCTGCTGTGCCGCATCGTCGGCGAGCGCGGGCGAGTACACGCGAATCGTCTCCCAGTCGCGCAGCGCCGCCGTGTGCCGCAGGTGCGCGAGACCGACCGCGCCCGCGCCGACGATCGCCAGATGGCGCGCGTCGCGCCGCGCGAGGCAGTCGACCGCGAGCGCCGTCGTGCCGGCCGTGCGCTCGACCGTCAGCAGCCCCGCGTCGCACCACATCAGCGGCTGGCCGGTCTGCATCGACATCAGCGCGGTCCACGCAGTGACAATCGGCTTGCCGCCCGTCACGACGTACGGCGACAGCTTCGCGCCGAACACCTGCGCATCGGCGAGCGCGCCGAGATACGTGATGAAGTCGCCGGCCTGGTCGGGAAACAGCGTGAGCGTCTGCGGCGGCTGCACCGCGCGCGCCGCGGCGAGCGACGCGAACATGCGGCGCAGCGTGCCGAGCACGTCGAGCGACGGCAGGGCCGCGCGCACCGCGGCTTCGTCGACGGTCAGCGGCAGGGTCGGGGCGGTTTGCGTCATGGAGACATCTCCGGTCGGGGCCGGACAGAACTGTCTCGAAAGACGGCGTCCGGCGATGTTCGTGATGGACGAAAAGTCTAATATAGACAATCCAAGTCTGGGAAATTTTTCTTTTCGAGACTGGCTGTCGTCGTGTTATCAAGAAAAAACACCGGTAAATCAACGGTGTTTCTCGTGATCGGCAAAATTGCGATGCCGTTCGACGAGGCACGATCCACGTATCCCCTATAGTCTATAGTAGACTTTGAGTCTATATTTCGCCTGCGGGACACGGCACGTCGCGCGGCGCCGGCCGCCTGCATCGAATCCCGATCCGGCGCCTGTCCGACGGCGTCGTGCGACCGATCTTCCTCGCCTCAATCCGGAACAGAAGGACCGTCATGAACTGGAAGCTTTCCCTTTGCGCCGCTGCGGCGCTCGCGTGCGCGGCCGTTACGGCCCATGCGGAACAGACCACGCTGCGCTTCGGCATCGAAGCCGCCTATCCGCCGTTCGAGAGCAAGACGCCGGCCGGCCAGCTGCAGGGTTTCGACGTCGACGTCGGCAACGCGGTGTGCGCGAAGCTGAACATGAAATGCGTGTGGGTCGAGAATGCGTTCGACGGGCTGATCCCGGCACTGCAGGCGCGCAAGTTCGACGCGATCAATTCGGCGATGAACATCACCGCGAAGCGCAAGCAGAGCATCGACTTCACGCCGGCGATCTACGTGGTGCCGATCGTGATGGTCGCGAAGCACGGCTCGCCGCTGCGGCCCGACGTCGCGAGCCTGCGCGGCAAGCATGTCGGCGTGCTGCAGGGTTCGTCGCAGGAGGATTTCCTGAAGGCGCACTGGGCCAATGCGGGCGTGGCCGTCGTGTCGTACCAGGATCAGGACCAGATCTATGCCGACCTCGTCGCGGGGCGGCTCGACGCGGCCGTGCAGGAAGCGCAGACCGCGCAGGAGGGGTTCCTCGACAAGCCGGCCGGCCGCGACTACCAGATCGTCGGCGATGCACTGAAGGATCCGGCGACGCTCGGCGAAGGCACGGGCTTCGGGATGCGCAAGAACGACAAGGCGCTGCAGGCGAAGATCGTCGGCGCGCTCGACGCGCTGAAGAAGGACGGCACGCTGAGCGCGCTGTCGCAGAAGTACTTCAAGCGCGACATCATCGCGAAGTAAGCACCGCCGCGCGCGGGCCGTGATGCCGGCGCGCGGCGCATCGAATCTCGACGCAGGACGGGGAACCATGGATTTCGACGTCATCGTTCTGGGGGCCGGCATCGTCGGCGTGTCGTCGGCGCTGCACCTGCAGGATCGCGGGCTGCGCGTCGCGCTCGTCGACCGGCGCGCGCCCGGCGAGGAAACGAGCCACGGCAATGCCGGGCTGATCGAGCGCTCGTCGGTCGTGCCGTACGCGTTTCCGCGCCGGCTCGGCACGCTGCTGCGCTATGCGCGCAACCGCTCGGTCGATCTGTACTGGGACTACCGCGCGCTGCCCGCGTATGCGGGCTGGCTCGCGCGGTTCTGGCGCGAATCGTCGCCGCAGCGGCTCGCGGCCGCCGCACGCGACCTGCTGCCGCTCGTCGCGGCGAGCGTCGTCGAGCACGACGCGCTGCTCGCGCGTACCGACGCGCAGCCGCTGGTGCACGACGGCGGGTGGATCGAGGCGTTTCGTTCGCCCGCGCTGTTCGACGCGGAAGCGCGCACGCAGCAGCGTGTGGCGGACGCGCACGGGCTGCGAATGGCCGTGCTCGACGCGCGCGCGCTGCGCGATCGCGAGCCCGGCATCAGCGACGCATTCTGCGGCGCCTTCCACTGGCAGGACCCGAAGACCGTGTCGAGCCCCGGCGGGCTGACCAAGGCCTACGCGCGGCTGTTCGAGCGCGACGGCGGCACGTTCGCGCTCGGCGATGCAAAGACGCTCGTGCAGGTGGATGGCGGCTGGCAGGTCGGGTCCGAACACGGGCCGATTTCGGCACGTTCGGCCGTGGTCGCGCTCGGGCCGTGGTCCGATCACGTGTTCGCGCCGCTCGGCTACCGCATTCCGCTGCGCGCGAAGCGCGGTTATCACATGCATTACCGGCCGACGCGCACGCCGCTGACCGTGCCCGTGTGCGATACCGAGGAGGGCTTCGTCGTCGCGCCGATGGAGGGCGGGCGCCTGCGGCTCACGACGGGCGTCGAGATCGCGCTGCGCGGTGCGCCGCCGACCGGCGTTCAGCTTGCGCGCGCCGAACCGCTGGCGCGCGACGCGTTCGGCATCGGTGAGCGGCTCGATCCAGAGCCGTGGCTCGGGATGCGGCCGTGCACGCCGGACATGCGTCCGGTGATCGGGCCCGCGCCGCGCCATCGCCATCTGTGGTTCGCGTTCGGTCATTGCCACCATGGGCTCACGCTCGGCCCCGCGACCGGGCGCCTGCTCGCCGAAATGATGACGGGCGCGCCGACCTATATCGATCCCCATCCGTATCGGCCCGCGCGCTTCGGCTGACCGGCGGCGCGGCGGCGACTGCCGTCGTCGCGCGTCGCGTCATGCGCGCCGATCGCGAGGCGGCATTCACAGTATTTCATTCTGCTATCCGGGTAATCGAAAATCACGCGACGCGGAAATGATCTGCGTAATCGACAAGAAAGATAATCGCGGAATAAATAAAATCAGAAAATCCGCGATTTATCAATGCATTTTCATATTGATGAAATGCGTAATGGGAAGCCGGCCGTGACGGTATAGGGCACCATCGCGACCGGGTGTTCCGGCGTTACGCGGAATGTACCGGAACACGTTACTACGGGGCTCGCAAACGTTACGTTACATCCGCGCTTCGTCGGCCTTTTTTCATCTGACAATTGATGCCGGTCAACCCTTCGTGACCCGCGAATTTCGTCTGAAATCGATTAAAAAAGCGTTATTGACCGCCAATGCGCAGACGAATCAATCCGTTTTTTTGAATTGGCACGCTTCGTGCAAACCGTCCCCATGCTTTGTCAACGTAGTGCCAACCGAGATGGGGAAAATAACGATGGGACACAATCTTAAATTGACGGGTGTGGCGCTGTCGGTCGCGACGGTGTTCGGGGTACTGGCTTCGGGTTCCGCGGTCGCGGGCGTCCTCGATTCGCTGCCGATCCCGCAAGTGATCGTCAACCCGCCGACGAACAGCGTGTCGGTCGGGCTGGTCGCCACGGGCACGTCGCCGCTGGGTTCGGTCACCGTGGCGGCGGGCGGGTCGGGTGCGATCCAGACCTCGCTCGGCGATCCGGGACAAGTGCTGTCGGGTGCCGTGGGGGCGGTAACGGGCGCACTTGGTGGTGGCGGCGGCACGGTGCAGCCGCTCGCGCCGGTCCAGGGTGCATTGAACCAGGTGACGGGTGCGCTGAGTGGCGGCAACCCGGCAGGCGCGCTGACCGGTGCGCTGAATACGGCGACGGGGACGCTGAGCAATGCGGTTGGCACCGTAACGGGCGCATTGGGTAATGTCGGCGGTGGGTCGAACCCGCTGGCGCCGGTGCAGGGCGTGGTGAATCAGGTGACGGGGGCGCTTAGCGGCGGCAATCCGGCTGGTGCGCTGACCGGCGCGCTCGGCACGGTGACGGGTGCATTGGGCGGCATCGGCGGTGGGTCGAACCCGCTGGCGCCGGTGCAGGGCGTGGTGAATCAGGTGACGGGGGCGCTTGGCGGCGGCAATCCGGCTGGTGCGCTGACGGGCGCGCTGAACACTGCGACCGGTGCGCTGAGTAACGCGCTCGGCACTGCAACGGGCGCACTGGGCGGTATCGGTGGCGGCTCGAACCCGCTGGCTCCGGTGCAGGGCGTCGTGAACGGGCTCACGGGCTCGATCGGCGGCGGCGATCCGGCGGGCGCACTGACGGGTGTCGTCAACACGGTGACGGGTGCTCTGGGCAATCTCGGCAGCGGCTCGAACCCGTTGGCACCGGTACAAGGTGTCGTGAACGGTGTCGCGGGCGCCCTCGGTAGCGGCAATCCGGCTGGTGCTTTGACCGGCGCACTCGGCACGGTCACGGGTGCCCTGGGTGGCATCGGTGGCGGCTCGAATCCGCTGGCTCCGGTGCAAGGCGTCGTGAATCAAGTAACGGGCGCGCTGGGCGGCGGCAACCCGGCAGGTGCATTGACTGGCGCACTCGGCACGGTGACGGGTGCCCTGGGCGGCATCGGTGGCGGCTCGAATCCGCTGGCTCCGGTGCAAGGTGTAGTGAATCAAGTGACGGGCGCGCTCGGCGGCGGCAACCCGGCCGGCGCACTGACCGGCGCACTCGGCACGGTCACGGGTGCACTGGGCGGTATCGGTGGCGGCTCGAATCCGCTGGCTCCGGTGCAAGGTGTAGTGAATCAAGTGACGGGCGCGCTCGGCGGCGGCAACCCGGCCGGCGCACTGACCGGCGCACTCGGCACGGTCACGGGCGCCCTCGGCGGTATCGGCGGCGGTTCGAACCCGATCACCCCGATCCAGAACATCGTCAACCAGGTGACGGGTACGCTCGGCAGCGGTAACCCGGCCGGCGCGCTGAGCAACACGGTCAACACGATCACCGGCTCGCTCGGCAACCTCGGCGGCGCAGGGAGCCCGCTGGCGCCGGTGCAAGGCGTCGTTACGCAACTCGCAGGCACGCTCGGCAACGACAATCCGGCCGGCGCGCTGACGAACGCGCTGAACTCGGTGACGGGTGCGCTCAGCGGCGCAAATCCCCTGGCGCCGGTCCAAGGCGTCGTGAACCAGGTCGTCGGCACGCTGTCGGGTGCAGGCGGCGGCAGCCCGATCGCGCCGATCACGAACCTCGTCAACGGCCTGCAGAACGCGCTGCCGGGCGGCAATCCGGCCGGTGCGCTGACCGGCGCACTCGGTTCGGTAACGGGCGCTCTCGGCAATCTCGGCGGCTCGAACCCGCTGGCGCCGGTGCAAGGTGTCGTCAACCAGGTCGTCGGCACGCTCGGCGGCAGCAACCCGGCCGGTGCGCTGAGCAACGCGGTCAGCTCGGTGACGGGTGCCCTCGGCAACCTCGGCGGCACGAACCCGCTGGCGCCGGTGCAGGGTGTCGTCAACCAGGTCGTCGGCACGCTCGGCAGCGGCAATCCGGCCGGTGCACTGACGGGCGCGCTGAACTCGGTGACGGGCGCCCTCGGCAACCTCGGCGGCTCGAACCCGCTGGCGCCGGTGCAAGGCGTCGTGAACCAGGTCGTCGGCGCGCTGTCGGGTGCTGCGGGCAACAGCCCGATCGCGCCGATCACGAACCTCGTGAACGGCCTGACGGGCGGCGGCAACCCGGCCGGCGCACTGACCGGTGCACTCGGTTCGGTGACGGGCGCACTCGCGAACGGTCCGGCAGCCCTCGGCCAGGCGGCCGGTGCGCTGTCGGGCGCGGCCGGTTCGACGGCAGCGGCAGGCGGCAGCCTGCTCGGCTCGGGCGCGAACGCGGCCGGCGGCACGGCCGGTGCAGTCGGCTCGTTGCTGACGACGGGTGCCAACTCGACGACGACGGTCGTCAATGCGGTCGGCACGTCGGTGGGTACGGCGCTTGGCTCCGCGCCGGGCCTGTCGGTGACGCCGCATTCCGGCAACAGCTCGCCGAACAACCCGCTCGCACCGGTGACGTCGCTGCTCCAGTCGCTGACCGGCGCACTGCCGAAGTAACGGGCCGGACCCGCACGGCGGCGCCGCTCCGGCCGCCGTGCGCAACGGTCGCGCAATACGGGTCGCACCACGCGGCATGACAGCGATGTCATGCCGCGTTGTCTTTTCGGGTATCCCGCTGTCTTTCGTCGCATGAACGATCGCCGCCGGTCGTTGCGGCGCAGCATGGAATAACCGGTTCCAGCCGTCCGTTTACATACCGAGTTCCGGCACGGCCGGCCGGCGGGATAATGGTCGCAACGAAACCGATCGTCCCGTCCGGCGGCGCCGTGCCGCAAGGCCCTGCCAAGGAGAACGGGAATGAAACGGATGCTCTTTGCTGCCGCGCTGACCGCGGCGATCGTGCGGCCGGCGGCCGCGGAACCGCCTCAGGTCGGCGATGGGAAACTGGTCGACGAGGCGCACATGACGCTGTACGTGTTCGATCGCGATGCGCCCGGCAAGAGCGCGTGCGACAGTGCGTGCGCGGCCAACTGGCCGCCCGCGATCGCGGATGCGTACGACAAGGCATCGGGTGCACTGAGCCTCGTCGCGCGCGACGACGGCAAGAAGCAATGGGCATACCGCGGCCGCCCGCTGTACCGCTGGAAGATGGACCGCAAGGCCGGCGACGCGGGCGGCGACGGGATCGGCGGCATGTGGCACGTCGCGCGCCCGTGACCGTGCGGCGACGCTGACGCGCAAGGCTTCCTGATGAGCTACGAATCGGATCTGCTGGTGTGGCTGCCGCATCTCGCGCGCTATGCGCGTGCGCTGACGGGCGACCGCGCGTGGGCGGACGATCTCGTACAGGACACGCTCGAGCGTGCGCTGAACCGGCCGCCGCGCGATGGCGGCAACCTGCGCGCGTGGCTGCTGACGCTGTTGCGGCACCGTTTCATCGACCAGTTGCGCGCGCGGCATGAAATCGCGGTCGACGACGCGACCGCACCGTGGCAGACGATGGCCGCGCCGGCCGGCGAGATCGGCGGGCTGGTGCTGCGCGACGTGCAGCGCGCGCTGTACCGGCTGCCGGTCGAACAGCGCGAGGTGCTGCTGCTGGTCGCGCTTGAAGAGTTGAGCTATCGCGATGCCGCGCAGGTGCTCGGCGTACCGGTGGGTACTGTGATGTCGCGACTCGCGCGGGCGCGCGCGCAGATGCGCGCACTGCTGTCGGACGAGCCGTCGCCGCACGGCACGGCCACGTTACGGGTGATCGGGAAACCATGATGGACGATCCGCACAAGCTTTCGAACGAGCGGGACGACGATGCGTCGGCGCAACTGCTGTCCGCGTTGCTGGACGGCGAGCTGTCCGGGCATGAGCAGCGCGAGATGCTCGAGCGTCTGCAGTCCGATCCGGAGGAAGCCGAACGATTCGCGCATTACCGCGCGCAGCGCGACGCACTGAAAGCGTTGTTCCCGCTGCCGGGCGCGGCGCCCGCGCTGTTCGTGCAGCGTCGCGCGCCACGCCGTCGAGCATTCTCGTACGCATTCGCGGGGCTGGCGGCCGGGCTGCTGATCGGCGTGGCGCTGCATGCGGGCTGGCTGGCATTCGGCCGCGACCCGGCGTTCGCCGCGCGTGCCGATGTCGCGTATGCCGTGTACGCAGCCGATCGCGACCATCCGGTCGAGGTCGGCGCGGGCGATCCCGTGCATCTCGCCGCGTGGTTGTCGGCGCGCATCGGGCGCCCCGTGCGCGCCCCGTCGCTCGACGAATACGGTTACGTGCTGCTGGGTGGCCGGTTGCTCCCCGGCGACGGCGGGCCGGCCGCGCAGTTCATGTACCAGCGCGCGGACGGCGCCCGTGTGACGCTGTACATGACCGCCTACGATGCGCGGCATCTCGCCCCGCAGTCGATGTCGGCCGACGGCCGCTACACGTATTTCTGGTCGGATCGCGGCATGGGCTATGCGTTGTCCGGCCGCGGCGACGAACGGCGCCTGCGCGAGCTCGCGATCGAGGCGTGCGGCGCGCTCGGCGGCTCGACCGACGCGTGGAAGGGCTGACGCGCGACGCCGGCAGGGAGCAGGCGATGAAGACGATGACGACGAAGGTGCTCGTGCTGGCGGTGCTTGCTGCAGGCGCGACTCTCGCGCGGGCGGACGGCGAGGCGCCGGTGCGCGTGCCGGTCGACGCCGACGGCGTGCAGCGGGTCACCATCGTCGGCGGCAGTTATTTCTTCCGACCGAACCATGTGATCGTCCGTGCGCACGTACCGGTTGAGCTGACCGTGTCGGCCGAGCCCGGCGTCGTGCCGCACAGCTTCGAGATCGATGCGCCGCCGCAGGCCGGCATCGCGGTGCATACCGAGCTCGGCACGACGCCGAAGACGTTCCGTTTCACGCCGGCGCAGCCGGGCCGGTTCGCCTACTATTGCACGCATCGGCTGCTGTTTTTCAGGAGCCATCGCGAGCGCGGGATGGAAGGCGTGCTCGATGTCGAGGCGGCGCCGTGATCGCCGCGTTGCTGGCCGCGAGCCTGATAGGAGCGAGCATGACAGCCGACCCCGTGACCGTCGCCCAGGCGCATTTCGATCACGTCCACTCGTACCGCGCAACGATCCGCTCGTCGGCGCGCAGCGGCGAACACACCGAATTCCGCTACGCCTACCTGAAACCGGGCTTCGTCCGGATGGATTTCGTGTCGCCGCATCACGGCGCGGTGCTCGCGTACGACCCCGGCGACGGCAAGGTGCGGCTGCGCCCGTTCGGCGCGCATGCACCGCCCGCGCTGACGCTGTCGCCGTCCAATCCGCTCGTGCGCGACCGCAGCGGCCACCGGGTCGACCGGTCGGACGTCGGCGAACTGCTGCGCAATGTTCATGCGCTGCAGCAGGGCGGCGCGACGGTGACCGAGGGCGAGGAGGCCGTCGGCGGCCGGACCGCGCTGCGCGTATCGGTCACCGGCGCGCCGGCGCACATGGTCGACGGCGTGCATCGTTACCGGCTGTGGCTGGACGCCGAGGACGGCTTTCCGTTGAAGGTCGTCAGCTTCGCCGACGATGACGACGTGCCGCTCGAAACCGTGACGCTCGACGACGTGGAAATCGACGTCGCGTTTCCCGAGCGTTTCTTCACACCCTGACCGATGCACCGATCAGTTTTCCCGACGGACATGCCGGAGGCTGCATGGCGGAATACCGGTTCTCGACGACCTGGCGCGTGGACGCCCCGCTCGCGGCGGTCTGGGAGGCGATCTACCAGGTCGACCGCTGGCCCGACTGGTGGAAGGGCTCGGAGCGTACCGTCGAGATCGAGCATGGCGACGCGCGTGGCGTCGGTGCGCTGCACCGGTATACGTGGAAGGGTGCATTGCCGTACCGGCTGACCTTCGACATGCGCGTGCGGCGCGTCGAGTGGCCGCATGCGCTCGAAGGCCGCGCAAGCGGCGCGATCGAAGGTGACGGACGCTGGTCGTTCGCCGGCGACGGCGCGCGTACCGTCGTGCGCTACGACTGGCACATCCGCACGCAGGTGCGCTGGATGAACTGGCTCGAGCCGCTCGCGCGCCCGTTGTTCCGCTGGAATCACGACGTCGTGATGCGCGAAGGCGCGAAGGGGCTCGCGCGGTTGCTGGATGCGACCGTCGAGACGGATGGCCGGACCTTCCGGCCGCTGTCGGACGCGGACTGCGCCGATGCGTAGCGACGCGTGGAGACGCGCCGCTCAGCGCGCGTACGCCATCACCGCACCGTCCACCACCAGCGCGACGCGTTCGCCGAGAGCCGGGCACCGGTGTCCCGGCACGCGGATACGCACGAGCACGTCGCGATCGGCGTCGAGGCGCGCGAGCACGTCGGCATCCTGGCCCGCGAATTGCGCGGCTTCGACGCGCGCCGTATGACCGCGCGCCGCATCGACCTGCGTGACCGGCACGATGCCGATCTGCTCGGGACGCAGCATCGCGTCGGCCGGCCCGTCAGGCAGCGGCGCGACGAGCGGCAGCTCGCCGAGCGCACAGGCGATGCGCGCATCGCGCACGTGACCCGCAAGCAGTACGGCCTGCCCGACGAACGACGCGACGTCGCGCGTGACGGGCTGCCGGTACAGCGTCTGCGGCGCGGCCGTCTGCACGAGCCTGCCTTGCCACATCACCGCCACTTCGTCGCCGAGCGTCATCGCCTCGGGCTGGTCGTGCGTGACGAGCACCGATGTCGCGCCGGCCGCGGCGAGCGCGTCGGCGACCGCGCTGCGCGTTTCGTGGCGCAGCGACGTGTCGAGCGCGGAGAACGGTTCGTCGAGGATCACGAGCGACGGTTCGGGCGCGAGCGCACGCGCGAGTGCCACGCGCTGCTGCTGGCCGCCGGACAACTGCTGCGGCGCACGGCTCGCGTACGACGCGGGCAGCCCGACCATCTCGAGCAGTTCGTCGACACGGTGATGGCGCCGCCGCGCTGCTCGCGGCAGCCCGAACGCGATGTTGTCGGCCACCGACAGGTGCGGAAACAGCGCGCCTTCCTGCGGCACGTAGCCGATCCGGCGCCGTTCGGGCGGCAGATGCACGTCGGGTGCGGCCACGCGGCGCCCGTCGATCTCGACGGTGCCGCGCTCGGCGCGCTCGAAGCCGCACAGCACGCGCAGCAGCGTCGTCTTGCCGCTGCCGGACGGGCCGAGCAGCGCGAGGCGCGAGCCGCGCCGCACCGTGAGGTCGATGTCGTGCAGGACGGTATGCGATCCGAACGATTTGGACAGGCCGTGGATGCGTAGTTCGCTCATGGGCGGTTCCGGGAAAAAGGGCGGCGCTCAGTCGCGCACCGACGCGCGGCCGAGCAGCAGGAACAGCAGTCCCGAGGCACCGAGCGACAGCGCGACGAGCAGCGCCGCATACGGTGCCGCGGCCGCGAACGCGAGCGTTGCCGTATCGCTCCACACCTGCGTCGCGAGCGTGCGCGTGCCGATCGGCGACAGCAGTAGCGTCGTGTTGAGTTCCGTCACGACCGAGATGAACACCATCGTCGCGGCCGCGCCGAGGCCGGGCGCCGCAAGCGGCAGCACCACACGCGTGAGTGTCGCGCGCCAGCCGAGGCCGAGCGAGCGTGCGGTTTCCTCGAGCCGGACCTGCACGTGCGACAGCGCCGCGCGTACGCTGACGACCGCGAGCGGCAGGAACAGGATCGCGTACGCGGCGACGAGCGCCGGCGCGCTCTGGTAGAGCGGCTGCAGCAGCCGTACCGTGATCGATACGATCGCGAGCGCGACGACGATGCCCGGCACGCCCTGCACGGTCATCGCGGTGCGTTCGAGGAGTGTCGCGACGCGGCCCGGATGACGGACCAGCAGGAATGCGAGCGGCAGCGCGAGCAGTGTCGTGACGGCCGCCGCCGCGAGACCGTAGCCGCTTGAAGCGAGTGCGGTCTGCCACAGCAGTTCGGGCGACACGTCGGCCGGCGTGACGGCGGCGGCACCTTGCTGTGTGAGCCAATAGCCGATCATCGCGAGCGGCACGCCAAGCGTTGCGGCCGCGAGCGCGGTGAACGCGACGGCGACTGGGCCGCGCAGGGAGCCGAGCGGATAACGCATGGCGACGCGGCGTGCGGCGCGGTGCGTATGGCCGTAGCGCGCATGGCCGCGCGCGCGCGCTTCGATCGCGAGGCACAGCAGGCACAGCGCGATCAGCACGCAGCCAAGCAGCGACGCGCCGCCGCCGTCGAACGCGGTGCGGTATTCCGCATAGATCTCGGTCGTGAACGTGCGAAAGCGCAGTAACTGGAACGCGCCGAATTCGGACAGCACGCCGAGCGCGACGAGCAGCATCCCGCCGCACAGCGCAGGGCGCAACTGCGGCAGCACGACACGAAAGAACGTATGCCACGGCGAGCAGCCGAGCGTGCGCGCGCTTTCTTCGAGTGCGGGGTCGAGCTCGCGCAACGCGGCGGCCACCGGCAGGTAGACGAGCGGGAAGTACGCGGACGTCAGCACGATCAGCGCGCCGAGGAAATCCTGCAGATCGAGGCTCAGCGACACCCACGCATAGCTCGTGATGAACGGCGGCACCGCGAGCGGGGCGGCGGCGAGCGCGGTCCACAGCGGCCGCGCGGGCAGGTCGGTGCGCTCGATGAACCACGCGACCGCGGTGCCGAGCAGTGTGCACGCGAGCGTCGCGGCGAGCGTGATCGACAGCGTGTTGACGAGCAGTTCGCCGACGAGCGGACGCCACAGCAGCTCGATCGCATCGTCGACGCCGAAGGTGGCCGCGCGGTACAGCGTGAAGGCGAGCGGCAGCAGGATCGCGAGCGGCCCGCACGCGGCCGCCGCGACGAGCGCGCGCGACGGGCGCCGCCGCGTCGCGGTGCGCTCGCCGTCGCGCGCGGTGCGCGCCGTGCGGGACACGGCGTCGCTCACGGTCAGAGCAGGCCGGCCTGGCGCAGCAGCTTGCCGGCCTGGCTGTCGTCGCCGAGCTGTTCGAACGTCAGCGCAGGCGGGCTCAGTTCGCTGAACGGCTTCAGGATCGGATCGGGCGCGACGCCCGGGTGCAGCGGATACTCGAAGCTGATGTGGCCGTTCGCCATCAGCTTCTGCGCGCGCTCGCTGACGAGATACGCGACGAACTTCTGCGCGTCGGCCTGGTGCTTCGACGCCTTCATCACCGCGGCGCCCGACACGTTCACGGCTGCGCCGACGTCATGGTTGCCGAAGTGGTGGATCGCGCTCTTCGTCGACTTGTCGCCGAGCTCCGCGTGCAGGCGGTCCCAGTAGTAGTTGTTGATGATGCCGGTCAGCACGCCGCCGCGGTTGACGGCCGCGGTCACGCCTTCGTCGTCGTCGAAGATCTGCGCGTTGGCCTTCAGGCCCTTCAGCCATTGCAGCGTCGCGGCCTCGCCGTGCAGCGCGAGCACCGCGCTCACGAGCGGCAGGAAGTCCGCATCGCTCGGCGCGACGCCGACCTTGCCTTTCCATTCCGGCTTTGCGAGATCGAGCAGCGACGCGGGCAGTTGCTGCGGCTGGAGCTTCGCGGTGTTGTAGACGAGCACGTTCTCGCGCGCGAGCACGCCGACCCAGTTGCCGTCGGCCGGGTTGAAGCGCGCGGGCACCGCCTGCAGCGCGGCGCCGTCGGTCTTCGCGAGCAGGCCCTTGCGGTCGAGCAGCACGAGCTCCGGCGAGTTCTCGGTGAAGTACACGTCGGCCGGCGTGCGGTCGCCTTCCGCGACGATCTGCGCGGCGAGCGCGGGGCCTTCGCCCGAGCGCACCTTCACGGTGATGCCGCTCTGTGCTTCGAAGTCCTTGACGAGCTGGTTGACGACCTGCTCGTGCTGCGCGTTGTACAGCGTGAGCGTCGCGGCATGCGCGTGCGAGACGTGCAGCGCGCCGGTCAGCATGAGCGCGGCGGCAGCCGCGGAGATCAGGTGCCGCAGCGGGCGGCTAACGGGTGAAGTGTTCATGTCGTCGTCGTGAGTTTCATCCGGACGGGCCGGGAAAAAGGGGGGGGCGTTGCGTGTCGTTGCGTTGTCGTGCCGTTACGCTTCGAACAGCGCGGCGCCGATGTACGAACCGGGTTGCGCGCCCGGCGGACACGCGAAGATCGCGCTGCCGACGTGCGTGGTGAACTGGTTCATGATGTCCAGCTTCGCGAGCTTCTCGTTGATAGGAATGAAGCCACGGCGCGGGTCGCGCTGGTGCGCGACGAACATCAGCCCCGCGTCGTACTCGGTCTGCTGGCGCCACGGCGGCCAGCGCTCGATGTAGAAGTTCGCGCTGTCGTTGTACGAGTACGCGCGTCGCAGGATCTGCGCGCCGTTGTTCACCTGCGGCGAGGCGAGACGCGCATGCGCGTTGTCAGGGATCACCGAATTGCCGTCCTTGTCGACCGCGTCGAGGTCGAGCGCCTCGAACTCCTGCTTGCCGCCGATCGGCGCGCCGCTGTACTTCTTGCGGCCGAACACCTGCTCCTGGAAACCGAGCTCGGTGTTGTCCCAGTGTTCGAGCGTGATGCGGATGCGGCGCACGACCGTGTAGGTGCCGCCGTTCATCCATGCCGGGCCTTCGTTGCCGGCCCACACGAATTCGTTCATCGCGGCCGGATCGTCGCGCGACGGGTTCATCGTGCCGTCCTTGAAGCCCATCAGGTTGCGCGGCGTCTCGCCCGGCTTGCCGGACGTGAAGCCGGCCTGGCCCCAGCGCATCTGCACGGCGTTGCCGCCGAGGCGCACGAGCTGACGCACCGCGTGGAACGCGACCTGCGCGTCGTTCGCGCACGCCTGGATGAACAGGTCGCCGCCGGTCTTCTCCGGAATCAGCTGGTCGCCGTTGAAGCGCGGCAGGTCGACGAGTGCGGCGGGGCGCTGCTTCGCGAGGCCGTAGCGGTCTTTGCCCGCAACCGCGAACAGGCCGGGCCCGAAGCCGAACGTGATCGTCAGCCGCGACGCGCCGATGCCGAGCGCGTCGCCCGAATCGGCCGGCGCGGTGTCGTCACCACCGGTCGTCGGCAATGGCTGCGCGGTGTCGCCGCGCGTGAGGCGCGCGGCCGCGTCGGTCCAGGTCTTCAGCAGCGCGATCACGTCCGCGCGTTTGGTCGTGGCGAGGTCGAGCGCCGCGAAATACGCGTTGCGCTGCTGCGGCGTCGTGATGCCGCCCTGGTGCTTGCCGTAGAACGGCTCGATGTCGTCGTCGTGTGCGTGCGCGCCCGGTGCGGCCGCGGGCGCCACATCGGCCGCGCGGGCGGCCGGCATCGTGCCCGTCGCGAGGCCCGCGGCCACCGCGGCGCCGCCGGCCTTCAGAAAGCCGCGGCGCGCGGGGCGCGACGGCGGGTTCAGATCGTCTGCCATGGTCGGCTCCGTTACTTCGCGAGCATCAGCGTGTTGACGTCGTCCTGGACGTAATAGAAGCCGTCGCCGGCCGGCGTCATCGCGATCCCGAACAGGTCGCCGTTGCCGGGCGGCGATTGCGCCTTGTCGGTGTCGATCCAGCGCGCATAGAGCTGCTTGCCGGCGACCGGATCGATCTCGACGACCTGGCCGTTCAGCGCGTTGGTCGCGAGCAGATGGCCGTTCGGCGCGGTCGCGAGCGCGAGCGGGCGGCGCAGGAAGCCGTCGGCCGTGACCTGGCGGCCGACGCCCGCGCTCGTGTCGCGCGTGAGCGGATCGTCGATCTCGACGACGCGGTTGCCGATCGCATCCGATACGTACAGCTTCTTCTGGTCGCCCGACAGCGCGAGGCCGGTCGGGCCGACCAGGAACACGCCCTTGTCGGCCTGCGCGCCGAGGCCGCTCGCGACGACCGTTTCCTGCTTGATGACGGGCGGCTTGCCGGCCGGCACGTCGAGGTCGAGACGCAGCACGGTCGCCTGCTTGTAGACGGGCGGATTGCCGTCCGCGCCGCCGACACCGAAGCCGGCCATGCTGACGAACAGCGTCGCGCTGTCGCCGCGGTCGACCACGGCCATGTTGCCCCACGGGTCGTTGATGTTCGCGCTCGACCACGTCGATGCGATCTTGCCTTGCGGATCGAGCACGATCAGGCAGCCGGCGCCCTTGGTCGACGTCGTGCCGTCGTTGCTCGGCGTGCTGCCGACGATCACCCAGCCCGACTTCAGCATCGTCATCGCGGTCGACAGGCCGACACCGCCCGGGCACGCCTTCAGGTCGCGCGGGATCGTCGCGAACAGGCTCATCTGCTTGGTCGACGGCCGGTAGTTGACGATCGTGCTGCCGGTGCCCTGCAGGTTCGCCGCGTTGTTGAAATTGTCGACGAGCACGTCGCCTGCCTGGATCGCGCCGGCCGACACCGGCGCGACCGCGATCGCGTACGGGTTCTGGTCGCCGTTGTCGGGCACCGTGTTGACGAGCAGCGTATGGCGATGCAGCGTCTCGAGGAAGCCTTGCGGCTCGGCGAACGCGCCGGCGGCGGCCGTCAGCGCGGCGGCGGCCAGCGCGCCCGTCGCGAGGCGGCGAAGCGGGGCGGATTGAATCATCGGGATCTCCTGGGGAGCGCGCCGCGCCGGCGGCGCGCGAAAACGGGTGGCGTGGGCGGGTAGCGCGTGCGCGGTGCTCAGAACGTGATCGTCGTGCGCGCGCCGAGCACGAACGTGTTGCGCAGCGGCTGGGTTGCATCGCTCGGGTTCTGGCCTGCGCCGGCGTTGAACGTGTACTGCGCATCGGCCGCGATGACCCACCACGGGTTGATCTGGTACTGGTAGGTCGCCTCGACGGTCGTCTCGCGGGTGCGTACGCCGTACGGGCCGGCCGCGAACGTCCGCGCGGCCTGGTCGAGGTCGGTCACGTGGCTGCCGACCTGGATGTACGTGACGGCGAGGCCGACGCTGTCGTTGTCGCGGCCTTCGAACGGCGCCTTCAGCACGATGCCCGCGTTGGCCGCGAAGCTCACGAGGTTGCGGTCGCCCGGCGCGCCCATCACGCGTGCGAACACGCCGAGGCTCCTCGGGCCGGTCGGGTCGGGGCGCCAGATCATCTGGTCGGCCACCGCGTAGAAGCTGTAGTCGCCGTGATGCTGCTGCGCGTTGCCATTCGACGCCGGATCGGCGAGCGACAGCCCGTCGGTGCCGGTGCTCTGGTCCGCGAAGCGGCCGTTGTGATACCAGACGCCGATCTTGTAGGTGCCCGGCAGCCCGTTCGAGTGCCCGGTATCCATTTCGCCGTCGGACGGCTGGTTCAGCGCGTATTGCAGCTCGCCGATATAGAGCGTGCCGTTGTGCAGGTTGAAGTTCGTGCCGCTCAGGTTGCTCGGGTTGTTGCCGAGCGGATCGCCGTCGAGCACGCCCGCGAGCGCGGTGAGCTTCGGCGTGATCTGCGCCCGTACGCGCACGCCGAGGCCGGCGAGCGGATAGGCGGGGCCGCCGTTCGGCAGATCGTACGACGGCAGCGCGGGCCAGCCGAACATCGTGTTGACGAACGTGTTCGCATACGTGCTGACCATGAATTCCTGGTCCAGGCTCTGCTGGCCGATCTTCACGTCGACGCGCTTGTCGAGGAACGACTGCTGGTACCAGAGCTCCCACAGACGCGTCGTGTCCTGCGCCTCGATGCCGCTCGCGGTGTTGAGCGTGCCGAGGTTGCGCGCGCTCAGGTTGGTGCCGTGGATCTGCAGCGCGCTGACGTTGAACGTGCCGCCGGCCAAGCCGATCGCCTTCTGCGTGTCGACCGTCAACGTGGCCGTCGTCAGTCCGTCGTAGGCGCCGCCGCGGTTCAGGCCGCCGCGCAGGTTCGCGAGGTATTCGCTGGTTTCGGTGATCTGCAGCGTCGCGCCGTACTTGCCGAGCCACGGGCGGATGCCGCCCATGTCGCCGAGCAGGCTCTGGCGCGTCCAGATGCCGGTCCACATGTCGGTCGGCTTCGCCTGGATCGTGAGGTCGGCCTCGGGCGCTTCGGGCTGCGCGTCGACCGGCGTGGCGGCGAACGCAGCGCCGCTCGCGAACGACGCGCATGCGAGGACGGCCGCACAGGCGGCGGGGCGCATCCGGGCGCGGACGCGGTCTCCATGGAACGACGCAACCTTCATATCAAATCCCTGGTTCTAATTGGTTTGGAGTCCTGCTTGTCGGTCGCTGTCCCGACGCTCGGCACCGATCGGCCAGGGCATGAAGAAGAGCGCAACGCGGCGCATCGTAGGAGTCTCGAATGGGAATGTCAATGTAAACGAGAATGATTCGCATCTAAATTACTGAATGTAATGGGAGGGCTTACGGACGGGGCCCGGCGGGTGTTTTCATGGAATAAAAACGTAAATATCTGTGTAATGAAAATGAATGATTCGACGCGGAGCGATGGGTCGCCGGGCAGGGTGAGCGGCCGCGCTGCGGCGGACGGAATCGGCGCCTGCGCGGGCTTTTCGACGCGATGTCGCCGGTTGCAGGAACTCCGTGCTTACCCGGTGTCCAAACGGGGCTGGATGCGATTCGCAGGTCGCGCGGGCCTGCCTGTCAGGCCGGGCGGCGTGGGTCAGGGTTTTGTTTTGAAAGGGTTTTTTGTGATTTTCGGGTGTTTTTCCTGCTGCCGGGCCACGTTGAAAATTCGTCCGGCTCCCCTTCTTGAATTTGTCAAAACCCGTCCATATAATTAGCACTCGCTGCACGAGAGTGCTAACAATTCTCTGCCGGGCGATCCGCCGGGCAGATTCCCTAAGCGTTCTTCAATCTCAGTCAAGAGAGGAGTGAATATGAACCTTCGTCCTTTGCACGATCGCGTGATCGTCAAGCGCCTGGATCAGGAAACCAAGACCGCCTCGGGCATCGTGATCCCCGAAGCCGCTGCTGAAAAGCCGGATCAAGGCGAGATCCTCGCGGTCGGCCCGGGCAAGCGTGACGACAAGGGTGCACCGATCGCGCTCGACGTGAAGGTCGGCGATCGCGTCCTGTTCGGCAAGTACGCAGGCCAGACCGTCAAGGTCGACGGCCAGGAACTGCTGGTCATGCGCGAAGAAGACATCATGGCCGTGGTCAACGCTAACTAAGCGTCCACCGACGGTACATATTCCCAAGAATTCAAGGAGTTAGAAGATGGCAGCTAAAGACGTCGTATTCGGCGATTCCGCCCGTTCGAAGATGGTCGAAGGCGTGAACATTCTCGCCAACGCAGTCAAGGTCACGCTGGGTCCGAAGGGCCGCAACGTGGTGCTCGAGCGCAGCTTCGGCGGCCCGACGGTCACCAAGGACGGTGTGTCGGTCGCGAAGGAAATCGAGCTGAAGGACAAGCTCCAGAACATGGGCGCGCAAATGGTCAAGGAAGTTGCTTCCAAGACCAGCGACAACGCAGGCGACGGCACGACGACGGCAACCGTCCTCGCGCAATCGATCGTTCGCGAAGGCATGAAGTACGTCGCATCGGGCATGAACCCGATGGACCTGAAGCGCGGCATCGACAAGGCAGTCGCAGCGGCTGTCGAAGAGCTGAAGAAGATCAGCAAGCCGTGCACGACGAACAAGGAAATCGCACAGGTCGGCTCGATCTCGGCGAACAGCGACACGTCGATCGGCGATCGCATCGCTGAAGCGATGGACAAGGTCGGCAAGGAAGGCGTCATCACCGTCGAAGACGGCAAGTCGCTGGCCGACGAACTCGACGTCGTCGAAGGCATGCAATTCGACCGCGGCTACCTGTCGCCGTACTTCATCAACAACCCGGAAAAGCAAGTCGCCGTCCTCGACAACCCGTTCGTGCTGCTGCACGACAAGAAGGTGTCGAACATCCGTGATCTGCTGCCGGTACTCGAGCAAGTCGCGAAGGCTGGCCGTCCGCTGCTGATCATCGCTGAAGACATCGAAGGCGAAGCGCTCGCAACGCTGGTCGTGAACAACATCCGCGGCATCCTGAAGACCGTTGCGGTCAAGGCGCCTGGCTTCGGCGATCGTCGCAAGGCGATGCTGGAAGACATCGCGATCCTGACGGGCGGCCAAGTGATCGCCGAAGAAACCGGCCTGACGCTCGAGAAGGCAACGCTGGCAGAACTGGGCCAGGCGAAGCGCATCGAAGTGGGCAAGGAAAACACGACGATCATCGACGGCGCAGGCGAAGCCGTGAACATCGAAGCACGCGTGAAGCAAGTGCGCGCGCAAATCGAAGAAGCGACGTCGGACTACGACCGTGAAAAGCTGCAAGAGCGCGTGGCCAAGCTGGCCGGCGGTGTTGCAGTGATCAAGGTCGGCGCAGCGACCGAAGTCGAAATGAAGGAAAAGAAGGCACGTGTCGAAGACGCACTGCACGCAACGCGCGCAGCTGTTGAAGAAGGCATCGTGGCAGGTGGCGGCGTTGCGCTGATCCGCGCTCGCACCGCGATCGCAGGCCTGACCGGCGCGAACGCCGACCAGAACGCCGGCATCAAGATCGTGCTGCGCGCAATGGAAGAGCCGCTGCGCCAGATCGTCACGAACGGCGGCGAAGAAGCCAGCGTCGTGGTGGCAGCAGTTGCTGCAGGTACGGGCAACTACGGCTACAACGCAGCAACGGGCGAGTACGTCGACATGGTTGAGGCCGGCGTCGTCGACCCGACCAAGGTCACGCGTACCGCACTGCAGAACGCAGCTTCGGTTGCAGGCCTGCTGCTGACGACGGACGCAGCTGTCGCAGAACTGCCGAAGGAAGACGCACCGATGCCGGGCGGCATGCCGGGCGGCATGGGCGGCATGGGCATGGACATGTAATCGACTTCGGTCGATGGTGTCCGGAGCGCGCAGCGATGCGCGTTCCAGCCAAAAGAAAAGACCCGCAGCGATGCGGGTCTTTTTTTATGCGTGCGCGATCGGAATCAGAAGCCCGGCAGGTAGCACGAAGCGTCGTCGTCTTCATCGTGAAGACCGTAACTGCACGCGAATGGATCGTGCCAGCCGTTGTGGCGGCCGTTGTAGAGATAGGCCGTAGCGCCGTTCGATGCCCACGTCAGTGACGCGGTGCCGCTGGAATAAACGCGCCACCTCGCCGAACTGCCGTCCGGGAACGATACGGTGCCGCTCGAATTGCAGGGCGAGTAGTAATCTTCGGCAACAAACTTGCCGTCAATCGGCGCCGCTCTGGAAAAGAATCGCTTCAACTGGTCGACGGTTGGCGTGAAGTGCCTGCATGCGTCCCTGGTCAGTGGATCGTCCGGGGCTGACGTCTGGCCGGATTGCTCGACTATCACGGTGCTTACCCCTCGGGCCTGGCTGATCGCGATCGGGGCGCACAACGCAACGGCGAAGACACATCTCGCTAGACCCATGGCGTCACTCCCACCGTGCGGTACTTGCTTCGGTCGCGTTCTTGCGCCCGACTTCCGGGTGCCGATAGACCTCTCTCATCTCGACTTTCAGCGTCTCGGACAATTCACGAACCAGCCATTTGAGCGATGCATTTTGTTCGGTCGTGACGCTTTCGTAGACAGGTTCTGCGGTTTTTTCGTCTGGATAGTGCATGCCGACAAGCTCGATTCCGATTGCGTCCGAGTTGGATGGATAGCGGTCCGGAAACGCTTTACGGGATTCGTGGCGATGGGATGCGGCGGGGCCGGTCTGATACGCGCGCCTTGCCGCCCTGAGGTCCGCAGCAGAGCACTTGAGGGTGGTGATGCAACGTGACTGCAATTTGCCGACGTGATTGGTGATCCTGTTCAGGGAGGCGGTTTGATAGATCGTTCCATCCTTGTCGATCAGGAAATGGGCGCCGTTTGGTACATGTGCGGTGTTGCAGTAGCTATTGAAGGTACTCGACGCGGTGGCACCTCCAGTTTGATGGACGACGATTCCATTCACGTGTTCCATCGGCCCTCGTTCGATGGATGAATATATTTTGAGAATCACGCGTTCGGCATCGACATGGCCTTGCTTCGAAATGAAAAGCATGACTACCTCCGATACTCAGGCTGCGGTGCCGGTTTTGATGTCGTATCCTGCAGCGACCGTTCCACCACTGCCGCCTTGGGCGCTCTGAACGACATACTCCTGCCGGATGCGGGCAAATGAGAATTGGACCTCTTCTCGTGGCCGTGCCATGTTCAAATTGGCAGCCGAATTGATGCGCGTGATCAATACGTCGTCCAGCGTGATCTTCAGGTATTCGAGAGGCATGCCGCCGGCCTTGCGCGCGACCAGCACGGCTTTCTCGATGTGATTCCCTTTCAGGCAATGGAGCATGAGGATCGGTGATGCGCGATCGACATGATGCTCGATGGTCAGATCGTTGGCCGTGCACTTGCCTCCAGTGCTGCCTCTACCCGAGCGTGCGGTAAGTGGCTGGTCGGCGGACCAATCCCACGCCAATACTTCGATCTCGTCTGGATGAGAGGCGTCTCGAGATTCGCCTCTGATGCCGGTCAGTTTCAGGAAAATGTCCTGCGCCATCACCTACTCCTTTGCATCGGTCACATTGGTGAAATGAACCCTAGCATTGCGCGTGGCGGTCAATCTATTGGACCAGTTCGATTTTCGGCGCGCCTGGACGTTGAAATGTACGACGTCAATTCATCGGTCAGCCGAGAATCGATACGAGTCGGGCAGGCACGAACGCGGATTCGGCAGCGGCGACTGAAAGGGCGGGATTGCGCGGACCGATGGATCGGCTCTCGGGCTGCGCGGGGCGGGAATCCGAAGGTTGAGACGGGCGCGCCGAGCTGGTGGTCGTTGTCGATGTAGTGCGAGCATCAGCGTCGATTTGCCGATGCGGGATGTGTACTGCCGAGACAACAAGAAGGGCGGCCGGCGTTCGAGTACTCAAACGCCGGCGTGCCCGAGGGGACTCAATGGCGGTGCGACGTCCTCGTTACCGGGTCGGCCTTCACGGCCGGCGGCGTGTCCGAGTCTTCATTGCTGCGCGCCCAGAAGAACCGGTCGGGCAGGTACGCGCCCATGCCGGGCCGGAACGCGTCGCGCACGGCCTGGTACAAGTATTCCTGCGCCTCGCGAACCGCTTCGGGCGGTTCCTGGCCGTTAGCAAGCAGCGCCGCGATCGCCGCGCCGAGCGTGTCGGTGATACCCATCAGCCGGTGCGGCGAGCGATCCCACATATCCTCGCGGAGCTGGCCTTCCTCGCCGTACAGTGTGTTGACGAGCCGGTGCGAGCCCGGCTCCGACGACAGGATGTACTCGCAGCCCTGCGACAGCAGGTGCGACACGGCCGCGTCGAGATTCGGCGCCTCGGCGTCGCCGTCCGGCTGCGCGAGCGCGATCAGCGTCGCGTAGTCGGCGACCAGCAGCGTGGTTTGCGGTGCCAGCAGGTCGGCGATCGATTCGCGCAGGTCGTCGGCTGCGAGCACGTGCTCGTCGTCGAGCGTGAAGTCCGGCGCGAGCACGAGCGGCACGCCGTCGTAGTCGGCGACGACCTCGGCGATCGCGCTCACGACTTCCGCGCGCGTCGCCGCGCCGATCTTGAACGCGGCAACCGGCATGTCTTCGAGCAGCATGCGCGCCTGCGCGGCGACGACCTCGGGGTCGAGGCCGGTCACTTCGTCGCAGGCGGCCGAGTCGCGCACGGTGTAGCCCGTCAGGACGGATACGCCGTGACAGCCCATGCTCGCCAGGGTCATCAGATCGGCTTGGAGGCCGGAGCCGCCGGTGGGATCGGACAGGCCGAAGGTGAGGACGATCGGAGGGGCGTTGCTGGACATGTAAAAATGGGGCAAGAGAAAAACGGGGAAGCGACGGAGATGCGGACGGCGAGGCGAGTGGCCATTTTTGGCCCTGTGTTGCCCGGCAGGCCGCACTTTTCAACCATTATGCGGTGGAATCCGGCCCGCACGACGGATTTTTTAGCGCAGCGCAACGTAGTCGCTGTCCTCCAGCGCGATTGCTAGGCAGTCCGGCCCCGACACGGTACCATCATGGCTCCCGAATTTACCGACTTTTCCCGACGCGGCTAAGATGGAATACAAGAGCTGGATGTGCCTGATTTGTGGCTGGATTTACGACGAAGAAGCCGGGCTGCCGGAAGAGGGCATTGCCCCGGGCACGCGCTGGGAAGACGTCCCGATCAACTGGACGTGCCCCGAATGCGGCGCCCGCAAGGAAGACTTCGAGATGGTCCAGATCTGACCGGACCGCTGGCCCACGGACACCCCGCTCAGGCCTCGCATCGGCCCGGCGCTCGCGCGCCGCGGGTGGTGCGAGCGACTTGATGATGACAGGCGCGCGTGTCCATGACGTCCGATCCGGCGAACGTTCCCCACCCTGACGCACTGCCCAACCCACGTGGCGGGGCCGTGCGCGCGGCCGACGCGTGGCTTGCGGCGGCCGCCGACGCCTTCGGGCGGCATGACGATGCGGCTGCGCCGCTGTCCGCCGCCGCGGCCGTGCTGGCGGAAGCCGGCTGGCTGCCGGCCGCTCGGTTCGCCGGGCAACTGGCGGCCGCTGTGCCGCTGGTCGCCGCCGAGCCGACTTCGGCCGGCTGGCGCGCCGCGCTGCGCGACTTCCGTGCGGCCGTCGGGCGTCACAACCTGCGCGAGCTCGCCTGCTCGCCCGTTCTCCTCGACCATTTCCGTGCATTGCGTGCGCAAAGCGCCGCCGACCTGCGCGCGAGCGCGCCGCTCGACGCGCTCTCGCTCGTCGGCCGCGCGGTGCCGCCGGCCACGCTGCGCGCGCTGCCCGACGCATTCGCGGCCCGGATCCGCGCTCGCTACGAGCAGGCGCTGCTCGGCGCGCTGCGCGCGCAGCACGGCGCGCCCGACGCGGCGCTTGACGAACTCGACGCAATGCAGGTCGCGCTGACCGACGACGGGCCGTACGATTTCTGGCGGCTCGCGAACGCGTGCCTGCGCGCGCTGCGCGCCAGCGGCGCGCCCGAGCTCAAGCGCTTTCTCGCGCGGACCAACCTGCTGCTCGGCGAGCATGCGCAGGGCCGGCGCAGCGCACCGCCCGAGTTCGTGCGCGAGACGGTGGCGCTGTTGTGGCGCGATTTCGCGCTGTTCGGCGCTGCGGCAGAAGACGTTGCGCTCGTCGAAGTGCTGCACGACTACGGACTGACGGTTGACTGGCACGTCGCCGGCACGCCGGCGTCCGAGGCGCTGTGGGAGGCCGATGCCGCGCGGGCAGAGCACGACGCGGTCGCCGTTGCGCCGACCCGTTCGCTCGGCGTCGTGACCGTCAACGCGCATGCCTATGAGGATTTCCTGCAGACGGCCGATGCGTCGATGGTCGACCTCGCGGCCGACCCGGCCCGGGCCGACGCTGGCGCTGCGTGGCACGCGTCCGGCGCCGCGTACCGGGTCGGCACGGCCGCGTGCGCGCTCGGCCTCGGCCACGCGGCACTGCTGGCCGACACACTCGGCCTCGCGTGGCGCCGTGCCGCCCACGGCGTGCCGCTCGCCGACGGCGGCCTCGACGCGCACGGCCACGCGTCCGACATGCTGCGCGCGGCGCTGCTGAAGATCGCGGCCGGCGTTGCGCCGCCGGACCTCACCGCGGCGTCCGAAGCGCTCGGCACGGCGCTTGGCCGGACCTGACGAACAAGGGGACGGACACCTGGCGGCGCCCCTTGTCGCGCGGGCCTGCAACACGCCCCCGACAGCGCCCGCGCGCGTGTTAGAGTGCCGTGTGATCCGCGCGCGCCGTTGCCAGCGTGGCGCGGCGTTGCTTGTTGATCGCGGCCCGGTCAGGTCGCGGCGTCTTTGCTAAAATTCAAACCATGTCAAAGCCTTCCGATCGCATCAATCTCACCAACCAGTTCCTGATCGCCATGCCTAACATGGCCGATCCGACGTTCTCGGGAACGGTGGTCTATCTTTGCGATCACAGCGAGCGCGGCGCGCTCGGCCTCGTCATCAATCGTCCGACCGACATCGATCTCGAATCGCTGTTCAACCGCATCGACCTGAAGCTCGACATCGAGCCGCTGCTGCACATTCCCGTGTACTTCGGCGGCCCGGTCCAGACCGAGCGCGGCTTCGTGCTGCACGAGCCGGTGGAGGGCGCGAGCTACAACTCGTCGATGTCCGTCGACGGCGGGCTGGAGATGACGACGTCGAAGGACGTGCTCGAGGCGGTCGCGACGGGCACCGGCCCGAAGCGCTTCCTGTTGACGCTCGGCCATGCCGGCTGGGGCGCAGGGCAGCTCGAGGAAGAAATTTCCCGCAACGGCTGGCTGACCGTGGCCGCCGATCCGCGCATCGTGTTCGACACCCCGGCCGAAGAGCGCTTCGAGGCCGCCCTCGGCCTGCTCGGCGTCAGCTCGGCGATGCTGTCCGGCGAAGCAGGGCACGCATGAGTGGCGCGAGCGCGCGCGATGCGACGCTCCTGGCGTTCGACTACGGCGAAAAACGTATCGGCGTCGCGGTCGGCAACGCGCTGACGCGCTCGGCCCGTGCGCTCGTCGTGATCCAGAACCTGAACCGCGAACACCGCTTCAAGGCGGTCGGCGACCTGCTGGCCGAATGGCGGCCGGACGCGCTCGTCGTCGGCCTGCCGATGCATCCGGACGGCACGCCCCACGACATGACGCAGCAGGCGAAGCGCTTCGGCAACCAGCTGAACGGCCGCTTCGGGCTGCCCGTCACGTGGGTCGACGAGCGCTATTCGTCGGTCGAGGCCGAGGCCGGGTTGCGCGAGCGCAACGTGCGCGGCCGTGCCCGCGCGGAGATGCTCGATGCCGAAGCCGCACGCGTCATCCTTCAACAGTATCTCGATCAATTGTCCGACCATGAGCACCATTGATGCCGAGGCGCTTTACCGCGTCCTGCTCGACCAGATCCGTACCGCGTACGGCACGGCGTTCGCCGAACCGGGCGGCCCGCGGCTCGCCGGCATTCACAGCGGCGGCGCATGGCTGGCCGAGCGCCTCGCACGCGATCTCGGCGCACCGGCGTTCGGCGTCGTGAACGTCGCGCTGCATCGCGACGATTACGCGAAGAAGGGGCTGCACAGCCAGGCCAGCCCGACGTCGCTGCCGTTCGAGATCGACGGCGCGCGCATCGTGCTCGTCGACGACGTGCTGTACACCGGGCGCACCGTGCGCGCGGCGCTCAACGAACTGTTCGACTACGGCCGTCCGGCCGCGGTCGAGCTCGCGGTGCTGGCCGATCGCGGCGGCCGCGAGCTGCCGGTCGCCGCACGCTTCGCGGGCGGCACACTCGACGTGCCGGCCGGCGCGACGCTCGTGCTCGCACGCGACGATGCGCAGTTCACGCTGCGCGTCGAATCGCACGGCGCCTGAACGACACGCGAACCGTATCCCGGGCCGCTGGTTTGCACCGCGGCCCGTTTGCATAGTTGGAATCACGCACACCATGACCACCGACACCACTGGCCGCACCGGCAATCCCGCTGCGACCGCGAGCCCCGACCGGTTCCGCTACGGTTTCCTGAAGGGCAATCCGCAGCTCACGAAAAACGGCGAGCTGAAGCACCTGCTGTCGATCGAGGGCCTGCCGCGCTCGATCGTGAACCACATCCTCGATACGGCCGAGCAGTTCGTCAGCGTGACGGACCGTGAAGTGAAGAAGGTGCCGCTGCTGCGCGGCAAGTCCGTCTTCAACCTGTTCTTCGAGAACTCGACGCGTACGCGCACGACCTTCGAGATCGCCGCGACGCGCCTGTCGGCCGACGTGCTGAACCTGAACATCAATGCGTCGTCGACGAGCAAGGGCGAATCGCTGCTCGACACGATCAACAACCTGTCGGCGATGCATGCCGACCTGTTCGTCGTGCGCCACGCGTCGAGCGGCGCGCCGTACCTGATCGCCGAGCACTGCGCGCCGCACGTTCACGTGATCAACGCCGGCGACGGCCGCCATGCGCACCCGACGCAGGGCCTGCTCGACATGTACACGATCCGTCACTACAAGCGCGACTTCACGAAGCTGCGCGTGGCGATCGTCGGCGACATCCTGCATTCGCGCGTCGCGCGCTCCGACATCCACGCGCTCACCACGCTCGGCGTGCCGGAAGTGCGCGCGATCGGCCCGCGTACGCTGCTGCCGGGCGGTCTCGAGCAAATGGGTGTGAAGGTGTTCCACGACCTCGACGAAGGGCTGAAGGGCGTCGACGTGATCATCATGCTGCGCCTGCAGAACGAGCGGATGAGCGGCGCGCTGCTGCCGTCCGCGCAGGAGTACTTCAAGACGTGGGGCCTGACGCCCGAGCGCCTCGCGCTCGCCGCGCCCGACGCGATCGTGATGCACCCGGGCCCGATGAACCGTGGCGTCGAGATCGATTCGCAGGTCGCCGACGGCCCGCAGTCGGTGATTCTCAACCAGGTCACGTTCGGCATCGCCGTGCGGATGGCGGTGATGGGCATCGTCGCCGGCAACAGCGATTGAGCCTGCTTTCGCGCATCCTTATTCACGCAATCAACGTATTCACAGACAGCGCATGAAGATTCATATCAAAGGCGGCACGCTGATCGATCCGGTCGCCGGTACCGAGCGGCAGGCCGACGTATTCGTTGCGGCCGGCAAGATCGCCGCGATCGCTGAGGACGGCAAGGCGCCGGCCGATTTCAACGCCGCGAAGACCATCGACGCGTCGGGACTGATCGTCGCGCCCGGCCTCGTCGACCTGTGCGCGCGGCTGCGCGAGCCCGGCTACGAACACAAGGCGACGCTCGCGTCCGAGATGGCCGCGGCCGTCGCGGGCGGCGTCACGACGCTCGTGTGCCCGCCGGATACCGACCCCGTGCTCGACGAGCCGGGCCTCGTCGAGATGCTCAAGTTCCGCGCACGCAACCTGCACCAGGCAAACGTGCACCCGCTGGGCGCGCTGACGGTTGGCCTCAAGGGTGAAGTGATCACCGAGATGGTCGCGCTGACCGAGTCCGGCTGCGTCGGCTTCACGCAAGCGAACGTGCCGGTACGCGACACACAGGTGCTGCTGCGCGCGCTGCAGTACGCGAGCACCTACGGCTACACGACGTGGCTGCGTCCGCTCGACGCGTTCATCGGCCGCGGCGGCGTGGCCGCGAGCGGCGCACTCGCGTCGCGGCTCGGGCTGTCCGGCGTGCCGGTCGCGGCCGAGACGATCGCGCTGCACACGATCTTCGAACTGATGCGCGTGACGGGCGCGCGCGTGCACCTTGCACGGTTGTCGTCCGCGGCCGGCCTGGCGCTCGTGCGCGAGGCGAAGGCCGAAGGCCTGCCCGTGACCTGCGACGTCGGCGTGAACCATCTGCATCTGATCGACGTCGACATCGGCTACTTCGATTCGCAGTTCCGGCTCGATCCGCCGCTGCGCAGCGAGCGCGACCGCGAAGCGATCCGCGTGGCGCTCGCCGACGGCACGATCGACGCGATCTGCTCCGACCACACGCCGGTCGACGACGACGAGAAGCTGCTGCCGTTCGGCGAAGCGACGCCCGGCGCGACGGGGCTCGAGTTGCTGCTGTCGCTGACGCTGAAGTGGGCGGACGAGACGCGTACGCCGCTCGCGCAGGCGCTGCGCCGCATCACGTCCGCGCCGGCCGACGTGCTGAAGCTGCCGGCAGGCCGCCTGTCCGAAGGCGGCGCGGCCGACCTGTGCGTGTTCGACCCGCGTGCGCACTGGCGCGTCGAGCCGCGCGCGCTGAAGAGCCAGGGCCACAACTCGCCGTTCCTCGGCTACGAACTGCCGGCCACCGTGCGCGCGACGCTCGTGGCCGGGCAGGTCGCGTTCGAGCGCCACTGAACCACGCCGGACCCTCGCCATGACCGCCCTTCGCAAGCTGCGTCTCGTCTTTCACCTGTTGCGCGGCATGGCGATCGTCGCGCTGCGTTTTTCGCACGTCACGCCCGCGCGCCGCGCCGAGATGACGCGCCGCTGGACGCTCAAGATGCTGCGGATCTGCGGGATGCGCCTCGTCGTCCACAACGACGGCGCGCGCCTCGACGCGAGCGCGCTCGTGGTCGGCAACCACGTGTCGTGGCTCGACATCTACGCGGTCAACGCGTGGCGGCCGACGCCGTTCGTGTCGAAGGCCGAGGTGCGGCAGTGGCCGGTCGTCGGCTGGCTCGCCGAGAAGCTCGACACCGTGTTCCTGCAGCGCGAGAAGCGCACCGAGGCGATGCGGATCATGCACGAGATGGCCGAGCGCCTGCGCAACGGCGGGCTCATGTGCGTGTTTCCGGAAGGGACGACGTCCGACGGTCAGGAACTGCTGCCGTTCCACGCGAACCTGTTTCAGTCCGCGGTATCGGCCGGCTGCGCGGTGCAGCCGATCTGCCTGATGTACGAGGACGCGCAGCGGCGGCAGTCGGTCGCGCCGGCGTACACGGGCGAGCTGTCGCTCGGCAAGTCGCTCGACATGGTGCTGCGGGGCGGCCCGCTCGTCGTGCATCTGTACGTGTGCGATCCGATTGCGCCGGGCGGCGACCGGCGGGCGACGTCCGCCGCGGCGCGCGATGCGATCGCGGCTGCGCTGGCGACGTTGCAGGAGAAGGTCGGCAAGCCGTCGGCCGAATCGCTCGCGGAGTTGCAGAAGCACGCGTATCCGGCGACCGAACTTGGTGGCGGTGCGGCGGGTGATGCGGCGGCCGATGAACCGGTGCCGGGGCGCGAGGGGTGATGTTTCATTCCGCCCGCGCGCCGCGCGAGCGGGTTATTCGCCGCCCGGCGCGCGGCACGCTTCGCACTGCACCTGCGTGACCGTGCGTTGGGCCGGGTCGGCCGTCAGCCGCACGGCCGACAACTGGTTTCCCCAAACACACCCCGAATCGAGTGCGACGACGTTCTCGCGCACCATCAGGCCAAGCGCGGCCCAGTGCCCGAACACGACCGTCACGTTCTCCGTACGGCGCCCCGGTACGTCGAACCACGGCAGGTAGCCGGGTGGCGCGCTGTCCGGGCCGCCGTTCGCCTTGAATTCCATTGCGCCGTCGGGCGTGCAGAAGCGCACGCGCGTGAACGCGTTGAACGCGACGCGCATCCGGTCGCGTTTCTTCAGGTTGGGACTCCATTGATTCGGCTCGTTGCCGTACAGCTGCTGCAGCGTGTCGCGCCAGTCAGGGGCACGGAGCGCGCGCTGCAGTTCGTCTGCGAGTTCGAGCGCGAGCGTGGTGTCCCATTGCGGCAGCACACCCGCATGCACGAGCAGCATCCCGCTCTCCGCGTGCACGAACGGGCGGTGGCGGACCCAGTCGAGCAGGGCATCGGCGTCCGGCGCGTCGAGGATCTCGCCGATCGTGTCGCCCGGGCGTTCGGTGCGCAGCCCGGCGGAGACCGCGAGCAGGTGAAGATCGTGATTGCCGAGCACGACGGTCGCGCGCGGGCCGAGGTCGACGAGCGCACGCAGCGAGGCGAGGGAGTCCGGGCCGCGGTTGACGACGTCGCCGGCGATCCACAGCGGCGTGTCGGCGGGGGCTGAAAGCTTGTCGAGCAAAGACTGGAAAGCGGCGTGACAGCCCTGGATGTCGCCGATGGCGATGGGGGGTGGAAGCATGAGGGTCGGATCGTGGCGAGTCTGGGTGAGCTGAGAAAGCATCATTCAAATACGGGCGTGACGCAAAGGACGTTCCACATCGGGCCGTTTGCGTGGCACAGGATTTTTGTGGCGCAAAGGGCCGGGGCGCTGTATCAAGTTGTTAGTAGCATGGAGTTGGCGCCGGCTGGATTCCTATAATTGACATTTTCGCTCCGAAATTAACATCTCGTGACTTGGCCGGTCATGGCGACCGGTTAAAATGCCGGGCCTGATCGGCCGAGACTTGGCCACTGTGACATGACAAGAAGTGCGAAGTGCGCCTGTCAGGCGCGCCGCACACGATTATTACTAGAGGACGTTTCATGATCCTGGTTACCGGCGGCGCGGGTTTTATCGGTGCCAATTTCGTACTCGACTGGATCGCAGCTTCCGGCGAGGCCGTGCTCAATGTCGACAAGCTGACCTATGCGGGTAACCTGCGTACGCTGGCACCGCTGAATGAGAGTCCGAATCATGTGTTTGCCCGTGTCGACATCTGCGATCGCGCGGCACTCGATGCGCTGTTTGCCGAGCACAAGCCGCGTGCCGTGATCCACTTTGCCGCCGAAAGCCACGTCGACCGCTCGATCCACGGGCCGGCCGATTTCGTGCAGACCAACGTCGTCGGCACGTTCACGCTGCTCGAAGCGGCACGCATGCACTGGAACGGCCTGGACGATACCGACAAGGCTGCCTTCCGCTTCCTGCACGTGTCGACCGACGAGGTGTTCGGGTCGCTGTCCGCGACTGATCCGCAGTTCTCGGAAACGACGCCTTATGCGCCGAACAGCCCCTATTCGGCGACGAAGGCCGGCTCCGACCACCTTGTGCGTGCGTATCACCACACGTACGGCTTGCCGACGCTCACGACGAACTGCTCGAACAACTACGGTCCGTACCAGTTCCCGGAGAAGCTGATTCCGCTGATGATCGCGAACGCGCTCGCGGGCAAGCCGTTGCCGGTCTACGGCGATGGCCAGAACGTGCGCGACTGGCTGTACGTCGGCGACCACTGCAACGCGATCCGCGAAGTGCTCGCGCGCGGCCTGCCGGGCGAGACGTACAACATCGGCGGCTGGAACGAGAAGAAGAACCTCGACGTCGTGCACACGCTCTGCGACCTGCTCGACGCCGCGCGGCCGAAGGCGGCCGGTTCGTACCGCGACCAGATCACCTATGTGAAGGACCGTCCGGGCCACGACCGCCGCTATGCGATCGATGCGCGCAAGCTCGAGCGCGAACTCGGCTGGAAGCCTGCCGAGACGTTCGAGACGGGGCTCGCGAAGACCGTCCGCTGGTATCTCGACAACCAGGCGTGGGTGGACGAGGTCGCGTCCGGCGATTACCGCAAGTGGGTGGAAACCAATTACGCGCAACGTACGTGAGGGTCTGATCGATGGCACGTAAGGGCATCATTCTCGCCGGCGGCTCCGGCACGCGGCTGTATCCGATTACGCACGTCGTATCGAAGCAACTGCTGCCGGTGTACGACAAGCCGATGATTTACTACCCGCTGTCGACGCTGATGATCGCGGGCATTCGCGACGTGCTGATCATCTCGACGCCGCAGGACACCCCGCGCTTCGAGGCGATGCTCGGCGACGGCAGCCAGTGGGGGATCAACATCCAGTATGCGGTGCAGCCGTCGCCCGACGGGCTCGCCCAGGCGTTCATCATCGGTAGGGATTTCGTCGGCAACGATCCGTCCGCGCTGATTCTCGGTGACAACATCTTCTATGGGCACGACCTCGCGAAGCAGCTCGAGCGGGCCAGTTCGAAGGCGGCCGGTGCGACCGTGTTTGCCTATCACGTGCAGGATCCGGAGCGTTACGGCGTGGTCGAATTCGACCGCGCGTTCCGTGCGGTATCGATCGAAGAGAAGCCGGCCGTGCCGCGCTCGAGCTATGCGGTGACGGGGCTCTATTTCTACGACCGGCAGGTGTGCGATATTGCCGCCGACATCAAGCCGTCGGCGCGCGGCGAACTCGAGATCACGGACGTCAATTCGCGTTATCTGGCGGCCGGTGAGCTCGACGTCGAGATCATGGGGCGCGGCTACGCGTGGCTCGATACGGGCACGCACGATTCGCTGATCGAGGCGGCGACCTTCATCGCGACGCTGCAAAAGCGGCAAGGGCTCGTCGTGGCATGCCCTGAGGAAATCGCCTATCGCATGCGCTGGATCGACGCGGAGCAAGTGCTGGCGCTGGCACGACCGCTGGCGAAGAACGCTTACGGTAAATACCTGCAACACATTCTCGACGACCAATTGGCATGGCCATCCAAGTAACCGACACGGCATTGCCGGAAGTCAAGATCATCGAGCCGAAGGTGTTCGGCGATGCGCGCGGGTTCTTTTACGAGAGCTTCAATGCGCGCGAGTTTGCCGAACAGATCGCGCCGGACGTGACGTTCGTGCAGGACAATCATTCGCGATCGGCGAAGGGGGTTCTGCGCGGGCTGCATTATCAGATCCAGCATGCGCAGGGGAAGCTCGTACGGGTCGTGGAGGGCGAAGTGCTCGACATCGCGGTCGATATCCGGCGCAGCTCGCCGAATTTCGGCAAGTGGGTCGGCGTGCTGCTGTCGGAAGCCAATCATCGGCAGCTGTGGGTGCCGCCCGGCTTTGCGCACGGTTTCGTGGTGTTGTCCGACTCCGCGCAGTTCCTGTACAAGACGACCGACTACTGGTATCCCGAACACGAGCGCAGCCTGCTGTGGAACGATCCCGCGCTGGGTATCGACTGGCAGCTCGATGGCGAACCGGTGCTTGCGGCGAAGGATGCCGCCGGCAAGCCGCTCGCGGAGGCCGACGTATATGAGTGACGCACGACGGATTCTCGTGACGGGGGTGGGCGGGCAGGTCGGGTTCGCGCTCGCCCGTTCGCTGCAGGGGCTCGGCCGTGTCGTCGCGGTAGACCGTGCCGCACTCGACCTGGCCGATCCGGACCGGATTCGGGCGGTGGTGCGCGACGTGCGGCCCACGCTGATCGTCAATCCCGCGGCCTATACGGCGGTCGACCAGGCGGAGCGCGACGAGGACGCGGCAATGCGCATCAACGCGATCGCGCCGGGTGTGCTGGCCGAGGAGGCGAGGGCGCTGGGCGCTGCGTTGATCCACTACTCGACCGACTATGTGTTCGACGGTGCGAAGGCCTCGCCGTATGTCGAGACCGATACGCCCGCGCCGCAGAATGTGTACGGAAGCTCGAAGCTTGCCGGCGAGCGTGCGATCGAGGCCGTCGGCGCGGCCGCGATCGTCTTTCGCACCAGCTGGGTGTATGGCGCACGTGGACGCAACTTCCTGCTGACGATGCTGCGGCTGGCGGCCGAACGCCGGGAGTTGAAGATCGTTTCCGATCAGATCGGTGCGCCGACCTGGGCGAACACGATCGCCACGATGACCGCGCACGTCGTCGCGCAGGCGCTTGCCGCCGACGATGCGCCCGCGTGGTGGGCGTCCCGTTCGGGCGTCTATCATCTGACGGCCGGTGGCGAAACCTCGTGGCATGGTTTTGCGAGCGCGATCGTCGAGCTCGCCGAGCTTGAGTCGCGTCCGTTGGTCGTGCCGATTCCGTCGTCGGAATATCCGACACCCGCCGTGCGGCCGCCAAACTCGCGCTTGTCGAACGAAAAGCTGTTGCGGACGTTCGGGCTTGCCGCACCGGACTGGCGCGATGCACTGGCGCTTTGCCTCGCCGAAATCCGGCGGGACTGAGCGCTTGCCGGACCGCCCCGTGCCGGACCGCGCATCGTCGCGGGTCCGCTCACGGGCATGCCGGGTCTGTCAGGTCGTGCCGTCGGCCTGGAGAGGGTGATCCTCGTGCTTCCCGACGATGGGGAAAATCTGCTCCGGCATGTGCGGGAGCAGCCCTTCGCTCGCATTGCTCTGTCCCAGGGAGCCCATCTCCTTCACGCGGATGATGTGGACGGTATCCGGCACGATCCGGTGTGCGACGTCGGACCACAGCGTTTCGATGTTCCAGGTCCAGTCCTCGATCCCGAGCCCCATCGACTTCACGACAGGCTTGTACGGGAACCGCTGGTAAATGCTGCGGTGCGCGAAAATGTTGGCAGACCAGATGTTGTTCAGGAACAGCGAATTGCGATCGAAGCCTTCCTCGTCGCTTGCCCGGTGGACGAAGTGGAACGATTGCGCCAACGGGTGCGGCAGATGGTTCATCGAGTGCCGGTCGTAGTCGCTCTCATGGAAATAGAACAGGCTTTCGGGGTGCCAGATGGAGCGGTTGTCGGCCGGCTCGTCGCGCGAGCACGCAAATGCGCGCGTCAGCCATTGGCTGCCCCACAGGTCGTCACCATCGAGAAAGGCGAGATACTCGCCGCTTGCCACGTCGACGCCCGTGTTTCTCGTCAGGCCGAGGTCGCCGCACGAGACGACGTCGAGTGCGTCCAGCCACGCGCCGCGCTGTTTCACGATGTCGAGCGTCTGCGGGTCGGGGTTGTCGAGCAGCGCTCGTGCTTCGATACGCAAGCCCGATTCGCGCGCGACGCTCACCAGTCGGTGCATGCTCGCCAGAGCCGGAATCGCAAATGCCGCCTCTTTGTGGAAAACGATGAAGACGGAAATGTCAGTCACTTTCTAGTCCGAAGATGGTCTTGACGTTGTGCGAGTAGGCGGCAGGGGAGTGGCGGGCGACCACCTGCTGGTACGCGGTACCGATCATGCGCTCGATGTCCGCGCCGGTCGATCCGCACACCGCGTCCATCGCCGTGCTGAATGCGGCGGCGGTTTCGGCGGCGTGGTGCTGGTGGCCGACGAACTTGACGGCCGAGTCGTCGAACGTACCGCGCAGTCCGCCAACGTCCGCGAGGATCAACGGCAGCGCATGCTGGCTCATTTCCAGCACGACGTTGGGCATGCCTTCGAACAGGCTGGTGAAGATGAAACCGTCGTAGTCGACGAAATCCGCGGCCGGCACGTTTTCGAGCACGCCCTTGTGATGAATGTTCGGCGCGGAGAGGCCCAGTTGCGCAAAGCTGCCGTGAACGGGGCCGTAGACGTCGAATTCGTCCGAGCGGCGCAGTTGCGCGAGCGCGGCCAGGATCTCGGTGCCCTTGAACGGTTCGACGCGGGAAACCCACAGCCAGCGCCGATGCCGGTCGGGGTTGGCCCAGCGCGGCGCGCGGCGCGCCAGCCGCGCGGCGAATGTCGTCTCGTCGACCAGCATGGCCTTGGCCGGCAACTCCACGACGCCGGGGCCGCGAATGCCGCCCCACATGCGCTCGAGCGTATCGGCCATGCGTGCGTTGTCGGTCAGTGCCGCGGCATAGGACAGCGTGCGGCGCGGGAAGCGTGCGCCGTAAGGGGCACCGATGCCGTTGACGCCGAGGCTGAAGAACGTGCAGAAGATCTTCGCGTACTGGGACAGGCCGCGGCCGAACTGGGCAACCGCGTCAAGACCGACCCGGCTATTGTTGATAATGATCGTATTGGGCCGAAGGGCGTTGAGAAAACGAGCGAATACGGCCGCACTGGCATGGCCCGGGCCGCATGCGTCACGCCAGAACAGCACCTCGTGCCGCTTGAGGGGCGCGAGGATGTTCAGCGCTTCCCAGCCTGCGGATTCCTTTTCGGTTGCCTCGGTCACCACCACGAGGATCGGTTCGGCGACCGAATCGCCGAGCGTGTGCACGAGGTCGGCCACGTATTTTTCGGCACCGCCGGTACACAGGAACGGCGTCGCGACGACCGTACGCGGCACCACCGACAGCGATTCGAAGATTCTCGACACGTGAACGCCGTCGCGAGCCAGCAGGTCGGTTGCGTCGAATTCGCGAAGATTGCCGATCGCTTTCGCGCCGGCCGCCACGATCCCGAGATCGAATTCGGCCTGTTCGGCGATCTGATCGAGGATGCGCCCGATGGGACGACGCACCCGGACCGCGACGGGGCGCCCCTTCCAGCGGAAGTACTGCCACGACGCGCCTTCGATATGATCCATGTCGCCGATCACGACGTCCGTGCGCGGTGCGATCGAGCGACCTTCATCGATGCCCCACGCCAGCCAGTGTTCGACGGGGTCGACGCCGGCGGCCTTCACGTCAGGATTGTTGAACAGATAGGCGTCGCGATCGAGCTTGTCTTCGATGAACGCTCGAAATCGTGCGTCGCTTCCCGGGTCGCGGTCGACTTGCGACGGAGCCGTGCCGTTGGGGCTGGCGGCCGTGTTGCCACGGAGTGCGGGCACACGGGCCGCCGTCATGCGATGTCGTAGCCGCGACAGAACACGCTTGGAGAGGCGGGCAGTACCTTGAATCGTCAGTTTCATGTGATGAATGCGCAGCCTCGAACGAGAACACGTTAACACACCGGATACACGGAATGTCGGCCTCGATCGGCAGAGGCGGCAAGTGACAACGGCCGAGATTGTACATGACCGCTGATGGGCCTTTTCCGCAAATGCACCCGTCCGGTGCGTGCGGTCAGGGCGCGGCTGGCCTGGGCGGGGCGCGGCAGCCACGGACGTCGCGGGAACGCCGCCAGGACGCAACTCGACAGGCCGTGAAACACCTTTTAACATTGTCCGCTGAGTCATTCATGCGACAATGCCGCCTTTGTCGGGCCTACCGTCAGGTGGTCGAACCGGTTTAGATAGTCCAAATGGTTCAACGGGCCGGGTGTCGGCGGTAACGGCCTGATCGCAATGCGTTTGCGTCTCTCCTCGACTCGAGAGTCGTCCATTCGCATGGGTGTCTCATGGTGTATGAGAGGCATCCGTGGCGGGAGCGGGAGCACCCTGTCGTCCGGGGGGCTGCCCATGTCGTTTCCAGTGCCGGCTCCAGCGCCGGCCAGGCAGCTGCAACGCGAGCGGCTGTCCCGGGACGCCGCCGCTTTGTATCCCGTCCCTCGTTCAGGCGAGCAGACATGACAGAACCCCTCTTTCCCCCCGGTCACCCTTTGGAATCAATGTCCAGTCTGAGCACAACCGAGCTACCTTGTATCGATATTTCCATCGTTACATACAATTCCGAGCGCTGGCTTGCAGGTTTCTGGGAGAGTCTCGTCGCGCAGCAGTATCCGCTCGACAAGATCACGGTGTTGATCCGTGACAATGGTTCGAAGGATCGCACCGTCGAGGCGCTGCGCGACCTGATCGCGCGATTCGGCGAGCGGTTCCGGTCGGTGTCGCTGGACACGGGGGCAAACGTCGGCTTCGGCGCCGGGCACAACGCCAACCTTGCGGCGGGCCAGTCGGAATTCTTTCTGGTCACCAACGTCGACCTGACGTACGAGGCGAATGCCATCGAGCGCGCCGTGCGCCGCGCCGTCGCCGACGATGCGCGGGTCGCGGGCTGGGAGTTCAGGCAAAAGCCGTACGAGCATCCGAAGTACTACGACCCTGTCACGCTCGAGGTGAGCTGGGCGTCAAGCGCGTGCATGCTGTTCCGGCGCAGCGCACTGGAACAGGTCGGTGGTTACGAGTCGCGATTGTTCATGTACGGCGAAGACGTCGAGCTTTCGTATCGCCTTCGCGATCGAGGCCATGTCATCAAGTACTGCGTCGACGCCGTGTGCTGGCACTACACCTATGAAACCGCGAACGAGCTGAAGCCGGTGCAGTTTTTCGGCAGCACGCGGGCGAACGTCCTGTTGCGCATGCGGTACGGCACGCTGCGCCAGATCGTCGGCGGACTCGCGATGTATCTCGGGTTGTTCATGGTCCCGCTGCCGATCCAGGGGCGCGTCAAGGGCCTGTTTGCGAACCTGATGACGATCCTGCGCGACAGTTTCTATTTCCTGCGAACGCGCAAGCAGTCGGACATCGCATTCCCGTTCCGCGGGTGGGATTACGAGCAATCTCGCGAAGGGGCGTTTCAAACGTTCGAGCAACTGCCGGCGGACCCTCCGCTCGTGAGCATCGTGGTGCGCACGTGTGCGGGGCGTCTGGGCAAGCTGAAAGAGGCCGTGCAATCGGTCGTGCATCAGACCTACCCGAACGTCGAACTCGTGGTGGTGGAGGACGGCTCGGAGACGGCGCAGTCGTTCGTCGAGTCCGTTCGGGCATCGGGCGCGCTTGCGCGTGTGCAGTATCACCCGATTCCGAAAGCAGGGCGCTGCGTCGCCGGCAATGTCGGGCTCGAGGCGGCGACCGGCAAGTACGCGTGTTTTCTCGATGACGACGACCTGCTGTTTGCCGACCACGTCGAAGTGCTCGCGCGCAAGCTCGACAGCCGTCCGGATCTGGCCGGCGCGTATGCGCTTGCGTTCCAGGTGGACACGGAAATCGTCAGCCATGATCCGTGGGTGTACCGGGTCGCCAGCCGCTACGTGGCGTACCGCGAGGGTTTCTCGAGGGCGGCGATCTGGCATCACAACTTCATTCCGATTCAGGCAATCCTGTTCCGGCGCGCGCTGTTCGAGCAGTACGGGGGGTTCAACGTCCAACTTGATCGCCTCGAGGATTGGGACTTGTGGGTGCGTTATTGCCAGCGCAATGATTTCGAACTCGTCGAGAAGGTGACATCCGAATATCGGGTGCCCGCTCAAGACTCGGTTGCATCGGTCCGTCAGCAGGAGCTGGACGACTACTATCAGAAAGCGGTGCAGGCCCGGGACGGCATGGTGCTGCAGATGACGCCGAACGAGGTGATGAAGTACGCCGAAGAGCTGGCGAAGATCATGTATCCGATCGCGGTGTCGAGGAGCCGGCTTCGCGCGATCGCGCTGCGGATTCCCGGAATCTGGGTATTGCGCCGCTTCTATCTGATTTCTCGTGGCGTAATGGGGCGGATCAAGCGGAAGTTCGCGTCGGCGGTGAAGCGGCAAGGGTAATCCTGCGTCGGATCGGTCGCTGGTCGTGCGACCGGTGCGCTATAATTTGCGCCCCCTCCGATCCGGGCCGGAGTCCGGCGCGAAACGTGGAGAGCCGTTCGCCGTATCGGATCCGCGGCCGCCGAGCGGTCGCCGGGGCTGGTTTGCATGCCGATTTTGCCAAATTGCCGGTTTCAACTGAACTCGATAATGTTTACCAAAGAGCTGTTTGCCTATCGGCACGTGCTGTACCAACTGGTGACGCAGCAACTGCTGGCCCGTTACCGCCGGACCATCTTCGGCTATTTGTGGACGATTCTCAATCCGCTGATGATGATGACGGTGTCGGCCGTCGTGTTCTCGCATATCTTCCGCCTCGGCCTGCGTGACTACGCAATTTTCCTGTTCGCAGCCACGGTGCCGTGGAACTTCTTCAGCGGATGCGTGGTGCAGGCGGGCAGCTCGATCGTCTCAAACGAAGGGCTGATCAAGAAAGTCTATGTCCCGAAGCTGATCTTCCCGATCTCGACCGCGATCGGGTGCCTGCTGGATTCGCTGTTCGGCCTGGTTGCGCTGTTCGTCATCGCGTTTGTCGTGGGCGCGCGCATCAGTCCGGCCTTGTTCTTTCTCCCGATTTCTTTCGCGATCCTGTATTTCTTCGCGCTCGGTCTCGCGCTGATGCTGTCGGTTGCGATGGTGTATTTCCGGGATCTGCAGCATCTGATCGGCGTGCTGATGCAGGCGTTGTACTTCCTGACGCCGATCATGTACCAGCCGAGCGCCATTTCGCCGTCGCTGCAAAACATCCTTCGCTTCAATCCGCTGCTCTATTTCGTGGACCTGTTCCGCGCACCGATTTATCGCTCGGAATTGCCGTCGTTGACGGTGATCGGCATCGCGTTGGTCGCTGCGATCGCAAGCTTCTCGATCGGACTCAAGCTTTTTCGGTCCTACGAGAACAAACTTATCTTTAGGCTTTGATTATGTCTTCGATTGAAGTGGTAAATGTGTCGCTCAAATTTCGACTTTACCATGACAAGACGCCGAGTCTGAAAGACTACCTTGCGCAGTTTTTCCGTTCGAAATCCCATTCGAAATTCACGGATTTCTGGGCGTTGAAGAATGTCAGTCTGACGATTCGGCGCGGCGATCGCGTGGGTATCGTCGGGCACAACGGCGCGGGTAAGAGCACTCTGCTGAAGACCATTTGCCGCATTTATTCCGCGCAGTCCGGCGACGTCAAGATCACCGGGCGCGTCGCGCCGCTCATCGAGATCGGCGCCGGCTTCAATCCCGAATTCAGCGGGCGCGACAATATTTATTTCAGCGGCAGCATTCTCGGCTATTCGAAAGACGAGTTGCGCCGCCTGGAAGGCGAAATCATTGAATTCACGGAGCTGGAAGAATTCATCGATACGCCGGTGAAATACTATTCGACCGGCATGTACATGAAGCTGGCGTTTGCAATTGCCACGGCCGTTCATCCGGAAATCCTGATTCTCGACGAAGTGTTTGCCGGCGGCGACGCGTCTTTCATCGCCAAGGCCAAGCAGCGGATGACGGAGTTCATCGACAAGGCCAGCATCATGGTCTGCGTGTCGCACGACATGGACCTGTTGAGGACGCTGTGCAATCGCGTCGTGTGGCTCGATCACGGGCAGGTAAAGGCAGACGGAAATCCCGATGAAATCATCACGCAGTACCTGGCGGCGCGTTGACGAACGCGTAGCGGTCGGCCTGTCCGGCATGACCCCGGTGCGCGTTCGACGTGGCATCGTAGCGGCAGGGTGCGCCTGCATGCGGGGTGCAGACCAGCGCGGGCGGCCGGCGTGACGGGCGGTTCAGATAGCCGGTTGTCGGTATCAGTCGTCGTCTATCGGCCCGACGCGACGGTGCTTGCGCGCACGCTCGAGCGCTTGTGTGTCGCCGTCGACGCGACGCGCAAGTTCCGCCCCGGATTTGCCGTCGATCTGTACATGATCGACAACGGCGGCCTTGCCGACGCCGGATGGAACCCGGCCGTGCTCGATGCCGCCGGGATCCGCCATGTGACCGTGAGCGGCCAGGGTAACATCGGATACGGGCGAGGGCACAATCTCGCGATCGAGCGCGCGGACGGCGGCTACCATCTGGTGCTGAATCCGGACATCGACGTCGAGCCCGATGCGCTCACGCACGCGCTGAAGTTTTTCGATGCCCATCCGGAGGTCGGCCTGCTGACGCCGAGGATCGATGACGGCGACGGCCATCTTCAGTATCTGTGCCGCCGCTATCCGACGGTGCTGGACCTGGCTGTGCGGGGCTTCCTGCCGGCGCGGTTCAGGCGGTTTTTCTCGTCGCGGCTGTCCCGATATGAAATGCGGGACGTGATCAACGATCGCGACATCGTGTGGGATCCGCCGATCGTCAGCGGCTGCTTCATGCTGTTCCGGACCGACCTTCTCAAGAAGCTCGGCGGCTTCGATCCGCGCTATTTCCTGTATTTCGAAGACTACGACCTGAGCTTGCGCACGCTCGATGTTGCGCGGGTGGCGTACGTGCCGACCGTGCGGGTGTCGCACTATGGCGGCGGCGCTTCGCGCAAGGGCTTCGCGCACATCCGGATGTTCTCGGCGTCGGCATTCAAGTTCTTCAACCGCTTCGGCTGGAAATGTCTATGAGCGATGTGCTCGTGACCGGGGCGAACGGGTTCGTCGGCCGTGCGCTTTGCCTGGCGCTGCAGCGTCGCGGGCATACCGCGAGCGGGCTCGTGCGCCGCTCGGGCGCGTGTGTTGCCGGTGTTCGCGAGTGGGTTCATCCCGCCGACGACTTCGCGGGCCTCGCCGATGCGTGGCCGGCTGCGTTCGAGCCGGATTGCGTGGTGCACCTCGCGGCGCGCGTCCACGTGATGCGTGACGACGCCAACGATCCGGTTGCCGCATTTCGCGCGGCAAACGTCGAAGGCGCATTGCGGGTTGCGCAAGCCGCGCATCGCCGCAACGTCCGGCGGATGGTGTTCGTCAGCAGCGTGAAGGCGGTGGCGGAGTCCGACGGCGGCGTGCCGCTGGACGAGCGTGTGCCGCCGCATCCGGAAGATGCGTACGGGCGGTCGAAACTCGAGGCCGAGCAGGCGCTGGTCGAGTTTGCCTCGCAAACCGGCCTCGACGTCGTGATCGTTCGTCCGCCGCTCGTCTACGGCCCCGGCGTGCGCGCCAACTTCCTGCGGATGATGGATGCGATCGCGCGCGGCGTGCCGCTGCCGCTCGGCGCGATCGCCGCGCGCCGCAGTCTGGTCTACGTCGACAATCTCGCGGATGCGTTGCTGCACTGCGCGACCGACCCGCGTGCGGCGCAGGGCTGCTTTCACGTTGCCGACGACGACGCATCGTCCGTGACCGAACTGCTGCAGATGGTCGGCGATGCGCTCGGCAAGCCGGCGCGGTTGTTTCCGGTTCCGGTCGGGTTGTTGCGCGCGGTGGGCAAGTTGACCGGCCGGACTGCCGCGATCGACCGCCTGACGGGCGGCCTGCAGCTCGATACCGGTTGCATCGCGCGGGTGCTCGACTGGCGCCCCCCGTATTCGACCCGGCAGGGGCTCGAAGCGACGGCGGCATGGTATCGTTCGCGCGATACGGAACAATAACCGACATGCATTTCGCGATTTCCACGTGGCCGACTGCCGCCGCGATGGCGCTGGCCTGCGCCGTCGCGACCACAGCGATCCTGCGCACGCTGCTCGCCACCGGGCTGGCGTGGCGGCTTGCCACCGACATTCCAAACGATCGTTCGTTACACGTGCGTCCGACGCCGCGCGTCGGCGGCTGGGGCATCGTGCCGGTCTCCGTGCTTGCGATGCTGGGGTTCGCGCCGCGGATCTGGCTGATCGCTGTCGCGGCGGCAGCGCTGGCAGCCATGTCGCAATTCGACGACCGGCACGGGCTGCCGGCCCGCGTGCGGTTCTCGGCGCACCTCGTGGCGGTGGTCGCGCTGATCGCCGTGTTCCCGGCCGACGCACCGTGGTGGCTGCTGGTCGGAATCGGCTTCGCGATGGTCTGGCTGACGAACCTGTACAACTTCATGGACGGCGCCGACGGCCTCGCGGGCGGCATGGCGCTGTTCGGTTTCGGCGGGTACGCGGTCGCGGCGCTCAACGGCGCTCAGGTGGCGCCCGATCTCGTCGTGGCGGGCGCGGCGGTTGCTGGCGCGGCGCTGGGCTTTCTTCTGCTCAATTTCCACCCGGCGCGACTGTTCCTCGGTGACGCCGGCTCGATTCCGCTCGGGTTCCTGGCCGGTGCGCTGGGCTACTGGGGCTGGCGCACCGGCGTCTGGCCGATCTGGTTTCCCGCGATGGTGTTTGCTCCCTTTATTGCCGATGCATCTGTAACACTTTTGAGACGCCTGTTACGCGGAGAAAAGTTCTGGCAGGCGCACCGCGAGCATTATTATCAGAGGATGGTCCGATCGGGCGTCAGCCACGGTCGGACCGCTCTTTATTGGTACCTCATCATGCTCGCGGGCATAATTGTCGCCGTGTGGGCAAAGGGCCGCCCGGAACTGCAGCAATGGCTGTCGTTCTTCGTGTGGTATGGCGTCCTGGCATGGTTCGGATGGTTGATCGACATGCGTTGGCGCCAGTTTCAATCGGCCGCCGAAAACAACTCTTGAGGTTTCCCGCCGATGTTGCGATCCAAGGCATCGTGGCTGTCACTCAGTGCTTTTCTGTTCGACCTGATGGCGGTTGTCGCCGCATGGTTGTTCGCCTATCTCGTTCGTTTCAACGGTAGCGTTCCGCATGAGTTCCTGAGCGGCGCGCTGATGGCGATGACCTGGGTACTGCCCATCTACGCGCTGATGTTCCACGGGTTCGGCCTGTATCGTGGGCTGTGGGTGTTCGCGAGCCTGCCCGACCTGATGCGCATCGCGAAGGCGGTGGTCGGCGGCGGCGTGATCGTGATGATCGGCGCCTTGATGTTCCAGCCGCAGCCGATCATTCCGCGCTCGGTGCTGCTCGTGTCGCCGCTGATGCTGTTCCTGGCGATGGGCGGTGCCCGCGCGCTGTATCGCGCGACGAAGGAGTACTACCTGTACGGCGGGCTCGTCGGCAAGGGCAAGCCGGTGCTGGTGCTCGGCGCCGGCACGGCCGGCGCGAGTCTCGCGCGCGAACTGTCGCGCTCCGGTGAATGGCGCCTCGTCGGCCTGCTCGACGACGATGTCACGAAGCAGGGCCGCGAAATCTACGGCTACAAGGTGCTGGGCTCGTTCAACGACCTCAAGCACTGGACCGATGCGATGAAGGTCGAGTACGCGATCATCGCGATTCCGTCGGCGTCGGTCGAGGCGCAACGTCGCGTCGCGACGCTGTGCGTGCGTGCCGGCGTGAAGGCGATGGTGCTGCCGTCGCTGACCGCGCTGATGCCGGGGCAGGGCTTCCTGTCGCAGGTACGGAACATCGATCTCGAGGACCTGCTCGGCCGCGATGCCGTGACGATCGACACGCCGCACGTCGAGGCGCTGCTGCGCGGCCGTGTCGTGATGGTGACGGGTGCGGGCGGTTCGATCGGCTCCGAGCTGTGCCGGCAGATCCTGCGTTTCGCGCCGGCGCAACTGGTTGCTTTCGACCTGTCCGAATACGCGATGTACCGGCTCACCGAGGAGTTGCGTGAACGGTTCCCCGACCTGCCCGTCCTGCCGATCATCGGCGATGCGAAGGATTCGCTGCTGCTCGACCAGGTGATGTCGCGCCATGCGCCGCACATCGTGTTCCATGCGGCCGCCTACAAGCACGTGCCGCTGATGGAAGAGCACAACGCCTGGCAGGCGCTGCGCAACAACGTGCTCGGCACGTATCGCGTGGCGCGCGCGGCGATCCGCCACGACGTGCGTCACTTCGTGCTGATCTCGACCGACAAGGCCGTCAATCCGACCAACGTGATGGGCGCGAGCAAGCGCCTTGCCGAAATGGCGTGCCAGGCGTTGCAGCAGACGAGCGGGCGCACGCAGTTCGAGACGGTGCGCTTCGGCAACGTGCTCGGCAGTGCGGGCAGCGTGATCCCGAAATTCCAGCAGCAGATCGCGAAGGGCGGCCCGGTGACGGTCACGCACCCGGAGATCACGCGCTTCTTCATGACGATCCCGGAAGCGTCGCAGCTCGTGCTGCAGGCGTCGAGCATGGGGCATGGCGGAGAAATCTTCATTCTCGACATGGGCGAGCCGGTGAAGATCGTCGATCTCGCGCGCGACCTGATCCGCCTGTACGGGTTCTCGGAAGAGCAGATCCGCATCGAGTTCACGGGCCTGCGGCCCGGCGAGAAGCTCTACGAGGAACTGCTCGCGGACGACGAGGCGACGACGCGCACGCCGCATTCGAAACTGCGGATCGCGCGGGCGCGCGAAGTGCCGGACAATTTCCTCGACGAACTGCTGCCGTGGCTGATGCAGCACCGCGTGCTGTCCGACGATGAAGTGCGGCGCGACCTGCGGCGCTGGGTGCCGGAATATCAGACGACCGTCGTGCCTGTACTACAGAGCGTGCCAACGGTGATGCGGGCAGTATCGAATGAATGATGTCGGTCTTGCTGACCGCGAGGTTCAATTCTGCTGATCGAGCGGTGGTAATCGAGAGTTGATAGGTTCGTGGCGCGTATTTCGGCGTGCCGAAACGATCTGATTTGATTCGATATGCCGCCCCGGGACGGTAAGTCGGTTACCGTCCCGGCAAGCCTGCCTTACTCCACCGTCACCGATTTCGCGAGGTTCCGCGGCTTGTCGACGTCGGTGCCGCGCGCGCATGCGGTGTGATACGCGAGCAGCTGCAGCGGTACGACGTGGAGGATCGGCGACAGTTGCCCGTAGTGCTCCGGCATCCGGATCACGTGGAGGCCGTCGTCGTTGACGATCTGCGTATCGGCATCGGCGAACACGTACAGCTCGCCGCCGCGCGCACGCACTTCCTGCATGTTCGACTTCAGCTTTTCGAGCAGTGTGTCGTTCGGCGCGACCGTGACGACCGGCATCGCTTCGGTGACGAGCGCGAGCGGCCCGTGCTTCAGTTCGCCGGCCGGATAGGCCTCGGCGTGGATGTACGAGATTTCCTTCAGCTTCAGCGCGCCTTCCAGCGCGATCGGGTAGTGCAGCCCGCGGCCGAGGAACAGCGCGTTTTCCTTGCGCGCGAATTCTTCCGACCACGCGATGATCTGCGGCTCGAGCGCAAGCACGCTGTTCAACGCGGCCGGCAGGTGGCGCAGCTGCTTCAGGAATTCGGCTTCCTGCACGGCGTCGACGTGCCCGCGCAGCTTGCCGAGCGTCGCGGCCAGCACGAACAGCGCGACGAGCTGGGTCGTGAACGCCTTCGTCGACGCGACGCCGATCTCGGTGCCCGCATGCGTCAGGAACTGCATTTCGGTCAGGCGCACCATCGCGCTCGTCGCGACGTTGCAGACCGCGAGCGTATGCGCGTGGCCGAGCGACTGCGCATGCTTGAGCGCCGCGAGCGTATCGGCCGTCTCGCCCGACTGCGAGATCACGAGCACGAGCTGGCGCGGGTTCGGCACCGATTCGCGGTAGCGGTACTCGCTCGCGATCTCGACCTGGGTCGGGATCTTCGCGATCGATTCGAGCCAGTACTTCGCGGTGAGCCCCGAGTAGTAGCTCGTGCCGCACGCGAGGATCAGCAGGCTGTCGATCTCCGCGAACGCGGCGGGCGCGGCGTCGCCGAACAGCGTCGCGTCGAAGGCTTCCGTCTGCGGCACGGTATCGCTGATCGCGCGCGGCTGTTCGAAGATTTCCTTCTGCATGAAGTGGCGATACGGGCCGAGCTCGACCGCGCCGCCGTATGCGCTGACCACGCGGATCTCGCGCTGCACGGTGGCGCCATGTCGATCGACGATCTTCACACCGTCGAGCGACAGCTCGCACATGTCGCCTTCCTCGAGGAACGTGAAATGGTCGGTGCTGCCCGCGAGCGCGAGCGCATCGGACGCGAGGAAGTTCTCGCCGTCGCCATGGCCGACGACGAGCGGCGAACCCTGGCGCGCGCCGACGACGGTATGCGGCTGGTCCTTGTGGATCACGGCGATCGCATACGCGCCATGCAACTGATGCACGGCTTCGCGCACGGCGTCGAACAGGTTGCCGCGATACAGGCTGTGCACGAGGTGGGCAATCACCTCGGTGTCGGTCTGCGACACGAATTCGTAGCCCTTCGCGCGCAGCGCTTCGCGCAGCGTCTCGAAGTTCTCGATGATGCCGTTATGGACGAGCGCAAGCGCGTTCGACGAGAAGATCGGGTGCGCGTTGTGCGTGACGGGCGCGCCGTGCGTGGCCCAGCGCGTGTGCGCGATGCCCGTCGTGCCTTCGAGGTGCGATTCCTGCACCTGCGCGTCGAGATCGGCGACGCGCGCAACGCTGCGCGCGCGCTTCGGCGCACCCGGTTCGAGCACGGCGACGCCGCACGAATCGTAGCCACGGTATTCGAGGCGCCGTAAACCTTCGATCAGCACCGGAACGATATTACGCTGCGCAACTGCGCCGACAATGCCGCACATGAATGGTCAATCCTGTAAGTCGACGCGGGCGCCGCGTGGGCGCCCGCAAAAGGTTTAGCTATATTTCCTGGAAGCAGGGCCGCCTTTGCGGTCTTCGTTTTGTCGTTGGTGGGAACACACCATCGGTGACATCACTTGTCACATTGCGCGGTCATCACGCCGCAGCGATGGGTGAATTGGCGCGAGAAATTGCGTTTCCGACCTGACGAATATATCGCATTCGAGCACGGTCCCAGCGTTGCTGTTGGCTCTGGTCTGATCAATGCTGCTGGCGCTGCTTCCTTACCACCATCCACTTCGGTACCCTGAACCTGACGATGCTGAGATAAAGCCAAACATAAGTCAGCGCGAACAGCACGACAAAAACGAACAGGTGCACCGTATGCCGCCAGAACAGCGTCGCCGGAATCACCGCGACGAGGCACAGCAGCCATAGATAAGGTGACGTGAGCGAATTCCGCCGCGTCAAATCATGCGCATGCTTCGTCCCCACAGCCCAGCGCATCAGCCGCTTGTACACGAGCATGTGCAGGTGCACGCCGTCCGGAATGCCGGGCGACATCCCGCGGATGAACTTTTTCCGATAGATCGAGAAGCACGTCTCGAAGATCGGATACATGAACAGCAGCACCGGGTACCACGCGGACACCTCGCGATTGCGCATCACGAGCATGATCGCGAGTTCGGCAAGCATGAAGCCGATGAAATACGCGCCGCCGTCGCCGAGGAAGATCAGCCCGGCCGGAAAATTCCACAGAAAGAAGCCGAGCACGGCGCCCATCATGATGATCGACGCAGACATCACGACCGGGTCGTTGACATGGAACGCGACGTACGCGAGCGACGCGAACATCATGAAGCTGACCATCGACGCGAGGCCGTTGAAGCCGTCGATGATGTTGATCGCGTTCGCGAGCGCCGCGACCGCGAGCACGGTGATGAACGCCGAGATGGCCACGTAGCCGAGCAGGAAGTCGAGCGGCGGCACGCTGATGCGCTTGACCGCGATGCCCAGCAGCCAGAACGCCAGCGCGGCCGCGCCCATCGTGCAGAGCAGCCGCGCGCGCGGCGACACGCGTTTGGTCAGGTCCTCGACGAGGCCGGACAGGAACGCCGGCAGCCCGCAGGCGGCGATGCCGAGAATGCTGCCCGCGATCGTCGGATAGCGCCGGGACAGGATCAGCGCGGCAACGACGACCCCGGCGAGGATCCCGATGCCCCCCACTCGCGGCACGGGCCGCACGTGGAATTTCTGCACGCCGGCCAGATCGCTGTCGACCGAGAATTTCTCGTGAAGGTGCGCGTAGCGCACGATGAACAGCGTGACGAACAGGGAGACGATGAAGCCGGACGCGAAGCTGAGCATGGGATCGCTCGAAAAATGGACAGCGGATTATACAAAACCGCGCGGGTTCCCCTCCTGCCATCGCCAGTGGTCGGCACACATTTCTTCGATACCGAGCGTCGCGCGCCAGCCGATGATGTCGGCCGCGGCCTGCGGGTTCGCGTAGCACTCGGCGATGTCGCCCGGGCGGCGTGCGACGAGTTCGTACGGCACCGGGCGGCCCGACGCCTTTTCGAACGCGCGGACGACTTCCAGCACGCTGTATCCCTGGCCGGTGCCGAGGTTCACGACGAAGCTCGCGTCGCGCTTCGCCAGCGCATCGAGTGCGGCGATGTGCCCCTTCGCGAGATCGACGACGTGGATGTAGTCGCGCACGCCAGTGCCGTCCGGCGTCGCGTAGTCGGAACCGAACACGCGCAGCTTTTCCAGCTTGCCGACCGCGACCTGCGCGACATACGGCATCAGGTTGTTCGGGATGCCGGCCGGATCCTCGCCGATCAGCCCGCTCGCGTGCGCGCCGACCGGGTTGAAGTAGCGCAGCGTCGCGATGCGCCACGAAGGATCGGACACCTCGAGATCGCGCAGGATCTGCTCGGCGATCAGCTTCGACTGGCCGTACGGGTTCGTCGCCGACAGCGGGAACGACTCGTCGATCGGCGAGCGCTCGGGCACGCCGTACACGGTCGCGGACGAGCTGAACACGAACTGTTTGACGTTGCGTTCGCGCATCACCTTGAGCACGGCGAGCAGGCCGCCGATGTTGTTCTGGTAGTACTCGAGCGGCTTCGCGACCGATTCGCCGACGGCCTTGAGCGCCGCGAAATGGATGGTGCCGGTGATCGGGTGCGCGTCGAACACCTTCGCGAGCGCGGCTTCGTCGCACACGTCGACCTGATGGAACGAGGGCGTCTTGCCCGTGATCTGCTCGATGCGCCGGACGGATTCGGCCTTGCTGTTGACGAGGTTGTCGACGATCACGACATCGTAGCCGTTGTCGAGCAACTCGACGGCCGTGTGCGAGCCGATATAGCCCGCGCCGCCGGTGACGAGGATGGTGCCTTTAGCAGTCATTGCTGATGCGCTCCTTCAAAGTGTGAATCCTGTCAACGAATGGATGGTCTGCCGGTAGCGTTCGACGACCTGCTGCTCGTCGAATTCCGCCGTGACCTTCTGCCGGCCGCGCGCGCCCATCGCGTCGCGTCCGGCCGTTCCGAGTTCGATCATGCGGAGCAGCTGCTCCGCGAGACTTGCGCTGTCGCGTACGCGGCACAGGAAGCCCGTTTCGCCGTCGGCGACGACATCGCGGCAGCCCGGCACGTCGGTCGCGACGATCGGGCGGCTCATCGCCGATGCTTCCATCAGCGTGCGCGGCACGCCCTCGCGGTACGACGGCAGCACGACGCAGTCGGCCGCCGCGATATGCGGGCGGACATCGTGCGCCTCGCCGAGATATTCGATGATACCTTCGCCGACCCACGCGTCGACATCCGCGCGGCCGATCGCGCTCGGGTTGTCGACGCCGAGCGGCCCGAGCAGCTGGAAGCGTGCGTTCGGGAAGCGGCCGCGCACGATGCGCGCGGCTTCCACGTATTCGCGCACACCCTTGTCCCACAGCAGCCGGCCGATCAGGATGAAGACAGGTGCGTCACCGGCGGGCAGCGGCGCGGGCGCGAACTGGTCGAGATCGACGCCTTCGCCGTGCAGCAGCCGCGCGCGGTCGGGATGCGCGAGCAACCGCTCGTCGGTGAAGGTCGCGAGGTCGTCGCGGTTCAGGAACCATACTTCACGCGGGAAGCGGAACGCGAACCGGTACAGCCGCTTCGCGACGCTCGCCGCACGGCTCTTCTGGATGAAGACGTAGCCGAGCCCCGTCGTCACCGCGATCGACGGCACGCGCGCGAGCCAGGCTGCGACCGACCCGTAGATGTTCGGCTTGATCGTGTAATGGAACACGAGATCGGGCCGCAGCGCGCGGTAGTGGCGTACGAGCGCCGCGAGCGTGCCGAGATCCTCGCGCGGGCTCGTGCCTTTCGACGCGACCGCGAGCGCCACGTAGCGGCAGCCCATCTGCTCGAGCAACGGCACCGTGCGGTCGTGCGGCGCGATCACGACGACCTCGGCGCCGCGCGCGACGAGCGCACGGATCAGCCCGTGGCGATACGTGTAGATCGCCCAGGCCGTGTTGCAGACGAGCGCGATGCGCAGCGGGGAAGTGGCGGACATGAAAAAAAGAAAAAATAAAGCGTCGTAAATGCCGGATCGGCGTCAGGCGGACGGCCGCGCGGCGAACAGCGTCTGCTTGATCCGCTGCAACGTATGGTACGGCGTCACGAAATGCAGCAGGTTCTTGGCGAGGCCGGCCCAGTCGTACGGGTTCAGCGCGTTGAAATGGCTCAGCAGCAGCGTGAGCGTCGACACCAGCTGGCGCCGGCGCTTGGTCGCACTGATCCCGCCCTCGTTCAGTTCGTAATACAGGCCGAGTTCCGGCAGGTTCGCGCAATCGTAGCGTTGCATTAACCTCAAAAAAAGATCGAGATCCTCGGCCGCACGGTATTTCGCGCGATAGTTGCCCACTTCCCGCACGGCGTCGATGCGCAACATCACCGACGGATGCACGAGCGGCGAGCGCAGGAAGCGCGTGCGGCGCAGCGTGCGCGGATCGGCGGGCGGCGTCAGCATGAAGCGCGGTTCGCCGGCGCGCGACACGACCTGCGTCCACATGCCGACGCAGGCCACGCGCGGATGGGCGCCGAGATACGCGCGTTCCTTCGCGAGGCGCTGCGGCGCGGCCAGGTCGCCCGCGTCGATGCGGGCCGCATAACGGAAGCCGCGCGCCGCGAGCGCGTCGATGCCGGCCGCGAGCGCGCGCTCGATGCCGCCGTTCTGCGGCATGCGCAGCACCTCGATCGCGAGGCCCGGCAGGTCGGGTGCGACGATCGGCGGCGTGCTGCCGTCGTCGACGATCAGCACGTGCACGGGCGCCTCCTCGCGAAACGACGCGAGGGTCCGTACGACGTCGTCGTGCCCGTTGTAGGCCGGCAGCAGCACGGCCACGTCGTCGAGCGGGGGCGGGCAATCAGGGGACGTCATGTTCGCAGCTTGAAACGGATGTAATAAAAGTTGACGGCGGCCGCGGCCAGATAGCCGGCCGCCAGCCCGACGAGCGCGCCGTAGAGGCCGAGCCGGGGGATCGCGAACAGGTTGACGACCGCGGCGATCGCCAGCGCGAGCAACCATTTCGCCAGCAACACGAATTTTGCTTGATATTTGAGAACGATAAGATTGCCTATCGCCTCGATGCCGGCCGGCACGGACAGCCAGACGGCCCAGCGGAAGATGTCGACCGACGCCTCGTATCCGTGGCCGAACACCTTGCCGACGATCAGCGGGGCGGCCGCGTCGAGCACGAGCGCGCCGGCCGTCATCAGCCCGGCCGTCATCGCGATCAGCCGGACGATGTTGCGGCGCAGCCGTGCGACGTCCTGCACGCGGTAGACGAAGGCGGGCGCGATCGTCTGCGCGAGCATCAGCGCGAGCGTGATCCAGTTCTCGTTGAGCTGCTGCGCGGCCGAGTAGCGGCCGAGATCGGCGAACGACACGTGACGCTCGAGCATCAGGCGGTCGAGCTTCAGGAACAGGTACATGCAGATGAGCCCGAGCCAGAACACGGTGCCGGCCGTTGCAAAGTGCCTGAACAGCGGCTTATCGAACGTCCAGCCGAGGGTGCCGCCGTTACGATGCCGGTAGTACAGCAGCAGCGCGAAGCCGATCGCGGCGGCCTCGAGCGCCCACAGCCACGCGAAGCGGGCGGGGCCGGCGGCCGCGCGGACCAGCAGCCACACGAGCAGCGCCTTCGCGAGCGCCGTGACCATGCTGGTGACGAGCTGCGGCTTGCTGTAGGTCATGCTCTGCAGCCACGCGTTGATCACGCCGACGAACGGCTCGCGGAACACCATCGTGACGGCCAGGCCCGCGAGCATCGCGCCGACCAGCGGATCGAAGGCGCCCGCGGCGATCGCGATCCAGGTCGCGACGAGCGCGGCCACCGACACGGCGATGCGCAGCGCGAACGCGCTGCCGAGCACCGCGCCGAGCTGGGCGGGCGGACGCTGGACGATGGTCGGGACGAGGATTTCCGCGCCGCACACCCAGGTGAGCGGCGCCAGTACCAGGAGGAGCGTATTCGCATACTGCCATTTGCCGAACACATCTGGCCCGAAATAACGGGCCAGCAGGCCGCTGATCGCGATCGCGACGCCGATCTGCGTGAGCCGTTCGAGCCCCAGCCAGACGAGGTTCGCGACGGCTTTCGCGACGTCCGGGTTGCCGAAGCGCTTCAGCATGCGCAGCGGCGGCACGCGCACGGGGCGGCCGGCAGGGCGCCCGAAGGCTGCGGGGTGGCTGCGGCGGAGCGGCTAGGCATTAAAATGGGCGACATGCGCGTCATCAAAACCCGCGATTATAAGTGGGATCGCGACCGCTCCAGCCGTTCCGTTCCTTGTTTTGCGGGGCCGCATGTATCATGCGCGGCACCGGCGCGAGGCGGCCAGCCAAGCCAGACAATTTTCCATGCACGCAACTGAGAGAGAAGAGAATCGATGATCTCCCAATCCATCTTCAAGGCATATGACATCCGTGGCGTGGTCGGCAAGACCCTCGACGTCGACACGGCGCGCGGGATCGGCCGGGCATTCGGCAGCGAAGTGCGTGCGCAGGGCGGCGATGCGGTCGTCGTCGCGCGCGACGGCCGCCTGTCCGGGCCGGAACTCGTCGGCGCACTCGCCGATGGCCTGCGTGCGGCCGGTGTCGATGTCGTCGACGTCGGCATGGTGCCGACGCCGGTCGGCTATTTCGCGGCGAACGTGCCGCTGGCGCTGAAGGGCGGCGAGCGCCGCGTCGATTCGTGCATCGTCGTCACGGGCAGCCACAACCCGCCCGACTACAACGGTTTCAAGATGGTGCTGCGCGGCGCCGCGATCTACGGCGAGCAGATCCAGGCACTGTACCGCCGCATCGTCGACGAGCGCTTCGAGACGGGCAGCGGCACGTATGAAGAAATCGACGTCGCCGATCAGTACATCGCGCGCATCGTCGGCGACGTGAAGCTCGCGCGGCCGCTGAAGCTGGTCGTCGACGCCGGCAACGGCGTCGCGGGCCCGCTCGCGACGCGCCTGTTCAAGGCGCTCGGCTGCGAACTCGTCGAGCGCTTCACCGACATCGACGGCACGTTCCCGAACCACCACCCCGATCCCGCGCACCCGGAAAACCTGCAGGACGTGATCCAGGCGCTGAAGGACACCGATGCCGAACTCGGCTTCGCGTTCGACGGCGACGGCGACCGCCTCGGCGTCGTCACGAAGGACGGCCAGATCATCTACCCGGACCGCCAGCTGATGCTGTTCGCGGAAGAAGTGCTGTCGCGCAACCCGGGTGCGCAGATCATCTACGACGTGAAGTGCACGCGTCACCTCGCGAACTGGATCAAGTCGAAGGGCGGCGAGCCGCTGATGTGGAAGACGGGCCACTCGCTCGTGAAGGCGAAGCTGCGCGAGACGGGCGCACCGCTCGCCGGCGAAATGAGCGGCCACGTGTTCTTCAAGGATCGCTGGTACGGCTTCGACGACGGCCTTTACACGGGCGCGCGCCTGCTCGAGATCCTCACGAAGACGGCCGACCCGAGCGCGCTGCTCAACGGGCTGCCGGACGCGATGAGCACGCCCGAGCTGCAGCTGTGGCTCGACGAAGGCGAGAACTTCCGCCTGATCGACAAGCTGCAGAAAGAAGCGAAGTTCGACGGCGCCGAGGAAGTCGTGACGATCGACGGCCTGCGCGTCGAGTACCCGGACGGCTTCGGCCTCGCGCGTTCGTCGAACACGACGCCGGTCGTCGTGATGCGCTTCGAATCCGAGACGCAGGAAGGGCTCAAGCGCATCCAGGAGGACTTCCGCCGTGTGCTGACGGCCGCGAAGCCGGACGTCAAGCTGCCGTTCTGAGTGTCGGCGGCCCGCGGGCCGCCAACGGCGCGAGGGTCGATCCAATCGTCGCGCCATCCCCGAAAAGCGGCGCACGCCAAAGGCGTGCGGCCGCTTTTTGTCTGTCTGGACCCCCGGGCGGGATAAAATCCCCTCTTTCTGCTTGTCGCCGGCTGCCAGCCGGCGTTTTTTCAGCGTGCAAAAGATCCTGATCGTGCGCGTGTCGTCGCTGGGCGACGTCGTGCACAACATGCCGGTGATCGCCGATATCCGGCGCCGCCACCCCGATGCGCAGATCGACTGGCTCGTCGAGGAAAGCTTCGTCGACCTCGTGCGGCTCGTCGACGGCGTGCGCAACGTGCTGCCGTTCTCGCTGCGCCGCTGGCGCAAGAAGCCGTTCTCGGGCGCCACGTGGCGCGAGATCCGCGCATTCCGCAGGCGCCTCGCGGCCGAGCAGTACGATCTCGTGATCGACTGCCAGGGCCTGATCAAGACGGCCTGGGTCGCGAGCTGGGCGCGCGGCCCGCTCGTCGGGCTCGGCAACCGTACCGACGGCGCCGGCTATGAATGGCCGGTGCGCTTCTTCTATCGCAAGCGCGTGCCGATCGCGCCGCGCACGCACGTCGTCGAGCGCTCGCGGCAACTGGTCGCGGCCGCGCTGGACGACCCGGCGCCGACGCCGGCCGATCCGGTCGACTTCGGCCTCGACACGCGCGCGGCGGCGCTCGCGGTGGCCGCGCTCGGCCTGAACCTGCCGGTGCCGTACGTGGTGTTCGTCCATGCGACATCGCGCGCCGACAAGCAGTGGCCGGACGCCGCGTGGATCGAGCTCGGCCAGGCACTCGTGCGGCGCGGCGCATCGCTCGTGCTGCCGTGGGGCAACGACGCGGAGCGCGCGACCAGCGAGCGGCTCGCGAAGGAATTCGGCGATGCGGCGATCGTGCCGCCGAAGCTGTCGCTGCCGGCCGTGGTTGGGCTGATCGACGGCGCGGCCGCGACCGTCGGGGTTGATACAGGTCTGGTTCACATCGCGGCCGCGCTGAAGCGTCCGACGGTCGAACTGTACAATTTCGCGACGGCCTGGCGGACCGGCGGCTATTGGTCGCCGAACGTCGTCAATCTCGGCACGGCGGGGCAGCCCCCGTCGATCGCGCAGGTGAAGTCGGCGCTCGCGGGCTTCGGTCTCCTGTAACGCTGTCACATACGCGAACCGATCATGAGCGAATCCCAGATCATCGAAGTCCCGTCCGCCGACTGGAGCGGACACAACCTGTCGGCGCCGCGCGAGCAGTTGCTGGCCGCCGTCGAGGAAGGCAAGGTGCTGTATTTCCCGCACCTGCGCTTCGCGATCGAGGGCGGCGAGGAAGCGCTGCTCGATCCGGCGCTCGCCGATCCGAAACGCAAGAACATCAGCCTCGCGCCGAACGGCGGCGCGCTCGCCGGCGTGCTCGGCGACAGTGTCACGCAGTCGGCCGTGCGCGCGCTCGTCGCGCGCTTCCAGCAGCAGGCCGGCACGCTCGTCGACGGCCTCTTTCCCGAATACCGCGGCAAGCTGCGCGTCGCGCCGACCAGCCTGCGGCTGATGCAGGTCGAGACGCGCCAGACATCCTGGCGCAAGGACGACAGCCGGCTGCACGTCGACGCGTTTCCTTCGCGGCCGAACTACGGCGAGCGCATCCTGCGCGTGTTCACGAACGTGAACCCGGCCGGCGTGCCGCGCGTATGGCGCGTCGGCGAGCCGTTCGAGGACGTCGCGAAGCGCTTCCTGCCGTCGATCAAGCCGCAACGGCCGGGTGCCGCGTGGCTGTTGAACCTGCTGCACGTGACGAAGTCGCCGCGCAGCGCATACGACCACCTGATGCTGAACCTGCACGACAGCATGAAGGCCGATCTCGACTACCAGAAGACGAGCCCGCAGGAGACGATGCCGTTTCCGCCGGGTTGCGTGTGGATATGTTTCTCGGATCAGACTTCGCACGCTGTGATGTCCGGCCAGTTCATGCTCGAACAGACGTTCTTCCTGCCGGTCGACGCGATGGTCCGCCGCGAATGCGCGCCGCTCGGCATTCTGGAACGCCTGAAGGGCAGGGCGCTGGTTTGAGCGCGCACCTGCTTCGACGCAATACGGGGGCCGCCGCATGCTGAGGGTGATCTATCGCGCGCTGTGGTGGCTCGTCGCGCCTGCCGCGGTTATCCGGCTCTACGTGCGCTCGCGCAAGGAGCGCGGCTATCGCGAACATATCGGCGAACGCTTTGGCCATGTGACGGGCCGCTCGCGCGACGACCGCGCGCCGCTGATCTGGGTGCACGCGGTGTCGGTCGGCGAGACGCGCGCCGCGCAGCCGCTGATCGACGCGCTGATGCACGCGCGCCCCGATGCACGCATCCTGCTCACGCACATGACGCCGAGCGGCCGCGCGACCGGCGAACAGATCTTCGGCGATCGCTTGCTGCGCTGCTATCTGCCGTACGACATGCCGGGTGCGGTGCGGCGGTTCCTGCACGCCTGGCGGCCGACGCTCGGCCTCGTGATGGAAACCGAGGTGTGGCCGACGCTGATCGACGAGTGCCGTCGCGCGGACGTTCCGCTCGTGCTGACCAATGCGCGGATGTCCGCGCGTTCGTTCCGGCGCGCGGCGAAGTTCGGCGCGGCGACGCGCGACGTGTTCGGCGGCTTCTCGCGCGTGCTTGCGCAGAGCCCGGCCGACGCGGAGCGGCTGACGTCGCTCGGCGCGCGCAACGTGAGCGTGCTCGGCAACCTGAAGTTCGACATGACGACGCCGCCGGAACTCGCGGCGCGTGGCCATGCGTGGCGCGATGCGATCGGCACGCGGCCCGTGTGGGTGGCCGCCAGCACGCGCGAGAACGAAGAAGCGCTGGTGCTGCAGGCGTTCGCGGAGATGCATACGCCCGACGCGCTGCTGGTGCTCGTGCCGCGTCATCCGCAGCGTTTCGCGGAGGTCGAGGCGCTCGTTGCGCGCAGCGGGCTCAAGTGCGTGCGCCGTTCCGTCTGGGCGGCCGACGCGGCTGCGCTCGCGGCCGGCCAGACGGCTGCCGAGCCGTTGCCGGGCGACGTGACGGTTCTGCTCGGTGATTCGATGGGCGAGCTCGGCGCGTATTACGCGGCCGCCGATATCGCGTTCATCGGTGGCAGCCTGCTGCCGCTCGGCGGCCAGAACCTGATCGAAGCGTGCGCGGTCGGCGTGCCGGTGCTGATCGGGCCGCACGTGTTCAATTTCACGCAGGCGACCGCCGACGCGGTCGCGGCCGGTGCGGCGATGCAGGTCGCGGATCCGCTCGATCTCGCGCACGTGCTCGACGCGCTGTTCGCCGACAAGGCGCGGCGTATCGCGATGGGTGCGGCCGGCGCGGCCTTCGCGTCGCGTCACCGCGGCGCGACCGCGCGTACGGTCGACGTGCTCGCGGCGCTGCTGCCGCCCGCCGAACGCGGCGAGCGCATGCTGCAGGACGCGCAGGGCGCGGCTTCCGACGACGAATAGACGACGGGCGGCGCAAGGCCGCCCGCGTGCGCGTTGTGGCGTCGTGTGCCGCCGCAACGCGGCTCAGACCGTCAGCAATCCCTTCTTCTCGATGAACGCGATCACGTCCGCGACGCCTTCGAGCGCCTTCAGGTTCGTCATCACGTAAGGTCGTTCGCCGCGCATCTTCCGCGTGTCGGACGCCATCACGTCGAGGTTCGCGCCGACCAGCGGCGCGAGGTCGGTCTTGTTGATCACGAGCAGGTCGGACTTCGTGATGCCGGGGCCGCCCTTGCGCGGAATCTTCTCGCCACCCGCGACGTCGATCACGTAGATCGTCAGGTCCGACAGCTCGGGGCTGAAGGTTGCCGCGAGATTGTCGCCGCCCGATTCGATGAACACGATGTCGGCGTCCGGAAAGCGCGACAGCATCCGGTCGACGGCCTCGAGGTTGATCGAGGCATCTTCCCGAATCGCCGTGTGCGGGCAGCCGCCCGTCTCGACACCCATGATGCGCTCCTCGGGCAGCGCGCCGGCCACGGTCAGCAGCCGCTGGTCTTCCTTCGTATAGATGTCGTTCGTGATCGCGACGAGGTCGTACCGGTCGCGCATCGCCTTGCACAGCATCTCGAGCAGCGTGGTCTTGCCGGAGCCGACAGGGCCGCCGATGCCGACGCGCAGCGGCGGCAGTTTCTTCGTGCGGCGGGCGGAGGAGGGAGCAGGTGCGTTCATGGCGGGTAGCGTCGGGTTCAGGAGCGGAACAACCGCGAGTATTGGGTTTCATGCCGCGCGGAGAGGATGCCGAGCTGCGGCGCGAACGTGTTGACGGCGTCGGGCGGTGTCGCGAGCGCACGGCGCACGGCCGCGTCGATCGCGCCGCGCAGCGCGACGATGATGCGTTGCCCGGCGAACTGGCCGAGCGGCACGGCCTTCAGCGCGGCGGACGTCTGGTTCTCGACCCAGCCGAATGCGTACGCGGCGAGCGTCGCGTCGGCGTCGGCGTCGTGCATCGCGGCCGCGTAGGCGAACGCGGTCGGCAGCGCGATCGGCGACAGCGACGCGAGCGTTGCGCGGCGCGCGGCATCGCCCCATTCGAGCGACGCGCACAGCTGCGCGAGCGACCAGCCCATCTGTTCGGTTTCGCGGCGCAGTTCCGCCGATTCGCGGCTCGCGACGAACCACGCGTTTTCGGCGACAAGCGCGGGCGTGTCGTGCGCATGCCAGCGTGCAAGCTGATGCGCGAGAAACGGCAGCTCGCCGTGCGCGAGCACGTCGGTCAGGCCGCTGGCGATCCAGTCGCGCGCGGAATCGGCGTCGTGGATGAGGTTCGCGTCGAGCGCGGCTTCGAGGCCTTGCGAATAACTGTACGCGCCGATCGGCAGCGCCGGCGACGCGAGGTGCAGCAGCGCGACGAGTTCAGTGGTGGTCATGGCCGTGGCCGTGCGTGCATCCGGGACCATGCTGATGATCGTGATCGTGATCGTGATCGTGATCGTGATCGTGATCGTGCGAATGCGAGTGCCCGTGGTGTTCGCCGAATACCTGCTGCGCGAGGGCGTAATCCTCCGCGAACGTCGCATCGTGTCCATGCTTGTGGCCGCCACCGTACGCGCCGGCTTCCGGCTGGAACGGCGCGCTCGTTTCTTCGACCTGCGTGCCGAGCCGGCGCAGCATGTCGGCGAGTACCGGGTCGGCTTCGAGCTTCAGGTAACCGTCGCCGATCTCGACCGGCGTGTGACGGTTGCCGAGGTGATACGCGGCGCGCATCAGTGTGAGCGGGGCGGCCGCGCGCACGAGCAGCACGGTTTCGGGCGCCGCGGCGATGCGCACGAGTGCGCCGTCGTCGGCGACGAGCACGTCGCCGTCGCGCAGCACCGTGCCGCGCGGCAGCAGGACGGCGACGTCCTCGCCGGTGTCGAGCGTTGCCGCGAGGCGGCTCCTGCAGCGGGCGTCATAGGCGAGCGTGAGCGTCGGCGCGCGCGCGACGAGCGACGCGGCGAGTTTCACGTTCGGGGCAATACGTTTGTCGAGAGTGCGCATGAAACGGGGAACCGGAAATCAGAACAGGAAATAGCGCTGCGCCATCGGCAGCACCGTCGCCGGCTCGCAGGTGAGCAACTGGCCGTCGGCGATCACGTCGTAGGTTTCGGGATCGACGCTGATCGACGGGCGCCACGCGTTGTGGATCATGTCGGCCTTCGTCACGTTGCGGCAGTTGCGCACGGGCACGATCTGCTTCGCGAGGCCGTAACGTTGAGCAATGCCCGCATCGGCCGCCATCTGCGACACGAAGGTCAGCGACGTGCGGGCGAGCGCACCGCCGCGCGTCGCGAACATCTCGCGATAGTGGACCGGCTGCGGCGTCGGAATCGACGCGTTCGGGTCGCCCATCTGCGCCATCGCGATCATCCCGCCTTTGAGGATCATCGACGGCTTGATCCCGAAGAACGCCGATTCCCACAGCACGAGGTCGGCCCATTTGCCGGGCTCGATCGAGCCGACTTCGTGCGCGATGCCGTGCGTGATCGCCGGGTTGATCGTGTACTTCGCGACGTAGCGCTTCGCGCGGAAGTTGTCGTTGCGTGTGGTGTCTTCCGGCAGCGCGCCGCGCTGCACCTTCATCTTGTGCGCGGTCTGCCACGTACGGATGATCACTTCGCCGACGCGGCCCATCGCCTGCGAATCGGACGACAGCATCGACAGCGCGCCGAGATCGTGCAGGATGTCCTCGGCTGCGATCGTCTCGCGGCGGATCCGCGATTCGGCGAACGCGAGATCCTCGGCGATCGACGGATCGAGGTGATGGCACACCATCAGCATGTCGAGATGCTCGTCGAGCGTGTTGATCGTGTACGGGCGCGTCGGGTTGGTCGACGACGGCAGCACGTTCGACTCGCCGCACACCTTCAGGATGTCGGGCGCATGGCCGCCGCCCGCGCCTTCGGTGTGGTACGTGTGGATCGTGCGGCCCTTGAATGCGGCCACGGTCGATTCGACGAAGCCGCCTTCGTTCAGCGTATCGGTGTGGATCGCGACCTGCGTGTCGGTGTCGTCGGCGACCGACAGGCAGTTGTCGATCGCGGCGGGCGTCGTGCCCCAGTCCTCGTGCAGCTTCAGCCCGATCGCGCCGGCCGCGATCTGCTCGACGAGCGGTTCCGGCAGGCTTGCGTTGCCCTTGCCGAGGAAGCCGAGGTTGATCGGCCAGCCGTCGGCGGCCTGCAGCATCCGCTCCATGTGCCACGGGCCCGGCGTGCAGGTCGTCGCGTTGGTGCCGGTGGCCGGCCCGGTGCCGCCACCGAGCATCGTCGTGACGCCCGACGCGAGCGCCTCGTCGATCTGCTGCGGGCTGATGAAGTGGATGTGCGTGTCGATGCCGCCGGCCGTCACGATCAGCCCTTCGCCGGCGATCACTTCGGTCGCGGCGCCGATCGCGATCGTCACACCGGGTTGAATGTCGGGGTTGCCGGCCTTGCCGATCGCGGCGATGCGGCCGTGCTTGATCGCGATGTCGGCCTTCACGATGCCCCAGTGATCGAGGATCACCGCGTTCGTGATGACCGTGTCGGGCACCTCGGCTGCCACACGCTGCGACTGGCCCATCCCGTCGCGGATCACTTTCCCGCCGCCGAATTTCACTTCCTCGCCGTAGGTCGTGTAATCGCGTTCGATCTCGATCAGCAGTTCGGTATCGGCGAGCCGGACGCGGTCGCCCGTCGTCGGCCCGAACATTTCCGCGTACGCGCGGCGGCTCAAGCGTAGTGTCATGTCGTGCTGTTCCTGAAGAGCGGGGCGCGGCTTACAGCGGCCCCATCACCTTGCCCTGAAAACCGTAGACGGCGCGCGCGCCCGCGAGTGCGACGAGTTCGACGGTGCGCGTCTGGCCCGGCTCGAAGCGCACGGCCGTGCCGGCCGCGATGTTGAGCCGGAAGCCGCGCGCGGCTGCACGGTCGAACGACAGTGCGTCGTTGACTTCGAAGAAGTGGTAGTGCGAGCCGACCTGCACCGGGCGGTCGCCGGTGTTCGCGACGACGAGCGCGAGCGTTTCGCGGCCCGCGTTCAATTCGTGTTCGCCGTCGTCGGTGAGGATTTCGCCGGGGATCATGCGGGGCCTCACGGAATCGGGTGATGGACGGTCACGAGCTTCGTGCCATCGGGGAAGGTCGCCTCGACCTGGATGTCGGGAATCATCTCCGGCACGCCGTCCATCACGTCGTCGCGCGTGAGCAGGGTCGTGCCGTAGTGCATCACCTCGGCGACTGTCTTGCCGTCGCGCGCGGCTTCCATCAGCGCGGCGGTGATGAAGGCGACCGCCTCCGGATAGTTGAGCTTCAGGCCGCGTGCGCGACGGCGCTCGGCCAGCAGCGCCGCCGTGAAGATCAGCAGCTTGTCCTTCTCTCGGGGAGTCAGTTTCATGAAGGCAGACGTTCAGGAAAACGTAATTTTTATCGGTGCGCACGCAACCGGGCGAACGCGCGGGTCATCGTAGCACCGCGCTGTTTTGCGTGCGTCGCGTATCGCTTATGTAAGGAGCAAGGCGCGTGCCATGCCTGTTGCATGGTGCGCGATGCGCGTTCGTGGTGCGCCGTGCATGGGTAACGTGCAGCGTTTGATGCGGCGCTGCGCCGAAACGGTGCGCGGTGCGAACGCGCTCAGGTTTGCCAGAGGCGCAGCGGCCGTGCGTCGACGCCGTGCACGATCGGACGCAGATGCAGCCAGCAGTCGGTGAAGTGGCGCTGCAGCGCCTCCATCGATGTCGACAGCGCGCGCACGAGCACGACGCCCGGTGTCACGCAGGTCGCGCCCGCGCGCAGCGTGTCGTCGAACGGCATCCGCGTTGCGAGCGATTCGGCCAGCGCGGCGTCGCACGCGGCGCCGACGGCCCACAGCGTGCCGTATGCGGGAAAGCCGGCGAGGCCCTGCAGCGCGCCGCGCAGCGGATCGTGTGCGTCGAGCAGCGCGCGTTCGGTCCAAAGCGGCCGGCCGTCGGCATCGACGAGCGCCGAAGTCGACGCGATGCGTCCTGCCGACCAGGTTTCGCCTGCCGCCTGCCGGCCGAGCTGCGTCGCGTCCCAGCCGATCGCGCTCGCGCCCGCGCCGAGCGTCACCGTGAAATCGAGCGACGCATGCGATGCGTCGAAGAACAGGTTGTTCTGCGGCAGCCAGTCGAGCTTCGCATCACGGCCGACCGTGATGCCGATGCGCTGCGTCGCGTCGAGGCCGTTCGACTTGTACCACTTGGTCGCGCCGGGCGTCGTCAAAACCGCATGCGTGCCGTCGCCGAGCGCGATGTCGATGTCGAGCCGGTCGCCGCCCGCGACGCCGCCCGGCGGATGGACGATCACCGCATGGCAGATCGCGTCGCCCTCCGGATACAGCGGCCGCTGCACCCGCAGCGGGCCGTCATGCAGCCGGTGCACGAGCGTCGTGCGCGCGCCGTGCCGCTCGAAGCCGAGTTCGAGGCGGCCGCGCCACGACTTGGCGACGGCGGGGCGGGACAGCGGGGCGTGCGAATCGGGGGCGGACATCGGCGGCGAACGGGAAACGAGGGAAACGGGCGCGAAGAACGTGGATGCTACCGGAACAATAATGCAGATGCCGCGTTCGTTGGAAGCGCCGCGTGCGGGCGCGTCGCGAACCGGCCGCCGGTACCCGTTGCGGTGCCTACCGCCGTGCCTACCGCCGTGCCGCGCGTCACACCGCGATCAACTCGCGTACGCCGTTCGTCTCCATGTCGCGCGCGTCGCCGCCCGCGACGATCTCGCCGCGGCTCATCACCCAGTAGCTGTCCGCGATCGATTGCGCGAAGTCGTAATACTGTTCGACGAGCAGCACGGTCATCCTCGATTCGTCGACGAGCTGGCGCAGCGTGCGGCCGATGTCCTGAATGATCGACGGCTGGATGCCTTCGGTCGGCTCGTCGAGGATCAGCAACTGCGGCTCGCTCATCAGCGCGCGGCCGATCGCGAGTTGTTGCTGCTGGCCGCCCGACAGGTCGCCGCCGCGCCGTGCGCGCATGTCCTTCAGCACCGGGAACAGGTCGTAGATGCGGTCGGGCACTTTCGACGGCGCCTTGCGGCTCGCCGCACCGACGAGCAGGTTTTCCTCGACGGTCAGCCGCGGAAAGATGTCGCGACCCTGCGGTACGTACGCGAGCCCCGTCGCGACGCGCGCATACGGCGGCAGCGCACCGAGCGCGGCGCCGCGCCACGACACGCTGCCGCTTTTCGCGGCGACGACACCCATCAGGCAGCGCAGCAACGTGCTCTTGCCGACGCCGTTGCGGCCGAGCAGCACGGTGAGCTTGCCGTCGTCGGCGCCGAGGTTTACGTTGCGCAGGATATGGCTGCCGCCGTAGTACTGGTTCAGTGCTTCGATCTTCAGCATCGCATCATCGTCCGAGATAAGACTCGATCACCGCGTCGTCGCGCTTGACCTGGTCGAGCGTGCCCTGCGCGAGCACCGCGCCTTCGGCCATCACCGTCACGCGGCCCGTGTCGCCCGCGAGCGCCGCGACGAATTCCATGTCGTGCTCGACGACCATCATCGAGCAGGTGCCGCGCAGCGTGTTCAGCAGTTCGGCAAGTTCCATCGTCTCGTGGTCGGTCATCCCGGCCGCCGGCTCGTCGAGCAGCAGCAGGGCGGGGCGCTGCATCAGCAGCATGCCGATCTCGAGCCGCTGCTTCTGCCCGTGCGACAGTTCGCCGGCCGCACGGTATGCGTGACTTTCGAGGCCGATCAACGCAAGTGTTTCCTCGATCTTCGCCTGCGCCGAGCGGTCGAGCCGCGCGCGCAGCGATGCGAGCCAGCCCTTGTCGGTCTGCATCGCGAGTTCGAGGTTTTCCCACACCGGATGCTGTTCGAACACGGTCGGCTTCTGGAACTTGCGGCCGATGCCCGCGCGTGCGATCTCGGGCTCGCTCATCCGCGAGAGGTCGAGCGTCTGGCCGAGAAATACGCTGCCGGCGTCGGGTCGTGTCTTGCCGGTGACGACATCCATCATCGTCGTCTTGCCCGCGCCGTTCGGGCCGATCACGCAGCGCAGCTCGCCCGCGTCGATCGCGAGTGACAGCTTCTTCAGCGCACGAAAGCCGTCGAAGCTCACCTCGATATCCTCGAGGTAGAGGATCGTGCCGTGCGACGTGTCGATGCCTTGCGGCACGACGCGCCCCATCGACGCGGTGCCGCTGACGGCGAGCAGTTCGTCTTCGGGCGGCGGCGTGAACTGGTACAGGGCCGTTCCGTTCATGCGCGTTTCCCTTTCGCGATCAAGGTTTCGACGAGGCCCATGATCCCGCGCGGCAGCAGCAGCGGCACGAGCACGAAGATCAGGCCGAGGAAGAACAGCCAGTATTCGGCGAAGTAAGCGGTAAAGAAGCTCTTCGCGCCGTTCACCGCGAATGCGCCGACGATCGGCCCGATCAGTGTGCCGCGTCCGCCCACCGCGACCCAGATCGCCATTTCGATCGAGTTGCCGGGCGACATCTCGCCGGGATTGATGATGCCGACCTGCGGCACGTACAACGCCCCGGCGATGCCGCACAGCACGGCCGACACGGTCCACACGAACAGCTTGTACGCGAGCGGGCTGTAGCCGAGGAACATCAGCCGCGTCTCGCCGTCGCGCACCGCGGTGACGACGCGCCCGAGCTTGCTCGTGACGATCGCGCGCGCGGCGATGAACGACAGCACGAGTGTGGCGAACGTCAGCAGCAACAGCACCGTGCGCGTGCCGGGCGACGTGATTGCGAAACCCGCGATGCGCTTGAAGTCGGTGAAGCCGTTGTTGCCGCCGAAGCCCGTCTCGTTGCGATAGAACAGCAGCATCGCGGCGAACGTCAGCGCCTGCGTGATGATCGACAGGTATACGCCCTTCACGCGGGAACGGAACGTGAAGAAGCCGAACACCCAGGCGAGCACGGCCGGCACGAGCACGACGAGCGCGAGCGCCCACGCGAGGTGCTGCGTGCCGCTCCAGTACCACGGCAACTGGTGCCAGTCGAGAAACACCATGAAGTCGGGCAGGTCGCTGCCGTACTTGCCGTCGCGGCCGATCTCGCGCATCAGGTACATGCCGATCGCATAGCCGCCGAGCGCGAAGAAGAGGCCATGGCCGAGGCTCAGGATTCCGCAGTAGCCCCACACGAGATCGAGCGCGAGCGCGGCGATCGCGTAGCACATCAGTTTGCCGGCGAGCGTCATCGCGTATGCGGACAGATGGAACGCGCTCGCCTCGGGCGCGACGAGCGCGGCGAGCGGCACGCCGATGCCGATCGCGATGCACAGCGCGACGAGCGCGAGCCATGCGCGGCGCGACAGCAGCGCCGGGCGCGGCGGCAGGCCGAGCGCGAAGCCGTCGGCCGCGCGGGCGGCGGCAGCGGGCTTGGGTGAGTCGGCGACCGGGTTCGACAGCGAATCGGTGAATGAAGTCACGTCAAGCCTCCGCGCTGCGGCCCTTCGGGGCGAACATGCCCTGCGGGCGTTTCTGGATGAACAGCACGATCATCACGAGTACCGCGATCTTCGCGAGCACGGCGCCCCAGAACGGCTCGATCGCCTTGCTCGCGAGGCCGAGCCCGAAGCCGCCGAGCACGGTGCCGGCGATCTGCCCGACACCGCCGAGCACAACCGCCATGAACGAATCGATGATGTAGTTCTGGCCGAGGTCGGGGCCCACGTTGCCGATCTGCGACAACGCGCAGCCGCCGAGGCCAGCGATGCCCGCGCCGAACGCGAACGCATACGCGTCGACGCGGGCGGTCTTCACGCCGACGCATGCGGCCATCCGGCGGTTCTGCGTGACCGCGCGCACGAACAGGCCGAGCCGCGTCTTCGTCAGTACAGCCCAGGCGACGAAGACCACCGCGAGCGCGAACGCGAGGATCGCGAGCCGGTTGTACGGCAGGATCAGGTTCTGCATCACCGTCACGCCGCCGCTCATCCACGACGGATTCACGACCTGTACGTTCTGCGCGCCGAACAGCATGCGCGTCGCCTGGATCAGGATCAGGCTCACGCCGAACGTCGCCAGCAGCGTTTCGAGCGGGCGGCCGTACAGGTGCCGCAGCACGAGACGTTCGAGCACGATGCCGACGAGTGCGGCCGTGACGAACGACACGGGCACGGCGACGAGCGGATACCAGTCGAATGCGCCGGGCGCGTAACGCTGGATCAGCGTCTGCACGACATAGGTTGCGTACGCACCGATCATCAGGAATTCGCCGTGCGCCATGTTGATCACGCCGATCAGCCCGTAGGTGATCGCGAGGCCGAGCGCGGCGAGCAGCAGCACGCTGCCGAGCGACAGGCCCGCAAACAAGGTGCCGACGATCTCGCCGCGGCGCTGCAGCGTGTGCAGTGCGTCGAGCCCTTGCTGCGCGGCGTCGCGCACACGCGCGTCGGGTTCCGCGTAGCTGCCGTCGGCATTCTTCGCGACGAGCGGGCGCAGCTGTTCGATCATGTCGAGGTCGCGGCGCGCGGCCACCACCTGCACGGCTTCGAGGCGCTTCGCCGGATCGGCATCGTGCAGCGCGGCGATCGCCCACAGTGCGTCGAGGCGGCGCTTCAACGCGGGGTCGGTTTCCTTCGCGCGGGCGCGGTCGATCATCGGCTTGAGCGCGGGGTCGGGCGACTTCAGCAGCGCATCGATCGCGTCGCGTCGCGCGGCGACATCGGGTGACGCGAGCGCAAGGCCCGACAGCGCGCCCGCGATCTTCGTGCGCAGCAGGTTGTTCAGCATCACGGGCTGCGCATCGCCGGCCGGCGTCGCGGCCTGCGTGAGCGCATCGTGTGCGGTGTCGCCGGTCTGGATCAGCAGGCGGCCGTCGCCGGTCGCGAGCGCGTCGCCGCTCGACAGTGCATTGAGCACCGCGACGGCGCGCGGATCGGCGTCGGCGGCGAGGCGCTCGATCGCGGACGTCTTCGCGTCGAAGTCGTCGCCGGCGAGCGCGGCGGTATCGGCCGCCGTCAGCGCGAATGCGGCGTGCGGCAGCATGCCCGCGAGGGCGGCGCACGCGACGATCGCGACGGCGGCGCGGCGAAAGCGTGTAAGCATCGGGAGATCCTGTCGGCGTAGGGAGGCGGATTCATGCACCGATGTGCCGACCGGCGCATCGGTGCATGCATGCGTGCGGGCGGGGCATCGCGCCGGTGCGCGCGCCCCTGCATCGCGTCAAGCCAGCGCCGTGCGCTGCCGGCGCAGGAATGCCGGGATCGACGTGACGATGTCCGGCTTGCCCTGGTTGCCGGCAATGAACGGGCTCCACGGCTGCGCGCGCACCGCGGTCTTCGTTTTCCACACGACGTTGAACTGCCCGTCGCCGCGGATCTCGCCGATCATCACCGGCTTGTGCAGGTGGTGGTTGCCGTCCATCGCGAGCGTGAAACCCGACGGCGCGGCGACGGTTTGGCCGATCATCGCGACGCGCACCTTGTCGACGTCGGTGCTCTTCGCCTTCTCGACGGCCTGCTTCCACATATGGATGCCCACGTAGGTCGCTTCCATCGGGTCGTTGGTCACGCGCTTCGCGCCGCCCGGCAGGTTGTTCGCCTTCACCCACGCGGCGAACTGGTCCTTGAACTTCGTGTTGGTCGGGTTCTTCACCGACATGAAGTAGTTCCACGCGGCGAGGTGGCCGACGAGCGGCTTCGTGTCGATCCCGCGCAGTTCTTCCTCGCCGACCGAGAACGCGACGACCGGCACGTCGGTCGCCTTGATCCCCTGGTTGCCGAGTTCCTTGTAGAACGGCACGTTCGAGTCGCCGTTGATCGTTGAGATCACGGTCGTCTTGCCGCCTTGCGAGAAATTCTTGATGTTCGCGACGATGGTCTGGTAATCGCTGTGGCCGAACGGCGTGTAGACCTCCTGAATATCGGCATCCTTCACGCCCTTCGATTTCAGGAACGCGCGCAGGATCTTGTTGGTCGTGCGCGGATACACGTAGTCGGTGCCGAGCAGGAAGAAGCGCTTTGCGCCGCCGCCTTCCGCGCCCATCAGGTACTCGACGGCCGGAATCGCCTGCTGGTTCGGCGCGGCGCCCGTGTAGAACACGTTGCGCGACATTTCCTCGCCCTCATACTGCACCGGGTAGTAGAGCAGCCCGTTCAGCTCCTCGAACACCGGCAGCACGGACTTGCGCGACACCGACGTCCAGCAGCCGAACACGCACGCAACCTTGTCCTGCGTGAGCAGCTGGCGCGCCTTCTCGGCGAACAGCGGCCAGTTCGACGCGGGATCGACCACCACGGGCTTGAGCTTGCGGCCCATCACGCCGCCGCTCTTGTTGATGTCGGCGATCGTCATCAGCGCGGTGTCCTTCAGCGACGTCTCCGAGATCGCCATCGTGCCCGACAGCGAATGCAGGATGCCGACCTTGATCGGGCCGGTGCCCGCATCGGCCGCGTGCGCGAACGGGCTCTTGCCCGCCAGCGCGAGCGCGCCGGCCATCGAACCGAACTTCAACAGACTGCGACGTTTCATCGGGATCCCCTTGTCGTGTTGGATGCGCGTGCGCCGTGGCGGCGCCTGCCATCGTGTAACGCAAGGCATGTGCCAGTCGCGCGGATGCGCGCCGGGCGTGCCTGTGCGGGGCGTTCCGGGGCGTCGGGGTGGTGCGGATGATGCGTCGTGCAGCATCCGCGGTCCGTTGCGGTGCAGGCGCGCGGGCGCAAATGGTGCACGGCGCGGGGGCGCGGCGCCGTTGCGCGTCATCGGCGGCGTGCGGAACGAGACGGAGCGGGGCGGAAAAGAGAAACGGGCACGCGATGCGTGCCCGTTCGGCGGATCAGTGCGGCCGGCGGCAGTGTGCCGGGCGGCGGGGCGGCGCGCGATGCGCCGCCGGACAGGTCAGTAACGCGGCACGGACGGATCGACGTCGCGCGACCACGCGTCGATCCCGCCTTGCAGGTTGTACAGCTTCGTGAAGCCGCGCGATTCGAGGAACATCGCGACCTGTGCGCTGCGCATTCCGTGATGGCACACGCAGACGATTTCCGTTTCGTCGTCGAGCTCTTCGCTGCGCGCGGGAATCTGCTGCATCGGGATCGACACGCTGCCGGCGATCTGTGCGGTCGCGATTTCCCACGGCTCACGCACGTCGAGCACGACCGGTGCCGGGCGCGTCGGATCGCCGAGCCATTCCGCGAGCATCGCGGGCGTCAGGATCTGCATGGAGGCTCCGCTGCTCAGAACTTGAAGCGCGACGGCTCGATCGCGTTGACGAGGTGGTCGATGTACGTTTCGAACACGTCGGCGACGCGGTACTGCTTGTCGTCGATGCGCGTGATGATCTGCGCCTTCATCACCGGACGGCCGCCGACGAATGCCGACAGGCGGCCGCCGACCTTCAACTGCTCGAGCATTTCCTGCGGCACGACGGGCAGGCCGCCCGCGACGCAGATCACGTCGTACGGCGCCTTGCCGGCCCAGCCGCGCGAACCGTCGCCGAGGACGACTTCCGCGTTGGTCACGCCGTCGTTGCGCAGGTTGTCTTCCGCGAATTTCGCGTTGGTCGGGTCGATCTCCACGGCCGTCACGTGCTGTGCACGGTGCGCGAACAGTGCGGCGAGGTAGCCCGAGCCGGCGCCGATGATGAGCACGTTCTCGTGCTTCTTGACCGTCAGCTCCTGCAGCACGCGCGCTTCGACGCGCGGGAACAGCATCTTGCTGTTGCCGCCGGGCAGCGGCAGTTCGAGGTCGGCGAACGCGAGATCGCGGTATGCGGCCGGAACGTAGTTTTCACGCTTGACGATCGACAGCAGGCCCAGGACGTCCAGATCCAGCACGTCCCACGGCCGGATCTGCTGTTCGATCATGTTGAAACGCGCGTTTTCGATATTCATGGTGTGGTCACGCAGCCTGGTCGGCCATCAGCGGGGATAGAGAAACTTCGTGATTGTACCAAACGGGGCGGCCGCGAAGCCTTCAGGCGGCCTGCAACAGACCTTTACCCTTTGCTCTTCTTGATCTGCGCCTCGAATGCGAGGTCAAGCTTGCTCGCCTTGCGCGGCTTTTTGGGGCCGAATTCGTCGACGAACTTGACGAACTCGTCGAGCGGCAGCGGCTCGCAGCGCTTCTCGGCGGTGCCGCCCGAACGGTCGACGAGATAGAACAGGCCGCCCGCCATCGCGACGGCCGCGAATTGCGGGTTGCCGGAGCGGGTCTTCAGGCGTTCGACCGCGTAGGTCGCTTTGGTGGTGCGCATCGTGCGGGTTCTGGCGGAACGTAAGCCCCACACTGTATCAAACCGGCCGCCTGCGCGCGGCCTTGGCCCGATCGGCCCTAGACCGTGCGCGAATAGCGCTGCTGCTGCGTCTGCCCGAGATACGCGTCGAATGCCATCGCGATGTTGCGTACGACCATGCGGCCGGCCGGATGGATCGTCAGGCGGTCGCGCGCGATCGTCAGCAGCCCGTCGCGCTCGAACGGGCGCAGCGCGTCGAGCTCGCGCGCGAAATGATCGGCGAAGCGGATGCCGTGCGCGGCCTCGACGTGCGAGAACGGCAGGTCGAGGTTGCACATCAGTTGCGTGATCACGTCGCGGCGCAGCCGGTCGTCGGGCGTGAGCCGCACGCCACGCGCGATCGGCAGCCGGCCCGCGTCGAGGGCGGCGCCATAGGCCGGCAGATCCTTCGCGTTCTGCGCGTAGACGTCGCCGACCTTGCCGATCGACGACACGCCGAAGCCGACGAGATCGGTATCCGCGCGCGTGCTGTAACCCTGGAAATTGCGCTGCAGCGTGCCGTTGCGCTGCGCGCGCACGAGCTCGTCGGACGGCCGCGCGAAGTGGTCCATCCCGATGTACACGTAGCCGGCGGACGTCAGCATGTCGATCGCGAGGCCGAGCAGCGCGATGCGCGTTTCGGGCGGCGGCAGCGTCGCATCGTCGATCTGCCGCTGCATCTTGAACAGGTGCGGCATGTGCGCGTAGCCGAACACCGACAGGCGATCGGGCGCGAGCTCGATGATCGTCTCGAGCGTGCGCGCGAACACGGCGACGGTCTGGTGCGGCAGCCCGTAGATCAGGTCGACGCTCACCGAATGAAAGCCCGTCGTGCGCGCGGCGGAGAGCAGGTCGGCCGTCATCGCGAGCGGCTGGATGCGGTTGATCGCCTGCTGGACGGCCGGATCGAAATCCTGCACGCCGAGGCTCAGCCGGTTGAAGCCGATCGTGCGCAGGTGCACGAGTGTCGCGGGCGTGACCGTGCGCGGATCGATCTCGATCGAGAACTCGGCGTCGGCGTCCGGCGCGAGCGCGAAGTGCTCGCGGGTGGCCGCCATCAGCTCGGCCGTTTCGTCGTCGGACAGGAAGGTCGGCGTGCCGCCGCCCCAGTGCAGTTGCGTGACGGGGCGGGACGGATCGAACAGCGCGGCCTGCAGCGCCATCTCGCGCTTGAGCTGGTCGAGATACGGGCGGGCGCGGCGGTGGTTGTTGGTCGCGATCTTGTTGCAGCCGCAGTAGAAGCACGCGGTGTTGCAGAACGGGATGTGGAAGTACAGCGACAGGTCGCTCGACGACGCACCGGGGTCGCTGGCTGCGCGCACGTAATCGGCTGGGTCGAAATCGTCGCGGAACTGCAGTGCGGTGGGATATGACGTATAGCGCGGCCCGTTCGCGCCGTATTTCGCGAGCAAATCGGGACGGAACATTGTGTCGGCAGAACCAGAACTCATGACGGTCTCGCGCTTTTTAGATGCTTTCGAGTATATAAACGCGCGATTCGGCTGCATTGTGTAATAACGTCGCAGCCGGCGATGGCACAATGCGGGGTGGGGCTGCCGGACGCCGCGTCCGGTTGCCGCACCGTTTTTGTTGTTTGTCGAGAGAGCCGAGTGTCCGTCGAATTGCCTGTCCGCCCGGCGCCCGCCGACGTCCCGCCGCCGCATGCATGCCGCGAGGGCTGCGGTGCGTGCTGCATCGCGCCGTCGATTTCCAGCCCGATTCCGGGCATGCCCGGCGGCAAGCCGGCCGGCGTGCGCTGCGTGCAGCTCGGCGACGACCTGCGCTGCATGATCTTCGGCCGGCCCGAGCGCCCCGCGTGCTGTTCCGGGCTGCAGCCGTCCGCCGACATGTGCGGCGCGTCGCGCGACGACGCGCTCGCGTGGCTCACGCGCCTCGAGGCCGCGACGCAGCCGTCGTCGCATACAGGAGAGAGTTCAGCATGACCGCACCTCGCGCGCCCGGCCGGCGCCGTTTCCTTGCCGCATCCATCGGCGCCGTCGGCGTGTGCATCTCGCTCGCTGCCTGCGCGTCGACGTTCCCGTTCATCCCCGATCACTACACGTTCTCGCGCGGCGACGTGCAGAAGGCCGTCGGGCGCAAGTTCCCGTACCAGAAGACGGTCGCGCAGGTCGTCGATGTGTCGCTCGCGAACCCGGCCGTCAACCTGCTGCCTGACCAGAACCGCGTCGCCGTGCAGCTCGATGCGCATTTCGCGAGCCCGTTCCTGCGCGCGCCCGTCAGCGGCAAGTTCACCGTGTCGGGCCAGCTTGCGTACGACGCGCCGAGCCGCTCGGTCGTGCTGAGGGCGCCGGCCGTCGACAGCCTCGTGCTCGACGGCGACGCGCAGATGTATGCGCAGCAGGTCGGCGCGGCCGCCGGCCTGCTCGCGACGCAGTTGCTGACCAACTATCCGATCTACACGTTCAAGCCCGAACAGCTGCAATTTGCCGGGGTGAACTACGAACCCGGTACAATTACGATTCTTACAAACGGCATACGCGTGGCGATCGTCGAGAAGTGACGACGGACCGCGCGCGGCCGGGCGGGCCGCGCGTGGAAGAGTGGCCCTTTCTTTCGACCATTTCGGAGTTGGGCCACGGATGGACTGGATCCTGATCTGCAAGGCATTGATCCTCGGCGTCGTCGAGGGGCTGACGGAATTCCTGCCGGTGTCGAGCACCGGTCACCTGATCGTCGCGGGCAGCTTCCTGAATTTCAACGATTCGCACGCGAAAACCTTCGACGTCGTGATCCAGTTCGGCGCGATTCTCGCGGTCTGCTGGGAATACCGGCAACGGATCGCGTCCATCGTGTCCGGGCTGCCGAGCCGGCCCGACGCGCGGCGCTTCACGTTGAACGTCGTGATCGCGACGATTCCCGCGATCGCGCTGGGCCTCCTGTTCGAGAAGAAGATCAAGGCCGTGCTGTTCTCGCCGGTGCCCGTCGCGTTCGCGCTTGTCGTGGGCGGTGCGATCATCCTGTGGGCCGAGGCGCGGCAACGCGAACGCAGCGAGCCGCCGCGCGTGATGTCGGTCGATGCGCTGACGCCGCTCGATGCGTTGAAGGTCGGCCTCGCGCAGTGCTTCGCGCTGGTGCCCGGCATGTCGCGCTCGGGCTCGACGATCATCGGCGGGATGCTGTTCGGCCTCGACCGGCGTGTCGCCACCGAATTCTCGTTCTTTCTCGCGATCCCGATCATCTTCGGCGCGACGCTCTATGAAACCGTGAAGGACTGGCAGGCGTTCACCGTCGATTCGCTCGGCCTGTTCGCGCTCGGGCTCGTCGCGGCGTTCGTCAGCGCGTTCGTGTGCGTGCGCTGGCTGCTGCGCTACGTCGCGACGCACGATTTCACGGTGTTCGCGTGGTACCGGATCGCGTTCGGGCTGTTCGTGCTGCTGGTCGGTTACAGCGGCTGGCTTAACTGGGCGTGATGCCGAGACGGCGGCCGGTGCGCCACCGATAAAAAAGGCCCGATCGGCAGATGCCGGTCGGGCCTTTTTCCTTTCGGGGCAGGGGCGAGTCGTTCAGCCTGCGCGCTTGCGGAACACCAGGTCCCACACGCCGTGGCCGAGCCGCAGCCCGCGCCGTTCGAACTTCGTCACCGGGCGGTAGTCGGGGCGCGGTGCGTAGTCGGCGGCCGTGTTCTCGAGCGTCGGCTCCGCGCCGAGCACTTCCAGCATCTGTTCCGCGTAGTTCTGCCAGTCGGTCGCGCAGTGGATGTATGCGCCCGGCTTCAGGCGCGACGCGAGATGCGCGACGAGCGGCGGCTGGATCAACCGGCGCTTGTGATGGCGCGCCTTGTGCCACGGATCGGGGAAGAAGATGTGCACGCCGTCGAGGCTTTCCGGCGCGAGCATGTGCTCGAGCACTTCGACCGCGTCGTGCTGGATGATGCGGATGTTCGGCAGGTCCTGCTCGCCGATCAGCTTCAGCAACGCGCCGACGCCCGGCTCGTGCACTTCGACGCCGAGGAAGTCGTCGCCCGGGCGGTGCGTGGCGATTTCCGCGGTCGACGCGCCCATGCCGAAACCGATCTCGAGGATGCGCGGCGCGCTGCGGCCGAACACGGCATCCCAGTCGAGCAGTGCCGGTGCATACGGGACGACGAAGCGAGGGCCGAGGTCGTCAAGCGCGCGGCGCTGGCCGGTCGACACGCGGCCGGCGCGGGTCACGAAGCTGCGGATGCGGCGGTGGTGCAGCGGGTTGACTGCGCCGGCGCCTTCGGCGGCTTCGTCGGGAATGGCGTCGTCGTGCGGCGTCAGGCCGGCTTCGTTCGGATCGTCGTGCATCATCGGTACTGAGAAAGGCTCGGTTGCGGGCGAGGGCATCGGGCGCGCGGGACGCGCCAGCGCGGTACAAAAAAGCCGCCTTCGACGAGGCGGCTGGCGCGCGGTTGCGGAACGTGGCGACGGGAGCGGCGATACGCCGTCAAGCCGTTGATCCTTAAGGATTTCCCGTTCAGCCAACCGGAAAGAGCCGGATTATGGACTGGTTTGATCCGACTGGCAAGGTTGCGCGGGCGGTGGCCGCGCTGCTGCTGGCCCGGCGTCGACATGCTTCGGGTTGGGGCCATATGGAAAAAGGGCCGAAGCGCATGCCGCTTCGGCCCTCGTTTCAGCGAACGGATTCGTTGCGCGTCACGCGACGCGCTGGTCGAGCCTGCGGCGCGTGATCGCCTTGATCTGGTTCAGCGCGTAATCGAGTTCGAATGCGGTCTCGCGCGACACGCGGCTTTCCAGTTCGAAGAAGATGCCGGCCTTCGTGTAATGGCGCACGCAGATGATGAACGGGAAGCCGTGCTGCTCGCGATACGCGCGGTTCATCCGCTGCAGGCGGATTTCCTCGTCGTCGGTCAGTGCGTCGAGGCCGGCGCTCGTCTGTTCGCTGACCGATGCGTGCGTCAGCCCGCCGCCGCGCACGGCCTGTGCCGACAGTTCGGGATGGCGATCGAAGAACGCCTTTTTCGCATCGATGCCGCGCGCGCGGATGCTGGCCATCATCGCGTCGTGCAGCGCGTCGACCGAAGCGAACGGGCGCGCGGCCCACGCGTCTTCGGCGACGTCCGGCGAGTGCTCGAAGATGTCGCCGAGGGCTTGAACGAACTGATCCTTCGCCATCGCGTTGATCGCGGCGAGCTTGGTGGTGTCGAGTGAAGTCGAGGACATCGTCTGTAGGAACCTTCGAGCGGGAATGGAGGTTCCGAGTATAGGAATCGCACCGGTGCGACCAGAAGTGGGCAAGTCCTATTGGCCGTATACCAGTCGGGGCATTGGCCCCGCACGTCGGCGGTTCCGGGCCCGCATCGGCGCGCACTTCATGCGGCGCCGGCAATCGACGTCAGCCGCTCGCCGCTGTCCGACAACAGTCCGCGCAGCCATGCATGCGCCTTCGAGCGATGCTTGTTCGGATGCCAAAGCACATAGAAGCGCATCAGCGGAAAGTTGAATGGCGCCGGGCGGATCAGCAGCGGCAGGCGGCGTGCGTAGTAGGCCGCGAAATGCCGCGCGGTCGTCAGGATCAGGTCGGATTCGCTGACGAGGTACGGCGCGAGACTGAAGTACGGGCAGGACATCTGCCGGCCGCGGCTCAGGCGCAACGTCGCGAGTGAACTCTCCACGACACCGCGCTGCGAGCTCGAGTAGGGCAGCGGCACCAGGTGCGACGCATCGATATAGCTTTCCGCGGTCAACCTGCCGGGCTTCGCGAGCGGATTGTCCTTCGACATCAGGCACACGACTTCGTCCTCGAGCAGCACGTTCATGTGCAGATGCTCGGGCGGCGTCGGCCAGTTGCCGATCACGACGTCGACCTGTCCTTCGGCCAGCGCCTTCTCGTAGTCGTATTCGGCGCCCATCGGCAGCGTGACGAGCTTCGAATTCGGCGCGTGCTGGCGGAACCGCCGCGCCAGGTCCGCGAAGAACGGCGGCGCGAGGTAGTCGGGCATCGCGATCGTGAACGTGCGGTCGGAGCGCTGCGGATCGAATGCGTCGTCGGCGCTGAACATCTTGTCGAGTGCATTGAGCGCGACGCGCGCGTCCTGCGTGAGCTGCAATGCGCGCTCGGTCGGCACCATCTCGTTCTTTTCGCGCGTGAGCAGCGGATCGTCGAACAGCTTGCGCAGGCGTTTCAGCGCGCTGCTGAGCGCGGGCTGCGACTGGTTCAGCCGGATCGCCGTGCGCGACACGCTGCGTTCCTCGACCAGCGTACACAGCACGCGAAGCAGGTAGGTGTCGAGCGGATCGTCGTTGCGCATGGTGATTTCGGGTTCGTTGACCGGCTCCACTTTGCCGTCGAGTGCCGAACGGCGTCAACGGTTCGAGGTACGTCACGGCGCGCCTGCCCGGCAATCGGGAGACGGGCGAGACCGGCGTCGATGCCGCTGAAACGGCCGCCACGCTTGACGGGCGACACCCCGCGAAGCGGTACGGGGCGGCCTGCAGCGCGGTTTGCTATGGGGCCTATAACAACCCGAACCTGTCTGCTGCCGGAGCCCTGCGATATGGTCGGGCTTCACAACAAGATCACGGCCTTGCAAGCCGCCGAGGCCCGACCGGATCGCCGCGCAGTGCGGCGGCGAGACGGGCGGTCGCGTCGTCGGCCCAGGACGGCCGAGTCATTACAGGAGACACCTGTGTCTGTCACGGAGCAGCATTCGTCAGTCTATTCGTCGGTCGAGCCGACGCTTGAAGAGCGCGTCTATCGCAAGGTGTCGTGGCGTCTTCTGCCGTTTCTCTGCGCCCTGTGGGTGCTCGCGTGGCTGGACCGCGTGAACATCGGTTTCGCGAAGCTGCAGATGCTCGATACGCTCAAGTTCAGCGAGGCCGTCTACGGGCTCGGCGCCGGCATCTTCTTTCTGGGCTACTTCTTCTTCGAAGTACCGTCGAACGCGCTGCTGCAGAAGATCGGCGCGAAGAAGACCATCATGCGCATCACGATCGGCTGGGGGATCATCTGCATCATGCAGTCGTTCGTGAAGACGCCGACGCAGTTCTATCTGCTGCGCTTCCTGCTCGGCGCGTTCGAAGCCGGCTTCTATCCCGGCATCATCCTGTACCTGACCTACTGGTATCCGAGTTCGCGGCGCGCGAAGGCGTTCGGCACGTTCATGTCGGCGTCGGCGATCGCCGGCGTGCTCGGCGGCCCGCTCGCCGGCAGCATCATGACGTCGCTCGACGGTTCGCACGGCTTCCACGGCTGGCAATGGCTGTTCGTCATCGAGGGCATCCCGTCGGTGCTGGCTGGGATCGTTGCGTACTTCTACATGACCGATCGGCCGGAGCAGGCGACGTGGCTGTCCGTTGCCGAGCAGCAGGTCGTGCGCAACGTGCTGGACGCGGACAAGCGCGAGCTCGGCGAGCGCGGCCACGACTGGCGCACGCTGTTCCGCAATCCGAAGGTATGGCTGCTGATCGCGATCTTCTTCTGCCTGTTGTGCGCGAACTCCGCGCTGACGTTCTGGATTCCGACGATCATCCGCGACTCGGGCTTCGGCGCGACGGTGGTGATCGGCTGGATCGCCGCACTCGCGTACGTGTTCGGCGCTGCCGGGATGATCCTGAACGGTGCGCGTTCCGACCGGAACAAGGAAGTGCGCTGGCACTTCGCGATCCCGGCCGGCTGCGGTGCGCTGGCGATGGCGGTGATGGCCGTGCTGCTCGGGATGCCGGGCGTGGCACCCGCGTTCACGATCGCAGCGATGATCGTGGCGCTGGCCGGCACGATGAGCGCGATTCCCGTGTTCTGGCAGTTGCCGAACCTGTATCTGGCCGGCAGCGCCGCTGCGATCGGCGTCGCGCTGATCAATTCGGTGTCGAACCTGGCCGGCTTCGGTGCGCCGTATGTGCTCGGGCTCGTCAAGAGCGCGACCGGCAGCCTCGCGCCGGGCCTTTACCTCGTCGCCGCGATCGAGCTGATGGCGGCCGTGCTGGTCGTGACCGGCATCGTGCATGCACACAAGTCGAAGGAATCCTGATCATGAGCGAACTCTTCAAGCGTGAGCGCCGGCAATTCGTGATGGCGTCGATGGCTGCGGCCGGCGGCATGCTGCTGGCTGGCCGCGCACCGGCCGCGACGCCGTCGGCGGCGCAGGGCGATGCGCTGAAGCCCGCGCAGGCGGCCGATCCGATCTCGCAGCATGGCGCGAGCCCGCGCCTGACCATTCACCTGCTCGATACCTATCACGGTGCGCCTGCGGCCGGCATGCACGTCGAGTTTTCGCGGATCGAGAAAGGCGAGGCCGTGCCGATCCGCAAGGCGGTCATCAACCGGAACGGGCGAACCGACGAGCCGCTGCTGATCGGCGACACCTACGTCGCAGGCGACTACGAACTGCTGATGCAGGTCGACGATTACTTCCGGATGAAGGGTGCGCGGCTGCCGTCGCCGTCGTTCCTGTCGCAGGTGCCGATCCGCTTCCGCGTCACCGATGCATCGGAACGGCTGCACCTGCCCGTGCAGTTCGGGCCGTGGAACTACACGTACTACCGCGGCAGCTGAGCGGCAGGTTCTTTCCGGATTCCTCGACCAGAATTGGAGCAAGCGAATGGCTGGCATCAGCACCCATGTTCTCGACCTGACGACCGGCAAGCCGATCGGCGGCGTACCGATCGAACTCTATGACCTCGGCGTCACGCCGCCCAGATTGCTGAACCGCACGGTCAGCAACGCCGACGGGCGAACCGACGCGCCGATGCTGCGCAGCGAAGCAGCGCGCGCCGGGCAGTTCGAACTGCGCTTCTCGATCGGTGCGCATTTCAAGGACGCGAGTGCGCTGTCCGACGTCGTGCCGGTTCGCTTCACCGTATTCGATCCGGCACAGCACTATCACGTGCCGCTGCTCTGCTCGCCGTGGTCGTTCTCGACGTACCGCGGCAGTTGATCTCACCTGAATGGAGAAGTGCTATGTCTCAAACCGATACCTACCTCGTCGACTCGATCCGCCTCGCGATGGAGAACGTACGGGAGCGCAAGACCTGGCCGTTCGGCGCCGTGCTCGTCCGCGACGGCAAGGTGCTCGCGCGTTCGGTCAATGAAGTGGAGGCGACGTGCGATCCGAGCGCGCATGCCGAGATGCAGGCCGTGCGTGCCGCGAGCAAGGCGCTCGGCAGCACGGACCTGAGCGGCTCGGTGATGTATGCGAGCGGGTATCCGTGTTCGATGTGCCTGTCGGCGATGTATCTGGCGGGCGTCAGCGAGGTGTATTACGCGTACTCGAACGAGGACGGCGAGCCGTACGACTTGTCGGCCGCGCGCGGGTATGTGGAGATCGCGCGTCCGCTGGAAGAGCGCGAGATGAAGCTTGTCTATCACCGTGCGCGCGATGAAGGGCAGGACCTGTATGAGGCCTGGCAAGCGGTGCATGGTAGCTGAGCGACGGGCTCGCACCACGCAGGGTTGATCGGTGCTGGCGCTTACGGCGCACTCCCCGGCACCGGTTTTGGGACATGCTTTCCTGATGAGGGAGGGTGTGTCCTTTTTTCTTTGGGCGGTTCGTGGTGGTTCGGGCGATGGGCCGCTGCCGGGCGATTGAGTAGAATCGCTGACGCACAACCGGCATGACCGGATGCGCGAGACGCGTGCGCAACTTGATGAAAATGAACGGCGCGCGTTTCGTTTCGATTGCTCGCGGCCAGAACGACAAGAAGCGATGACGGCCGCCATGACGTGTCATGTTCCGCATGGGGTTGCCGTGGCAACGATGGTGAGAGATGGCAGGTGGGCATGATCCACGACCAATGGCCTTTGGGGAGAAAAGCCATGAGCGAAACAACTTCCGTGCGTCGCAAGATCGGTAGCGGCCCGGCGACGCTCGCACTCGCCGAGTGCGGGATTGCCGGCATCGTCGGTATTTCGATCTTTAATAGTCCAGAGGCCTTTGCCGGGGCGTCGGGGTTCGGCGCGATCGGTACCGCGCTGGCTGTTATCGTCCTGTGCGGGATCGTTTCGCTCGGTGGTCTCGTCTGGGCGATCGGTGCGTTACTGAATGCAAATCGCGATGCCGGAGCGAACGCGATGCCGGCGTATTGCGCGATCGTGCTTCATGGCCTGCTGTGCTTGCCTATCCTGATCGTGATGATGCGGGCGGTATGAGGTGGGCGTTGCGTGCGTCGACCCGGCGTTCGCATGTGGTTGGGTGAGGGCGGCGGGAAGTGTGTTGCGGATGGCGCGAGCGCCGGACTTTACGTCGTGGGAGAGCTATCGGGAGATCTTGCGACGAGTAAGCGACGGACATGCGCCGTGGCACACATTCGAGAACTGATATTGCTGGAAGAGGGGCAGTGACTGCCAGAGAACCCTTCAGGCCATGTGCGGCAAGGGTTTGGAAGGACTGGAGCGGGCGATGGGAATCGAACCCACGTCATCAGCTTGGGAAGCTGAGGTAATGGCCATTATACGACGCCCGCAGAGCCGTTGATTCTACAAGAGGTTGGGTGAGAATGGCAAGCGTCGGATTCTGGCTACTGGCATGGCTACGTAGCGGAGCGCTAGCCGATGATGGCAAACAATCGACGAACGAACAGGTTCAATGATGTTGACTATTTTGACCATGACCCCCGAGCAGGAACAGGATGCGCGAGCAAAGGCGTTTTATCTGCTCAAGAAATGGACGAGTTTCACGTTCCTGGAATACGCCGTTGGACTATATCGGGACTTTCTCGGCGCGTATGCAAAACAACTGGACACACCGAGCCCAAATCAGGTGGAGCTCGAGGAAGCCTACACACATGATTTCTTGGGGGCACTGGTGCACATGGATCTGGGCATCGATGCATTGCGCCGAGGTCTTGACAAACGAGCAGCATACGACGCGCTGGTTATAGGAAGCCAGCAAGGCGGCGACCTGTTGTTTGGACGGAGTGCGCTTGAAATCGGTCGTAAATACGATCCGTTTTTTCATTCACTGGGGCTGAAGGACACCAACTTTTCGGATCCGGTGTATGCCACCGGATTCGCGGAGGGGGTGTGGATCGAGAGATTGATCTGCTACGCGCTCAAGTGCACGGTCGGGCTCGATTTTTCCGAATACCTTACCTATGGCAAGCGTGCCGACGGCGGCACACGTGTGTTCAAGCATTGGACGTATGAATCGTTGTTCCAGGATCCGTTATTTCCGGCCTGGCGGTATTGGCCACCCGGTCGCACCTATCCCGCATCGCTTCCTCCCTGTCCGCCGAAGAACGAATCCGCAAGCGGCGAGGTTTGCAGCGGTCAGGAGATTCCTGTCGAGGGGATCTGGGAGCCATGGTTTCCTTCCGGAGAGGTGGGCTGTCCGAGCTATTTCCTCAAAGGCAGTGTTGCCCACAAGTACTTGTTGGAAGGGTCCAACGACGAACATGCGGTGCGCTGGCGGCTGCTGTGGGAAGACACGCGTTACCGGGACGGCAGCATTCCGGCAGAGGAGGAAACTTACTTCCCCACGCCTGTCGCGCAACCGAGGCTACGGGTTCCGCCCGGAGAGCCTTGTCCGCGCACCGGTTACTGGCAAAGCCCAGCCGTGAAAGATTCGGTTCATGTCGAAGCCGGAGCGCCAATGCCGGGACCGCAACGCACAGCGTGGGGGATGGTCATTTGGCATTATGGTGATCCTCAACCGGACAATTGAAGAACTGCTAAGCCCTGAGGGTAACGGCGCTTCGCGACTTGGTCATGAAGCGTCTGATCGTAACGTAAGGCGGCACCGCAGCACCAACGCTGAGCGAAACACGCCGGCGGCGTGCTTGCCCACAAGCCAGTGTCGAAATTAGACGAGTCAGTGTCGGAAGCATGCAAGCCCCGACAACGCTTTCGAACTAACGTGACAAGCCTCTTACACGATCGTTAGTCTGGAGCCGACATGTCCGATTTCATCACCGTTCTTCGCGAAACCTGCCCGACGCCGGTCCTTGATGCGACCAAGTGGAAACGCATTGGCGGCGATCCGCACACCGTGAACCTCAACGCGTACCTCTCCAAGGACGGCAGCAAGATCATGGGTACCTGGATCTGCACGCCGGGCAAGTTCGAGGTGAACTACGAGAAGTGGGAGTACTGCCACTTCCTCGATGGCTACTGCATCATCACGCCGGAAGGCGAGAAATCGGTGCACCTGAAAGCTGGCGACGTGTTCGTGATCGAACCCGGCATGAAAGGGACGTGGGAAGTAGTGGAGACGGTGCGCAAGTACTTCGTCTTCGCCTGAGCGGGCCGATAGATTCGAGCCACGCTTGTCTTGGTCGCCCGACACCCGCCCGGTTCACGGAGCACGGAGGCAAGCAGGGGATTCCGGCTCAATAAGACCCGATCCGGTTCAAAAACGGCTCGCCGAGCGTGGTTGCACGCTTGGCCGGCTTTACCACCCCGCGCGATCGCGCCGGGTGCCGGCAAGACATCGCGCAAGCGCCTATGATGCGGCGATCAGCCTGTCGCGCCGGCCGTCGTGCGCGCATGGCCTGCGAAAACCGAACGTTTTCCCGGAACCCCGCCCATGCGCATCACCGCGATCCACGAGCAAGCGATTCCCGTGTCCCGCTATGCCGATCCGGCGATTCCATCCGGCGGCCTGACGACGAGTGTCGTTGCAGTCGTGACCGACGTCGTGCGCGATGGCCACCCGGTGACGGGCTACGGCTACGCATCGATCGGTCGCTTCGCGCAGGGCGGCCTGATCCGCGAACGGTTCGCGCCGCGCCTGCTGGCCGCGGCCGACACGCTCGCCGACGAAGCCGGCACGAACCTCGACCCGTTCCGCGCATGGCGCGCGATGATGGCCGGCGAAAAGCCCGGCGGACACGGCGAACGCTGCGTCGCAGTCGGCACGCTCGACATGGCGATCTGGGACGCCGCCGCGAAAATCGCCGACCTGCCGCTCAATCGCTTTCTGGCCGACCGGCTTGGACGCACGGCAGCACCACGCGTCCGTGTGTACGCGGGCGGCGGCTACCGCTATCCGCATGACGATCTAGCGCGTCTGTCCGACGAGATGCGCCGGATCGTCGATCTCGGCTACACGCACGCGAAGATCAAGATCGGCGGCGCGGATCTCGACCAGGATCGACGCCGCATCGAAGTCGCCGCCGCGCACCTTGCGGGCAGTTCGCGTCTCGCGGTCGACGCGATGAATACGTATGACACGACGACGGTCGGCGCGGCCGCCGAGATGCTCGCACCGTTCGACCTCTGGTGGTTCGAGGACGTGTGCGATCCGCTCGACCTGCCGCTCCAGGCAGACCTCGCCACACGATACGCATCACCGATCGCGGCCGGCGAAGCCTTGTTCTCGCTCGCCGAAGCAAAGCTGCTCGACCGTTACGGCGGGCTGCGCAACGACCGCGACGTGCTCGTATTCGATCCCGTGCATTGCTACGGACTGCCGGGCTATCTGCAGATCGTCGATCACTTCGTGTCGCGCGGCTGGCGATGCGATGCGTTCTGGCCGCATGGCGGTCATCTGTTCTCGCTGCACGTCGTCGCGGCGCTCGGTCTCGGTGGTGCGGAAGTCAGTCCGTTCGCGTTCCGTCCGTTCGGCGGGCTGGCCGATGGCGAAACCGTCGACGCCGGATACGCGCGCGTGCCGCAGGCGCCGGGCATCGGTTTCGAACTGCATGCCACCGCGCACGAAGTATTCCGCGCAGTATCGGTATCGGGCCGTTGACGGCTAAAGCGCGTCGATCGCGAATCGAATCGCGAAGCCGAGCATCATCACAGCAACGAAGCCATCGAGCACACGCCATGCGAGCGTGCGAGCGAACCACGCACGGCACGCGCGTGCGCCATAGGCGAGCATCAGGAACCACGCGAGCGAAGCGGTCATCGCGCCGATCGCAAACGGCGTGCGTGCGGACGGCGTGTGGCTCACGATCGCGGTGCCGAGCAGCAGCACGGTATCGATCCACGCATACGGATTGAGCAGCGAAACGGCGGCGGTCGCGAGTACCGTGCGTGCCCGCGTGGGCTCGCTGCCGGCGCGCGAACCGTCGACCTGCCCGGGCTGCCGTCTGACGATCGCCGAACGCAACGCGAGCAGGCCATAACCGGCGAGATAGGCGATACCGGCCCACAGCGCGGCCGATACCACACCGGGATGCCGCGACAGCAGCGCCGACAACCCCTGCGCGCCGAGCGCGATCAGCAGCGCGTCGCTACCTGCGCAGACGAGGGCAATGGAGAGCAGATGGGGGCTCGAGATCGAGCGCTTGATGACGAAGGCGTCCTTGGGGCCGACCGACGTGAACAGGCCGGCGCCAAGCAGCAGGCCTTCGATGAAGGCAGAGGTGTCGAGCACGAGCGGGCCGACAACCTCTTAAGCTGAACCGGTGATGGTTACGATGTGAGCAACGTTAAGGGGTGCCGGGGGGCGTTGTCAATGCCCCGCCGGGTACCTGCGCGCCGGTCACCGTGTTGCCGCATCGCCGAGGTTGAGCGCGACGAGCGCGCAGACGGTCAGCGCGATGCCGCCGAGCTTCAGTAAGGATACCGATTCATCGAAGCAGACGATGCCGATCACGGCGGTGGCCGCCGTGCTGGCGGCGGCCCAGCTCGCGTACGCGAGTCCCATTTCGAGGCGCTTCGTCGCGAGCGCCATCAGCCACACGGCGAACGCATAGCAGACGACCGTGATCGCAGACGGCAGCGGGCGGGAAAAACCGGCCGAAAATTTCAGGCCGACGGAGCCGAGCACTTCGGCGAGAACACTGACGCCCAGCACAAGCCAGGCAGACTGGAACGGGGACACGGATGGCCTCCTTCCCCCGACGCTTATACCGAGCGGCGAGGAGAAGTGGAGGTGTCAGCGGTACCCAGTGAAAGGAGCTTAGTACGCGCGGTGGGGCAGTACAAGGCAAGCGCCGCGCGGGTCACGCGCGATCGCCATGGCCGGCTGCCCATTCGGGCCGCTGCCCGAGCGTGTCGAACAGCCGGACGATCTCGGCCTTCACCTTCTGCACCGCGTTGCTGACGAGCGCGGTGTCGTGCCAGCACAGCGACAGGTCCCGTGCGAACAGCCGGTGCGCGACGGTCGACAGCTTGAGCTTGCGTTCCTCGATCTCGACGTGCGCGGCCGTCCACGGCAGGATCGTTACGCCGAGCTGCGCCATCACGGCTGCGAACAGCAGCCCGGTCGAACTCGCCTCGAAGCTGATTTCGTACGACAGCCCGGCCTCGCGCATCGCCCAGTCGACACGGTTGCGGATCGTGTTCGGCGCGCTCGGCAGCACGAGCGGCATGTGCGCGATCGCGTCGAGCGGCACGGGATCGTCCGGCACCGGGAATTCGGGCCACGTGATCAGGTACAGCGTTTCCGTCAGCAGCCGGTGGATCGCGATGCCGCGCGTGTCGACCGCATCGACGACGATCGCGAGATCGAGCCGCGCGCGTTCGAGCAGCGTGTCGAGATCGGCGCTCGGCGCCTCGATCAGCTCCAGCATGATGCCGGGATAGCGGTCGCGTACCGCGCGGGCGAGCGGAATGGCCAGCACGCGCGCGGTGCTCGACGGCATCCCGACCGTCACGCGGCCCTGGGGCGTATCGGCGTCGCGGCGCAGCAACTCGCGCGTGCCGTCGGCCTGGCGCAGCAGTTCGAGCGCGTGCTGGTACAGCGTGCGGCCGGCGGCGGTCGGCGCGACGCCGCGCACGCTCCGCTCGAGCAGCTGCATCCCGAGATCCTGTTCGAGATTGCGCATCTGCTGGCTCACCGCCGGCTGCGCGACATGCAGCGCCTCGCTCGCATGCGTGACGTTGCCGCATTCGACGACCTTCACGAAATAGCGCAACTGTCTCAAGTCCATCGCCGCCGTCTCCCGATTCAAGCCATAAGCCAATCCGATCGAGCAAGATGAATATCATATTTTTCTGCGATCGATGGTGTTTCTATACTCGTCTCACAAAAGAGCCCGACTGCCGGCCATCCCGGACCGGACGCGGCGAACGTGCCGGCCCCGCCGGCAAGGAGACGAAGATGTTCAAGGCGATCGACGCGCCGGCGGCCGGCGCGAAGCCGCGGCGCACGCCGCTCACGCGCGAGCAGGTGAAGGGCTTCTGGGCCGTGTACGCGGGCTGGGTGCTCGACGGCGTGGATTCGGTGATCTACGCGCTCGTGCTGATTCCCGCACTGACCGAACTGCTGCCGGCATCCGGCATCGCGGCGACGCCCGCGAACCTCGGGATGTACGGCTCGATCCTGTTTGCGCTGTTCCTGATCGGCTGGGGGCTGTCGTTCATCTGGGGGCCGCTCGCCGACCGCTTCGGCCGCGTGCGCACGCTCGCCGCGAGCATCCTGATCTACTCGGTGTTCACCGGTGCGGCCGCGTTCGTGCACGACGTCTGGGCGCTGGCCGCGTGCCGGCTGATCGCCGGGATCGGCGTCGGCGGCGAGTGGGCGCTCGCGGGCACCTATGTCGCAGAGAGCTGGCCGGAAGACCGCCGCAAGATGGGCGCCGGCTACCTGCAGACGGGCTACTACTTCGGCTTCTTCATCGCCGCCTGCCTGAACTACACGATCGGCGCGACCTACGGCTGGCGCGCGATGTTCCTGTGCGGTCTTGCGCCCGCATTGCTCGCGGTGTTCACGGTGATGCGCGTGAAGGAGCCCGGGCAGTGGCGCCGGCACGACGCGCGCGACGGCGACGTGGCCGACGCGCGGCGCGCGCATCCGCTGCGCGAGATCTTCGCGCCGGCGTTCCTGCGCCGCACGCTGACGAGCGCGAGCCTCGTGGGCGTCGCGATCGTCGGGTTGTGGGCCGGTTCTGTTTACGAGGCGAGCGCGGTCAGTACGCTGGCGGCGCGCGCGGGCATCGATCACGTCGGCGCGCTGCGGCTTGCGTCCATCGGTGCGGCAATCCTGTCTTGCGCGACGATCGCGGGCTGCCTGGTCGCACCGTGGCTGTCGGAACGGCTCGGCCGGCGCACCGCGCTCGGCGTGTATTTCGCGGGGATGGCCGGCTCGATCGTGTTCGCGTTCGGCTGGGCGTTCTATCAGCCGAACGGGCTGGCGGCGTTCATGGTGTCGCTCGCGTTTCTCGGCTTCTTCGGCGGCAACTTCGCGATCTTCTCGTTGTGGCTGCCCGAGCAGTACCCGACGCGTGTACGCGCCACCGCGTTCGCGTTCAACGCGTCGGTCGGCCGCTTCATCGGTGCGGGCGTGAACTTCCTGCTCGGCGCCGCGATTCACGGCTACGGATCGCTCGGCGTGCCTGTCGCGTGGACCGCGGCCGTGTTCGGGCTCGGCATCCTGATCCTGCCGTTCGCGGTCGAAACGCGTCACCAGACGTTGCCCGAATGAGCGGCACGCACCGCTCGTTCGCATCCACGCCACACCCAGTCATCAATATCAGGAGTCCGGAATGCAGGCATTGAAGGGAATCAAGGTCGTCGATCTGAGTCGCGCGCTGTCGGGGCCGTTCTGCTCGATGGTGCTCGCCGATCTCGGCGCCGACGTGATCAAGGTCGAGTCGGGGCCGCACGGCGACATGAGCCGCGCATGGGGGCCGTTCGATCGTGGCGTGAGCACGTACTACCTGTCCTGCAACCGCAACAAGCGCGGCATCTGCGTGGATTTCCGGCAGCCGGCTGGGCTCGACGTCGTACGGCGGCTGATCGCGCAGGCCGACGTCGTGATCGAGAATTTCAAGGCCGGCACGATGGACGCGATGGGGCTCGGTTACGCCGCGCTGAGCGCGCATGATCCGCGGCTCGTGATGGGCAGCGTCACCGCGTTCGGCCCGCGCGGCCCGCTGCGCGACTGGCCGGGCTTCGACCAGATCGCGCAGGGCTATGCGGGATTGATGAGCCTCACCGGGTTTCCGGAAGGCGAGCCGACCCGCACGGGCACCGCGATCGGCGATCTCAGCTCCGGAATGTGGGTGGCGACCGGTGTGATGGCCGCGCTGTTCGAGCGCGAGCGGACCGGGCGCGGCCAGCATGTCGGCACGTCGCTGCTCGAAAGCCTCGTGTCGCTGCTGAGCGTGCACGGGCAGCGCTACCTGAGTCTCGGCGATGTGCCGCGTCGCACCGGCAATGCGCACGCGGTGATCGCGCCGTACGGCGTGTTCGAGACGGCCGACGGCCCGCTCAACCTTGCGCCGATCACGACCGACATGTGGCTGCGGTTGTGCCAGCTGCTGGATCTGCCCGAACTGCCGAACGATCCGCGCTTCGCGACCAACGACGCGCGTGTCGCTCACCGTGACGAACTGAAGGTGCTGCTGGAGAGCCGGCTGCGCACGCGCGGCAAGCGCGAATGGACGCAGCGTTTCGTCGAAGCCGGGCTGCCGGCCGGCCCGATCAATACGCTCGACGAAGTGTTCGACGATCCGCAGCTCGCCCATTGCGGGCTGGTCGAGCCGGTCGCCCATCCGACGCTCGGCGCGCTGCGCCAGGTCGTCACGCCGCTCGGCGGGATGGGCGACGACGTGCCGGCGCCGCGCACGCGCCATGCGCCGCCGCTGCTCGGCGAGCATACGGTCGACGTGCTGCGCGAAGCCGGTTACGGCGACGACGCGATCGACGCGCTGCTGGCCGGGCGTACGATCTTCCAGGCGGAAGCCGTGGCGGAGGCCGTGCAATGACCGACCCGACGAAACACGACAGCGCGTCGACCGTGACGGTCGACCTGATCGGCGAGCGGATCGCACGCGTGCGGTTCGCGAATCCTGCGCGGCGCCATGCGCTCGACGCACCGTTGCTCGACGCACTGGTCGCGCGCCTCGATGCGCTCGCCGAACACCGTCCGCCGCCCGTCGTGATCCTGTCGAACGACGGCAGCGGCGACGTGTGGAGCGCGGGGCACGACCTGCGCGAACTGGCCGACGATCGCGATCCGCTCGCATACGGCAAGCCGCTCGAACGCGCGCTGCGGCGCGTGCGAACCTATCCGGGCGCGGTGATCGCGGCGGTGGCCGGTTCGGCGTGGGGTGGTGCGGTCGATCTCGTGATGAGCTGCGACCTCGTCATCGCGGCGCGCGACGCGCGTTTCGCGATGACGCCGGCGAACATCGGCCTGCCGTATTCGACGAGCGGCCTGCTGCGCTTCTACGACAACCTGCCGATCCATGTGCTGAAGGAAATGTTCTTCTGCGCGCAGCCGCTCGATGCGGAGCGCGCCGCGCATCACGGGCTCGTGAACCGGCTGGCCGAACCGGGCGGCGTCGACGACGCGGCGCTCGACGTCGCGCGCACGATTGCCGCGAAGGCGCCGCTTGCCGTGCATGCGGTGAAGGAGCAGTTGCGCGTGCTGCAGGACGCGCGGCCGCTGCCGGCCGACGCGTTCGAACGGATTGCCGAGTTGCGCCGGCAAGCGTGCGAAGGCGCCGATTTCGACGAAGGGTTGCGTGCGTTTGCGGAGCGCCGTACGCCGCAGTTTCGCGGCGCCTAGGCGTACCGGTCGCGTTGCGACGGCGGCGTGCGTTACACGCCGCCGAGCGCGTGCAGGCCGACGAGCAGCAGCGCGCCGATCGCGATCAGCAGCAGCGCATGAATGCGTGTGTAGATCACGCACAGCGTCGACGCGACCGCGATCGCACGCGCGGCCCAGCCGCCGTCGAGCGCCTGCAGCAGCACCCAGACCGACGCGAGGATCATGCCGGCCGCGACCGGGCGCAGGCCGGCTTCGAGCGCGATCTGCCAGCGCTTGCCCTGGTGCCGCCGCCACAGATGCGCGACGCCGTAGATCAGGAAGGCGGTCGGGCCGAACAGTGCGAGCGTCGCGATCACCGCACCCCAGAAGCCGGCCACCTGCCAGCCGATCAGCGTCGCCAGCAGCGAGCCGGGCCCCGGCGCCATCCGCGCGATCGCGAAGTCGTTCACGAATTGCGTGGCGGTCATCCAGTGATGGACGTCGACGACCTGGCGCTGGATGTCGGCGATGATCGCCTGCCCGCCGCCGATCGTCGCGATCGACAACGGCGCGAATACGCCGAACAGTGCCGCGTAACGTGCAGACGCGTTCATCGTGCGTCGCTCCTGGCCGGTGTGGCGGCCGCGCGGCGGTATTCGAGCGCGACGCTCAGCGCGCCGCCGATCAGCACGGTCCACACGAGCGGCCAATGCAGCACCGCCACCGACACGAAGGTGAGCGCCATCACCGCGAACGGCAGCGCGCGACGCGGCAGCCGCCGCACGGCGGTGATCGCCATCGAGATCGACAGCCCGATCGCCGCGGCTGCCGCGCCGGCGAGCGCGATATGCGTGAGCGGGAAGCGCGTGAGCGTCGAGAACGCGACGCCGATCAGCACGATCAGCACGGCCGGCGGCGCGATGATGCCGGTGAATCCGGCCACCGCGCCGCGCCATCCGGCGAGGCGGTAGCCGATCCAGATCGCGAGGTTTTTCACGTTGACGCCCGGCAACGCTTGCGACAGCGCGAGGCCGTTGAGGAATGCCTCTTCATCGAGCCAGCGCCGTTCGTAGACGAAGTCGCGCATCATCCGCCCGCTCAGTCCGCCGCCGAAGCTGGTCAGGCCGATCTGCGTGAACGCGATGAACAGCGCGAGGATGCCCGGCGGCGGTGCGTCGCCTGCGGGCGGCGCCGGTGAAGTCGTGGCGGAAGGCGGGGGCATCGGGCGGGTAGCACGTGGCGATCGAGTGATCGCCCATGTTAGCAAGCGGCGCCTGTCAGCACGCTGACATTGGCTCGGCGCCGCCGCGGCGACATCCGCCGCCGATTCGACGCGCTATGCGCGCACGACCGTCACGCCCGCCGCCTCGATCGGCTCCGTCAGCGCGGCTTCGGTTTCCTTCTCGACGACGACCGTCTGCGCCAGCGTGATCTCGCCGATCACGAACTGCGACGCCGCGCGCAGTTTCGACTGCGACGCAAGCACGACCGTCTCGGCCGCGCGTTCGGCCAGCGCGCGCTTGATCGCCGCTTCCTCGAAATCGCCGGTGCTCAGCCCCGCGACCGGATGAACGCCCGTGACGCCCATGAAGTACAGGTCCGCATGGATGCGCGCGATGCCTTCCATCGCCGCCGCGCCGACCGCGACGATCGAGTGCTTGTAGAGCCGCCCGCCGATCAGGATCACGTCGATCGACGGATGCGCGGCCAGCGCGACCGCGACGCTCGGGCTGTGCGTGACGATCGTCGCGCGCAGGTCGGGCGGCAAATGACTGACGAGCAGCGCGGAGGTCGTGCCGCCGTCGACGATCGCGACCTGGCCGGGCGCGATCATCTCCGCGGCCCGCCGCGCGATGCGCCGCTTTTCCGCCGTCTCGAGCGTCTCGCGCTGCGCGAACGGCGCGACGGCCGGCGACGCCGGCAGCGCGCCGCCATGCACGCGCTGCAGCAGGCCTTCGGCCGCGAGCTCGCGCAGGTCGCGGCGAACCGTGTCTTCGGACACGCCGAATTGCGCGCTCAGCTCGACCGCCAGTACCTGGCCGTCGCGCGCGAGCGCATCGAGGATCGCCTTCTTGCGTTGGGTCGTCAGCATCGTGTTTGCACGAAAATTCTTGAAATTGCACGAATATGCACGTTACCATGGGCGCCGTCTTTTGTCGAACGGGAGGCTGCAATGGGTGCAATGGCTGCAACGCGTGACCGGGTCCGCATCGTCGATACGACGGTGCTGTCCGATGACTGGTATGTGCTGAAAAAGGTGACCTTCGATTTCCAGCGCCGCGACGGAACGTGGCAGCGCCTGAACCGCGAGACCTACGATCGCGGCAACGGCGCGACGATCCTGCTGCGCCATGCCGGCACGGGCGACGTGCTGCTGACGCGGCAGTTCCGGATGCCGGCGTTCGTCAGCGGCCACGACGGCATGCTGCTCGAAGCCGCCGCCGGCCTGCTCGACGACGAGACGCCCGAAGCGCGCATCCGCGCGGAGGCCGAGGAGGAGACCGGCTACCGTGTGCGTGGCGTGCGCAAGGTGTTCGAGGCGTTCATGAGCCCGGGCTCCGTGACGGAGAAGCTGCATTTCTTCGTCGGTGAATACGACGCGTCGCTGCGTACCGGCGACGGCGGCGGCGTCGCGGAAGAGGGTGAGGATCTCGAAGTCGTCGAGATGCCGCTGCAGGCGGCGCTGGACGCGGTCGAGCGCGGCGAGATCGTCGACGCGAAGACGATCATGCTGCTGCAGTACGTCGCGCTGCGGGAAACCGCCGGCGCGCGCGCCGCATGACGCCGCAGCTCGTGCTGGTCGCAGGCCCCTATCGCAGCGGCACCGACGGCGACCCCGCGCGCATCGCCGCGAACCTGCACCGGCTGGAAGCGGCGGCGCTTGCCGTGTACCGGCGCGGGCACGTGCCGATGATCGGCGAATGGGTGTCGCTGCCGCTTGCGGTCGCGGCCGGGTCGACGCAGGTCGGCGACGCGATCAGCGAGACGTTCCTGTATCCGGCCGCGCACCGGTTGCTGCGGCGTTGCGATGCAGTCCTGCGGATCGACGGCGCGTCGCGCGGTGCGGACATGGATGTCGGTCTTGCGCGGGAGCTTGGCAAACCAGTCTATTTCGCGGCCGACGAGATTCCGCTCGCGCCGGACGATCCGGATCGCTGACGAGGAAGGGCGGCGCCGGGCCGACGGCTCACCGGCGGCCTCGCCGCATCGGTCGATACCTGCACGGCCGATGACCGGACGAGCGTGGCGTCGCGCCGCTGCATCGCGCATGCGGCGCGACGCTCGAACGGGCGTATGATCGCGACGCCATTCGCGCAACGTTCGACGCTACCGCCCGCCCATCATGCCGTTCTCCGATCCCGCTGATTCCGCCGACTCCACCGCCGCGCAACTGCCCGCCGATCTCGTCGCGGCCGCCGTCGACGCGCTCGCACGCGCCGACGCATTGCTCGTGACGGCCGGCGCGGGTATCGGCGTCGATTCCGGGCTGCCCGATTTTCGCGGCACGGACGGATTCTGGCGCGCGTATCCGGCGCTGCGCCACGAGCGTTTCGAATTCCACGAGATCGCGTCGCCGCACGCGTTCCGTGCGCGCGCGCCGCTCGCGTGGGGGTTCTACGGACACCGTCTCGCGCTCTATCGCACGACGGTGCCGCATGCGGGCTTCGCGATCCTGCGCCGCTGGATCGACGCGATGCCGAACGGCGGCTTCGTGTTGACGAGCAACGTCGACGGCCAGTTCCAGAAAGCCGGCTTCGATCCGGCGCGCATCGTCGAGATCCACGGGTCGATTCATGCGATGCAGTGCCTGAGGCCGTGCACGGACGCGACGTGGGATGCGGCGCCGTTCGTGCCGGACGTCGACGAAGCCACGTGCCGCCTCGTTGGCGACATGCCGCGCTGCCCGCACTGCGGCGGCCTCGCGCGGCCGAACATCCTGATGTTCGGCGATACCGGCTGGCTCGGGGAGCGCTATGACTTGCAGGAGCGCGCGCTGGAAGACTGGATCGCGCAGGCCGGGCGCGTCGCCGTGGTCGAGATCGGTGCGGGCACCGCGATTCCGACCGTGCGTTTGCTGAGCGAACGACTCGGTGCGGACGTGATCCGTATCAACTCGCGCGAAGCGCATGCACGCCGCGCGGACGTGATCGGTCTGAAGGGCGGGGCGTTGGCGACGCTGAGCGTGCTCGATCGCGCGTGGCGCGGCGGTTGAGTACCGCGCCACGGGGCGACCGGCGCCGGCCGCGCGGTTACGGCCGGGCGACGAGCGCCTGCACGAGCGCCGGTGCGACGGGTGAACCGAGGCCGGTCACGTAGTCGTAGCCGCCGGCTGCGTTGCAGATGCTGCCGCAACTGCCGTTGGACCCGGTCGTCACGTCGTGAAAGTCGCTGCCGTATCCGGTTTTCCCGACCGTATAAAGCGCGTCGTAGGTGCCGCTCAACGATTTCTTGCCGGCGGCCGTGCGCAGCGAATTCGCGATCGCGACGAGCGCCGACCATTGCGGCGCGCCCGCGCTCGTGCCGCCGACCTGGAACCAGCCTGTCTGCCCCTGATAGGTGACCGAGTCGTACACCGCGAAACCGCTGGACGGATTTGCGTCGTAGCTGACGTCGGGTACGCCGCGCTTGCCGGCCACCGGAATCGGCCATGCCGTCTGGCCGGCCGGTTCGGCCTCGGTCGTGCTCACGCCGCCGCCGCTGCCGCTCCACGCGGCTTCGCCGACGTAGTTGCCGGCCGTGTCGGACGACAGCGTCGTGCCGCCGACCGACACCACGTAAGGCGACGCGGCCGGGTATTCGGTCCCGGCGCCGCTGTCGCCGGACGACGCGACGAACGTAACGCCCGCGACGTTGAAGTGGCTGTCGAAGCCGGTCTCGGTGCTGAATTCGTTGCCGCCGAAACTCATCGACACGACCGATGCGCCGCGCTTGACCGCGACGTCAACCGCGGCGAGCAGGTCGTTGAAGCTGGCCGACGCGGCCTCGACCAGCACGATCTTCGCCTTCGGGGCGATCGCGTGTACCCATTCGACGTCGAGCGATATCTCGAGCGACCAGCCCGAATCGGTCTTCGGCCGTGCGCCGTGTGCGTACACCTTGGTGAAACAGCCGTTCGACGACGTGCAGGCCGGCAGCGAGAACGCGTTGCTGAACACGCCGAGGTCGGACTCGATCTTCGGGTCGTCGTACGCGTCGACGATCGCGACGGTCATCCCGTCGCCCTGGTTGGCGATCGAATCGAACCCGTACGCGTGGCGCGTGAGCGCGGGCGTGAGGCCGGCGATCGTGGCCGTGCTCGCGCGCTGCTTCGTGTGGAACGGCGGGCGGGCGAAGCCTTTCGGCGCCCGGTTGCCTTCGACGTAGGACGGCGGCCCGTTGCCGTCGGCGAGCGCGACACTCGATGCGAGCAGCGAAGCGCACAGCGCCGGAACCAACATGGATGACAGGCGGAGATTGTTCATTCTTCGAGTCTCCATGTCGATGGAGTGGAGTGGCGAAACAATTTTACGAAATCGACGATGTCAATTGAATCGAATATCGGTCGAATGCGGGAATGTCTGATAAGGGTAAGTACGCGAAAACCCTTTAGAAGCCTGAGTTTTCAGGGTTAACCTGCGGCCGGATTGAATCGCGTTTTCGCCTTTTAAAATCTGATAAATAATCGATCGATTCAAAGCGAATTTGTAATGTCGGGTGTAATCGACTGGAAATTCAGATTAAATCGCGCTCGTGAAAACAATGAGCGACGTCGAGCGGTCGCGACGCGATCCGGTTCCCGTCTCCGCGGCCCGCCGGCATTGCCGCCGTCGCGCGATTCCGCATACAGTTCAACGTAGGCCGTGTCCGCGGCACGGCGTCGTCAGTGAGGAGTGCCCTTGTTCTACTCGATGGTCGCGATCTTCGTCGGCGCCGGGCTCGGCGCGTTGCTGCGCTGGTTCCTGAGCCTTGCGCTCAACGCGTTCTTTCCGGCCGTGCCGCTCGGCACGCTCGCGTCGAACCTGATCGGCGGCTACGTGATCGGCGTGGCGGCCGTCATGTTCACGGCGCGCGTCGGGCTGCCGCCCGAGTGGCGCCTGTTCGTGATCACGGGCTTCCTCGGCGGCCTCACGACGTTCTCGACCTATTCGGTCGAAGTGATGACGCATGCGCTCGAGGGGGAATTCGGATGGGCGTTTGCGGTGGCTGCCCTACACTTGACTGGATCGTTCGCGCTCACGGCGCTCGGCATGTGGACCGCGCGTGCGTGGCTCGCGGCGGCCTGAGCGTGCCGCCATCGGAGGGTGCGATGGACAGGGTCTTCTTGCGCTTCTATGTGCACGAGCAGCACCGGCTGCACTGGAAGCCGCTGTGGGAATGGCTGCTGGAGGAGGCGAGCCGGATGGGCGTCGCGGGCGGGTCGGCATTTCGCGCGATGGCCGGCTTCGGCCAGCATCGCGTGCTGCACGAGGACCGCTTCTTCGAACTGCAGGGATCGCTCGCGATCGAGGTCGAATTCATCGTCACCGAGGACGAGGCGCAGCGGCTGCTCGAGCGGCTGTCACGTGAAAAGGTGCGCGTGTGTTACGCGATGATGCCGGCGCGCTTCGGCGTGATCGACACGCTGGCCGCACCGCCGGCCCAGGGGCCGGCGGCGTAGGACGGTGGGCTGGATCAGATGCCGAACATCGTCAGCGAGACGGCCGCGCGCGTGACGATCATCAGCAGCACCTGCACGATCACGAACAGCAGGATCGGCGACAGGTCGATGCCGCCGAGGTTCGGGATCACGCGGCGCAGCGGGTTCAGGAACGGTGCGGTGAGCTGGAAGAGGATCGGCATCGCCGGCGAGCGCGGGTTGAGCCATGACAGCAGCGCCATCAGGATCGTCATCCAGATCACGAGATTGAGCGCCCACTTCACGACGGTGAGCAGTGCGACCACGACGAGCGTCGCGATCACCGCGGCCGGATCGAAGCCGGCCATCACGACCATCAGCACGACGTAGACGAGCGCGGTGAGGAGGGCTGCGACGACGCTGGCCCAGTCGATGCCGCGCACGCCGGCGATCACGCGGCGCAGCGGCAGCACGAGCCAGTTGGTCGCCTGCAGCACGGCCTGCGTGACAGGGTTGTACGGTGGCACGCGGACGGCTTGCATCCAGATGCGCAGGATCAGCGCGGCGCCGAACAGCGTGAAGACGGTATTGAGCAGAAAACGGGCGATCTCGCCGAACATCGTTGGCATCCTTTTTATACAGTCAGTAGCGCGCGGCCGCCAACGCCGGTTGGCGGCGCATCGGCCGACACAGTATCACGCCTCGTCGCGCGACGGGGAGGGGTGCGCGGCCGTGCGCGCGAGCGACGTTTCGACCGCTTCGGCAAGCGCCGGCAGCGACGCCGGCGGTGCGGCGCGCTTCGCCGCGAGCGCGACCGCGCGGCGCGTCAGCAGCGCATACAGCGCCGCGTGATCGCCGCCGAGCGTTTCAAGCAGTGCCAACTGGCGTTCGACGATGCCCGTATCGCCGCGCGACACCGGGCCGGACAGCGCGTTCGCAAGCCCCTTGTCCCGCGCGGTCTCGATCGTGCCGGCGAGCATCGGCAGCAGCGCACGCAGCGCGGCGTCCTCGTCGAAACCGAGGCCGCGCCACAGCTCGACCGCCTCCGACAATCCGCACAGCGCGAAGCTCGCCGCGTAGTGCGCGGCCGCGTGGTACAGCATCCGGCCGCCGGCCGGAATCGACAGCGGATGGCAGCCGAGTGTGGCAGCAAGTCGCAGCAGCGTCGCGTGCAGCGCACCGGTTGCTTCGATCGTGACCGAGCAGCCATCAATGCGTGCGAGGTCGGCATCGGTGCCGCCGAACAGGTAGAGCGGATGGAAGCCGCCGGTGGCCACGCCTTGGTGCCTGGCCGGGTCGAGCAGCGCAACCGCCGACGCGCCGCTGCAGTGGACGACTGCCTGGCTGGCGGCGCGCGACGCGTCGAAGCGGAGGGCGGCCGCGGTCGGCGCGAGATGGTCGTCGGGCACTGTCACGAAGATCAGGTCGGCGGCCTCGGCAACTTGCTGCGGCGTGTCGACTGCGCGGCACCCGCCGATGCGCGCGGCGAGGTCGGCAGCCGATGCGGGTGTGCGGCTCGTGATCGCGACGACCGGGAAGCCTGCCTGCGCGAAGCGCTGCGCGACGCAGCGCGCGAGGCGGCCTGCACCGATGAAGCCGAGGCGGGGTGTGTCGGGAAGGGACATGGCAGCGAGCGTAAGCAAAAGCGAAGCAACCGCCAGTATCGCAGGAATGTCGGTGGCGTCGCGCAAGGGCAGTTGTCGCGCCGCTGCGGGTATTCATTACCGACGCGCGCCCCGATCCTCTCGCGTATCGGTGCCCGTGGCGACGGTCGAATCATGATCGTGGAATCCGACCCCGAAACACATCGCGCGCACGTCCCGCTTGAAATGTCGGCATCTTGTCTCAAATTTGTAATCGTTCATTACGTGCGCGTGCCTGCTGCGCGCGCCGTATCCGGTAAGACTGACCGGCCAGTGTGTCGCGACCCGAGTCGTCGGACGGAATCGCGCGATCTGCAAGGGTCGCCGCGCGCTCCGGACGCCACACCGCAGGGCACCTCAAGCCGCGTGCAATTGCAATTTGCAACAAATGCACGATACGCGAGGGGCGGGTTTTCGCTACATTGCTTCCATGCGACGTGCATGCCCGCCGTTGCCGACAGGAGCGCACAAAATACCGCTCCAGCAGGAGAATCGAAGTGAAAAAGCTCATTCCGTTCATCGCCGCCGCCGCGCTGGGCCTGGGTGCCGCAAGCGCCGCGCAGGCTCACGTGTCGATCGGGGTCGGCATCGGTATCCCGGTCGCACCCGCGTACCCCGTCTATGCACCGCCGCCGCCCGTGTACTACGCGCCGCCGCCTCCGCCCGTCTATTACGCACCGGCGCCGGCCTACTATGCACCGCCGCCCGCCGTGGTCGTCGGCGGCTATGGTGGCTATGGCGGTTACTACGGTCGTCCGTACTACCGTCATGGCTACGGCGGCTGGGGCCATCACGGCTACTGGCGTCGCTGATTCGTCCCGCGCGGCCTGACCGCGCGTGGCAAAACGGCGCATCGTCCCGTGAGGGGCGCTGCGCCGTTTTTCTTTGGGGCGGCCGCTTGATGTGCGGCCCGTGCGGGCCGGCTTCGCTTACACCGCGTGCACGATCAGATCGCGGTAGCCGCCGACGATCACGCTGTACGAGAAATACGCGAACAGCAGCGCCGACGCGATATGGCACGCACGCATCAACCCGGCGCCCGCGCGCTTGCGGCCCTGGCTCGCGAGCGTGCACATGAAGAGCGTCCAGGCGAGGCCGCCGAGGAAGAAGCCCGACAGGAACACCGACGCGGTGGCCGGCGTCGTCGCGCCGGCCTTCGCGATCAGTGCGCCGCCGACCGCCGCGAACCACAGGATCGCGCTCGGCGACGACATCGCAAGCAGCATCCCGCGCAGGAAGCTGCGACGTGCACTCGCGCGCGGCTGCGGGGTGTCGGCTGCATCGTCGTCGCCCGTGCCGGCCGGCGCCAGCGCTTCGCGCGCCATCTTCCACGTGAGAAACAGCAGCACCGCGCCGCCGCCGATCCACACGATCCAGCGCACGGGCTCGAACTGCAGCAGCACGGCCATTCCGGCGAGCGCGAGCGCCGCGTAGACGAGGTCGCCAACGCACGAGCCGACACCGAGCCAGAAGCCCGGCCGGAAGCCGTGCGACAGCGTCAGCGACAGCATCGCGACGTTCACGAGGCCGATGTCGAGACAGAGCGACAGCGACAGGAAGAAACCGTCGGACAGCATGGAGGCGGGCGGAAAGCTCATCTTCGTCGTTCTTGTGGCGATTGCGGTGCACGGGCCGGCGCGCGCCGGCCGCATGACTTCAGAGGCCGATCTCCTGCCAGAGCCGGTCGACGCGCGCCTTCACGGCCGCATCCATCTCGATCGGGCGGCCCCATTCGCGATTCGTCTCGCCGGGCCACTTGTTGGTCGCGTCGAGCCCCATCTTCGAGCCGAGACCGGCCACCGGCGATGCGAAGTCGAGATAGTCGATCGGCGTGCTGTCGACCATCACCGTGTCGCGCACCGGGTCGACGCGCGTCGTGATCGCCCAGATCACTTCCTTCCAGTCGCGGATGTTCACGTCCTCGTCGACGACCACGATGAACTTCGTATACATGAACTGCCGCAGGAAGCTCCACACGCCGAACATCACGCGCTTCGCGTGGCCCGCGTAGCTCTTCTTCATCTGGACGATCGCCATCCGGTAGCTGCAGCCTTCGGGCGGCAGGTAGAAGTCGGTGATCTCGGAGAACTGCTTCTGCAGCAGCGGCACGAACACCTCGTTGAGCGCGACGCCGAGCACCGCGGGTTCGTCGGGCGGCTTGCCCGTGTAGGTCGAGTGGTAGATCGCGTCGCGGCGCATCGTGATGCGCTCGACGGTGAACACGGGGAACCACTCCTGCTCGTTGTAATAGCCGGTGTGGTCGCCGTACGGACCTTCGAGCGCATGCTCGTACGCGGCCGCCGCGTTGCCGGAAGGGCGCGGCGGTGCGCCGGCCGGTGCGGGGGCAAGGGCGCCTTCCTGCGGATAAATGAAGCCTTCGAGCACGATCTCCGCGCGCGCGGGCACCTGCAGCGTGTCGACGCCGGGCGTCAGGCACTTCGCGAGCTCCGTGCGGCTGCCGCGCAGCAGGCCGGCGAACTGATACTCGGACAGCGAATCGGGCACGGGCGTCACCGCGCCGAGCGTCGTGGCCGGATCGGCGCCGAGCACGACCGCGACCGGATACGGCTTGCCGGGGTTCTGCAGCGCGAACTCGCGGAAGTCGAGCGCGCCGCCGCGATGCGCGAGCCAGCGCATGATCAGCTTGTTGCGGCCGATCAGCTGCTGACGGTAGATGCCGAGATTCTGGCGCGACTTGTTCGGCCCGCGCGTGACCGTCAGGCCCCACGTGACGAGCGGCCCCGCATCGCCGGGCCAGCAGGTCTGGATCGGCAGCCTGTTCAGGTCGACGTCGTTGCCTTCCCAGACGATCTCCTGGCAGGGCGGCGACGACACCGACTTCGGCGCCATGTCCCACACGGCCTTCGCGAGCGACAGCAGCTTGCCGGCATCCTTCAGGCTCTTCGGCGGATCGGGCTCCTTCAGCGCGGACAGCAGGCGCCCGAGATCGCGCAGCGAATCGAGCGCGGCGTCGTCGCCCGCATCGACCCCCATCCCGAGCGCGACGCGGCGCGGCGTGCCGAACAGGTTGCCGAGCACCGGGAAATCGTAGCCGGTCGGCGCGTTGAACAGCAGCGCAGGGCCGCCGGCGCGCAGCACGCGGTCGCACAGCTCGGTCATTTCGAGCACGGGCGACACGGGTTGCGTGACGCGCCGCAGTTCGCCGAGCGCCTCGAGGCGCTGGATGAAATCTCGTAAGTCTTTGTATTTCATGAAGAAGGTCCGGGCCACCCGTATGACGGGCAGCGATGGGTGGGCGCAGCGGCCGACTGCGGCCCCGAATCGACCGACGATTTTACCCGCGCCGCCGCACGGCCGCCCGGCGGAGAAAAAAGTCGACCGCGCGCAAACCCCCTACGGCACGGGATTTGCGATCTGAAGAGCGATCGTAAATTACTTGTTGTTATGATTTCGCGGTTTTATAGTGTTGACGATCTATAAAACCCTGCTAGAATCCGCTCACATTGGCTGCAGGGTAAAAGGCTTCGAGCCGCCAATCACCGATCTTTGACGCAGCGCGTCACCGTCCGCCGAATCCTGCACGGCGTATCCGACGGCTTTAGTAGTAGTCCCAGCCAGCGCTACCAGACGCTGGTTTTTTGCGTGGGTGCCACCGCGTATGCCCGCCTCGCCCAGTGTGCGAAGGCGCCGGCCCTCTTACACCGTGGCCCCGAACGGTACTTATACCGTTTCCCCGATGTTTGTACGTCCCAACCAAGGCGTGCGGCATCGTGATTCCGCGGCGCGTTTTCTGTCTCGCCATCGAGCTGAGCGAGCCGCACGAGTCATGTTCATGGGAGATGATCTGAATGAACGCTTGGTTATCGTGGCGTCCCAATGAGCAGCATGCGCAGATCGTGCGCAACATGCTGCGTCGCGGGACGCGTGTCAGTCACCATCTATTCAGCGTTGTCGGCTGTTTCGCTGTCGCAATTGCGCTTGCACTGTGGCTGCTGCCAACCGTCCGCGGCACGCTCGCCGCGAAGCTGATGCCGGTCGTATCCGCGGCCGTGCAGGCCGGGCCAGCCCGTTTGCTGTCCGGTCATCCGCTGCCGAACTTCGCGCCTGCCGGCGCGCAGCCGCAGCAGGAAGAGACGCCTGAAACGGACGCGCTTGCGGTCGGCCTCGATGTCGCACCGGAAGCTGCCGCACAGGGCGCCCAGGCCGATGCTTCCGATCCGGCCCGCAACGGCCCGTCGCCGGTCGCACTGGCCAAGCTGATCCCGACCCAGCGGGTCGCGGCCGATGCGCGCGACGACCGTGCACTCGCGTCGAACCGCGAACAGGCGCTCGTCGCGACCTACCTGTCGCGCCGTTACCGCGTCGCACAGGAGCCGCTCGGCCAGCTCGTCAAGGCTGCGTTCCAGACCGGCCGCGACGTCGGGCTCGATCCGCTGCTGCTGCTGTCCGTGATGGCGATCGAGTCGGGCTTCAACCCGTACGCCGAAAGCGGTGTCGGTGCGAAGGGTCTGATGCAGGTCATGTCGAAGGTCCATTCCGACAAGTTCGAATACTTCGGCGGCACCGATACGGCGCTGCAGCCGCTCGCGAACCTGCAGGTCGGCGCGCTGGTGCTGAAGGACTGCATTGCACGCGGCGGCTCGCTCGCGACCGGCTTGCGCATGTACAACGGTTCGACGAACCCCGAAGACAACGGCTACGGTTCGAAGGTGATGGCCGAGCGTGGTCGCCTGCGCGACGTCGCACGCGGCCGCAGCGTGCCGGTCAACGCACCGCAGGCACCGGCTCAGCCGGCGAAGCCGATCGTCACGGCTGCCGTGACGGCAGCGGCAGGCGGCGCGAAGCGCGTGCACGCGACGCTCGACAGCGCGACGTCGGCGAAGGCGGCCGCGCCGAAGGAAGCATCGCCTCAGGATGACGCGAGCGTCGACACCGCGAAGCAGTCGCACGGCGATCGTTCGGAGCTCGGCGCGTAACGTCACGCGTTCCGCCCGGTTCCAGCCGGCAGGCAATGAAAAAGGCACCCGATCCGGGTGCCTTTTCTTTTTGCGGCGCGTGAAACGGCCAGTGTGCGGGCCGTAGCAGTCAGTGCTGCCCGAACAGCGTCGCGAGCCGGTCGACCGCCTCTTCGAGCCGCGAGTAGGCCGTCGCATACGACAGGCGGATATAGTCGCGCGGCGCATGTACGCCGAAGTCCATGCCGGGCACCAGCACGACGCCGGCGTCATGCAGCATCGCCTGCGTGAGCGCGGCGCTGTCGCCGGCTGCCGGATGGGCGACGCCGCCGCAATGCGCATACACATAGAACGCACCGTCCGGCATCACCGGCACCGTGAAGCCGAGCCGTTCGAGTGCCGGCGCGATGAAATCGCGGCGGCGCTTGAATTCGAGCCGGCGCGCTTCATAGAGGTCGAGTGTGGCTGGCTCGAAGCACGCGAGCGCTGCGTGCTGCGCGAGCGCGGACGGGCAGATGAACAGATTCTGCGACAGTTTCTCGAACGTGCCGACCAGCGCGGGCGGCACGACGAGCCAGCCGAGCCGCCAGCCCGTCATGCTGAAATACTTCGAGAAGCTGTTCACGGTGATTACGTCGTCGCCGAACGACAGTGCCGACACGGGCGCCGCGTCGTAGCTGAGCCCCTGGTAGATCTCGTCGACGATCGTGAAGCCGCCGCGGGCGCGCACGGCTTCGACGATCCGCTTGAGTTCGTCCGGTTCGAGCGATGTGCCGGTCGGGTTCGACGGCGACGCGAGCAGCACGCCGCGTGTGCGGTTGCCCCAGCGCGTGCGGACATCGTCCTCGGTGAGCTGGAAGCGCGCGTCCGGGCCGCTCGGCACGAGCACCGCGCGGCCTTCGGCCGCCGCGACGAAATGCCGGTTGCACGGATACGACGGGTCGGGCATTAGCACTTCGTCGTCACGGCCGACGAGCGCGAGGCACGCGAGCAGCAGCGCGGCCGACGCGCCGGCCGTCACGACGATCCGCTCCGGGCTGATCGTGAGGCCGTACGCGCGCGCATAGTGCGCGGCGATCGCCTCGCGCAGCGGCGCAATGCCGAGCGCGCTCGTGTACTGCGTGACGCCACGGCGCAGCGCGGCCGCGGCAGCTTCGACGACAGGCTCCGGCGCGGTGAAATCCGGCTCGCCGATGCCCATGTGGATAACATCGCGCCCGAGGGACTCGAGCCGCTGTGCCTCCTTCATCAGTTCCATCACATGGAAGGGCTGGATCGCGTCGACGCGTGCGGCGAGCGTGACGAGCGAATCGGCGGTGGTATTCATCGGCGGGCAGGGCGGGGGAGAGGAAGAATGAAAAACGGGCGCTTGCGCGCCCGTGGACCGGCAAACGGCGTCAGCCGTTGCGGCGCGCCTGCGTTTCGGCGGGGCGCAGCTTCGCGGCGAGCTTGTCGAGCACACCGTTCACGTACTTGTAGCCGTCGGAGCCGCCGAACGTCTTCGCGAGTTCGACCGCTTCGTTGATGATCACGCGGTACGGCGTTTCGACATGGTGCGTGAGCTCGAACGTCGCGATCAGCAGCACCGCGCGTTCGACCGGCGACAGCTGCTCGATCGGACGGTCCAGCGACGGCGTCAGCGCTTCGACGAGCGTGACGTGCTCGCGGATCACGCCGTGCAGGATCGCGTCGAGCAGCTCCTTGTCAGCCTTGTCGTAACCGAGCGCGCCGCGCAGTTGCGCGTCGATCTCACCGGAGGACGCGTTCGACAGCAGCCACTGATAGAGGCCTTGCGTCGCCAGCTCGCGCGATTGTCGGCGGGCGCTCTTCTTCATGCGCGCTCCTCTTCGTCGTCTTCGTCTTCCTCTTCGTCCTCGTCGTCATCGCCGAGCTGGTCGAGGGCCATCGTCAGGTTGGCCATCTCGACGGCGACGCGTGCGGCGTCACGACCCTTTTCGGTCATGCGCGCGACGGCCTGCTCGTCGTTTTCGGTCGTCAGGACCGCGTTCGCGATCGGCAGGTTGAAGTCGAGGCCGATGCGGGTGATGCCCGCGCCGCTCTCGTTCGACACGAGTTCGAAGTGGTAGGTCTCGCCGCGAATCACCGCGCCGAGTGCGATCAGCGCGTCGAACTGGCCGCTTTCCGCGAGCTTCTGCAGCGCGAGCGGGATTTCCAGCGCGCCGGGTACCGACACGAGCAGTACGTCTTCACCGGTGACGCCCAGGCGTTCCAGTTCTTCGACGCACGCGTCGGCGAGGCCGTTGCACACGGGCTCGTTGAAGCGCGATTGCACGATGCCGATACGCAGGCCGTCGCCTTCGAGATTCGGTTGGTATTGTCCGATTTCCATGATCTTGTCCGTGGTGTGGATGAACGGTTATAGGGCGAAAGCGTCGTGGCGGGTTACGCGTTGGACGCCGGGCAGGACTTGGCTTCGCCGCCGGGCATCGGAATGAAGCCCGTGACTTCGAGGCCGTAGCCGGACATGCTGCCCAGCTTGCGCGGATTCGACAGCACCTGCATCTTGCCGACGCCGACATCGCGCAGGATCTGCGCGCCGATGCCGAACGTCTTGAAATCGACCGGCCGGCGCTTGAGCGCAGCAGCCTTTTCTTCCTCGTCGAACGCCTTGAAGACGTCGATCAGGTGTTCCTTCGTGTCGCCGCAGTTGAGCAGCACGATCACGCCGAGGTCGCGCTCCGCGATCTCGCGCATGGCGGCGTCGAGCGTCCACGAGTGCGTCGACACACCCGTTTCGAGCAGGTCGAGTACCGACAGCGGCTCGTGCACGCGCACCGGCGTATCGAGGTCGGGCGACGGCGCGCCGCGCACCAGCGCGATGTGCGGCGAGCCGCTCGGCTGGTCGCGGTACAGCACCGCGCGGAACGTGCCGTGCGCGGTCTGCATCGAGCGCTCGGCGATCCGCTCGATGATCGATTCGGTGCGGCTGCGGTACTGGATCAGGTCGGCGATCGTGCCGATCTTCAGGTTGTGTTCCTTCGCGAATTCGATCAGGTCCGGCAGGCGCGCCATCGTGCCGTCGTCCTTGATGATCTCGCAGATCACCGCGGCCGGCGTGAGGCCCGCGAGCGCGGTGAAATCGCAGCCGGCTTCGGTGTGGCCCGCACGCACGAGCACGCCGCCCGGTTGCGCCATGATCGGGAACACGTGACCCGGCTGCACGATGTGCTCGGGGCGCACGTCGTGCGCGACCGCGGTGGCGATCGTGTGCGCACGGTCGGCGGCCGAGATGCCGGTCGTCACGCCTTCGGCCGCTTCGATGCTGACCGTGAACGCGGTGCCGTACTGCGTGCCGTTGCGGTAGGTCATCAGCGGCAGGTGCAGCTGCTTGCAGCGTTCCTGCGTCAACGTCAGACAAACCAGGCCGCGGCCGTACTTGGCCATGAAGTTGATCGCTTCCGGCGTGACGAATTCGGCGGCGATCACGAGGTCGCCCTCGTTTTCGCGGTCTTCTTCGTCGACCAGGATCACCATCCGGCCGGCTTTCAGCTCGGCGATGATGTCGAGCGTGGAGGCGAGCGTCATAAGGGGGGCGAGAAAGAGGAAAGTGCGTATTTTACGCCAGCCGGACGGTGTTTCGGCCGGCATGGGCCACGCGCGTCGGGCAAGCGCTCCGGAAAGCGTCGCGGACGGCCCGCGCGGCAGGCCCGACGGGCCGCCGCGCGTGGCCGGCACGCGGGTGCAGAAGGTTGTGGGCCGGGCCGAACCCGGCCGCGTGTCATGCCTGCTGGTCGCGCCCGCCGAGGTAGTCGAGCTTGCCGAGCTCGACGCCGCTGTGGCGCAGGATGTCGTAGGCGGTCGTCACGTGGAAGAAGAAATTGGGCAGCACGAAGTTCAGCAGGTACGACTGGCCGGTGAACTCGATCGGGCCGACGCGCATCTTCAGCACGATCTGGCGCGCCTCGCTGCCGTCGATCTGTGCGGCGTCGAAGCCTTTCAGGTAGTCGATCGTCTTCTGGATGCGTGCGTGCAGCTCGTCGAAGGTTTGTTCGACGTCGGGAAAGCTCGGGATCTCGGCACCGGCGAGCCGCGCCGCGCAGCCCTTCGCCGTATCGGTCGCGATGTAGACCTGGCGCACGAGCGGCAGCATGTCCGGGTAGAGGCGTGCACCGGTGAACACCGACGGATCGATCTGTTTCTCGGCCGCGTGCGCCTGCGCCTTGCCGAGGATGTGCTGCAGGTTGGTCAGGCCGCGGATCAGGACAGGCAGCGAAGCCTGGTACATCGAGATGGACATGGGAACGACTCCTGTGGGAAGAGGGGCGGCCGGTGCGCGGCGCGTCGTGCGTGGCGGCGTTGAAACCGCTGTTGACGCATCTTAGCGCGACGGCATGACCCATGTGCGTCGTTGGCCATTCGGCCAGGAATCGCCAGGGCAAACGACAGCTGGCCGCGCCGGAGCGGTTTCAATCACGCTGGAACGGCGGCCCTCACGGGCACCGGGCGTCGATCCGAAAATCGTCGTATCATGAAACACGAAACACGAAATATGAAGTAACGGAGACCCGCATGATCGAACTCGACAGCGCCGCATCGGCCGTCCTTGCCCGGCTGGCGTCCTTCGGCCAGGAAAACGACGCGCAGATGGCCGAGCGCAACCGCAAGATGCTCAACCTCGAGCCGTCCACGGCCGAACTGCTGTACCTGCTCGTCACCGGCGCGCGGCGCCGGCGCGTGCTCGAGATCGGCACGTCCAACGGCTACAGCGCGATCTGGCTCGCGCATGCGCTACGGGAAACGGACGGGCAGCCGCTCGTCACCGTCGAGTATTCGCCGGAGAAAGCCGGGCAGGCGAGGGCCAACCTGCGCGCGGCGTCGCTGCAGGACTGGGCGCAGGTGATCGAAGGCGACGCGACGCAAGTCTGCGCGGCCGTGACGGGCCCGTTCGACTGTGTGTTCTTCGACGCCGATCGCGTGAGCGCGCCGCTGCAACTGGCGCACCTGCTGCCGAAGCTGACCGCCGACGCGCTGCTCGTCGCGGACAACGCGCTGTCCCATCCGGACGAGATCGCCGGCTATCTCGCCGCGGTCGACGCCACGCGCGCGTTCGACACGACGATCGTGCCGGTCGGCAAGGGGCTCCACATCGCACGTCGCCGGCGGCCGGCATGACGCGCGCCACGCTCGAGCGCACGACACTGGGGCGCGACGCCTACGGGGCGATCCGGGAGATGCTGGTCGACGAAGCGCGCTTCGCGGCGGGCGAGAAGATCAGCATCGAGGCGCTGTCGCGCGATCTCGGCATCAGCCGCTCGCCCGTGTGGGCGGCGGTCTCGCGTCTGGAGGCCGAGGGGCTGCTGCAGGTCGTCCCGCGCCAGGGCGTGTTCGTGATCGCGTTCGACCGCGCGCGGATCGTGGCCATCTTCGAGGCGCGGGAAGCGCTCGAGGGCATGGCCGCGCGCCTGGCGGCGCAGCGCATGACGCCCGAAGATCACGCCATGCTGGACGAAGCGCTGGTGCGGCAGGCGCATGCGGTCGACGTGCGCGACGGCGACGCATACCGCATCGCCAACCTCGATTTCCACCACGGGTTGCTCGCCACCGCGCGCAACGTGACGATCGAGACGTCGCTCAGGGCGCTGTACGCACAGGTGCAGACGATGTGTGCGGGCGGCGCGAGCCCGATGGACGACTGGGCGCGACTCGGCGGGAATGTCGCCGAACACCGGCAGGTGTTCGACATGATCGCGAAGCGCGATGCGGATGCCGCCGAGCGTGCGGCGCGCGACCATGTGCGGCAACTGCTCGACACGATACTGGCGCGAGCGGGTGGGGAAGGCGCGGATGCCTGATTGCCGGCGGCATGCCGGCGGGTGATGCCGGGCAGGATGAAGAAAAGCGGCGGCTGTCGATACCCGGATATCGGGCCGTCAGCCGCCGCTTCGAGGATTGCCGCCGCGATCAGTCCTGATGCGCGCCCTGCGACGACGACAGCATCCGCTCGACATAGCGCGCAATCATGTCGACCTCGAGGTTGACCTTGTCGCCGGCCTTCACATGGCGCAGCGTCGTGACCTCGACCGTATGCGGAATCAGGTTGATCGAGAATTCGCAGCCGTCCGCGCGATCGTCGATCGTGTTGACGGTCAGGCTCACGCCGTTGACCGTGATCGACCCCTTGTACGCGAGATAGCGGCCGAGCTCGCGCGGCGCGACGATGCGCAGTTCGTGCGATTCTCCGACCGGCGCGAAGCGCGACACGGTGCCGAGGCCGTCGACGTGGCCCGACACGATGTGCCCGCCAAGCCGGTCGTGCGCGCGCAGCGCCTTCTCGAGGTTCACTTCGCCGGGTTGTGCGAGGCCGACCGTACGGTTCAGGCTTTCGCGCGACACGTCGACATCGAACACAGTGTCGCGCTTGTCGATCACCGTCATGCACGCGCCCTGGATCGCGATGCTGTCGCCCAGTGCGACATCGGCGAGATCGAGCCCGCCGGCCTGCACGGTCAGGCGCACGCCCGCATCGGCCGACGCGCCGAGCGGATTGATCGATTCGATGCGGCCGACGGCCGCGACAATTCCGGTGAACATCGTGACGATTCCGTTCAGTGAGGCGTATCGGGCGGTGCGAAACGCGCGAGGATCCGCAGGTCGTCGCCGATCCGCTCGACCCCGTGGAACGACAGTCGCGTGCGGGCCTCGAGATTGGCCGGCGAGGCGAGGTCGAACATGCCGGCTGCATCGGCGCCCAGCAGGCTCGGCGCGAGATAGACGAGCAATTCGTCGACGCACTGTTCGCGCAGCAGCGAGCCGTTCAGCTTGTGGCCGGCCTCGACGTGCAATTCGTTGACACCGCGCGCGCCGAGCGCCGCCAGCATTGCGGGCAGGTCGACCTTGCCGTGCGCATTCGCGAGCGGCACGATTTCCGCGCCGCGCGACTTCAGCACGTTCGCTCGCATTTCACCGCCGGCGTCGAGTCGTCCGCAGAAGATCAGCAGCGGGGCGCCCTCGAGCAGCCGCGCGTCGAGCGGCAGGTCGAGGCGGCTGTCCACCAGGATGCGTTGCGGCTGGCGCGGCGTGTCGATGCCGCGCACGGTCAGCAGCGGATTGTCCTCGCGCACGGTGCCGATGCCGGTCAGGATCGCGCAGGCGCGCGCACGCCAGGCGTGCCCGTCGAGGCGCGCGGCCTCGCCGGTGATCCACTGGCTTTCGCCGGACGGCAGCGCGGTGCGGCCGTCGAGCGACGCGGCGGCCTTCATCCGCACCCACGGGCGGCCGCGCGTCATCCGCGACACGAAACCGATGTTCAGCTCGCCGGCTTCATGCGCGAGCAGCCCGCAGCGCACGTCGATGCCCGCGTCGCGCAGCATCCCGAGGCCGCGCCCCGACACCTGCGGGTTCGGGTCTTCCATCGCGGCGACGACCTTCGCGACGCGCGCTTCGATCAGCGCGTTCGCGCACGGCGGCGTGCGGCCGAAATGGCTGCACGGTTCGAGCGTCACGTAGACGGTCGAACCCGCGACGTCGTAGCCGCGCGAGCGTGCATCCTTCAGCGCCTGCACTTCCGCGTGATCCTGGCCGGCCGGCTGCGTGAAGCCTTCGCCGATCACGTCGCCGTCCTTGACGATCACGCAGCCGACGCGCGGATTCGGCGCGGTCGTGTACATGCCGCGCGCGGCGAGCGCGAGCGCGCGTTGCATGTGGGCGAAATCGATATCCGAGAACATGCGCGCGGCCCCGGGTCAGGCAGCGAGTGCCGCGAAGGCGCGGCGTGCGGCCGCGAGCGTCGCGTCGATCACCGCGTCGTCGTGCGTGCTCGACACGAAACCGGCCTCGTAGGCCGACGGGGCGAAGTACACGCCTTCGTCGAGCATCAGGTGGAAGAAGCGGTTGAAACGCTCGGTGTCGCTCTTCGTGACTTCCGCGAAGCTGGTCGGCACGCGCTCGGCGAAATACAGGCCGAACATCGCGCCGATCGAGTCGGCCGCGAACGGCACGCCGGCCGCGCGGGCTTCGGCCGCGAGGCCGTCGGCGAGGCGCTTCGTCTGCGCGGTGAGTGCGTCGTAGAAGCCCGGCGCCTGGATCAGCTGCAGCGTCTTCAGGCCTGCCGCGACCGCGATCGGGTTGCCCGACAGCGTGCCGGCCTGGTAGACGCCGCCGAGCGGCGCGAGGTGGGCCATGATGTCGCGGCGGCCGCCGAACGCGGCGGCCGGCATCCCGCCGCCGATCACCTTGCCGAGGCAGGTGAGGTCGGCCGTGATCCCGTAGTACGCCTGTGCGCCGCCGAGCGCGACGCGGAAACCGCACATCACCTCGTCGAAGATCAGCACGGCGCCGTGCTTCGTGCACAGCGCGCGCAGCGCGTTCAGGAATTCCGGCGTGCCGCGCACGAGGTTCATGTTGCCCGCGACGGGCTCGACGATCACCGCGGCGATCTCGTCGCCGAACGCGCCGAACGCTTCCTCGAGCGCGGCGACGTTGTTGTATTCGAGGACGGTCGTGTGCTTCGCGATGTCCGCGGGCACGCCGGCCGACGTCGGGTTGCCGAACGTCAGCAGGCCCGAGCCGGCCTTGACCAGCAGGCTGTCCGCGTGGCCGTGGTAGCAGCCCTCGAACTTGACGATGCGGCTGCGGCCCGTGAAGCCGCGCGCGAGGCGCAGCGCGCTCATCGTGGCCTCGGTGCCGCTCGACACCATCCGCACCTGCTCGATCGACGGCACGAGCTTGCAGATTTCCTCGGCGATCTCGATCTCGGCTTCGGTCGGCGCACCGAACGAGAAGCCGTCGGCGAGCACGTTCTGCACGGCCGACAGGACTTCCGGATGGACGTGGCCGACGATCATCGGGCCCCACGAGCCGATGTAGTCGATGTACTGCTTGCCGTCGGCATCCCAGAAATACGGACCTTGCGCGCGTGCGACGAAGCGCGGCGTGCCGCCGACCGAACGGAATGCGCGCACCGGCGAGTTGACGCCGCCGGGAATGGTCTTCTGGGCGCGTTCGAAGAGGATCTGATTGTTGGACATGAGCGAAACCTGCGAGAGAAGGGCGCGGGGGCCTGTGCACGGGCCGCGGCGCCTGGGCGGAACGATCGTCTGATTGTACCGGAGACGCGCGCGGCGGGCCCGCCAGCGCTTGTGCGGCCTTTCGGCGCGCGAGGAGCGGCACGGGCCGGAAACGGGGGCCGGATTCGGTCCGGCATCCGGCCCGGCATCCGGCCCGGCTAGCGCGGCGGCTTGCGCTTGCCGGTCAGTTCGGCCCAGCGTTTCTCGAGCGGACCTTCGACCATCGGCTTGATCGACGTGCCGGACGTCTGCGCGTCCCAGGTCTGCACCGAGTACGGGTGGACGCGCAGCGCGTCGCGCGCGATCACGACGTCCTGGTGCGCGTCGACCAGCCAGTCGTAGACGAAGTCGATGCACAACCGGTAGCCGCGCTTCGTCGACGGATCGGGCACCTCGTACGGCGCACGCGTCACGTAGCCGGAGCCGAACACGCCTTTCGGCTCCTTCGCGACGCGGTGCAGGAACACGCGGTCGCCCGGCAGGATGCCGCGTGCGAAGCCGCAGCCCCACACGTCATGCACGGCCTCGCCGGCCTTCACGCGCGCGGCAACCTCGGGCAGCTCGGGCCACGGCCATTTCTTGGGGCTCCAGATCAGCAGGAAAGCGGTCATCGGTTCGGTCGTGCGTTCAAATGATCAGACAAGAGCGGCAAGCTTAATCGAATCCGCGTGCGATCCCGCGCACGGGGGCTTGCCGGCCCGCCATCGTACGCGGCCGACGGCACGCAAAAAAGTTGCGCGTACAATCATGGGCCTGAACGCGTCGCTTGCGGCGCGGCCTCCCGTCTTCACCGCCACGCGCGCCGCGATGCGCGCGGGCTCCACTCCGGATACCCATGTCTCACGTCGTCCGCCGCCGGCCCGATGCCCGGCTGATCCTGTTGCTCGGGGCGCTCGCGGCCTGCGGGCCGATCGCCACCGACATGTACCTGCCGAGCCTGCCGTCGATCGCCGACGGCTTCTCCGTCAGCCCCGGCGCCGCGCAGCGCACGCTGACGAGCTTCATGGCCGGCTTCTCGGTCGGCATGCTGCTGTACGGCCCGCTGTCCGATACGTGGGGGCGTCGTCCCGTGCTGCTCGGCGGCATCGCGCTGTTCACGCTCGCGAGCATCGGCTGCTTCGTGTCAGGCTCGATCGACATGCTGATCGTCGTGCGCTTCCTGCAGGCGCTCGGCGCCGGCGCCGCATCGGTGCTCGCGCGGGCGATCGCGCGCGACGCGCACGAGCCGAGCGACGCGGCGAAGGTGCTGTCGATGGTCGCGATCGTCACCGCGGTCGGGCCGTTGCTCGCGCCCCTGATCGGCGGCCAGATCCTGCGCTTCTCGGGCTGGCGCGGCGTGTTCGTCGTGCTGGCCGTGTTCGGCGCGATCTGCGCGGCCACGGCCTACCTGCGCGTGCCCGAAACCTGGCCGAAGGAGCGGCGCAAGAGTACGGCCGTGCTCGCGTCGTTCGCGTCGTACGGACGCATCCTGTCGGACCCCGTCGCGTGGGGGCACATGTTGTGCGGCGGGATGGCGTTCGCGGCGATGTTCTCGTACATCACCGCGACGCCGTTCGTGTACATCGAGTATTTCCACGTATCGCCGCAACACTACGGGCTGCTGTTCGGCCTGAACGTCGTCGGGATCATGATCGGCAACTTCGCGAACACGCGCCTCGTCGGCCGCATCGGCTCGCTGCGCATCATCGCGGCCGCATCGCTCGTGAGTGCCATCGCGTCGCTCGCGGTCGCGCTCGTCGCGCTGACGGGGTGGGGCGGGCTGTGGTCGATCGTCGTGTGCCTGTTCTTCGTCGTCGGCGTGGTCGGGATCCTGTCCGCGAACTGCACGACCGACCTCATGCATCGCTATCCGCACAACGCGGGCGCGTCGGCGGCCGTGTTCGGCGCGATGCAGCTCGCGCTCGGCGCGCTCGCGAGCGTCGCGATCGGTGCACTCGCGGACGGCACGCCATTCGCGATGGGCGTGACGATCGGCGTGTCGGGCGTGCTGTGTTTCGCCGGACGCTACCTCGTGCTGCGCTGGCACGGCCGGCCGGTGAAAGCGGGCGCCTGACTCGGCAGCCGCGCCGCACAAAGAAAAACGCCACCGGCGCATCGTGCGCGGTGGCGTTTTTCTTTGGGGCGCAGGCAGCGGCTGGCGCCGCGCCGCGTCTCAATCCCGCGCGACGTCCTTCGCCGCCGGCGACGCGCCGTGGCTCAGCCAGTCGAGCACGTCGGCCGTTTCGTCGTCGCTCGCGCGCGCCTTCGCCTGCGCGACGGCCTCAGGCACCTCGCCGTTCGTCGACGCACGACGGATCGCGACGCCGACCGCGAGGATGTCGATCATCAGCAGATGCAGGATCCGCGAGATCATCGACAACTGCGACTCGCGCATCTCGATGTGATCGGTTTCGAGCGCGACGGTCGCGCGCTTCGCGAGCGGCGTGTTGCTCGACGTGATCGCGATCACCTTGGCGCCGGCCTGCATCGCGACGTCGAGCACGCGCAGCAGCTCGGGCGCGCGTCCCGACTTCGACACCGCGACGATCACGTCGCCCTTGCCGAGCAGCGCGGCCGACGCGGCCTGCATGTACAGGTCGCCGTATGCGATCGTCGGAATCCCGAAGCGGAAGAACTTGTAGTGCGCGTCCTGCGCGACGATGTTCGAGTTGCCGAGCCCGTAGAACTCGATGCGCCGCGCGCCGTTCAGGATCTCGATCGCGTTCTCGACGTGCTCGAAATTCAGGTGCTCGCGCAATTGCAGGATCGCGGACACCGTGTTGTCGAGCACCTTCGCGCCGAAGTCGGTGGCCGTGTCGCCGAGATGCACCTGGCTGTGGCTCATCGGGATCGTGCCGGTGAGGCCGGTGGCGAGCTTCAGCTTGAAGTCCGACAGCCCCTGGCAGCCGAGCGAGCGGCAGAAACGGATCACGGTCGGCTGGCTCACGTCGGCCTTGCGCGCGATGTCGACGATCGGATCGTTGATGATCGAGCGCGGATGGTTCAGCGCGAGATCGGCGACGCGGCGCTCGGCCGGCGTCAGCGCGTCGCGCATCTGGCGGATCCGCTCGAACACGGCCGACGACGCGCCGCCCGAGCGGTTCGACAACTGCTCGGCGAGGATCGCCGATACGCCGAGGAACGCCGGGTATTCGGCGGTGATCAGGTAGGTCGGGATGTTCTCGAGGTAGTGCGTGAAGCGGCCCTTCGCCTCGAAGCGCGCGCGGAACGACGAGCGCGTGAACAGCTCACCGAGCTTCAGCGCGACGCCGCCGCCGATGTACACACCGCCGAGCGCGCCGAGCGTCAGCGCGACGCTGCCCGCGAACGCGCCGAGAATCCCGCAGAAGCATTCGACCGTCTCGAGCGCGAGCGCATCGCCCGCATGCGCGCGCTCGACAATCTCGACCGTGTCGACGGTCGCGGCCACGCGCTTCTTGTCACGCGCGGCGAGCGCGCGATAGATGATCTCCATGCCGGGGCCCGCGCACACGCGTTCGAACGACACGTGCGGAAACTTCTTGCGCGCGTACTGCAGCACCAGATCCTCGCGCTCGTCCTGCGGCGCGAACGACGCGTGGCCGCCCTCGCTGCCGAGCGCGATCCAGCGGTCGTCGGCCGGAATCAGCCCCGACACGCCGAGCCCGGTGCCGGGCCCGAGCAGCCCGATCACGCTGTTCTGACGTCGCGCGCCGCCGCCGACCTGCACGCGCTGCGCGTCGGTCAGGCCAGGTAGCGCCATTGCGAGCGCGGTGAAATCGTTGACGACGAGCAGCGTGTCGAAGCCGAGCGCGCGGCGCGTCGCCTCGATCGAGAAGCTCCAGTCGTGGTTGGTCATCGTGACCTGGTCGCCGTCGACCGGATTGGCGATCGCGATCGCCGCGTGGTTCACGCGGCTGATCTTCACGTCCTTCAGGTACTTGCGGATCGCGTCGGTGATCGTCGGGTAATCGGCGCCGGGATACACGCGGATCTGCGTGATCTCGCCCGGGCCGGTTTCCAGCGCGAAGCGCGCGTTGGTGCCGCCGACATCCGCGAGCAGGCGCGGGCCGTCGGCATGCTGACTCGCGACGACCGCCTTACTTTGCGCACCAGTAGACATCGAGCTGGGTCCCCTTGTCGTTGGCCAGTTGGGAAATCGCGTTCTTCTGCAGCGACGCGGCCGCGGCGTCGAGCACGTCGCGTTTGCGGTCGCCCGCGATCAGCAGGAACAGCCGGTCGACGCGCTTCAGCGCATCGAGCGAATAGCTCACGCGCGCATGCGGCGCGGCGCCGGGATGCACGGCGACGAAACGCTCGGGCGTCGTGATCGCGTGGTCCCATTCGGGTGCGTCGGCGAAGATCGACGCGGTGTGGCCGTCCTCGCCCATGCCGAGCACGGCGACGGTCGGCACGCGGTAGTCGGCGTTCGCGTTCAGTGCGGCGACGTGCGCATCGAGCGTGCTGCGCGTGTCGACGAGCGGCAGGAAGCGGGCAGGGGCCGCCGCGTGCTGCAGCAGCGTGTCGCGCACGAGTTGTGCGTTGCTGGCTGCGTCGTCGTCCGGCACCCAGCGGTCGTCGACCAGCGTCACGTCGACGCCGGCCCAGTCGAGCGCCGCGTGCGACAGCGTGTGCAGGAACGGGCGCGGGCTCGTGCCGCCGGACACCGCGAGCGTCGGGCGCGCGGGCCCGGCGAGCGCGGCCCGCAGCGCCTCGCCGACGGCGCGCGCGAGCGCTTCGCTTTGCGCTTCCTGGGTGTCGAAAGCGTGGATCTCGATCACATCTCCTCCGGACTGCTTTGTCTGTTCAAATCGTACGAATCGTGGGGCACGTAGCCGCGTGCGATGACGTGCGCGGCTACGTTTACATCAGTTCTCTTCTTCAAGCCAGCAGGTGTCGTGCTGCGCGAGCATCGCGCTCGCCGCGGCCGGCCCCCACGTGCCCGCCGCATACGGCTTCGGCGGCTTCAGCGTGCGCGCCCATTCGTTCAGGATAGGCTCGACCCAGCGCCATGCGGCTTCCTGTTCGTCGCGACGCACGAACAGCGCGAGGCGGCCGTTGATCACGTCGAGCAGCAGGCGCTGGTACGCCTCCATCTGCCCTTCCTTGAAGAACTGGTCGAACGCGAGGTCGAGGTGCACGCTCGCGAGGTTCATCCCTTCGCCCGGCTGCTTGGCGAGGCAGTACAGGCGGATCGTCTCGTTCGGCTGCAGCCGGATCACGAGGCGGTTCGAGCCGGGGCGCAATGCCGTGGGCCCGAGCGCCGAGTGCGGCACCGGGCGGAAGTTCACGACGATCTCGGCTACGCGATCGGCAAGACGCTTGCCGGTGCGCAGGAAGAACGGCACGCCGGCCCAGCGCCAGTTCTCGATCTCGACCTTCAACGCGACGAAGGTTTCGGTCTGGCTGTCGGGCTTCACGCCCGGCTCGGTCGCATACGCCGGCACCTGCGCGCCCTTGATCACGCCCGCATGATACTGGCCGCGCACGGCCACCTTGCCGATGTCGCGCGGATCGACCGGTTTCAGCGCGCGCAGCACGCGCAGCTTCTCGTCGCGCACCGAGTCGGAATCCATCGAATGCGGCGGCTCCATCGCGACGATCGACAGCAGCTGCAGCAGGTGGTTCTGCACCATGTCGCGCAGCGCGCCCGTATTGTCGTAGAAATCGCCGCGCGCCTCGACGCCGAGTTCCTCGGCGATCGTGATCTGGATGCTCTCGACCCATTCGCGGCGCCACAGCGGCTCGAACAGCGCATTGCCGAAGCGCAGCGCGAGCAGGTTCTGCACCGGCTCCTTGCCGAGGTAGTGGTCGATCCGGTAGATCTGGCCTTCCGCGAAGATCTCGCCAACCGCGTCGTTGATCGCGTTCGACGATTTCAGGTCGTAGCCGAGCGGCTTCTCGAGCACGATGCGCGAGCCTTCGTTCAGGCCGACCGACGCGAGCGCCTTGCAGATCGGCACGAACAGCGACGGGCCCGTCGCGAGGTAGAACACGCGGATGCCGGGCAGCGATGCGATCGCGTCGCGCAGCACGACGTAGTCTTCCGCGCGGCCGAGGTCGAGCTTCACGTACTCGATGCGATCGAGGAAGGACTTCCACGCGGCTTCGTCGAACGCCTTGCCGGCGGCTTTCTCCGCATGCGGCTTCACGTGCGTGTCGACCCACTCGAGATAACCCGCCCGATCCGATTCATGTCGTGCCACGGCGATGATCCGGCCGCTCTCCGCCAGCATGTTCGCGCGGTGCGCTTCGAACAGCGCGGGCAGGATCTTGCGCATCGACAGATCGCCGGTGCCGCCGAAAAGTACGAAGGTAAAGCTGGAATCGGTATGCATGTGTCTCCGCCGTGTTGGGGGTGCTGGGAAGCGATCCGTAGTGCGATAAAAATATTTTTGACACTGAATTGTAGTTTAACTACAATCCGCCGCAAGGGGTAGCACCTGGGTGAAGAAAAAAAGAAGTGCGGTCGATGAACTGCGCGAGCTTCACCTTCGGGAGCGCCTTGTGCCGAATGTTATCGGACATTGGCGGCGCACATCGTCCGCGCGCCGTCGGCCCCGGGCTCGCGTCGCATCATCGCGGCGGGCCAGAAACACAAAGAGGAGACACGCCGTTGAATCTCGATTCACGCTTTCTGTAAGAGCCCGGCCGGTCATCGGCCCCGTACGCTGCATGCGTCCCGCGGCTCGATTTCCCCGTCGTTATCAAGAAGCCGGTTCCCGGTCAGGGAACCTCACGAGTTGATTCAGTCTGGAGGAGATAAGTAATGAAAGTTCGCTCGATCATGGGTGCGCTCTGCGCCGCGGGTCTGATGGCTGGCGCCGTGGCGGCGCAGGCGGCCGAGAATGTAACCGTGCTGCACTGGTGGACCTCGGGTGGCGAGTCGAAGGCCGTCGGCGTGCTGAAGGACGACGTGCAGAAGCAGGGCTACGTGTGGAAGGACTTCGCGGTCGCGGGCGGCGCCGGCGCCGCGGCGATGACTGCACTGAAGACCAAGGTGATCAGCGGCGACGCACCGTCGGCCGCGCAGATCAAGGGCCCGCTTATCCAGGACTGGGCCGATCAGGGCGTGCTCGTCAACATCGATTCCGCTGCCGGCGACTGGAAGCAGAACCTGCCGCCGGAAATCGACAAGATCATCAAGTACAAGGGCCATACCGTCGCCGCGCCGTTCTCGGTGCACCGCGTGAACTGGCTGTACATCAACAAGGCCGCGCTCGACAAGGTCGGCGCGAAGGTGCCGACCACCTGGCCCGAATTCTTCGCGGTGGCCGACAAGCTGAAGGCCGCGGGCATCCAGCCGGTCGCGATGGGCGGCCAGCCGTGGCAGGACCTGACGCTGTGGGAAGACGTCGTGCTGTCGCAGGGTCCGGCGTTCTACAAGAAGGCGCTGGTCGACCTCGACCAGGCGACGCTGACGTCGCCGCAGATGCTGTCCGTGTTCGACACGGTGCGCAAGATCCAGGGCTACTTCGATACCGGCCGTAATGGCCGCGACTGGAACCTCGCGACCGCGATGGTCATCAACGGCAAGGCCGGCATGCAGTTCATGGGCGACTGGGCGAAGGGCGAGTTCGAGAACGCCGGCAAGAAGGCGGGCAAGGACTACATCTGCGCAGCGGTGCCGGGCACCGCAAACTCGTACACGTTCAACGTCGACTCGTTCGTGTTCTTCCAGCAGAAGGGCGAGAAGGCCGCGACGCCGGGCCAGCTCGCGCTCGCGAAGACGATCATGACGCCGGACTTCCAGGAGCAGTTCAGCCTGCTGAAGGGTTCGGTGCCGGTGCGCCTCGGCGTGAAGATGGACAAGTTCGACGACTGCGCGAAGAAGTCGTACGCCGACGAGCAGACCGCGATCAAGTCGGGCGGCTTCGTGCCGTCGCTCGCGCACGGGATGGCGCAAAGCGACGCGACCGCCGGCGCGATCACGGACGTCGTGACGAAGTTCATGAACTCGCAGCAGGATTCGAAGAGCGCGGTCGCCGCGCTCGCGAAGGCCGCGAAGGTCAAGTAACGCGCGACAGGCGCCCGGCCGGAAGCGCTTCGTCGGCCGGGCGTTTTTGCATGTGCAGCAAACGGGCTCGCCCGCGGGCCCGTGCCGTACCTGGCGCCGGCCCGGCCTGCGTCGCCCTCGTTCCAGGAGTCGAATCAAGTGGCTGCCCCTCTTAACGGAAACGGATCCGGCGCTGCCGCCGCGCGGCGTACGTCGCCGATGTCGGCCTTCGCCGATCGCTGGATTCCGAAGCTCGTGCTTGCGCCGAGCGTCGCGATCGCCGTGGTGTTCATCTACGGCTTCATCCTGATTACCGGCTATCTGTCGCTGACCAACTCGCGGCTGTTGCCGAACTACGAATTCGACGGCTTCGGCCGTTACACGGACCTGTTCCAGAACGACGTGTGGTGGACCTCCGCCGCGAACCTCGGCTGGTTCGGGATTCCGTTCATCGCGGTCTGCGTCGCGCTCGGCTTGTTCCTCGCGATCCTGCTCGACCAGCGGATCCGCAACGAAGGCGCGCTGCGTGCGATCTTCCTGTACCCGATGGCGTTGTCGTTCATCGTCACCGGCACCGCGTGGCAGTGGATCCTGAACCCGGGCCTCGGCCTCGAGAAGGTGATGCACGACTGGGGCTGGACGAGCTTCTCGTTCGACTGGCTCGGCGATCCGGACAAGGCGATCTTCTGCGTGGTGATCGCAGCCGTGTGGCAGTCGACCGGTTTCGTGATGGCGCTGTTCCTCGCGGGGCTGCGCGGCGTCGATGCGGAGATCTTCAAGGCCGCGCAGGTGGACGGCGCGACGCTGCCGACCATCTACCGCAAGATCGTGATCCCGAGCATGCGCCCGGTGTTCTTCTCGGTGCTGCTGATCCTGTGCCACATCACGATCAAGACCTTCGACCTCGTCGTCGCGCTGACGGCAGGCGGCCCCGGCACGTCGTCGTCGCTGCCGGCCATGTTCATGTACACGTTTTCGTTCAACCGCGGCCAGCTCGGGCTCGGCGCGGCGTCCTCGGTGATGATGCTCGCGACCGTGGTCGCGGTGCTGGTGCCGCTGATGTATATGGAATCGAGGAGCACCCGCAATGCAGCCTAAGATGACGATCAGCCGGGCAGTGATCTATGCGGCACTGATCCTGTTCGCGCTGTATTTCCTGTTCCCGATCTACGTGATGCTGTCGACGTCGTTCAAGGATCTCGACCAGTTGCGCACCGGCAACCTGCTGACGCCGCCCACCAGCTGGACCATCGATCCGTGGGTGAAGGCGTGGAGCGGGGCGTGCACCGGCGTGCGCTGCGACGGGATGAAGCCGTTCTTCCTGAACTCGCTGCAGATGGTGATTCCGGCCGTGCTGATCTCGTCGCTGATCGGCGCGTTCAACGGCTACGTGCTCACGCACTGGCGCTTTCGCGGCGCGGACGCGCTGTTCACGATGATGCTGGTCGGCTGCTTCATCCCGTTCCAGGTGATCCTGCTGCCGATGGCGCGCCTGCAGGGGATGCTCGGCCTCGCCAACACGATTCCAGGCCTCGTGTTCGTGCACGTCGTGTACGGGATCGCGTTCACGACGATGTTCTTCCGCAACTTCTACGTGAGCGTGCCGGCCGAGCTGGTGAAGGCCGCGCGCATCGACGGCGCGGGCTTCTTCACGATCTTCACGAAGATCCTGCTGCCGGTGTCGCTGCCGATCTTCATGGTGTGCCTGATCTGGCAATTCACGCAGATCTGGAACGACTTCCTGTTCGGGATCGTGTTCTCCGGTGTCGATTCGATGCCGATCACGGTGGCGCTGAACAACCTCGTCAACACGTCGACGGGCGTGAAGGAATACAACGTCGACATGGCCGGCGCGATCATCGCCGCGCTGCCGACGCTGCTCGTCTACATCGTCGCCGGCCGCTACTTCGTGCGCGGGCTGACGGCGGGCGCGGTGAAGGGGTAGGCGCGGCTTTATCCGATACGACGAACCGGCCGCGCACGACGCGCGGCCCATCGAAACGAACCCGACGCGGCGCCCGAGTGCGCCGCGCGAGACGAGACAGAGGATTCACAGCATGGCAAGCCTTTCCATCCGTGACGTGTACAAGACCTACCCGAACGGGGTGCCGGTCCTGAAGGGTGTCGACATCGAGATCGAGGACGGACAGTTCCTGATCCTGGTCGGCGGGTCGGGCTGCGGGAAGTCGACGCTGCTCAACATGATCGCCGGGCTCGAGACGGTCACGAGCGGCGAGATCTGCATCGACGGCAAGGTCGTCAACGACCTGTCGCCGAAGGATCGCGACATCGCGATGGTGTTCCAGTCGTACGCGCTGTACCCGTCCATGACGGTGCGCGAGAACATCTCGTTCGGCCTGAACATCCGCAAGGTGCCGAAGCAGGAGCAGCAGCAGATCGTCGACCGCGTGTCGCAGATGCTGCAGATCCAGCACCTGCTCGACCGCAAGCCGGGCCAGCTGTCCGGCGGCCAGCGCCAGCGTGTCGCGATGGGCCGCGCGCTCGCGCGCGATCCGTCGCTGTTCCTGTTCGACGAGCCGCTGTCGAACCTCGACGCGAAGCTGCGTATCGAGATGCGCGCGGAAATCAAGCTGCTGCACCAGCGCCTCGGCACGACGATCGTCTACGTGACGCACGACCAGATCGAGGCGATGACGCTCGGCGACCGGATCGCGGTGATGAAGGACGGCGTGGTCCAGCAGTTCGGCGCGCCGCAGGAGATTTACGATTCGCCGTCGAACCTGTTCGTCGCGGGCTTCATCGGCGCGCCGCCGATGAACTTCATCAACGGCAAGCTGGTCGAGCAGGGCAGCGGGATCGCGCTCGAGATCGATACGGGCCTCGCGCGCAGCGCGCTGAACCTGCCGTTCGACGCGAAGCGGATGAACGGCCACGTCGGCCGCGAGGTGATCCTCGGGCTGCGCCCGGAGCGCATCACCGACGCGCGCAACGCACACCACGGCGAGGCGTCGACGCTGCAGCCGATCGACGTGCGCGTCGACGTGACCGAGCCGACCGGGCCGGATACGCACGTGTTCGCGCAGGTGAACGGCAAGCGGATCGTGAGCCGCGTGCATCCGGCCGCGAACCCGCAGCCGGGTCAGACGCAGTCGCTGCTGTTCGACGTGTCGAAGGCCGTGCTGTTCGATCCGGCATCGGAAGAGCGGATCGCGTGACGCAGCGGTTGCGCTGAACGAAAGAGCAAGGGGCCGTGTCGAACGGCCCCTTTTGTTTGCGTGATGCGGCCGACGTGGCCGCGGACGTGGCGATCAGTGCGGCAGCCGCACGTCGAACTTGAACGTCGCGAGCCGCGCGACGAGGATGAAGCCGGTCGCGAGCAGCACGCTGTACACCGAGTCGAACTGCAGCCACACGAGCAGCAGATAGAACCAGCAGCCGACGAACGCGCAGGTCGCGTACGGCCGCGAATCGCGCAGGATCAGCGGGATGTCGTTGCACAGCACGTCGCGGACGATCCCGCCGACCACGCCGGTGATCACGCCCATCATCACCGCGATGAAGCGCGGCATCTCGGCGTCGAGCGCGATCGCCGTGCCCGAGATGCTGAAGATGCCGAGCCCGATCGCGTCGGCGATCAGCAGCAGCCGTTCGGCCGACAGTCGCGACAGCATCCGCAGCACGAACGGCGCGAACAGCGCGAGCACGAAGATCGCGATCACGTAGTCGTCGTGCACGACCCAGTAGAACGGCCGGCGCTCGAGCAGGATGTCGCGCAGCGTGCCGCCGCCGAACGCGGTCGCGAGCGCGACGACGAACGTGCCGACCGAGTCGAGGCGGTTCTTGCGCGCCTCGATGAAGCCCGAAATCGCGAAGGCCAGCGTGGCGATCGCCTCCAGTATCGCGATCGCGAGCGTCAGCCTAGGATGCGGCACGCGGCCCCCGCTCGGCCGGCGCCGCATGCGGCTGCAGCAGCACGAGTACCGCGCCTGCACCGCCGTCGTTGCCGCGCGCCTCGCAGAACGCGATCACTTCTTCCTTCTGCACGAGCCACGCGCGCACCTTGCCTTTCAGCACGGGTTCCTTGCCGATCGAGCCGAGCCCCTTGCCGTGGATCACGCGCAGGCAGCGCAGCCCCTTCTTGCCGGCTTCGCGGATGAATTCGGCGAGCGCGTCGCGCGCCTCGTCGCGCCGCATCCCGTGCAGGTCGATCTGCGCCTGCACGATCCACGCGCCGCTGCGCAGCTTGCGCACGACGTCGCGGCTGATGCCGGGGCGGTGGTAGTACAGCGAGTCGTCGCTGTCGAGCAGCGTCTCGGGATCGAATTCGTCGGACAGCGTCGCATTCAGCACGGCTTCCTCGTCGCGCTGGGTCTGCTTCGGCACCGGGTCGGGCGGCGTGCGGCCCGACGACGCGCGCGGCGGCGCGTTCAGCGGCCGGATCGAGCCGATTTCGTTGCGGAACAGGTTCGCGTCGGCTTCCGCCTTGCGCTCTGCCTTCGCGGTTTCGACGCGCGTGCGTTCGCGGCGCTCGGCTTCGCCTTGCAGCGACTTGCGTAATGCGCCGAGGCCCGCGAGGCCCTGGCCGCGCAATGCGGCCGGATCGGGCGCGGGCGGCGGGGCGGCCGGCGCGGGGTTCGCGGGACGGGCGGCGATCTTCCGCTTCGCGGGATCGCTCGGATGGGGCTGGTTCTTCGCCATGATTCGGTAACAGGGCAGGCGCGTTCGGGCGCGCGGGCAAAAAAAAGCCGCTGCACGGCGGCAGCGGCTTTCCGGTCGGGCCCGCTTCGCGGCAGCGGACGCCATTGTAGCGCCCGGCGCGGTCAGGCTCGCGGCTTACTTCTTGTCGTGCAGGCTTTCGAGGTAGCGCTGCGCGTCGAGCGCGGCCATGCAGCCCGTGCCCGCGCTCGTGATCGCCTGGCGATACACGTTGTCCTGCACGTCGCCTGCAGCGAACACGCCCGCGACGCTCGTCGACGTCGCGTTGCCGTGCAGGCCGCTCTTCGTCAGGATGTAACCGTCCTTCATCTCGAGCTGGCCCTGGAACAGGTCGGTGTTCGGCTTGTGGCCGATCGCGACGAACACGCCCTGCACGGCGAGGTCTTCCGTCGCGCCGGTCTTCACGTTCTTGATGCGCAGGCCCGTGACGCCCGAATCCTCGCCCGTCACTTCGTCGAGCACGTGATCCCACTTGATCACGACGGCGCCTTCCTTTTCCTTCTCCAGCAGGCGGTCGATCAGGATCGGCTCCGCGCGGAACTTGTCGCGGCGGTGGATCACCGTGACCTTCTTCGCGATGCCCGTCAGGTAGAGCGCTTCCTCGACGGCCGTGTTGCCGCCACCGATCACCGCGACTTCCTGGCCGCGATAGAAGAAGCCGTCGCAGGTCGCGCAGGCCGACACGCCCTTGCCCATGAAGTGTTCTTCGGACGGCAGGCCGAGATACTGCGCGGACGCGCCGGTCGCGATGATCAGCGAGTCGCACGTGTATTCGCCCGAGTCGCCGATCAGGCGGATCGGCTGCTCGTGCAGCTTCGCGGTGTGGATGTGGTCGAAGATGATTTCGGTGTTGAAGCGCTCGGCGTGCTCGAGGAAGCGCGCCATCAGCTCCGGACCCTGCACGCCTTTCGCGTCAGCCGGCCAGTTTTCGACATCGGTCGTGGTCATCAGCTGGCCGCCCTGCGCGATGCCGGTGATCAGCACCGGGGACAGGTTGGCGCGTGCCGCGTAGACGGCGGCCGTGTAGCCGGCGGGGCCGGAACCGAGAATCAGGACTTTGGCGTGTTTGGGCGTGGACATGTGCGAATCCGTAAAAGGCGGCCGTGGCGGGCGGGGTAGGGCTCGCCGTACGATCCGGGTTGACCGGGATGCCGTCATAGATGGGTATCAGACGCGCATTATAAAGGTCCCGTTGCTGCGTTGCCGAACGAGAGTTTCAATCGTCGCGATAGCGTTTCGCGACGAGCCGCCCGTGCCGACGCGGCAGGCCGGGCGTCCCGCCGGTGCGCGGCGGCGCGTTGTCGCACACGCTCCGGGCCGGCACGGCCGGCCGGTCTCGAGCGTGCTCAGCCGGCCGGATCGGTACCCCGTCCCTGTTATGTAACCGTCATTTACACTTGGCGGCCCGGTGCAGCGTTTACAATAAGCGGGATCGAACGACAGGCGGGCGCACGGCCCGTCCTCTTTATACGGATTCATGGCAAAAGCTCCTTATTCCGCCCAGGCACAGGCGTTGCCGCACCGGATGTCGAAGCTCCTCACGGAGATCCGCTGGATTCTCCAGGTCGCGCTCTGCGCCTTTCTGGTGATGGCCCTGCTGAGCTACAGCCGGCGCGATCCGAGCTGGACGCACGCCGCCCAGGTCGATCACATCTCGAACTGGGCCGGTCGCGTCGGCGCGTGGACGGCCGACATCATCCTGCTGCTGTTCGGCCTGTCGGCCTACTGGCTGATCGTGCCGCTCGGGCGGCGCATCGCCGTCAACTACCGCCGCATCACGCGCCACGAGGCGATTCCCGACGAACCCGAGCGGCCGATCGGCTGGCTCACCGAAATCTTTGCGTTCGTGCTGGTCGTGCTCGCGTGCGACGGCATCGAGGCGCTGCGCATGTGGTCGCTGAAGGTGCAGTTGCCGCGTGCGCCGGGCGGCGTCGTCGGCGAGGCCGTCGCCGGTGCGATGTCGCATGCGTTCGGCTTCACCGGCGGCACGCTGCTGCTGCTGATCGCGCTCTCGATCGGCCTGTCGCTGTATTTCCGCTTCTCGTGGCTGTCGGTCGCCGAGCGCGTCGGCGGCGCGATCCTGTCCGCCGTCAACGTCGCGAAGCTGCGCCGCGAGGCCGAGCGCGACCGCAAGCTCGGCGAGGCCGCGGCCGTGCGCCGCGAAGGCAAGGTCGAAGAGGAGCGCGTGCGCATCGAGGATCACGAGCCCGTGACGATCGTGCCGCCGGTCGTCACGCCGGTGAAGTCCGAGCGCGTCGAGCGCGAGCGCCAGGTGCCGCTGTTTACCGACTTGCCGGGCGATTCGACGCTGCCGCCGGTGTCGTTGCTCGATGCCGCGCCGAAGACGCAGGAAGCGATTTCCGCCGATACGCTCGAATTCACGTCGCGCCTGATCGAGAAGAAGCTGAAGGACTTCGGCGTCGAGGCGAGCGTCGTCGCCGCGTATCCGGGCCCGGTCGTCACGCGCTACGAGATCGAGCCGGCCACCGGCGTGAAGGGCAGCCAGATCGTGAACCTCGGGAAGGATCTCGCGCGCTCGCTGTCGCTCGTGTCGATCCGTGTCGTCGAGACGATCCCCGGCAAGAACTACATGGCGCTCGAACTGCCGAACCAGCGCCGCCAGACGGTGCACCTGTCCGAGATCATCGGCTCCGAGGTGTATGCGGCCGCCTCGTCGGCGCTGACGCTGAGCCTCGGCAAGGACATCGGCGGCAAGCCCGTGTGCGCGGACCTCGCGAAGATGCCGCACCTGCTGGTGGCCGGCACGACCGGTTCGGGCAAGTCGGTCGGGATCAACGCGATGATCCTGTCGCTGCTGTACAAGGCCACCGCCGAACAGGTGCGCCTGATCCTGATCGATCCGAAGATGCTCGAAATGAGCGTCTACGAAGGCATTCCGCACCTGCTGTGCCCGGTCGTCACCGACATGCGCCAGGCCGGCCACGCGCTGAACTGGACGGTCGCGGAGATGGAGCGCCGCTACAAGCTGATGAGCAAGCTCGGCGTGCGTAACCTCGCCGGCTACAACAACAAGATCGACGACGCGGCGAAGCGCGAGGAGAAGATCCCGAATCCGTTCAGCCTGACGCCCGAGGATCCGGAGCCGCTCGGCCGCCTGCCGAACATCGTCGTCGTGATCGACGAGCTGGCCGACCTGATGATGGTCGTCGGCAAGAAGGTCGAGGAACTGATCGCACGGATCGCGCAGAAGGCGCGCGCGGCCGGCATCCACCTGATCCTTGCGACGCAGCGTCCGTCCGTCGACGTGATCACGGGCCTGATCAAGGCAAACGTGCCGACGCGGATCGCGTTCCAGGTGTCGTCGAAGATCGACTCGCGCACGATTCTCGACCAGATGGGCGCCGAGTCGCTGCTCGGGATGGGCGACATGTTGTACCTGCCACCCGGCACCGGGCTGCCCGTGCGCGTGCACGGTGCGTTCGTCGCAGATGATGAAGTGCATCGCGTCGTCGACAAGCTCAAGGAGCAGGGCGAGCCGAACTACGTCGAGGGCCTGCTCGAAGGCGGCACCGCCGACGGCGACGAGGGCTCGGCCGGCGCGGGAACCGGTGAAGGCGGCAGCGAGTCTGATCCGCTGTACGACCAGGCGGTCGAGATCGTCATCAAGAACCGCCGCGCGTCGATCTCGCTGGTGCAGCGCCACCTGCGGATCGGCTATAACCGCGCGGCGCGGCTGCTCGAGCAGATGGAGCAATCGGGGCTCGTGTCCGCGATGTCGTCGAGCGGCAACCGCGAAATTCTTGTGCCGGCGCGCGACGCGGAATGAGTCCGCGGCGTTCGCAGCGCCGGCCACCCAGGGAGAAAACCGCAATATGCAGCAACATTCGTTCGCAATGTCCCTTCGTTCGACGCGGCGCTGGCTCGGCGCGGCGCTCGCCGGCGCATCGCTGATGCTCGCGGCGACGCACGCGTTCGCGGGTGGCGCCGAGCAGTTGAAGGCCTTCGTGTCGCAGGTGCGTTCGGCGAAGGGCGATTTCACGCAGCAGATCGTCAAGGCGCCGGCCAAGGGCGCGAGCGCCGTGCAGGCCGTGCCGAAGCCCACCGACAATTCGAGCGGCACGTTCGTGTTCGCGCGTCCCGGCAAGTTCATCTGGACGTACCAGAAGCCGTACCAGCAGGTGCTGCAGGCCGACGGCGAGAAGCTCTACGTGTATGACCGCGACCTGAACCAGGTCACCGAGCGCAAGCTGAACGGCGCGCTGGGCGCGAGCCCGGCCGCGATCCTGTTCGGCAGTAACGATCTCGACAAGAACTACACGCTGCGCGATGCCGGCGAGAAGGGCGGCATCGAGTGGCTCGAGATGTTGCCGAAGGCGCAGGACACGCAGTTCCAGCGGATCGGCATCGGCTTCCGGAACGGCACGCTCGCCGCGATGGAGCTGCATGACGTGTTCGGCAACGTGACGCTGCTGACGTTTACGAACATCCAGACGAACCCGCCGCTGAAGGGCGACACGTTCAAGTTCGTCGTGCCGAAGGGCGCCGACGTGATCACCGGCTGACCGGCGCCGCGCGCCGTTCTCCCGCAACGGGCCTGCCGGCGACGGCAGGCCCGTGTTGTTTCTGGGCGCGGGCACCGGGCGCGGGCACCGGGCGCGGGCACCAGGCGCGGGCACCAGGCGCGGCGGCGCCGTCGTGCGGCTGTCATAATGTCGGGTCCGGCGGCCGGTTCGGCCGCCATTGTTTGATGTGGAGCGAGGGTTCATGTCCGACCTGTTTCAAGTCGAGCCGCGCCGCCCGCTCGCCGAGGCGCTGCGGCCAAAGACGCTCGCCGAGGTGATCGGCCAGACGCATTTGCTGGGCGAAGGCAAGCCGCTGCGGCTCGCGTTCGAATCGGGCAAGCCGCATTCGATGATCCTGTGGGGGCCGCCCGGCGTCGGCAAGACGACGCTCGCCCGGCTCACCGCGCTCGCGTTCGACTGCGAATTCATCGCGCTGTCGGCGGTGCTGGGCGGCGTGAAGGACATCCGCGAGTCGATGGAGCAGGCGAAGGACACGCTGAACCGCACCGGCCGCCACACGATCCTGTTCGTCGACGAGATCCACCGCTTCAACAAGGGGCAGCAGGATGCGTTGCTGCCGTTCGTCGAGTCGGGCCTCGTGACCTTCATCGGCGCGACCACCGAGAACCCGAGCTTCGAGGTCAACTCGGCACTGCTGTCGCGTGCGCAGGTGTACGTGCTGAAGTCGCTGAACGACGACGAGATGCGCCAGTTGCTGACGCGCGCGCAGGAAATCGCGCTCGACGGCCTCGCGTTCGACGACAAGGCGATCGATACGCTGGTCGGCTATGCGGACGGCGACGCCCGCCGCTTCCTGAACCTGCTCGAGCAGGCGCAGACGGCGGCGGCGTCGGCCGGCGTCGCGACGATCGATGCCGACTTCGTCAGCAACGCGATGACGCTGAACGCGAGACGCTTCGACAAGGGCGGCGACAACTTCTACGACCAGATCTCGGCGCTGCACAAGTCGGTGCGCGGGTCGAGCCCGGACGGCGCGCTGTACTGGTTCTGCCGGATGATCGACGGCGGCGCCGATCCGAAGTATCTCGCGCGGCGCATCGTGCGGATGGCGTGGGAAGACATCGGCCTGGCCGATCCGCGCGCGCTGCAGATGGCGAACGACGCGGCCGAGACCTACGAGCGGCTTGGCTCGCCGGAAGGCGAACTCGCGCTCGGGCAGGCGGTGATCTATCTCGCGTGCGCGGCGAAGAGCAACGCCGGCTACAACGCGTTCAACCAGGCGATGGCGTTCGTGAAGCAGGACAAGTCGCGCGAGGTGCCCGTGCACCTGCGCAACGCGCCGACCAAGCTGATGAAGGAACTCGGCTACGGCCACGCTTACCGTTACGCGCACGACGAGCCGAATGCGTATGCGGCCGGCGAGACGTATCTGCCGGACGGGATGCGCGAGCCGCGCTGGTACCAGCCGGTGCCGCGCGGGCTCGAATCGAAGATCGCCGACAAGCTCGCGTGGCTGCGCGACCTCGACCGCGAGGCCGGCAAGAAGGACTGACGGCGCGTTGCGCGGGCCGGTTCGGCCTGCGCCGCCGCCGATCCGTCAGCGCTTGCGGCCCGGCTGCTGTTTCTTCCAGTATTCGAACGGCTCCTCGTGGCATTCGATGTCGAGTTCGGCGACGCGCCCATGCAGGCGCTCCTGCGCGTCGGCGATCGCGAGGTTGTAGATCGCGGGCGCGATCTCCTCGACGAAGAAATGCAGCAGCGCGCCGGCCTGGATGTTGCCGATCGGCTCGTCCATGTTTTCCGTGAAATAGCGTTGCAGCGACGCGATTGCGCGGTCGCGGACATCCTTGTCGAGTTCGATGGCCATCGGGTTCCTCGGGGTGCGGTGAGGTGAAACCGGGCGCTTCGCGTGATGCGTTGCCGCCCGCCGGCGCCGCTGTTTTGTGATCCGCGAGGGTCGGGCGCGCCGCGATTCGCCGGCCGCCGGCGCACGGGCCGGCCAGGCCATGTTGCCACGGCCGCCGCCCGTTTGCGGCATTGTCCGTCCGGCCGGTGCCGTGGCGGCCGCGCGGTGCGTTAGAATTCCCGTCTTACACAACGATTTTCCAAGTCCTCCCATGCTCGACATCCAGTTGCTGCGCAAAGACCTCGACGGCGTCGCGAAGCGCCTCGCCGATCGCGGCTACACCCTCGACGTCGCCGCGTTCTCCGCACTCGAAGCGGAACGCCGTGCGATCCAGACCCACACCGAAGAGCTCCAGGCGCGCCGCAACAGCCTGTCGAAGCAGATCGGCGCGATGAAGGGGAAGGGCGAGGACACGTCGGCCGTGATGGCCGAGGTCGGCGGGATCGGCGACGACATGAAGGCGTCGGAAGCCAAGCTCGGCGACATCCAGGCGCGCCTGTCCGACCTGATGCTGGGCATGCCGAACGTCGCGCACGACAGCGTGCCGGTCGGCAAGGACGAAGCCGACAACGTCGAGGCGCGCCGCTGGGGCACGCCGCGCCAGTTCGATTTCGCGGTGAAGGATCACGTCGATGTCGGCACGCCGCTCGGCCTCGATTTCGAGACGGGCGCGAAGCTTGCCGGCGCACGCTTCACGATGCTGCGCGGCCCGATCGCGCGCCTGCACCGCGCACTCGCGCAGTTCATGATCGACACGCACACGCAGCAGCACGGCTATACCGAAACGTACACGCCGTACATCGTGAACCCCGAGATTCTCTACGGCACGGGCCAGCTGCCGAAGTTCGCGGACGACATGTTCCGCGTCGAGAAGGGCGGCGCGGAGAACACGGTCACGCAATACCTGATTTCCACGTCCGAGATCTCGCTGACGAACACCGTGCGCGAGTCGATCGTCGAAGGATCCGCGCTGCCGATCAAGCTGACCGCGCATTCCCCGTGCTTCCGCTCGGAAGCCGGCTCGTACGGCCGCGATACGCGCGGGATGATCCGCCAGCACCAGTTCGACAAGGTCGAGATGGTGCAGGTCGTTGCGCCGGAAACGTCGTACGCGGCGCTCGACGAAATGGTCGGCCATGCGGAAGCGATCCTGCAGAAGCTCGGCCTGCCGTACCGCGTGATCACGCTGTGCACGGGCGACATGGGCTTCTCGGCCGCGAAGACGTTCGACCTCGAAGTGTGGCTGCCCGCGCAGAACACCTACCGCGAGATCTCGAGCTGCTCGAACACCGAGGCGTTCCAGGCGCGCCGGATGCAGGCGCGTTTCCGCAACGCGCAGGGCAAGCCGGAGCTCGTGCACACGCTGAACGGTTCGGGGCTTGCAGTCGGCCGCACGCTCGTCGCGGTGCTGGAGAACTACCAGAACGCGGACGGCTCGGTCACGGTGCCGGAAGCGCTGCGTCCGTACATGGGCGGCATGGAGCGCATCGACGCGCCTGCCCAGGCGTCGTAACGCAGGCCGTCGAAGTCCTCGCAAAAAAATTTGCATAGAGGGCTTGTCAGCCAGGAAGAGATCGTCTTATAATCTTTTCTTTCGCGGAAACGACCAACCGCGAAATGCAGTAAGGAAGGAGAGGTGGCAGAGTGGTCGAATGTACCTGACTCGAAATCAGGCGTACGGTTTCCCCGTACCGTGGGTTCGAATCCCACCCTCTCCGCCAAAATACGAAGCCCCTTGATCCGGAAGGATCAAGGGGTTTTTCGTTTTGGGTCGGCGGTGCGCGTGTCGATTGCGACGTCAGGCTCGCTACCGGCACACCGGATCGTGCTGATACGTTAGCCACCAACTGCGCACATGATCGTGCCGCGCCTTCGATGCAGCGTCGCTGCATGACGAACCGGCTGTCGAAAGTCCTGACGTCTTTCGCGCTGCTGATCGTTGTTTTCGTGTCGACACCGTTTCCCGCGCAAAGCCCGTTCATCCATTTCGGCATCGCCGATCCCCATACCGCGTCGACCGTGTCTCGCTATGACCTGCTATGCAGCGGGCAGTTTCGGCAAGTCAGCCTGTCCAAATCGCAGGGGCTCGTGTCGTTGCCGTCGTTCCACGTGATCCTGGCGCTGCTGCTTGCGTATGCGGTGCGGCACGTCCTTGCGTGTTCGCTGCGGCGGTCGTGCTGAATGCCGTGATGATCGTGTCGGCGCCGACGCAGGGCGGCCAGCATCTGGCCGACGTGATCGCCGGGATCGTATTCGGCGTGCTGGCGATCGTCGTCGTCCGTCGCGCGATGGCGCGCCCGCGCATGGCCGCGATCGCCGCGCCGCACGCAACGCATCCGACCTGCTCCGACCGCGCCGCGCACCGGTCTTCGCCGCTTTCCTCAGCTTTAAGCCCTCGATTCCCGCGCTGTTAACACGGCGTGGCGGCCGGCACCCGTGCCGTGCCGCCTCGCTCCCCGTCGATTCAAGGTCCCATGAAGCTGAGCGACAAGATTCCCCTCGCGTTCGCTGTCGCGCTGTTGCTGATTCGTCGCGTCATTGCATCGATGCGCTCAGGCTTGCGCGACGGCGTGCCCTGTCTCGCGCAACATAAGGGACGCCAGCAGCGCAACTGCGACGGTTCCCACCCAGAACATGCCTGATTCGCGGAAATGGGCGACCACGTCGGTTCCGGCCACGCCGAGCGATTTTCCGATGCTGAATGCAAACACCGGCCCAAGTATTGCCGTGACCAGGAAGGTGATGAAATTTATCCCGCCGGTGGCGCTTCCCTTGACGTGGTCGGGATTCACCTCCTTGATGATCGTGTAAGGGATCATCGCGGCTCCGGACGCAATGCCGATCACGAGCAACGTGAGCCACGCAGGCACGAGGGCCGGTGCAAGCGAAAGCTGGATGCCGCAGATGAGCATCACCACTGCACCCCCGATCAACGCGGGCTTGCGGCGCTTCATCGTATCCGCAACCCAGCCAAGCAGTGGACAACCGATCACCCAGCCGAGCGGCACCATCGAGGCTGCAAACACCGCGCTTTGATAGCCGAACCCGCGGTCCTCCTGGAAGAGGCGGACGCCCCACACCATGTCGCCGATGGTCGTCGGTGCAAACAGCAGTCCTGCCGTCAAGCCGCACAGGTACGACTGAGGGTTCGAAAACACGATCCGGTAGGGCGTAAGTACGTTGCCGATCCCGCTCGTTGCCGACGCGCTGCGTTGCTCCGCGGGCGTGAGCAGCAGTAGTACGGTGCCGGTTGCGATCACGAGTACACCCAGCAGAATCCAGAATCCTCCCGCGGACAGCACGCCATGGATCATCGGGCCCACGGTCAGTTGACCGAGCGAACCGCCGAGCATTCCCACGCATTGCGTGACACCGATGGCCGTTGCCAGTCGCTGGGCCGAAAAGCCGTGCGCGGCCAGGTAGACCGCTCCGGTGAACGCGAACGCGGAACCGGCGCCTTGCAACAGCCTGCCGACTGTCCCCGCGAGTTCATTGGGCACGGCGAACAGCACACACCCGAGCCCGAGAATACCCATGCCGGCGGGGACAACGTACTTCGCGCCGCGGCGATCGAGCAATACGCCGGCGACCAAGCTCGCACTGGAATAGGTGTAGTAGTACACGCCGAGAATGGAGCTGACGCCGAGCGCGTCGACGCCGAACGCATGCGACAGCTCCGGAATCATGACGGCAGGCGCGGAGCGTCCGGCGTACTCGAGGAAATAGAAAATCGTGGCGCAGGCCCAGGCGATTGCGAACGCCCTGGCCGTTTTTGCGGGGGCGTCGAGCGACGATAGCGAAACGGACATGGTTGTTCTCCAGGTTGACTAGTTGGTCGCGGCGGATTGCGGATCACCGATCGAACGCAGTCCGTGCAAGTTCCACGATTTCGTTTCCCTGCGCGTTGAGCACGGCCTTCATCATCCAGAGGCTGAATCCCGCGGCCTGCTCGAGTGAGATTTTCGGCGGCATGACGAGTTCGAGCGGATTGGTCGCGACGTCGATCAGAGCGGGCCCGTCGTGTGCGAACGCTTCCTTGACGGCGTCGCCGAGCAGCGCTGCATCCTCGACACGAACACCGAAGATGCCCATTGACTGCGCAACGGCGGCAAAGTCCGGATTGTCGAGATGCGTGCCGACGGGCAGAAAGCCGCCGGCTTTCATCTCGATGTCGACGAATCCGAGCAGGCCGTTATTGAAGACGACGATCTTGATGGGCAGCTTCGACTGGCGCAACGTCAGCAGATCGCCCATGAGCATGGTGAAACCTCCGTCGCCCGACATCGATATCACCTGACGATCGGGAAACGCGGTCTGCGCGCCGATCGCCTGGGGCATCGCATTGGCCATCGAGCCGTGAAGAAACGAACCGAGCAACCGGCGCTTGCCGTTGACGCGCAGATAGCGCGCAGCCCAGACCGTGGGCTCGCCGACATCGCAGGTGACGATCGCATCCTCGGCGGCCATGTCGCTGATTACCTTCGCAACCAGTTGAGGATGGATGCGTCGATGCCTGGAGGCGCCGAGTGCAAGTGCATCGAGACCCGCTCGGGCCGCCTTGTAGTGATCGAGCGCGACCCTCAGGTGAGCGTCGTCGGTCTTTTCGTCGAGGTGCGCGAGCAGCCGGGCGGCGGTGTCCTTGACTTCTCCGATCACGCCGAGTTCGAGGCGGCAGCGCTTGCCGAGATTTTCTCCGCGGAGGTCCACCTGAGCGACCCGCGCATGCCGCGGATAGAACTGCCTGTACGGAAAGTCGGTCCCGAGCATCAGCAGTGTGTCGCACGCATTCATCGCGTGGTAGCCGGACGAGAAGCCGATGAGGCCGGTCATGCCGACATCGTACGGGTTGTCCCATTCAACGTGTTCCTTGCCCCGAAGCGCGTGCACGACCGGCGCCTTGAGTTTGGTAGCCAGTGCAACGACCTCGTCGTGCGCGCCGGCGCAGCCCGCTCCGCAGAGCAGTGTCACCCGTTTGCTGCCGTTGAGCAGATCGGCCAGTGCCGCGATGTCGCTGGCCTGGGCGACGCACTTCGGCGTGCGTGGAATCAGATTGGCCGAGGGTAACTGCGCGCCCGCCTCGCGCAGTGCGATATCCCCGGAGATGACGACGACCGCGACTCCCTGCTTCGTGACTGCCTCGCGGATTGCCGTTTCGACGATGCGCGGCACATGCGCCGGGTCCGTGACCAATTCGGCATAGTGGCTGCATTCCTTGAACAGGGTTTGCGGATGAGTCTCCTGGAAATATCCGGACCCCGTTTCGGTGCTCGGGATGTGCGCGGCGATCGCTACGACCGGTACCCGGTTGCGATGGCAATCGAATAACCCGTTGATCAGGTGCAGGTTGCCTGGCCCGCAACTGCCTGCGCAAACGGCCAATTCGCCGGTCAGTTGTGCGTCCGCACCTGCGGCAAATGCTGCAACTTCTTCGTGACGCACTGCCATCCATGCGATTTTTTCGCGCTTGCGCAGCGATTCGGTAATGCCGTTGAGGGAGTCGCCGACCAGTCCGTAAATCCTTTTGACGCCGGCCGCTTCGAGTGTCTCTACCAGTCGTTCTGCCACGGTAATCACGATCTAGCTCCTTTGCAGCAAGAGGGAAGGGCTGAATGGCTCGCTCTGGACGAGACGAGTCTTCATGTCCGATGAATGAAAATCGGTCATTCGAAAAAATGGCGCGTAATAATAATTAATAAAAACCAAGCCTGTTTTTTTGATTTTGTTGGCTGTTTTTTTGGGGTTTTAAATTAGCTGGTAATGCGAGATATATCGGTGAATATCGTGATTTCATCATGGTGGTGATATTCGATGGGGTCAATTAAATTTACATTAAGCGATATGGCGAATTCTTAAGGCCGACTGAGCGTGCTGTTCGCCACGTCCCTCGGCCGGCGCGCGCGGCGGCCCTTCGTCGCTTTCCTCAGCTTTAAGCCTTCGATCCCCGCGCCGTTAACACGGTGCGGCGGCCGGCACCCGTGCCGCGCCGCATCGTTCCCCGTCGATTCAAGGTCCCATGAAGCTGAGCTACAAGATTCCCCTCGCATTCGCTGTCGCGCTGTTGCTGATGTTCGGTGGCGCGCTGTACGGCATCCACATCCTCAACCGGTCGATCGATGCGTTCGCCGAAGACGTACAGACGAACGTCGGCGACGAACGGCTCGTGTCGGCCACGCTCGTGCAATTCAAGCTGCAGGTGCAGGAATGGAAGGACACACTGCTGCGCGGCAAGCAGCCCGACAAGCTCGACCGGTACTGGCAGGCGTTCCAGACGCGCGAGCGGTCGGTCGATGCGCTCGCTGCGCAACTCGTCCGCCAGTTGCCGGCCGGCGAGAGCCGCTCGCTCGTCGAACAGTTCATGCGTGCGCACACCGCGATGGGCGACGGTTACCGGCGCGGCTTCGACGCGTTCAAGGCGGCCGGCTTCGAGCCGTCGGCCGGCGATGCGGCCGTGGCGGGCGTCGACCGTGAGCCTGCCGCGCTGCTGGAGCGGGCCGCGAAGTCGATTGCGGACGAAAGCGCGGCCGTGTCGGCGCAGGCGAGCCGCGACGCGCAGCATGCGACTACCGCAAGCCTTGCGCTGATGCTGGTCGTGCTCGGCGTCGCGATGGTCGGCGCCTTCCTGTTCAGTCGCGCGATCCTGCGCCCGCTCGATCGTGCGGTGGCGTGCGCGCAAGCCGTCGCGGGTGGCGACCTGACACGCGACGTCGACGCAACCGGCCGCGACGAGATCGCCGATCTGCTGCGTGCGTTGCAGACGATGCAGGCGAGCCTGTCGGGCGTCGTGCTCGAGGTACGCACGCATGCCGAAGCCGTCGCGACCGCGAGCGCGCAGATCGCGTCGGGCAACCACGATCTGTCGGCGCGGACCGAGTCGCAGGCCGCTTCGCTCGAGGAGACGGCCGCCAGCATGACCCAACTGACCGGCATCGTGCGCCAGTCGGCCGAGCATGCGCAGCACGCGGCGCAACTGGCGCGCGATGCGTCGCATATCGCGTCTGCCGGCGGCGGCGTGATGTCGGATGCCGTCCACACGATGAACGGCATCGCCGACAGCGCGGCAAAGGTCGGCGAGATCATCGCGGTGATCGACGGCATCGCGTTCCAGACCAACATCCTCGCGTTGAATGCGGCCGTCGAGGCGGCGCGCGCGGGCGAGCAGGGGCGCGGCTTCGCGGTCGTCGCGGCGGAGGTGCGCACGCTCGCGCAGCGCAGCGCGTCGGCCGCGAAGGAGATCAAGGGGCTAATCGAACAATCGACGCAGCGGGTCGACGAAGGCGCGGTGCTGATCGGCCGTGCGGGGGAGTCGATTCACGAGATCGTCGGCGCCGTGCAGCGCGTCACGACGATCGTCGGCGAGATCTCGTCCGCGTCGCAGGAGCAGAGCGGCGGCATCCAGCAGGTGAATGTCGCGGTCACGCAGATGGATGAAGCGACGCAGCGCAACGCGGCGCTCGTCGAGCAGGCCACGGCCGCGACGCAGGCGCTGGCCGAGCAGGCGAGCGCACTGCGGCACGCGGTGGCCGTGTTCCGGCTGCCGGAAATGGCGTGATGGCTGTCAGGGCGGGCGCGCGACGTGGCGAGCCCGCGCCCGTTTACGCGGACCCGTCACCGCCGATCACGCCGCGGCCGGATACTGCGCAAGCACCCTGGCGCGAATCGACGGCTTGATGTTCGATTGCGCCATGTCACCGCCGTAGTGCGCGACGACGCGCGGGTTCATCACGCGATACCAGAGCGGCGGCACGTACGCGAACAGGATCATCGTCGCGTAGCCGGCCGGCAGTTGCGGCGAATCGTCGAAGTGGCGCAGTGCCTGGTACGAGCGCGTCGGATTCGCGTGATGGTCGGCGTGCCGCTGCAGCTGGTACAGGAACAGGTTGGTGACGACGTGGTTGCTGTTCCACGAATGCTGCGGCGTGCAGCGTTCGTAGCGGCCGGTCGGCAGCTTGCGGCGGCCGAGCCCGTAGTGCTCGACGTAGTTCACGACTTCGAGCAGCGAGGCGCCGTAGACGGCCTGGATCACGAGGAACGGGATCACGACCTTGCCGGCCATCGCGATCGCGACGCCCCACACGACGACGGTCATCGCCCACGCGTGCAGCACCTCGTTGCGCCAGGTCCACGGCGAATGCCCGAGCCGTTCGAGGCGCGCCTTCTCGAGCCGCCATGCCGAGCGGATGCTGCCGGTCACGGTGCGCGGCAGGAATGCCCAGAACGACTCGCCGTAGCGCGCGCTCGCCGGATCCTCGGCCGTCGCGACGCGCACGTGGTGGCCGCGGTTGTGCTCGACGTAGAAGTGGCCGTACGCGACCGGTGCGAGCGTGATCTTCGCGAGCCAGCGCTCGAAACGATCGGTCTTGTGCCCGAGCTCGTGCGCGGTATTGATCGAGATGCCCGTCGAGGCGCCGAGCGACAGGGCGAAGCCGACGTAGTCGTACCACGCGAGCGTGTGCGTGCCGACGATCCAGACGCACATGAAGAACGCGACGTATTCGACGAAAGTCGCCAGATAGACGATGAACCGGTAATAGCGCTCGCGTTCGAGGTGCGGTACGACGGCCTCGGGCGGATTGTCGCGATCGTCGCCGATCAGCGTGTCGAGGATCGGGATCACGCCGAATGCGAACAGCGGGCCGAACCACCAGAACACATGAAGACCTGTCGACAGCGCAAGCTGGGCAGCGAGGATGGGTAGCGTGATCGTCAGTGCGCCGAGCAGCCACAGGTACCGCTTGCCATCCGACCAGCCCGCGGCCGATCCGTCGGTCATTGCCATTGTCTCCCTCCAGTCAGCGGGCCCGATGGGCGGCCGCATGCACGGTTGTTCGAATCCTCGTGAGCCCGCGACGCGCACGCGGTGGCACCGGATCGTTGTCCGGTTCTGCCTGTTATACGACCCGTACGCCCGCTTGCCAAACACCGGCGCTAGGCGCGCGACTCCAAACGGAAGGGCGCGCGCGAGCCATGCCGGGAGGGGCCGGCACGCGCTGATTGAAACATGCGAAGCAGGCCGGATCGGCTCGCGCACGCCGCGTGTTTGTCAGATGAATCGTGCAGCGTGCGTGCGAGCGTGTCGATCGTGCGCGTCCGCAACAAATGTTGCATTGCAATAAACCGGATGGGCGAACACTGGAGGAGCGCGCTTTTTGTTTGCTTATATTACGCAGCATTACGGCGCCGGGAGTGACCTGCGACGCGCTCCGGAATGCGACTGCCATGCATTGCAAGGCACACCGGGCGAGACGCCGGACGGCGAATCTTCGACGGATGTCCGTCGGCGCGCATCGGCATGCCGATGCTGCACCTGCACACCGGTTGGCTCATGCCGCGGCTGGTGACGCCTGTTGCCTTTCGATCCGCGCCGTCATTTGAAAATAACGATTTGACTCATGCCCCGCTTTCGGTTGAAGCTAATAGCTTGCTGTCCGAAGGGGGCTGTGCCTGCATGAGTTCGACCTTGACCGTTCGTCGTATCGTTGCCAACCAGGGCAGCGTGTATCGCGAACTCCGCGCCGCATCGCTGCGTGAGCCCTACGCACCGGGCGAAGCGCCGGAGGCCGAATTGCTGAACGTCGAAACGGACGCAGCGTCGGCGATCGCCGCGCTGCGCGCCTTGTCCGACGAGTCGACGACTTTCCTGCTGTACACCGAAGGCCATCCGGCCGGCATGATCGGCGCGTATTTCGACAACACGCCCGATCGGCGCGCGTTCGTCAGCGAACTGTGGGTCGCGCACGCGGTGCGTCATCTGCGCGGCGGCGTGCTGCTGCTGGAGACGGCCACCGCATGGCTCGCCGAGCGCGGCGCCAGCGACGTCTACGCGTGGATCGCCGATGCGAACCGCAACGCGATCCGGTTCTACGAGCGTGCGGGTTTCGGCAACACCGGCGAGCACGCGCCGATCGCGCGGATGCCCGGCGCGATGAAATCGCTGTTCGTGTCGCAGGTGAAGCACTGACGCACCCTCGAAACACGGGCCGCGCGGCGCGATGAAGGCCCGATCGCCCGCTTGCCCGCCCGCCTGCCGGTTGTGTGCCCGCCCGGGCCGCCGCAACCCCGAGTCCCAAAAATAATGGCTGCGCGCGTGGACGCCTGTAAAATACGCAAAAAATTTTTGCAGAGTATCCATGTCGCTTAAAAAATCGCCATTCTTCGAGCTGCGCAGCGGATCGGTCGATACGTTGTTGTTCACCGTGAAGACGACCGATCTCGACGCGTTGCGTACCGAACTGGTCAAGCGCTTCGAAGCGACTCCCGAGTTTTTCGCCGACGATGTCGTCGCGATCGACGTCCGCCGTCTGGCTGACGGCGAACGCGTCGCGCTCGCGGACATCCGGCAGATGCTGAACGACGTGCGGATGCGCCCGGTGGGCGTCGTTGCACTGGCAACGCAGGGCTGGGCGGGGGAAGCCGGCCTGCCGTTGCTCGAGGCGCGCGATCGCCGTGTGCCGGCTGCAAGGCCGGCCGAGGGCGTGGAACCGTCGCCGATCGCCGAGGCCGTTGTCGCCGCGGCAGCCGCGGCGACGCCCGAACCGGCGTCGGAGCAGGCGCCGGCATCGAATCAGCCGGGTGGCCAGACGCTCGTGATCGACCGGCCGTTGCGTTCGGGGCAGCAGATTTACGCGAAAGGAGACCTCGTGGTGCTCGCGCCGGTCAGTCACGGCGCGGAGATCATCGCGGAAGGCAATATCCACATCTACGCGCCGTTGCGCGGCCGCGCTCTCGCGGGCGTGCACGGTAATCACGACGCGCGCATTTTCTGCACGTGTCTCGAACCGGAACTGATTTCGATCGCGGGTATCTATCGAACAACCGAGAACCCGTTGCCCGCCGACGTACTGGGCAAATCGGTGCAGATCCGGCTCGAAGAGGAAAAACTGATGATCGAACCGCTGCGCCTGACGTAAATCACGCGGCACGCTCCGGATCGATCGGCTCTCATTGACGAACACAGGGTATTGGGTAAATGGCAAAAATCATCGTGGTGACCTCGGGCAAGGGCGGCGTGGGCAAGACGACGACGAGCGCGAGCTTTGCGTCCGGTATCGCGCTGCGCGGCCACAAGACGGCTGTGATCGACTTCGACGTCGGCCTGCGCAACCTCGATCTGATCATGGGCTGCGAGCGTCGCGTCGTGTATGACCTCGTGAACGTGATCCAGGGCGAAGCGAACCTGAACCAGGCGCTGATCAAGGACAAGAAGTGCGAGAACCTGTTCATCCTGCCGGCGTCGCAGACGCGCGACAAGGATGCGCTGACGCGCGACGGCGTCGAGAAGGTGCTGAACGACCTCGTCGCGATGGACTTCGAATACATCGTCTGCGATTCGCCGGCCGGTATCGAGGCCGGCGCGCTGCACGCGATGTACTTCGCGGATGAAGCGCTGATCGTCACGAACCCGGAAGTGTCGTCGGTGCGCGACTCCGACCGCATTCTCGGCATCCTGTCGTCGAAGACGAAGCGCGCGACCGAAGGCAAGGATCCGATCAAGGAGCACCTGCTGATCACGCGTTACAGCCCGAAGCGCGTGAGCGAAGGCGAGATGCTGTCGCTCGAGGACATCAGCGAGATCCTGCGCATCAAGCTGATTGGCGTGGTGCCCGAGTCGGAAGCCGTGCTGCATGCATCGAACCAGGGTCTGCCGGCCGTGCATATCGACGGTACCGACGTCGCCGAAGCGTACAAGGACGTCGTCTCGCGCTTCCTCGGCGAGGACAAGCCGCTGCGCTTCACCGATTACCAGAAGCCGGGCCTGCTGCAGCGCCTCTTCGGCAGCAAGTAACGGAGGCCGCCCATGTCCATCCTTTCGTTTCTCCTCGGCGAGAAGAAGAAATCCGCATCGGTCGCGAAGGAGCGCCTGCAGCTCATCATCGCGCACGAGCGGGTCGGTGGCCGGCCGCCGGCCGATTACCTGCCGGCGCTGCAGAAGGAACTCGTCGCGGTCATCTCGAAGTACGTCCATATTTCGAACGATGACATCCGCGTGAGCCTCGAGCGCCAGGACGACCTCGAAGTCCTCGAAGTGAAGATCGAGATTCCGCAAGCCTGACGCTTGCCGGTGTCCCTCCGCACGGCGGCGCCTGCCGCCGTGCGCGTCTTACGCCCTGTTGCACTTTCGGGCACGCCGTAACACGGCGCCTGTCGGCCGTAATCGCCCCTCCCGCATTGAACGAATACGCTCGCGTAACTTGTTCAATCAGGAGGTTGTGATGGCTGTCTCTACTGTTCAACGTCGTATCGTTTCGCTCGCCCTGTTTGCCGCGGGCCTGTCAGCCGTCGTCGCGCCGTTTGCCGCGCATGCGGACGAGATTCTCGTCGGCACACCCGTGATCGCACCGCAGGGCCGCGTGGTCATCGCCGAGCCGGTTGCCGTGCGCACCGAGGAGATCGTCGTCGTTTCGCCGAACGCACCGCCGCCCGTGCGCTACGAGGTCGTGCCGACCGCGCGCGTGGGCTACGTGTGGGAGCGTGGGCACTGGCGCTGGGAGCATGGCGGCTACGTGTGGATCGGCGGCCACTGGGAAGCCGAGCGCGTCGGCATGCAATGGGTGCCGGGCCACTGGGACCAGCGCGGTCCGAACTGGTTCTGGACCCGTGGCCACTGGGCGTGATGGAGGCGCGTGATGAAAAGAACCGTCATTGCCATCGCGCTCGTCGCGATCACGCTGGCCGGGTGCATCGTCGTGCCGGCACGGCCCGTCTACTACCGGCCGGCGCCGGTCGTGATCTACTGAGCGTCGCGCGGGCCGGGTTGCGCCGGGCCGTTCGCGCCGGCCGCAGCCGGTTCGTCGCCCTGCGGGGCCGGTGTGTGCGCCGAGCTTGCGCCCGGCGTTGCAGCGACCGGCTCGTCGCCGCCTTCGTCGCGCAGCGTGTCGAGCGGATCGGCCGGCGCGGCGGCCGCGTCCTGCGGCTCCGTCACGCCGGTCACGCCGGTTGCAGCCGCCGTGCTCGCAGCCGCGCTCGCCGCCGATGCCGCGGCCGGTTCGGTGGCCGCGGCGGGCGGCGCGAGATAGCGCAGCGCGAGCGTTTCGTAGAGCGGCGGCGCGAAAAAGCGCGATATGCGGCTCGACACCAGTGCGGTCGCCATCAGCGAAATCACGAGCGCATGGCCGTTGATCATTTCCATCACGATCACGAACGACGTGATCGGCGACTGCGTGACGGCCGCCAGATAGCCGACCATCGCGAGTGCGATCAGCATCGGCAGGCTCATGTTGCTGAACACGACGTGCAACAGGTTGCCGAATCCGGCGCCGATCGACAGCGACGGCGCGAAGATCCCGCCCGGGATGCCCGGCAGGTACGACGCGACCATCGAGATCATCTTCAGGAACGGATAGAACACCGACAGGTGCTGGCTGCCGTCGAGCAGGCCGCGCGCCTCGGCGTAGCCGCTGCCGAAGGTCGTGCCGCCCGACACCAGGCCGACGACGGCGATCGCGAAGCCGCACAGTGCGGCGAACGTGATCGGCCGCTCGCGGTACAGGCCCAGCAGTTGCGCGGGCAGCCAGCGCCCCGTGTTCAGCAGCAGCCAGCAGAACAGGCCGCCCGCGATGCCCGTGACGATCGCGGTGACCAGCACCGCGACCGCCAGCAGTTTCGGGAAATGGAGGCCGGCATCGATCGTGCCGAAATACGTGTAGTTGCCGTTCAGGCCGAGCGCGACGACACCGGCGAGGATGATCGCGGTGATCAGCACGCCGCTTGCGCGCGCGGAGAAGCTGCGCGTCAGTTCCTCGATCGCGAACACGACCCCGGCGAGCGGCGTATTGAACGCGGCCGACAGTCCGGCCGCCGCGCCGGCCAGCACGAGCTGCCGTTCGATCTGCGCGTTCGAGCGCGGGTAGAAGCGTCGAAGGTTGAACATCAGCGCCGCGCCGACCTGCACGGTCGGCCCCTCGCGACCGATCGTGAAGCCGCCCAGGATGCCCAGGAACGAAATCAGCACCTTGCCGAACAGGATGCGCAGCGTCAGCAACCGGGCGCCGAACGCGCTCGGGCGCGCATGCAGCGTCGCGATCACCTGCGGGATGCCGCTGCCTTCGGCGCCGCGGAAGAACCGGCGCGTGAGCCATACCGACACGGCGGCGATCGCGGGCGTCAACAGCAGCGGCAGCCACACCGCGTGCTCGCGCATCGCGCGGAAGGACTCGTAGCCCCAGTCGATCAGCCGCGCGTAAAGTACGGCTGCGAGCCCGACGACGATCGCGCCGAGCCAGAAAATGCCGTACTGTCGCCAGATGCGCAGCGAGCGACGGGTGAGGGCCGGAAACAGGGCGGGAATGGCAGGGCGTGGCATCGGCGGTGGCCATCAGGCAAAGAACCGATTATAAAAAGAACCGGCGCCGTGCAGTCGGGCGACAATGTTTTGCAAGCTTGTAGCATTTCGTTGCAAATGTAATTCAGGAGTAATGTTCGCGACGGGCATCCGTCGTTAGCATCCCCAAATGGCTGGCTCTTCCCCGCAAAAGTGAAACGCATCCTCATCGTGAAAGTGACGTCGCTCGGCGACGTCGTCCAGACGTTGCCCGTCGTCGCCGATCTGCATCGCGCCTTTCCGGGCGTGACGGTCGACTGGGCCGTGGACGAATCGTGTGCCGAGGTCGTGCGCTGGCATCCGGGCGTGAGCGCCGTGCTGTGCGCGCCGCTGCGCCGCTTCAAGAAGCTCCGCAACACCGGCGACCTGAAGGCGATTTCGTCGTCGATCGGCGCGTTGCGGGCGCATCGCTACGATGCGGTCATCGACCTGCACGGCGTGTACAAGAGCGCGATCATTTCGGCGCTGGCGCGTGCGGCGCGCCGTGTCGGCTACCAGACCCAGGATCTCGGCGAAACGGGCGCGCGTTTCGCGTATTCGCATCGTTTCGGCCCGCGGCCGGACTGCGATGCGTGGCACGGCATGCGCGTGAGCGCCGGCGAAGCGCTCGGCTACCGGCCCGAAGGCCTCGCCACCTACGGCATCGTCCCGCCGCAGGGCGCGAACCTGCCGGCGGCCGTGACCGATGGTGCACCGTTCATGCTGCTGTTCCATGCGACGTCCAATCCCGACAAGAAATGGCCGGCCGACCATTGGGCCGCGCTGGCCACGCAGATGATGGCGCGCGGCGTGCGGGTGCTGTTGCCGTGGGGATCGAGCGCCGAGCATGACGACGCGAAGGACATCGCCGCGCGTGCGCCGGGCGCAGTCGTATTACCGGCGATGACTGTGCGCGAACTCGGCGCGGCGCTCGGACGGGCCGCGCTGGTGGTGGGGGTCGATACGGGATTCGTTCACATGGCGCATGCGTTGCAGCGGCCGACCGTGATGATCTTCGTCGCGACTTCGCGCCACCATTGCGGTATCGGCGGTGCGCCGAATGCCCTGTCGATCGGCGAGCCGGGCGCGATGCCATCCGTCGACGAGGCGCTGGACGCGATCGATGCGGTCGCCCCTGCCTATGGCGCGCTGCGCGCGCGCCTGACCGCCTGACGGCTTGCCGTGGGCCGGTTCAGGCCAGCAGCGCCTCGATCGTGATGACGGCGGCGATGGCCGCCAGATTTGCCAACAGCGCCTCGAACACGAGGCCGCGCCACGTCTTCGGCCGGAACCGCAGCGCGAGCAATAGCGCGCCACCCAGCGCGAGTGCGAGGATCAGGACGAGATCGGCATTGCCGAGGCGGATATTCATGGCGGCGGCTCCTGTCGGGGCGGGATCCCCGGGCACGCAACGGCGCGCCCAGGATCGAGTATAGGCAGCGCCTGCCGCCGCACAACCCGGGTCGCCCCGGGGGCTCAGACGAGCGATGCGTCGCGCGTTTCGCGCATCAGCAGCACGCCGATCAGGCTGATCGCCGCCGCGACCGACACGTATCCGCCGACCCATGACAGCCCGCCGCGCGCCGCCAGCAGTTGCGCGATATACGGTGCGATCGACGCGCCGAGGATCCCGCCGAGGTTGTACGCCACGCCCGCGCCCGTATAGCGGACGTTGGTCGGGAACAGTTCCGGCAGCAACGCGCCCATCGGCGCGAACGTCACACCCATCAGGAACAGCTCGATCGTCAGGAACAGCGCGACGAGCGGCATCGAGCCGCTGCCGAGCAACGGCTCCATCGCGAAACCCGACAGCAACGCGGCGATCGCGCCGACGATCAGCACCGGCTTGCGGCCGAAGCGGTCCGACGCCCACGCGGAAAGCGGTGTCGCGAGCCCCATGAACACGACGGCGAAACACAGCAGCCCGAGGAAGCTCTGGCGCGGAATATGCAGCGCCGACACGCCGTACGACAGCGAGAACACCGTCGAGATATAGAACAGCGTGTAGCAGACGACCATCGCGAGCGCGCCGAGCAGCGTCGGCTGCCAGTGCTGCGTGACGAGCGTCGCGACCGGCACGCGTACGCGCTCGTTACGGTCGAGTGCGGCCTGGAACGCGGGCGTTTCGGTGATCTTGAGCCGCACGTACAGGCCGAGCGCGACGAGCACCGCGCTGACGAGGAACGGAATGCGCCAGCCCCAGCTGCGGAACTGCTCGTCGGACAGCGACAGCGCGAGCGCGAAGAACAGGCCGTTCGACATCAGGAAGCCCACCGACGGTCCGAGTTGCGGGAACATCCCGAACCAGCCGCGCTTGCCCTGCGGCGCGTGCTCGGTCGCGAGCAGCGCCGCGCCGCCCCATTCACCGCCGAGGCCGATCCCCTGGCCGAAGCGCAGCACGCACAGCAGCACCGGTGCGAGCGCGCCGATCGCGTCGTAGCCGGGCACGAAGCCGATCGCGGTGGTCGACACGCCCATCACGAGCAGCGATGCGACGAGCGTCGACTTGCGGCCGATGCGGTCGCCGAAGTGCCCGAACAGGAACGAGCCGATCGGGCGGGCAATGAATGCGATGCCGAACGTGACGAACGCGGACAGCGCCTGCGCGGTCGCGGAGCCGTGCGGGAAGAACACGGGGCCGATGACGAGCGCGGCGGCCGTCGCATACACGTAGAAATCGTAGAACTCGATCGCGGTGCCGATGAAGCTCGCGAACACGATGCGCCGGTGGCTGACGGCGCCGGCCGAACCGGTTGCGTGAGCAACGGTCGGGGGGGATGCGGACATGGATGTCTCCGTTTTGTCGTTGGGGCGGTCGGCTGAGCGTGCGGTCGGGCAGGCGGATGCCTGCCGGGTGCAGCCGAGCGGATGATGCGGATGACGCGATGGCGGCGTGGACACGCGCCGTGGCGCGGACGTCACCCGCCGGTCGACGATGGAGACGGGTACGTCGCCGCCGCCCGGTGCCGGCGTGGTCGGCTCGCATGCCGGGTGGGGCGCGCGAACGCGCGCGCGGCGTGATGGCCGCGCGGTTGCGGAAAATTATAGCCAGCGCTGCCGCTCACCGGCAATCGCGCGGCGGCGGCGCATCAGTCGATCGATTGCGCTTGCGCGGACGCCGTGCTTTGCAACTGGAAGTGGCCGTCGTCGTTGAAGAGCCAGCCTTCCATCAGTTCGAGCCGGCCGTTGCCGTCGAGCAGCCGCGATGGTGGCGGCGGCAGCGGCGCCGAGCGGCGCAGCGACGCGAGGGCGAGCGCTTCCGCCTCGCTGTCGCCGTTGCTGCGATAGACGGACGCATTGACGAGCCGGCCGCCGCCATCGACAGTGAAGGACACGACCACGAGCGATCGGAGCATCGCCTGCGGCGTGCCGTGCAGCATGCCGGACGGATTGCGTTCGGCGACACGCCGCGCGACCTCGACGCGATACTGGTCGAGACTGCCGCTACGCGTGATCGAGGGAATCGTCAGGATCGAATGCAGTGAAGACGGCGGCGTGATCGTGCACGCCGAGAGCAGGGCGGCGACGGCCAGCGCGGCAACACGCAGCCGGTCGACGCGCAAACGGAGAAGGGGGCGCATGGGAGGCTAGCCGGGAGTGACTATAAAAAAATGATAGGCGCACGGACGCGAGTCGATATCGGGACAAACGCATAACGCGCGACGCAGGGCGTTGCGATTGCTGATGACGAGGCGGCGTGCGCAGCGTACCGCGATGTGACGTGACACGTGACGGCACGCTCGCGCGGCTGCCGCACGCGCGCATCCCGGCGTGCGTGTTGCAAGGTTGAAAGCAAGGCGACGAACGCGAGTGGCGCGCAGGCGCGTGACGATGGTTTGGCCGGGCGCGTCGGTTGCCGCTGGCTGCACCGAGGCAGGCGCCCGCGCAAGCGTCGGCGATGCGTGCCGCCCGGTTCAGAATCCGTGCGTGACGAGCGACAGCACTGACAGGTCCGGGTGCGTCCCGTCAATGATGCTCTTGCCGATGTGCACGGCTTCGTGGACTGCCTCATCGACGCTCGCGAAGCTTTCCTCGCCGTCCGCGTGGAACGGTACCGCGTGGCCGGGCAGCGCGGGGTTCGCGCCCGGATGGCACACGTAGCCGGTGTAGGTATGACGCGTGTCGCTGCCGGGCACGGCGGCCGGCACGACATGGATCTCGAAGCCTTCGTAATCGACGGGTTCCGTCGCGCTCGACAGTTCGGTCATGGCGATCTCCGTGTGCCGCGCGCAGGGTTGGCGCGTGCGGCATCGAGTACGCGGCGGCGGTCGTGTCGCCGTGTTGATCGAATTCTAGGTGATCGAGCGACCGGCCGGGAGGCTTCCGGCACGGTGATGGGGTGAGCCCGTGGCCGCGGCTCAGCTGCCGCGCGAAGTACCGACGCGAGCGCGACGGCTTCGCGCGCGGCGCTGCATCATTGTTTGCAGCGCGCGTCCTTGCGTTGCACCACGATGATCACCGGGTATTTCTGGCCATGATCGAGTTCCACGCGCGCGACGACGGTGAGCGTCGCCGGATCGGAATCGTCGTACACGCTGACCTGTTCGTTGCGCAGGTAGGTCACGCCGGTGCAGTTCGACGTGCGTCCGTCGTCGCCCACCTTGCACTGGAGGTCGTTGTCCTTCAGGTAGTTGTAGGGCGACGGGCTCGCGAGGTATTCGCTCAGGCCGCGCGGCGAACCGCCGACGCCGCTGACGGTTGCGATCGCGCACGATGCCGGTGTGCCGCTGCCGGATGCGGTGTCGGCGGCCGCATGCGTGCTGACGGCAGCCAGCAGGGCGACGAGCGACGAGACGATGAGGGGCTTCATGACGTGGGTTTCCCGTTTCGCGAATCGGAGCGCGGGATTGTAACGGCATCCGGCGCGACGCGTCGGGACGTGCGGGTAGGGCGCGCACGGACAAACCGATAAGCAAAAACCCCGTCATTCAACGAATGGACGGGGTTTGGCGAACTTCCTGGCGGAAGCGGTGAGATTCGAACTCACGGACAGTTTCCCGTCGCCGGTTTTCAAGACCGGTGCCTTAAACCGCTCGGCCACGCTTCCACACGAGGCGGCATTGTAACCGAAATGCCGCCTCGCTCATTCCTTCAATCGTCGCGCAGGAACAATTCCTGCAGGTCGTTGAGGAAACGCTGGCCGAGCGGCGTCGGCGCGATCTGCGCGAAATCGCGCGCGATCAGCCCGCGTCGCTCCGCTTCCTGCAGCGCCGGCTCAATCGTGCTCATCGGCAGGCCCGTGCGTTCGGCGAAGCTGTGCACCGGGAAGCCCTCGACGAGCCGCAGCGTGTTCAGCATGAACTCGAACGGCAGGTCGCGCGCACCGACTTCACGCTCTTCCTGTACGGCCGTGCCGGCCTTTGCCTGCTCGATGAAGGTCGCCGGATGCTTGTAGCGTGCCTGCCGCAGGATCCGGTTCGGGAACGACAGCTTCGTGTGTGCGCCCGCGCCGATCCCGAGATAGTCGCCGAAGCGCCAGTAGTTCAGGTTGTGCTTGCACTGATGATTCGGCTTCGCATACGCGGACACTTCATAGCGCCCGTAGCCGGCCTCGGCCGTGCGCGCATGGATCCACTCCTGCATGTCGGCCGACGCGTCGTCGTCGGGGACGACGGGCGGGAACTTCGCGAACATCGTATTCGGCTCGAGCGTCAGGTGGTACAGCGACAGGTGCGGCGGCGCGAACGACAGCGCGGTCTCGATGTCGGTGCGGCATTCGTCGAGCGTCTGGTTCGGCAGCGCGAACATCAGGTCGAGGTTGAAGTTGTCGAAGTTCTTTGCGGCGATCTCGACGGCCGCGCGTGCTTGCGCCGTGTCGTGAATCCGGCCGAGCGCCTTCAGGTGCGCTTCGTTGAAGCTCTGGATGCCGACCGACAGGCGGTTCACGCCGCTCGCACGGAACTGCGCGAACTTCGCGGCTTCGAACGTGCCCGGATTCGCCTCGAGCGTAATCTCGGCATCGGCGTCGAGCGGCAGCAGCGCGCGCACGTCGGAGAGCATCCGGTCGAGGCCGGCCGCCGACAGCAGGCTCGGCGTGCCGCCGCCGATGAACACGGTATGCACCTGCCGCCCCCAGACGAGCGGCAGCGCCTGCTCGAGGTCGGCGCGCAGCGCATCGAGGTACTCGGTTTCCGGAAACCGTTCGCCTTTCCATTCGTGCGAGTTGAAATCGCAGTACGGGCACTTGCGCACGCACCACGGGAAATGCACGTACAGCGCGAGCGGCGGCAGCGACGTGAGTCGCACCTGGCCGGGCGACGTGAAGGTCGCGACGACACGCGCGCCGGTTTCCGCGGCCTGACTCATGCAACCCCCTGCAGCGAACGGGTATCGGGCACGCTCATGCTTCCTCCGCGAGCCGCGCCAGCAGCGCCTTGAGCGCCAGCGCGCGATGGCTGTGCGTGTTCTTCACGGCCGGATCGAGTTCCGCGGCCGTCGCGCCGAGCGCCGGCAGGTAGAAATACGGGTCGTAGCCGAATCCATGCTTGCCGCGCGGCGTGTCGACGATTTCCCCGGTCCAGCGCCCTTCGGCGAACAGCGGTTCGGGATCGTCCACGTGGCGCACGAGCGCGAGCACGCAGCAATAGTATGCGCGCCGGTCGTCGACGCCGCGCAACTGCTCGACGAGATACGCGTTGTTCGCGGCGTCGCCCTTGTCGCGGCCCGCGCGCTGTGCATAACGCGCCGAGTAGACGCCCGGCGCGCCGCGCAGCACGCGCACGCACAGGCCCGAATCGTCGGCAATCGCCGGCAGTCCGGTGAGCCGCGACGCGTGGCGCGCCTTCGTCAGCGCGTTCTCGATGAACGTGCCGAACGGCTCTTCCGCTTCGGGCACCGCGAGCTCGCCCTGCGGGACGATCTCGATGCCGACCGTCGAGAACAGCGCGGTGAATTCGCGCAGCTTGCCGGCGTTGTTCGACGCGAGAACGATGCGCGACAGCGGCGCGATGGTGTGGTCGCCCGGCATGTCAGGCGCCCAGCACGTCTTTCTGAAGCTGCACGAGCTCGGCGATCCCGCCCTGCGCGAGGTCGAGCAGCGCGTTCATCTCGGCGCGCGAGAACGGCACGCCTTCGGCCGTGCCCTGGACTTCGACGAAACCGCCGGCACCCGTCATCACGACGTTCATGTCGGTATCGCACTGCGAATCTTCCGCGTAGTCGAGGTCGAGCACCGGCGCGCCTTCGTACACGCCGACCGAGATCGCGGCGACGTGGTCGGTGATCGGCGAGCGCGTGAGCTTGCCGGCCGCGATCAGCTTCGACACGGCGTCGTGCGCGGCGACGAAGGCGCCGGTGATGCTCGCGGTGCGCGTGCCGCCGTCGGCCTGGATCACGTCGCAGTCGATGTGGATCGTGCGCGGGCCGAGCGCCTCGAGATCGAACACCGCGCGCAGCGCGCGGCCGATCAGGCGCTGAATTTCCTGCGTGCGGCCCGTCTGCTTGCCGCGCGCGGCTTCACGGTCGCTGCGCGTGTGCGTCGCGCGCGGCAGCATCCCGTATTCGGCCGTCAGCCAGCCTTGCCCGCGGTCGCGCAGGAAGTCGGGCACGCGTTCGGAGACGCTCGCGGTGCAGAGCACCTTGGTGTCGCCGAATTCGACCAGCACCGAGCCTTCGGCGTGTTTCGTGTAGTGGCGCGTGAGGGCGACCTTGCGCAGTTCGTCGGCGCGGCGGCCGCTCGGGCGGGAAACGGAAGACGTCATGGGGAAATCGCGGAAGGAGAGGAAACCCCGATTTTAGCGCCGAACGGCGGGCTTGCCCGGCGGGGTGGTCCGCAAAATGGGATAATGCGCGCTTCCCGCCCCGCGCTTTACGATGCGCCGGGCGCCTCGACATATCCCCGCCCGCGAGGGCACCCAGACGGCGAGACGAACCATGATCTACAGCATGACGGGCTACGCGAGCGCGACGCGCGAACTCGCGACGGCCACCGGCAACGGCGGCACCAGCGTGTCGGTCGAACTGCGCACCGTGAACTCGCGCTTCCTCGACCTCAATTTCCGGATGCCGGACGACGTGCGCGCGTGCGAACCCGCGCTGCGCGAAATGCTGATGAACAAGCTGTCGCGCGGCAAGGTCGACATTCGCATCAACCTGCAGCGCGGCGAACAGAGCATCGGCGCGGGCGCGCTGAACCAGTCGGCGCTCGGCCAGCTCGCCGAGCTCGAGCGCTCGGTGCTCGATTCGTTCCCGGGCGTCGGCCGCCTGCGCGCGGGCGAGATCCTGCGCTGGCCCGGCGTGATCGCCGAGAGCGGCGTGTCGGCGGAAGCGATCCGCGACGCGGTGCTCGCGTGCGGCAAGGAAGCGATCGGCGAGCTCGTCGTCGTGCGTTCGCGCGAAGGCGCGCAGCTGGCGACGATGCTGCTGTCGAACGTCACCGAGATGGAAGCGATCGTCGCGCGCATCACGCCGCTCGTGCCCGAGCTGATCGCGAAGCATCAGCAGAAGATCGTCGAACGGCTGCAGGAAGCGCTCGGCATCGCGGCGCCCGAGGGCAGCGCGCCGATCGTCACGCGCGAGGAAGCCGCGGAACGCATTCGTCAGGAAGTGACGATGTACGGGATCCGGATCGACATCGCGGAAGAGCTGTCGCGTCTCACCGCGCACCTGAACGAAACGCGCCATGTCATCGAGAAGGGCGGCCGCGTCGGCAAGCGTCTCGACTTCATGATGCAGGAACTGAATCGAGAAGCAAACACGCTCGGCTCGAAGGCGGCGGCGAAGGAGCTGGCCGACGCATCGATGGCGCTCAAGCTGTTGATCGAGCAGATGCGCGAGCAAGTGCAAAACCTGGAGTAACGCAAGATGATCCACCCCACTCACGACGCGCATACGCTTCACGCGGGCGTCTATCCCGGCAACCTGTTCATGGTCATTGCGCCGTCGGGCGCCGGCAAGTCGACGCTCGTGAACGCGTTGCTGTCGAAGGACAGCGACATCTGCCTGTCGATCTCGTACACGACGCGCAAGCCGCGCCCGGGCGAACAGGACGGCCAGCACTATCACTTCACGACCGTCGAGGATTTCCGCACGCGTCATGCGGCGCACGAATTCCTCGAGAGCGCGGAAGTGCACGGCAACTACTACGGCACGTCGCGCGTCTGGATCGAAGAGCAGATGAAGAGCGGCCATGACGTGCTGCTCGAGATCGACTGGCAGGGCGCACTGCAGGTGAAGAAGCAGTTCCGCAATGCGGTCGGCATCTTCATCCTGCCGCCGTCGCTCGATGCGCTCGAGGAGCGTCTGAAGAAGCGCGGCCAGGACGAACCGAACGTGATCACGCGCCGCCTGCTGGCTGCCGGCAGCGAGATCGCGCACGCGTCGGAAGCGGAATACGTGGTGATCAACGAGAATTTCGAGCGTGCGCTCGCGGAGCTCGAATGCATCGTCGCCGCGACGCGCCTGCGCTTTGCTTCGCAGTACGCGCGACACACGGAGCTGTTCATCGAGCTCGGCATCCATCTGCCCCACGCGGAATGACGCGGGGGCCGAGGGACATAAGGTAGAATAAGGACTATATTCAGAAGGAATTACCACCATGGCTCGCATTACCGTCGAAGACTGCCTGAAGCAAATCCCGAACCGCTTCGAACTGGCGCTCGCCGCCACCTACCGCGCGCGGCAGCTCGCGCAAGGCCATACGCCGAAGATCGAAAGCCGCGACAAGCCGACCGTCGTCGCGCTGCGCGAAATCGCTGCCGGCCAGGTCGGCGTCGAGATGCTGAAGAAGGTGCCGGTGTAACGCGCATCCGGCCCGTTCCAGCCATGTAATCCACGCGCGCAACGACCCGACCTGGAGGCGAATATGAGCACCACCCCATCGTCCGCCTCCGCGGATTCGACCACCGAAGCCACGGCCCAGTCGCCTGCGCGCCAGTACATCGACGCGGTCCTCGAACAGTCCTTCCGGCATCTGTTCGGGCCGACCGCCACTCCGGAGCAGCCTCGCAAGCACGGCGTCGTTTCGATCGCGAAACTGACGACCGTGCTTGCCGAGTATCTTCCTCCGGAAGAAATCAAAGAGGTCAAGGCGGCGTTCCACTTCAGCGACGAAGCCCACCTCGGTCAATATCGCCAGAGCGGCGAACCCTACATCACCCATCCCGTCGCCGTCGCGGAAATCTGCGCCGGCTGGAAGCTCGACGCGCAGGCCGTCATGGCGGCGCTTCTGCACGACGTGATGGAAGACCAGGGCGTGACCAAGAGCGAGCTGGCCGAACGGTTCGGCCCGAAGGTCGCCGAGTTGGTCGACGGCCTGTCGAAGCTCGACAAGATGGAGTTCCGCAGCCGCGAGGAAGCGCAGGCGGAAAACTTCCGCAAGATGCTGCTCGCGATGGCGCGCGACGTGCGCGTCATTCTTGTCAAGCTTGCCGACCGCCTGCACAACATGCGCACGCTCGGCGCGGTGCCGATGGAAAAGCGTCGTCGCGTCGCGCGCGAAACGCTCGACATCTACGCGCCGATCGCGCACCGGCTCGGGTTGAACAACACGTATCGCGAGCTGCAGGACATGAGCTTCGCGAACTTCAACCCGCATCGCTACGCGACGCTCGAGAAGGCCGTGAGGGCCGCGCGCGGCAATCGCCGCGAAGTGATCAGCAAGATCCTCGAGGCGGCACAGCGCGCGATGACCGACGCGAAGATCGACGCCGAGATCACCGGCCGCGAGAAAACCATCTACAGCGTGTACCGCAAGATGCGCGACAAGCAGTTGTCGTTCTCGCAGGTGCTCGACGTGTACGGTTTCCGCGTCGTCGTTGATAGCCCGCTCGACTGCTACACGTGCATCGGCGCGCTGCACGCGCTGTACAAGCCCGTGCCCGGCAAGTTCAAGGACTACATCGCGATCCCGAAGATCAACGGCTATCAGTCGCTGCACACGACGCTCGTCGGCCCGTTCGGCGCGCCGATCGAGTTCCAGGTGCGCACGCGCAAGATGCACGAGATCGCCGAGGCAGGGGTCGCCGCACACTGGCTGTACAAGAACGGCAGCGCGGATCTCAGCGACGTGCAGAAGCGCGCGCACCAGTGGCTGAAGTCGCTGCTCGACATCCAGAGCGAAGCCGGCGATTCGAGCGAATTCCTCGAGCACGTGAAGATCGACCTGTTCCCCGACGCGGTCTACGTGTTCACGCCGAAGTCGAAGATCATGGCGCTGCCGCGCGGCGCGACGGCACTCGATTTCGCGTATTCGATCCACAGTGATCTCGGCAACCAGTGCGTGGCCGTGAAGATCAACAACGAATTGCTGCCGCTGCGCACCGAGCTGAAGAGCGGCGACATCGTCGAAGTGATCACCGCGCCGTATTCGAAGCCGAATCCCGCATGGCTCGGTTTCGTGCGTACCGGCAAGGCGCGTTCGGCGATCCGCCACTACCTGAAGACGATGCGCCTGAACGAGTCGGTGCAGCTGGGCGAGCGGCTCGTCGACCAGAGCCTGAAGGGCTACGGTCTCGCGCTGGCCGACGTCGAGCCGGAAGTGTGGGAGAAGCTCGTGCAGTGGACGGGCAACAAGAGTCGCCAGGAAATTTTCGCGGACATCGGCCTCGGCCGCCGCGTTGCCGCGGTGATGGCCAAGCGCATCGAGGTGCTGATGAGCGGCCGCGACGCGGACGACGACCTGCCGAAGTCCGAACGGCATCCCGCGCATCATGCGCCGCCGGTCGTGATTACCGGCACCGAAGGGATGTCCGTGCAGTTGTCGGCATGCTGCCGGCCGATTCCGGGCGATGCAATCATGGGTTACATCGGCATCGGCCTGGGGATGGCGATTCATACGACCGATTGCCGCGTCGCGCAGCGGATTCATCGCCGCGACCCGGGCCGCTGGATCGATGTCGAATGGGCGCCGCAGCCGGGCCGCCTGTTCGATGTCGCGGTGAAGGCGCTCGTGAAGAACACCAAGGGCATCTTCGCGCGTGTCGCGGCGGACATCACGTCGGCCGACGCGAACATCGTGCATATCGCGATGGACGAGGATCTGACGCACGAATCGACGGTGCTGCGCTTCGTGATCCAGGTCAGCGACCGCGTGCATCTCGCGAACGTGATGCGGCGCGTGCGAACCAACCCGGATGTGATGCGGATCATGCGCGAGCGCTCGACCGACGACGGTGCGCATGCGCGTCACGACGGCGGCATGCGTATCGAGCGCGAACGGCAGGATTACTGACGCGGCTCGGCGCGCGGGTGCTCGATCGACTGACGGCGGCCAATGGCCGCCGTTTTCACGAGTGCCGCGGCACGAACCCGCGATGGCGCGAGCGAGAGAAGAGGGGATGCGGAAAAGAAAAAGGGCTTTCCCGGAGGAAAGCCCTTTTAAGGTGGCGCGGCTGGCAGGATTCGAACCCACGACCCCTTGGTTCGTAGCCAAGTACTCTATCCAACTGAGCTACAGCCGCACGCAAAACGGTACTGCTTCAACTGTCGGAACCTTCTGCGATGGGAAGGCCCCCAAAAAAGTGGCGCGGCTGGCAGGATTCGAACCCACGACCCCTTGGTTCGTAGCCAAGTACTCTATCCAACTGAGCTACAGCCGCACGCAAAACAAAACTTCTACTGCTTTGAACTGAAAGGGCCTTCGGTTGGGAAGGCCCTCGAAAAAGTGGCGCGGCTGGCAGGATTCGAACCCACGACCCCTTGGTTCGTAGCCAAGTACTCTATCCAACTGAGCTACAGCCGCACGCAGAAGCGAAATTATAGCAGGGTTGTATAAAAAGGGAAGCCTTATTCGCGAATTAGGTTGCATGGCCCGGGCGGTGGCCCTTCGTGTACCCTTGGAGGATCAGTCATCCATGTTGAATCTGCATCATGAACAAGGCGTTTGTCAAAGAGTCGGACGGTGACGACGACGATCTCGACCAGGCTCAACCCGCGATCCCGGCGGGCGCGAAGAACTACATCACGCCGGCTGGCCACAAGCGGCTGAGAGACGAGCTGTTGAGCCTGATCGACGTCGAGCGCCCCGAGGTCGTGCGGCTCGTGTCGTGGGCCGCGTCGAACGGCGACCGGTCGGAGAACGGCGACTACATCTACGGCAAGCGGCGGCTGCGAGAGATCGACCGCCGTATCCGCTTCCTGACGAAGCGGCTCGATCTCGCCGAAGTCGTCGACGCGAGCCGGCAGGAGAACGTCGACCAGGTGTTCTTCGGCGCAACGGTCGATTACGAGACGCCGGACGGCGTGGATCACACGATCACGATCGTCGGGATCGACGAGGTCGATCTCGACCACGGCTGCGTCAGCTGGATTTCCCCGGTCGCGCGTGCGCTGATCAAGGCGAAGATCGGCGATACCGTCACGCTGATGACGCCGGCCGGCCCGCAGCCGATCGACATACTCGACGTCCGCTATCCGGCGCGGGGCACCGCCTGAGCATCGGCCCGCGCGCGGCGCGGCAATGAAAAAGCGCCCCGGCGGGGCGCTTCGTCATCCGGCTTGCGGCGCGTATCGCTCAGAAGCGATGGCGCATGCCGGCCGTGACCGCGATCTGCTTGTTGGTCGACGATGCGGCGCCGAGCCCGTTGATGTTGGCGCCGAGGTCGAGGCCGTCGTTGTTGACCTTCTGGAATTCACCCTGCAGATAGACGTCGGTGCGCTTCGACAGCGCATAGTCGGCCTGCAGGTTGAACTGGTGCCAGGTCGGCTTGTCGCCGGCCAGACGGCCCTGCGTGTACGTGTACGAGCCGGCGAGCGACAGCGCCGGCGTCAGCGCGTAGCGGCCGTTGACTTCATAGTTGCTGAAGCGCGCGGTTCCGCCAAGGCCCGTGATGCCGCCGGACACGCCGGACTGCCCCGCGCTGATCGCGCGGATGCCGGTCAGGCGCGTCTGCGTGAACACGAAGCCGACCGTGGCGGGGCCGAAGCCGTAATTCAGGCCCGCGCCCCAGGTGCGCTGCACGCGCGACGCGAAGGTCCAGTCGCCGGTCACCGCGCCCGGATCCGATGCGGCTTGTGCGAGCGCGTTCACGTCGCTGTTCAACTGCAAGTAGGCCGCGGCGAAGTTGAAGCCCAGGTAGCTGTACGACACGCCGCCGCTATACGCGCGGTTGTTCGCGAACGCCGTCGAGTTCGAGAACCCGTACAACGCGCCGAACTTGAGGCCGCCGTAGTTCGCGCTCTGATACTTGACCGAGTTGTTGATCCGGAACGAATTGTTCAGATTGTCGTTGTCGAACGGGTGGGCGAACTGCGTGCCGCCGTATTGCGTACCGGTCAGCGACAGCGGCCCGAGGTAGTCGACGACGCTGTCGTACTGCCGACCGAGTGTGAGCGAACCGTAGCTGTTGTGCGCGAGACCGACGAACGCTTGCCGGCCGAATTCGCGACCGTTCTGCTTCAGCGCGCCGTTATTGATGCCGAAACCATTTTCCAGCGTGAAGATCGCTTTCAGGCCGCCGCCGAGATCTTCGGTGCCGCGCAAGCCCCACCGGCTGCCGTTGACCGAACCGCTCGTTTCCTGCCAGGCGCTGTGACCGCCCTGATTGTTCGTATAGGTGATGCCTGCGTCGATCAGGCCGTATAGCGTCACGCTGCTTTGCGCGTGTGCGGCGGTAACGAATACACCCGACAACGCGGTGACGATCAGAGTTTTTTTCATGGATCTGTCTCCAAACAGGATGATGTCGATCGAACCTGCTGCCGGGCCGGGCTGTTTTGCTTGACGCCGTGACCGGCAGAGCGGCGGTACGCTTGTCAGAAAGCCATCTGCAGTGTACGGAGCGCAGGAAGTGGGGGAGCGGCGCGCTTTAAGCAATAATGTATTTTGAAATCCGCAAAGATCGGTCGACGCGCGCAAACGATTGTCCATCAAGGGTTTGCGGCAGTGCAGCGAAGGAAAATGGCGTTCAGGACTACGTATCGGGCGTTGCGCGATCGCGACAGGCAATCAGCAGCCGGCGGGGGAGCTCATAGCGCGATTATTGACACATCGGCAATAGAGGTTTGTGTGGAGCATGGCTAATGAAAGGTTGATCTCTCGTTATACTGCGATCTCTGCTTTCCGAAGCAGACTTTTTCGTTGACGGAAAAGATCTCCAAACCTTTGTCGGCGCGACTTCCCAGTCGCGCTTTTTTTTTGCCCCGCCGGTCCGTGCGCTACTGCGCGTACGAGCGCCGCTTGCGCTTGGCCGCAGGCGCGGCTTCCTCGGCATCGGTCGGCGGCGGCGTATAGGTCCAGTCTTCCATCACGTAGTGACGGGCATCCAGCGGCGATGCGAGCAGGTTCTGCCAGTGGTCGCCGTGCCAGGTCGTATCGAATTCGGTATCGCACGGCGCTTCGCGCGCGGACTCGGCCAAGGCGCGGGACTTGCGGCGTACGCGCCCGAGCCGGCTCGCGAAGCGCTTGATTCCGTCCAGCCACATGACCGTCTCCTTCCTTTCGGCGTTGCGTCAGCATCTCAATGTCCCCGGATTTCCGCAACCCGGAAAAAACCCGAGGAATTTACCGAACCGATTTGTCCCCGGTAGAAATTTCATTGCCGCGATTATCATCGATCGGATCCCGGTAATGTTGACAGGTTTTTGATGCGAATCAATTAATCAAAGGCGATGGTGTACCGATTCCATTGGCATTAGCGCTTTTTTGATAAAACAACTGTTAAAAATTTTCTTGACGCACCCGGATTGTCCAATTTATAAAGTCAGCACTCCGTCCTCGGGCGGCGTGCTGGTGCGGGTGCTGGCGCAATGTTTCGGGATTTCGGGAAACGGCTATAAAAATAGCTTTTTTGATCTAATCGAGTGGGGAACGAAGACATGGATACCGGTATCGTGAAATGGTTTAACGATGCTAAAGGTTTTGGCTTTATTACGTCGGACAATGGTGGTGAAGATTTGTTTGCGCACTTTTCCGAAATCCGGATGGACGGCTTCAAGACGCTGAAGGAAAACCAGCGTGTTTCGTTCGACGTCAAAGTCGGGCCGAAAGGCAAGCAGGCAGCGAATATCCAGGCGGCCTGACGCGCCACGCATTGCCGATCACGTCCGGCCCCCGCATTGCGGGGGCTTTTTGTTTTCCGGGGATGGAACACGGCGGTCCGCGCTGGCCGCGACCCTGCTTGCCGGTGCATACTCACGGAAGCATCGTTTTCCAGTCTTTTCATGTCCGATTCCCGTCCGTCCGATCCCGCCAGCGAACAACCGCTCGTCTTCGTCGATCTTGAAACCACCGGCGGCTCGCCCGCCGAGCACCGCATCACCGAAATCGGCGTGGTCGAGATCGGCCCACTCGGCGTGTCGACGTGGACGAGCCTCGTCAATCCGGGGCAGGCGATACCGCCGTTCATCCAGCAACTCACGGGCATTTCGGACGCGATGGTGCGCGACGCGCCGTCGTTCGCGTCGCTCGCGCCGGCGCTGTTCGAGCGGCTCGACGGCAAGCTGTTCGTCGCACACAACGCGAGCTTCGATCGTGGTTTCCTGCGTGCCGAATTCGAGCGCATCGGCCTGGCGTTCAATCCCGACGTGCTGTGTACGGTGCGGCTGTCGCGCGCGCTGTTCCCGCGCGAATCGCGGCACGGGCTCGATGCGCTGATCGAGCGGCACGGTCTCGTTCCGGCTGCGCGCCACCGCGCGCTGGCGGATGCCGACCTCCTGTGGCAGTTCTGGCGTCAGTTGCACGACATCGTGCCGCTCGAGCGGCTGTGCGACCAGATCGCGCGCACGACGCGCCACTTCCGTCTGGGCGGCGATCTGACCGAGGCGTGGCTCGACACCGCGCCTGCCGGGTGCGGTGCCTATGCGTTGTTCGGGGAGGGTGACGCGCCGCTGTATGTGGGCCGCAGCGTGAGGGTGCGGCAGCGGCTGCGCGCGCTGCTGACCGGCGAACGCCGTTCGTCGAAGGAAATGCGACTGGCGCAGCAGGTGCGGCGCGTCGAATGGCGCGAGAGCGGTAATGAACTGGGCGCGATGCTGGCGGAAGCGCAATGGATTGCCCAGCTGCGGCCGTCGTACAACCGGCGCCCGGCAGCCGATGGCGCCCGTGGCGGCAATGCGCCCTGGCCGTTCGACGGCGCCGTTGCGTTCGAGGCGAACGGCGAGCGCCGCCTGTTTCATGTGATCGACGGCTGGCGTTACCTTGGCGCGGCCGAGTCGCTCGACGCGGCCGCACGGCTCGTCGCCGAGGCGGCGGACGGCGCGTTCGAACCCTTCACCCATCGCCTGCTGCAGACGCATCTCGCACGCGGGCTGCAACTGATTCCGCTCGCCGCGCTCACGCCGGCAGGTTGAGGGCGGCCGCGCGTCACGCGCGCGGTGCCCGCTGCGTCAGCCGATCGCGCTTGCGCCGCCGCCCGAGCAGACGTGCGACAGCGCGGTGTCGAGTGCCTGCGTCTGCTTCGAGTCATAGCGCGTCAGCGTTTTCCAGTTTGCGATGCTGCGCGCGAGGCGTGCCTGGCAATCGGGCGCATTGCGCAGTGGTTCGACCTGCGCGAGGCCCGCGAGCATTTTCTGCGTCAGCCGGTCGAGCGCCGGGCGCGTGCTGGTCGCGAGGTCGGGGGGCGTGCCCTCGGGCGGACGCGTCGCACGCCAGGTCGCGAACAGTGCGTTCTGCACGTCCTTGCTCGCGGCGATCTGATCCTCAAAGAACGTCCGTGCGAATGCCGGATCGACACCGGCCTGTGCCGCGCGCTTTTCGACCGACGTGAGCAGGGCCGCTTCGCGCGGCTGGTCCTCGATTGCCTTGTGATTCGCCCATTTCCATCGCGCGACCGGTTCGGCGAGCGCGAGGCGTTGCGACGCGAGCGCGACGATGTTGGTGAGCGCGGTGTCGTCACCGTCGGCACGAGCGACGTGGGGCGACGCAAAGAGGGCGACGCCGAGCGCGGCGACAGCGACGCTGGCACGAATGGCTTGCTTCATCGGAATGATCGGGAGAGCCGGGCGGGCCGGACGTGGAAAACCAGAAGAATAGACGAAGACAGTCGCGCGGCGTAGCGTCGCGACAGGAGAATCAGCAGGCGAGCTGATCCGGCACCGTCAGGCTCTTGCGGCCCGGGTGCGAGGCGAATTGCGCGCGATGCGCAGTGATGAACCGCACGATAGCGATGATCGACACGTGGCGGTTACAGAACCGGACGGGCGTTCACTTCGGCGAGTACAGCTTGTGCTGCTCGTCGAAGAATGCCCGCACGTGCTCGGGCAATTCGGCGAGGAATTCCACGCCGACGGGTTCCGGATCCGGGCTCATCACTTGCTCGGGCGGTGGCATGCGAGTGGGTCTTTCATCCATGGTCATTTCTCCAGCAGGTTCAATGATTATCAACCTCGCGCTTGGATTTATGCCAGAGGCGAATCGTTAGATTTTGTCTCTGTTGTATTAACGGCACATGCGCTGCGACGCGAAGTGTGATGGCCGCTATTGCATCCAGCGCAATCGGCAACAATCGGGTCGCTTGTTATACTTGCGCGCACTTTTTCCTGGACCGCGATGAGACGAACGACGCGATGGATCGGCCTCGTATGGCTGGCGCTGGTACTGAACGTACTGTCGCCCGTCGTCGGCTACGCGCGTCTGGCGTCGAGCGGTTCAGGCGCGCTCACGCTCGAATTGTGCAGTGCAGCGGGCGCACGCCAGGTCGTGCTCGCCCAAGCGGGCGACCAGCGCGACACGTCGTCGTTCGATCATGCCGGCGTGCCGCACTGCGTGTACTGCCCGGGCTTTGCGGCGAACCTTGCGCTCGGCACGCGTCTGCCCGAGATGCCGGGCTTCGTGCGGACGTTCGCGTATCGCGTGGCCGCGCCGGCCGTTCCCGATTTTCCCCGCAAGGGCATCCGTCTCGCGCAGCCGCGCGCCCCGCCTGAAAACTTCCCGATCTGATTGATGTCGTTCGCGCGCCCCGGTGGCGCGCGTGCCGCCCGCGGCCCGATCCGCGTGCCGCGCCGTGCGTGCGCGGCGCGCGTGCTCGCGTCCGGCGGCGTCCGATCACGTTTTCAGGAATTCATTCATGTCGTCTCCCTACGTCGCGCGGCTGCCGCGCGGCCGGCTCGCGCTCGCATGCGCGGCCGCTTTCGCGTGGCCCGCTGCTCACGCCGCATCCGCGGGCGATGCGCGCGCCGATTCCGCCCTCGGTGGCGTCGAGCGCCCGGCCGGTGGCGCCGTGCCGGCTTCCGCGGTTGCCAGCGCGCCGCCGGCACCGGCCGGCGATACGCTGACCGCCGTCAGCGTGACCGCCCAGCGCCAACCGGTCGATCCGGATACGCCGGCCGTCGTGACGTCGATCACGCGCGAGCAGATCGAGTCGCACACCAACGTCACCACCGAGGACGCGCTGAAATACGCGCCGAACCTGATGGTCCGCAAGCGCTACATCGGCGACCGCAACAGCGTGTTCGCGGGCCGCGACTTCAACGAGCTGCAGAGTGCGCGCGGGCTCGTGTACGCGGACGGCGTGCTGCTGTCGAACCTGCTCGGGTCGAGCTATGCGTATCCGCCGCGCTGGTCGCTGATTCCGCCTGACGACATCGCGCGCGTCGACGTGCTCTATGGCCCCTTTTCCGCGCTGTATCCGGGCAACTCGATCGGCTCGACCGTGCTGCTCACGACGCGCCGCCCGGACAAGCTCGAGGCGTCGTTGTCGACGCAGTTCTTCACGCAGCGCTACCACGACGGCTACGGATTCGCGGACAGCTTCGGCGGCAATCACCAGACCGCGCGGATCGCCAACCGTGTCGGCCGGTTCTGGTTCGCGCTGTCGCTCGACCGGCTGGAGAACAACGGTCAGCCGATGCAGTATGCGAGCCCCAATTCGGCCTACAACCCGAAGCTGGGCGCTGTCGTGCCCGTGACGGGCGCCGCAGCCGACATCGGGCCCAACGGCAAGCCGCGGACGATCGTCGGCGCCCAGACGATCGAACGGACCGAGCAGCTCAACGAAACGGTCCGGATGGGGTACGCGTTCACCGACCACGTCGACGCGACGCTCACGCTCGGGCATTGGGAGAACCATTACCGGCAGCACGGCGAAACCTTCCTGCGCGACGCGGCCGGTAACCCGGTCTACGGCGGCAACGTATCGATCGGCGGCCAGAACATGACCGTTGCGCCGAACGCGTTCGCGCCGCAGCGCGGCGACCAGGAGAACTGGCTGTACGCGTTCGGCCTGAACGGCCGGCTCGATTCGGGCTGGCGGCTGTCGGGCGTCGTGTCCGCGTACGACGTGTCGCGCGACGTGCTGCGCGCGGCGTCGACCGTGCAGGGCGGTGCGGGCACGCTGTTCCAGGGCGACGGCACCGGCTGGCGCACGCTCGACCTGAAGGCCGAGGCACCGGAGGTGAAGGGCCACACGTTCACGTTCGGCTATCACTACGACAACTACTTCCTGCGCAACGTCACGTACAACACGGCCGACTGGCTGGCCGGGCCGACCACGTCGCTCGCGAGCGTCTATCGCGGCGACACGCGCACGCAGGCGCTGTTCGGGCAGGATGCGTGGCGCTTCGCGCCGGGCTGGCTCGCGACGCTCGGGTTGCGCTACGAGCGCTGGGACGCGTATGGCGGCGCGCTCGGCAATGCGAGCGGCACGCTCGGCTATGCGGACCGCGGCGCGAATGCGCTGTCGCCGAAGGTCGCGCTGCAATGGGACGCGACGGAGGTGTGGCGCTTCCGGCTGTCGTTCGCGACCGGCACGCGGTTCCCGACGGTCGGCGAACTGTTCCAGGGCACGATCTCGAACAATGCGATCGTCAACAACAACCCGAACCTGCGGCCGGAAAAGGCGATCGACTGGGACTTCACGGCCGAGCGCGACGTGGGTGTCGGCGTCGTGCGCGCGAGCGTGTTCCAGAGCGACCTGCGCGATTCGATCTACAGCCAGACGACCGTCTCGGGCGCGACGACCGTCACCAACATCTCGAACGTCGACCGCGTGCGCGTACGCGGCGTCGAACTCGCGTTCAGCGGCGAGAACGTCGGGCTGAAGGGGCTCGCGATCGACGCGAACGTGTCGGCAAGCAATGCGCAGATCCTCGCCGACGCCGCGAATCCGGCCTATGTCGGCGCGCGCTTCCCGCGCATTCCGCGCATGCGCGCGAACCTGCTCGCGTCGTACCGCTTCGACGAGCACTGGCTCGCGAGCGTCGGCGTGCGCTACTCGGGCCGGCAGTTCAACACGCTCGACAACAGCGACGTGAATCCGGACGTGTATGGCGGCACGAGCTCGTTTACGGTCGTCGACCTGAAGGCGCGCTATCGCCTCGATCGTCACTGGACCGCGTCGCTCGGCATCGACAACCTGACGGACCGCCGCTACTACGTGTTCCACCCGTATCCGGGGCGCACTTTCTATGGAGAACTGAAATGGTCGCTGTGAAGTCGTTCGCGGCGGGCTGCGCGCTGTGGCTCGTGGCGCTGTCGCCCGCCGGCGCGCATGACGCGAGCGACGCGTCGAAAGCCACCGATCCGCATGCCGCGCACATGAGCATGCAGGCCGCGCCCGCACAGCAGAAGCAGCCGCTCGCGACGGGCGCCGCGTTCGATGCGCGTCACCGGCTGTGGGTCGCGTGGGTCGAAGGCGCGCACGTCGTCGTCGCGCACTCCGACGATGCGGGCCGCACGCTGTCGGCACCCGTCACCGTCAACGCGATGCCGGAGCCGGTCTACACGAGCGCGGAGAATCGTCCGAAGCTCGCGACGAGCCCTGACGGGCGCGCGGTGTACGTGTCATGGTCGATGCCGCTCGATGCGCCGTACACGGGCATGGTGCGTTTCTCGCGCTCGCTCGACGGCGGCGCGACGTGGAGCGTGCCCGTCACCGTGCATCGGGACCGGCAGGCGATCACGCATCGCTTCGACATGATGGCCGTCGATCCGGCCGGCAACATCGCGATCGCGTGGATCGACAAGCGCGATCTCGTCGCGGCGAAAGCGGCGGGGCAGGCGTACGAAGGCGCGGCGGTCTACTACGCGGTGTCGCGCGACGGCGGCGCGTCGTTCGAGCCCGAGCGCAAGGTGACCGATCACACGTGCGAATGCTGCCGGATCGCGATGGCGATCGATCCGGCCGGACGCATCGAGGCCGCGTGGCGCAACGTGTTCCCGGGGCAGATCCGCGATCACGCGCTCGCGGTGCTGCCCGTCGCGGCGTCGGAGCCGGTCGCGCCGGTGCGGGCGACGTTCTCGAACTGGCACGTCGAGGCCTGTCCCGAGCACGGGCCCGCGCTCGCGATCACGCCGGACGGCACGCGTCACCTTGCATGGTTCGGCGTCGTCGACGGTCGGGCCGACGTGTTCTATTCGCGCATCGGCGCCGACGGCCAGCCGCGCGGCACGCCTTGGGCATTCGGCGCGAATCCGGCGGTACCGGGCGAGCAGGCGTCGCACGCGGCGCTCGTCGCGCGCGGCGACGCCGTGTGGCTCGCGTGGAAGGCGTTCGACGGCGACACGATGCAGATCAAGCTGCGCCGGTCGGACGATCGCGGCGAGCACTGGTCGGCGCCGCGCGTGATCGCGGCGACGTCGGGCGCAAGCGACAACCCGCAATTGCTCGACGATGCGGGCCGCGTCTATCTGTCGTGGCGCACGCGCAACGACGGTTATCGGCTGATCGCGGTGGAGGGGGCGCAATGAAGCGACTGATCGTGTTGCTCGGCGTTGTGCTTGCGAGCATGCCGGCGTGGGCCGGCGGTGAACCGCAGCCGCTGCGTGCGGCCGACGTCGCGCGGCTGGTTGCGACCGCAAATGGGCGACCGCTGGCAATCGAGATCTGGTCGCTCGATTGCGGATACTGTCGCGAGAACGCCGCGCATCTGGTTGCGTGGCAGCGCCGTCACCCCGACGTACAACTCGCGATGGTCGCGATGGATGCGTACGACGACAACGGTGCGGCGATCGCGCAGGCGCTCGCGCAGATGAACCTGCCGCCGCACGTTGCACAGTATGCGAACGCGGAACCGATGCCCGAGCGTTTGCGCGCGGCACTGGATGCGGGATGGAGAGGGGAAATGCCGCGCACCGTGTGGATCGGGCGCGATGGTGCACGCGAAGCGCGCAGCGGGGTGCTGACGACCGACGTGCTGGATGGCTGGTTGCAGCACGCGAAGCGTTGAACGAGCGGGTGGCGCGCGGCAAACGAGCCGCGCGCCGGCCTGATGCGAAAACGCGCCCGAAGGCGCGTGGAGAGTAGCGTCAGGCCGCTCGCTTGAATAGCCGGATCACGAACAGCAGGATCACCGCACCGACGACCGCGACGATCACCGAGCCGATGAAGCCGCTGCCGACACTGATGCCGAGTATCCCGGCGAGCCAGCCGCCGATCACCGCGCCGACGATCCCGACGATGATGTCGACGATCAGCCCGAAGCCGCCGCCTTTTACGAGCAGGCCGGCAAGCCAGCCGGCGATCGCGCCGATGATGAGCCACATAATCAAGCCATGAGTCATGGTGGTCCTCTCCTTGGGTTGAGTCGAAATGACCGGACGCCGGCTGTCGTGCGCCGCAAGCTGGGTGAAAGCGGCATGCGACCCGCCGCGCCGCCCACGCAATGTAACGCGATAGGCGGGTCAGGATCGTTAAGTAATGTTATGCACCCTCAAGCGGATTTTCCAGGGAATTCGTCTGCTTACGACACGGTTCGTGCGGCGACGATGCGTGACGAAATGATTCTGTAAGAAATAAATGAAGGTGAACCGGGCCGGTCAGTCGTCTCGCCGTCCGTGCGTCGCTGCCGGCACGTTTGTCTCGGGCAGTCCTACGCCTGCATCGGCGATCAGCCGGGCGACGGTCGCGGGTTCGCCGATCGTCTCGATCGCCAGGAGTGCGAAGCGGGCGAGAAAGAGCGATGCATTGGCTTCGCCGATCCGGGTCATCGTCCGGCAAAGGTCGGTATAGAGCATGTCGCGTTCGGTGTCCGTCATCATGCGGTCTCCTGAAGATCGGTTTCGGTGGACGTGCGTGGATGAAGCACGCGTTCGAGCGCGGCGGCGAGATCGTCGGCGTGCGCGTCGTGCCAGCGGCCGAGTACGTGCCCGTCCGGCCGTACCAGATAGACGGTGCCGTTGCGCGCGCCGTACAGGTCGAACAGCCGGCCGTCGTCGTCATGGCCGCCGCAGGCCGGGTGCCGCGGCGCCGCATGTCGCGCGAGCGTGATGAGCGCGAACGGCACGTGCGCGTCCTGCAGGCGTCGCTCGAGATCGTCGAGCGATGGATCGGGCACGCCATCGCTTGTGAAACAGAACGCGGTGAAGCATGGCGCGACGAGATCGGTCAGATGGCCGCGGCGTGTGTCGCTGCCGTGTGCCGCATACAGTGTCAGCGGACATTCGGCGAGTACCGTGCCGGGCGTCGGGCCGGCCACGAACGTGTCACGTTCGGCCGCGTTGAGCGGCGACGCCGCATAGGCAATGGCCGATGTCTGACGCGGGTTGATCAGCGAACGCAGCGCCGGATGCCGGACCGCGAGCGTCAGCACGGCCTTGCGCATCAGTTCGAATGCAAACGACGGCGGCGCCATGAACTCGGTGCTCTTCGTGCCATAGCGCAGGTTCTCGTGCGTTGCGAACACGCGCTCGTCCGAGTAGCTGTCGAGCAGTGCGTCCGACGCGATGCCGCGGATCACGTACGCGAGTTTCCATGCGATGTTGTCGGCATCGTCGATGCCCGAATTGGCGCCGCGCACGCCGAAGATCGGCACGAGGTGCGCGGCGTCGCCGCAGAACAGCACGCGGTCGTGCCGGTAGCGTTCGAGCGTCAGTGCGTTCGCCTTGTAGATCGTGATCCAGATCGGCGACCATGCGCCGCGCTCGCCCATCATGTCGAGCAGGTTCTGCACGCGCGGGATCACGTTGTCGGGCTTCACGGCAGCCTCGGCATCCTCGTCGTCGCGCAACTGGTAGTCGATCCGCCACACGTTGTCGGGCTGCTTGTGGACGAGCACCGTCGAGCCGGGATTCGACGACGGATCGAAGTACGCGAGCCGTTCGGTCGGCCGGTTGCTGTCGAGCGCGATGTCGACGATCACGTAGCGGCCCTCGTAGCTCGTGCCCCGGAGCGACAGGCCGAGCGCATCGCGCATCGTGCTGCGTCCGCCGTCGCATGCGACGACCCAGTCGGCATCGAGCGCGTAGCCGCCGAGCGGCGTGTCGACGTCAAGGCGCACGCCGTCCGGTTGCCGCGTCACGCCGGTGACCTTCGTCTGCCAGCGGATTTCGATGAGATCGGGGCGACGCCGCGCGGCGTCGAGCAGGAATTGCTCGATGTGATACTGCGCGAGGTTCACCATCGGCGGCAGTTTCTGGTTCTCGTCCTGCGGCATCGTGAAATGCAGCACTTCGTCGTGACGATAGAAACTGCGTCCGCCGGTCCACGGCAGCCCCGTGCGCAGGAAATCGTCGAGCGCGCCGAGCCGTTCGATGATTTCGAGGCTGCGGCGCGAGATGCAGATCGCGCGGCTGCCATGGCAGACCGAATCGTCGGCTTCGATCAGCACGCTGCGGATGCCGTGATTCGCGAGGCCGAGCGCGACGGCGAGGCCCACGGGGCCGCCGCCGACGATCGCGACGCGATGCCGGTGCGTATCGATGCCGTCGATGCGGTCCGGCAGATGCGCGGGGTAGCGTTCGGCGACGAACGGATAGGGTTTGAACGCGATGGTCATCGTTGGCTTCCACGGTGGTCTGGTTCGACGTGCGCGCATCGGCGATGCGATGGGTGCAACGGGTCGATGCAGTATGGAAGCCGGTGGTGCCGCCGTTGTCCCCATTTCGGGTACAGCGGGGCACGGCAGGCGCGGCGGCGCTACGTTCGGCGCGAACCGGGACGTATCAGGGCTGCATGCATAGCGCAAACAGCTCGCGCTGGCTCGAAATGCCGAGGCGCCGGTACGCGCGCTTCTGATAGGTGACGACGCTCGATGCCTTCACGCCGATCGTCTCGCCGATCTCGTGTGCGCTCTGGCCTTCGAGTACGCCGCGCAGCACGTCGAGTTCGCGCTTGGACAGTTCGGGGCATGCATGGCGTAACCGCGCGAGCATCCGTTGCGGGATGCCGATCTGCGTCGCGCCGGCGAGTGCGTAGTGATGTTTCGCGGCCTGCGCGATCAGCGGCGCGAGCGTTTCGATCGCCGCGATCTCGCGCGGCTGGAACGCGCCGCTGCGATGTGCGCGATACAGGTTGATCGACAGCCACGTCGCATCGTCGGGCTGCATCAACAGTGCCAGCCGGTCGGATACGTCGGGGCCGCGGTAGCATGCGGCGCGGTACGCTTCGTGATCGATCTCGTCGCCTGCCTGCTGATGCAGCAGCAGGTCGTGCCGGTGCGCGCCGCGATGGGCGGTCGATACGATCTGCTGGTTGCCGTCGAGTGCGTAGAAGTGTCGTGCGTAGGTGTCGGCGACGTCGCGCAGGTAGCGGCCGCCACGATGATCGGCAACCGACATCGTGCGCGGGCGATTACCGAACTCGTACGCGAAGATCGTGCACTGCGTGATCGACAGCGCATCGTCGAACAGCTTCAGGACTTCGGCCGCGAACGCGTTAGGCTCGTTGCCGCCGATCGCGGCGACGAGGCGCGTTGCGCGGGAGATATCCAGCTGCGCGTGGAGAGTCGGTCGCTCGAGACGCCAGGTACGCATGATGCGGGGAAGAAGGCGGAGTGGTCCGGCGATTGTAATCGGCGGCACGCGATGCGTGAGTCGGGGGATGCCCGCAAGCGGAGATGAGTCGGGGAGGGGCGTGCGCACGATTTCGGCGCCGGAAAAGAGAAAAGGTCTGACAAGCGATGCTTGTCAGACCTTTATGTCTTGGTGCCGGAGATAGGAGTCGAACCTACGACCTTCGCATTACGAATGCGCTGCTCTACCAACTGAGCTACACCGGCAGCAGAGAAATGAAATTATATGGTGAAATCCAAGATCTTGGCAATAGGTTTTGCGAACTTTTTTCAGCTTGCTGCTGCTGCTTCGCGAAACCCTCGATCCGGCGGACTTCCCGCTTTCACTTCACTGTGATGCGACCGGTCAGGGCCACATCAAGAGGCGCGATTGTACTTGCGCATCGCACCTCCGTCTAGTGCTGCAGTGCAATTATTTTGCTTCGTCGTGATAGCCGGTCACGCGCTCGACTTCGTTCTTCGAGCCAAGGAACACGGGCACGCGCTGGTGCAGGCCCGTCGGCTGCACTTCCATGATGCGCTGCGTGCCGGTCGTCGCGGCGCCGCCTGCCTGTTCGACGATGAACGACATCGGATTCGCTTCGTACATCAGGCGCAGCTTGCCCGGACGATCGGGCGTGCGCTTGTCGGCCGGGTACATGAAGATGCCGCCGCGGTTCAGGATCCGGTGCACGTCGGCGACCATCGATGCGATCCAGCGCATGTTGAAGTTGTCACCGCGCGGGCCGTCCTTGCCGGCGTTCAGTTCGTCGACGTAGCGCTTGACCGGGTCGTACCAGTGGCGCGCGTTCGATGCGTTGATCGCGTATTCGCGCGTATCGGCCGGGATCTGCATGTTGCTCTGCGTGAGCACCCACGAGCCGACTTCGCGGTCGAGCGTGAAGCAGTTCACGCCGTTGCCGGTCGTCAGCACGAACACCGTCTGCGGGCCGTACACGGCATAACCCGCGGCGACCTGTTCCGTGCCGGGCTGCAGGAACGATTCTTCGGTCGCCTGCTTGCCGTCCGGACAGCGCAGCACCGAGAAGATCGTGCCGATCGACACGTTCACGTCGATGTTTGACGAGCCGTCGAGCGGATCGAACACGAGCAGGTATTCGCCGCGCGGGTAGTTCGCCGGGATCGGGAAGAACGTTTCCATTTCTTCCGATGCCATCGCGGCGAGGTTGCCGCCCCATTCGTTCGCGTCGAGCAGGATCTCGTTCGACAGGATGTCGAGCTTCTTCTGCACTTCGCCCTGGACGTTCTCGCTGCCGGCGGTGCCGAGCGCTTCGCCGAGCGCGCCCTTCGACACGTTGTAGCTGATCGCCTTGCACGCGCGTGCGACGACTTCGATCAGCAGGCGCAGGTCGGCGGGGAGGTTGTTGGTCTCACGTTGCTGTTCGATCAGGAACTTCGACAGCGTGGTGCGGCGGGCAATGGACATGACAGACTCCGAAAGGCCAAAGAATCCTTGAATGGCCGCAATTTTACCTGTCGCGCCTCCCGCGCCGCCGGCTTTTTTCGTCCGGTTACATCGCCGGGCGGCCGGGCCGGCCCGGTTTCCGGCGGCGGAGGCGGGCGCGGCGCGTATCGCCACGGCGGCCAGCCTCGCGGTCAGACCCCGTGATTCCGCGCCGTTTCACCCACGCCCGCGCAATAAAAAAGCCGGCGCCGCATCGGGCGGCACCGGCTTCATCGCGCGAATGCGATGCGGGCGATGGCGTTACGCGAGCGCCTTCTCGACGATCTCGCGCACGTCGCGCGACTTCGCACCGGCCGCGACTTGCTCGAGCGCGCCGCGCATTCGGTCACGCAGCGCCGGCGTGAAGCGGCGCCAGAGTTCGAGCGCGCGCGCGAGGCGTGCGGCGACCTGCGGGTTGATCGCGTCGAGCGCGAGCACCTGTTCGGCCCAGAACGCGTAACCCGAACCGTCCGCCGCGTGGAATTGCGCGGGGTTGGCTGCACAGAAGCTGAAGATCAGCGAGCGTGCGCGGTTCGGGTTCTTCAGGTTGAACGCCGGATGCGCGAGCAGCTTGCGCACCTTCGCGAGCGTCGGTTGCGCGGCCGTGCCGCGTTGCGCCGCCTGCATCGCGAACCACTTGTCGATCACGAGCGCTTCCTTCTCGAAACGGCGGTAGAAGTCGGCGAGCGCCTGCTCGGCCGGCTCGTTCGCGCCCGCGGCGGCGGCGGACAGCAGCGCGCCGAGCGCGGCTGCGCGATCGGTCATGTTGTTCGCCGCGTCGTACTGCGCGGTCGCGAGGCGCACGGCATCGGCCGGATCCTCGAGTTCGGCGAGATACGCGAGCGCGAGGTTCTTCAGCGCGCGGCGGCCCGAGGCCTCCGGCGTCGGCTCGTAGGCGCCGGGCGTCTGGTGCTGTTCGTACGCGGCGAGCCATTCGGCGCGCAGCGCGGTCGCGAGCTGGCGGCGCACGAACAGGCGCGCACGATGCACGGCGGCCGGATCGGCCTCGGCCATCTGGTCGGCGAGATAGGTTTCCGACGGCAGCGTCAGCGCGAGTTCGCGGAACGCGGGCGACAGCGTCGCGTCGGTCAGCACGCGGCGGAACGCGGCGATGAAGTTCTCGCCGAGCGTGAGCGGTTCGTTTGCGGCGGCACGCGAGGCGAGCGTCAGCAGCGCGCGCGTGGCGAGGCGCTGACCGGCCTCCCAGCGGTTGAACGGATCGCTGTCGTGCGCAAGCAGGAACGCGAGATCGTCGTCGCTGTAGTCGTACTCGACGATCACCGGCGACGAGAAGTTGCGCAGCAGCGACGGCAGCGGCGCTTCCGGCACGTCGACGAACGTGAAGGTCTGCTCGGTGTCGGTGAAGTCGAGCACGCGCGTCGTGCCCGATGCGGCGGCTTCGCCGTCGAGACGCAGCGGCAGGTCGCGGCCGTCGCGGCCGATCAGGCCGATCGCGAACGGAATCAGCAGCGGCCCCTGCTGTGTTTCGCGCGCGGCCGGCGACGCGTCGCCGTAGCCCTGCGCGAGCGTGACCGTATAGCGGCGCGCGGCCGCGTCGTACGCGGTGCGCACCGACACGCGCGGCGTGCCGGCCTGGCTGTACCAGCGCTCGAACTGCGCGAGGTCGCGCCCGTTTGCGTCGGCCATCGCGTGACGGAAGTCGTCGCAGGTCACCGCATGGCCGTCGTGACGCTTGAAGTACAGGTCCATCCCCTTGCGGAAGCCGTCGCGGCCGAACAGCGTCTGGTACATCCGCACGACTTCCGAGCCTTTCTCGTAGACGGTCATTGTGTAGAAGTTGTTGATCTCGACGTAGCTCTCCGGGCGCACCGGGTGCGCCATCGGGCCCGCGTCCTCGGCGAACTGCAACTGGCGCAGCACGCGCACGTCCTCGATGCGCTTGACCGCGCGGGCCGCCGATTCGACATCGTCGCCCGCGGCCATGTCGGCCGAGAATTCCTGGTCGCGGAATACCGTCAGGCCTTCCTTCAGGCTCAGCTGGAACCAGTCGCGGCAGGTCACGCGGTTGCCGGTCCAGTTGTGGAAGTACTCGTGGCCGACCACCGATTCGATGTTCGCGAAGTCGGTATCGGTCGCGGTCTCGGGGTTCGCCAGCACGTACTTCGTGTTGAAGATGTTGAGCCCCTTGTTCTCCATCGCGCCCATGTTGAAGTCGCCCACCGCGACGATCATGAAGCGGTCGAGATCGAGCTCGAGGCCGAAGCGCTTTTCATCCCAGCGGATCGAGTGGATCAGCGAATCCATCGCGTGACGCGTCTTGTCGAGATCGGCCGGTTCGACCCACACCTGCAGCAGCTTTTCCTTGCCCGAGCCGCTCGTGATCTTCTCCTCGATCGCGACGAGCTTGCCGGCGACCAGTGCGAACAGGTAGCTCGGCTTGCGGAACGGGTCTTCCCACTTCGCGAAGTGGCGGCCGTCGGGCAGGTCGCCCGAATCGACGAGGTTGCCGTTCGTCAGCAACACCGGGTACGCGGCCTTGTCGGCGCGTAGCGTGACGATGTACGACGCCATCACGTCGGGGCGGTCGAGGAAGTAGGTGATGCGGCGAAAGCCTTCGGCTTCGCACTGCGTGAAGAAGTTGCCGCTCGACACGTAGAGGCCCGACAGCGTCGTATTCTGGTCGGGTGCGCATGCGCTTTCGAGCGTCAGCTCGAACGCATCGGGCACGTTCTCGACCGTCAGTCCGTGCTCGTGCGCGCGCACGGCGCCATGCGGCGCGCCGTCCAGCCATGCGCCGACGAATTCGAGCGCTTCGCCCATCAGCTCCAGATGCGGCGCGGGCGCGGCGTCCGGATTGCGGCGCACGCGCATCGTATTCCTGACGATCGTGCGGGCCGGCGCGAGATCGAATTCGAGCGCGACGGAATCGATGAGGAAGGCCGGCGGCGTGTAGTCGGCGCGGCGGATCACGGTGGAGGAGGCGTTGTCGGACATGGTCGTCGAGATCGGTGGAGTGGGGGACGGGCCCGTCACGCGGGCCAGGCGAACCGGGCCATTGTACAAAGGCTTGCGGCTGCGTGCCGGGCGAACTTTTTACCGCTTCCGGCAGTCCGCGTATTATCGGCATCCCGTTACGGTTCGCACGGTGCGACGAACGGGTGACGGATCGACGAGGATCAACATGAAACGCGATTGGATTTTTCGCGGTGCGGGCTGGGCGGCGGCGCTGTGCGTGGCGCTGCTGACGGGCTGCACCAGCTATGTGACGACCCAGGTCACGGCCTTCTCCGACTGGAGCGGCAGCGACGCGACACGCACCTATGCGTTCACGCGCACCGATGCGCAGAAGAACAGCATCGAGCAGTCGACCTACGAGCCGATCGTCGCGAACGAGCTGTCCGCGTATGCGTTCCGGCAGGTGCCGCCGGCGCAGGCGCGCTATCTCGTCGGGCTGACCTATGCGGTCGGCAGCGATCTCGTGACGGTGCCGCAGCCGGTCTATTACGATCCGTGGTTTGCGCCCGGGCCGTACTGGCGGCGCGGGCCGTGGGGCCCGTGGGGGCCCTGGGGGCCGATGCCGGCCGGCTATGTTGCGCAGACGTACCAGGTGTTCGACTACACGCTCGGCATCCGCATCACCGAGCGGGCGACGGGCAAGGAGGTGTACAACGTGTCCGCGCGTACGACCGGCGACAACGGCACGCTGCTGTACGCGATGCCGTTCCTCGCGCGTAGCGCGCTCGCCGATTTCCCGTTGTCGAACGGCGCGGTCCGCTCGGTCCGGCTGCCGGTCGACAAGCGCGGCGGGCCGGCGGCGCCGGCCGCCAACGAACGCGCGGTGCCGGTTGCACCGGCCTCGGGCGCGGCCGTCGCGAAGTAACGCGGTATCCGTTTCGGCGCGGCCGCCCGGCCGCGCCGGCCAACCCTTTCCGTCAGACCCCGATACCCAGCAGCGCCAGCGCACCGAGCACGACGAACAGCACGGCTGCGATCCCGTGCACGAGCTTGGTCGGCAGGCGGTGCGCGAAGCGGTCGCCGAGCAGGATCGCCGGCACGTTCGCGAGCATCATCCCGAACGTCGTGCCGGCCACCACGCCGATGTAGTCCTGGAAGCGCGCAGCCAGCGCGACGGTCGCGATCTGTGTCTTGTCGCCCATTTCCGCGAGGAAGAACGCGACGAGCGTCGCGCCGAACACGCCGAGCCGCGAACGGTTGGCGTTGGCTTCGTCGGCGTCGAGCTTGTCCGGCACGAGAATCCACAACCCCATCGCGATGAACGAGAACGCGAGCGCCCAGCGCATGATGGACGGCGTGACGAGCGCGCCGAGCCATTCGCCGAGTGCGCCGGCGAAACCGTGGTTCACGAGTGTCGCGACGAGCACACCGAGAATGATCGGCACCGGCTTGCGATAGCGCGCGGCCAGGACGAGGGAAAGCAATTGGGTCTTGTCGCCGATTTCAGCGAGGGCGACGGCTCCGGTGGAGATCAGGAAGGCTTGGGACACGGATGGGGTTCCACGGGCCGATGTTGTGCGTGCGAGCGACGATCCACGGCGCGCCGGGCCCTGATGCGGCGCACTGTGAACCATCGGTCTCGCCAGGCCTAGGTGGCTGCGCCCGCCATGGCCGTACGGCCAAGTCTGTTGACGGACGCCTCCGTCACGATGCGCGCCGGGGGCGCGGGACATCGAGCGGAGCGGCTACTCCCCAATCAGCGGCGGATTCTAGCACGGCGCATTGCGTGCTGGAAGGCGGTCGGGCAGGGTGTCGGGGCCCGATCCGCGTCCGGCCGCCCGGCAGGCGCGGCGGCGAATCTGCCACGCCTGCCGGGACAGCGCGTTCCGGCGGGCCGTTACCGTTACCGTTACGCGGCGGCCGGGCGGCGCGCGGCGCCGCGCTCGTGGACGAGCTCGCCGGCCGCGTAGGTGCGGTACACGGCGCGGTCGTCGCCGAGCAGTGCGAACGCGAACAGCAGTTCCTCGAGCGAATCCGCGCGCTTCGTGCGCCGCGCCAGCAGCGGCGTGGCCTGCGGGTCGAGCACGACGAAGTCGGCCTCGGTGCGCGGCTTGAGCGTGCCGACCGTGTCGGCGAGGTCGAGCGCCTGCGCGGCGCCGGCCGTCGCGAGCCAGAACATCCGCGTCGCGGTCAGGTGGTGGCCCGACAGCCGCGCGACCTTGTGTGCCTCGTTCATCGTCTGCAGCATCGAGAACGACGTGCCGCCGCCGACGTCGGTCGCGAGCGTGACGGGCACGTCGTGTTCGCCGGCCTTGTCGAAGTCGAACAGCCCGCTGCCGAGGAAGAAGTTGGACGTCGGGCAGTGCGCGACGACGGTGCGCGTCTCGGCCATCCGGCGGCGGTCCTCGTCGTCGAGGTGGATGCAGTGGCCGTACACCGCGCGCGGACGCAGTAGACCGTAGCGGTCATAGATGTCGAGATAGCTGCGATGGCCCGGGAACAACTCGGCCACCCATTTCACCTCGTCGACGTTTTCCGCGACGTGGCTCTGCACGAACACGTCCGGATGGCGGCGCGCGAGTTCGCCGCACGCTTCGAGCTGGGCCTCGGTCGACGTCGGTGCGAAGCGCGGCGTGAGCGCGTACATCTGGCGGCCCTTGCCGTGCCAGCGGTCGATCAGCTCGGCGCTGTCGTCATAACCCGATTGCGCGGTGTCGCGCAGGAACTCGGGGCAGTTGCGGTCCATCAGCACCTTGCCCGCGATCATCCGCAGGTCGCGCGCGTCGCTCGCCGCGAACAGGGCATCGGCCGACTGCTTGTGCACCGTGCAGTAGACGAGCGCGCTCGTCGTGCCGCACGCGAGCAGTTCGTCGACGAAGAAATCGGCGACTTCGCGTGCATGCTCGGGGTCGCCGAACTGGCGCTCGGTCGGGAACGTGTACTTGTCGAGCCACGGCAGCAGGCCCGGCGCCGGCGACGCGATCATGTCCGTCTGCGGATAGTGGATGTGCGTGTCGATGAAGCCGGGCACGATCAGCTTGTCGCTCAGGTCGTGGACGACGGCGTCGCGCGCGAGCGTCGCCGCGAGCTGTGCATACGGGCCGGCCGCGACGACCTTGCCGTCGGCGACGATCAGGAGGCCGTCGGTCTCGTAGTTCGCGGCCTGGCTCGACTGCGCCGGGTCGCCGTTGAAGGTCAGCAGCTGGGAACGGAAAGCGGTTTGCGTCATGACGAATGGTCCTGCATCAAGGTAAGGCGAACAGAAGAAAGCGATCGACGCCGCACGGGGGCGGGACGGTGCTTCGCGAGCGGTTGCGGCACGCTGCGTGCGGCGCGACCGAAGGCGATTGCGCGGGCGAACGTGGCGGCCGAAGCCGCCAGCCAGTGGTTGCCGGCTAACCTCGCAGCCGTTGCGCTCGCGACCGATGCGGCGGCGAACGGAACGGCACACCGCGACGGCAGGCACGAGCGGGCGACGACGAACCGTGCCGTCGCCACGCGCGCACGCCCGCGACCGGCCCGGCGCAGGGCCGAACCGGTGGTCGCGAAGCGGATGCCGTTGCCGTGTCTCATCTGTCTAGCGTTCCTCGATGCGGGCCGTCACGCGGCCTGCCAGTACGCGTCGAGGCGCGCGTACAGTGCGTCGCGCTGCGCCGGTTCGATGAACGACGCTTCGAAGCCGTTGCGGATCACCGCATGGACTTCGGCATCCGTGAGCTGCAGCCCTTCGGCCGTCGCGAAGTAGTTTTCATTGACGTAGCCGCCGAAATAGGCCGGATCGTCGGAGTTGATCGTCACCGCGACGCCGCGCTCGAGCAGCGCCTTCAACGTGTGCTTCGCCATGTCGTCGAACACGCACAGCTTCAGGTTCGACAGCGGGCAGACGGTCAGCGCGGTGCGCGTTTTGGCGAGGCGTTCGACGAGCGCCGCGTCTTCGATGCTGCGCACGCCGTGGTCGATCCGGTCGACCTTCAGGACATCGAGCGCTTCGTAGATATAGGCGGGCGGGCCTTCCTCGCCCGCGTGCGCGACGAGCTTCAGCCCGAGCGCGCGCGCCTTCTCGAACACGCGTGCGAACTTGACGGGCGGATGGCCGAGCTCGGACGAATCGAGGCCCACGCCGATCAGCCGGTGGCGATAGCGCTCGAACAGCGGCAATGCAGATTCGAACGTCGCGAGCGCGTCCTCTTCGGACAGGTGGCGCAGGAAGCACAGGATCAGTTTGCTCGACAGCCCGCGCTGTTCGGCATCGGCGAGTGCGCGCTCGATGCCCGCAACGACTGTCTCGATCGGCACGCCACGCTCGGTGTGCGTTTGCGGATCGAAGAACAGCTCGGTGTGGACGACGTTGTCGGCAAGCGCGCGTTCGCAATACGCGGCCGTCATGTCGTAGAAATCCTGCTCGGTCAGCAGCACGCTCGCGCCGGCGTAATAGATGTCGAGGAACGACTGCAGGTCGGTGAATGCGTACGCGGCGCGCAGCGCGTCGATCGAGTCGTACGCGAGCTTCACGCCGTTGCGCTGCGCGAGCGCAAAAATCAGTTCGGGCTCGAGCGAGCCTTCGATGTGGATGTGCAGCTCCGCTTTCGGCGCGCGGGCAATCTTGTCCTTGAATGTCGGGGTCATGGCGTCGTTCTTGGTCGGTCAGTAGGTAGGGGAAGCCTGTGCTGCCGCGTTCGCGTTCGCTTCGACGGCCTGCAGCAATTGCGCAGCCACCGAGATCGCGATCACTTCGGGCGCCTTGTCGATGATGCCTTCGACACCGATCGGGCAGCGCATCCGCGCGACCTGGGCCGGGTCGATGCCGATCGCCGCGAGGCGATGATCGAACTGCACGCGTTTGGCGTGCGAGCCGGTCATCCCGAAGTACGCATAGTCGCCGCGTCGCAGGATCCGCTCGGCCAGCACGAAATCGAGTGCGTGGTCGTGCGTCATCACGACGAAGTAGGACTGCGGCGGTGCTGCGTCGACCGCATCGGCCGGGGCAGCGGCCGCTTCGATCGCGAGGTTGCCGATGCCGGCGAGCGCGTCGGCCGGCGGGAACACCGCATCGGGCCCGTCGATCCAGCGCACGTGGCAAGGCAGCGTCGCCAGCACCTTCACGAGCGCGGTGCCGATGTGCCCGGCGCCGAACAGCACGACGGGGAACGCATACGGCGCGATCGTTTCGGTCATCAGCGACACGCCGCCGGTTTCCCACAGCAGGCAGTCGGCACGTGCGGCTTCCGATTCGGGCTCGCTCAACAGCGGCGCGCCCGGCGAGGGGCCGAATGATACGCTACGCACGGTCGCGGCGCCGGCCGCGACGCGCTTCGCGAGCGACATGATCCAGCCGAGATCGCCGACGTCGAGCCGCTCGAACGCGAGTACCACGGCGCCGCCGCAGCACTGGCCGAGACTCGGGCCGAGCGCGAGCCGTTCGAGCCGGCGCGCGTGCGGCACATGCGCGCCATCCTTCAGCAGATGCCGCGCGATCTCGATCGCCTTCCATTCCAGATGACCGCCGCCGATCGTATGGCGGGCCATGTCGCGCGTGACGAGCATCTTGGTGCCGGCTTCACGCGGCGCCGAGCCGTCGGTATGCGCGACCGTCACGAGCACGGCCGCTTCGCCGTGCGCAAGCAGTTGCTGCAGATCGCCGAGCCAGGCTTCCATCAGCACACCCCGTGCGTAACGACGCGGCACGACACGCGGCGCGGACTGGCGGGCGTGGCGATGACGCGGACGGACGGGAGCGGGGCAGGCCGGCCGCACGGCTGATGCAGTGCGACGGCAGCGCGCTGACGACGCGCGCGAACGGCGCCGTCGGACACGCGGACGCCATGAGGGTGACGGATGCGGATGGTTTGCGTTGTCATGATGAATCCAGTCGACATTGCGGATCGGGCGCGCGTTACGCAGGGGTGGTGAGACCGCCTGGCCTCGCGCACGTAGATCGCCATCCAGTCCCGAAGATAGCACCGCCATGCGGCACGAACATGGCCGGGCGGTGATCCGGGCTATCAGGAGGCGATCATGTCGATCATAGGCCCGCCGCGCGGGATCGGGGCGTCGATGCGTGCACATCGGGCTGAAACGCACGCGTGACGGGGCGTGGGCACGACGCGTCGCGCGACGCGCGTTTGCCCGTTGATCGGGGTTGCGGCGGAGTAGGTGTTTACACGCGGCCGGCCGGATGCGGCCGGCAAACGCGTGAATCTGAGCCGGGGGACCTGCCGGCGGCGTGCGGCCCGATCGGTCGGGCCGCACATGCCAGGGGCCGGCAAAGCGGCCGTCTGGTCAGCTGGCGAGCTTGCGGCGATGGCGCCAGAGGCTCGCGACGACGGCAACCAGGATCAGGGCGAAGCCGATCAGCGCCCAGCCGGGCAGCAGGATGCCGAAGATCGGCGGGTAGACGGTCTCGCACAGCCCGGCGACCTTGAACATGCCGGGGAACCACTGCGCGGGCGGCAGGCTGTCGACGATCGGCTGCAGCGTGTCGAAGCCGCAGCTGAAGCCCGGATTCATCTGGATCGACAGGTGTCGCGCGGCTGTGCCGACGCCGCCGGCCGCCGCGATCGCGATCAGCAGTTCGAGCACCCAGATGCCGCGCCAGTTGCGGATCCCGGCGGCCAGGAACGCGAAGATCCCGATCGCGGAGAAGAAGTAGCGCTGGATGATGCACAGCGGGCACGGATCTTCGTTCTTCACGTACTGCAGGTACAGCGCACCGGCCAGCAGGGCGATGCACACCCATCCGAGCAGCATCAGCAGGCGGCGTTCACGGCGTAGCGCAAGCGTGTAGTCGTTCATGTCAGCGGGGTTCCTCGTCGGTCGGTCCGGAAAACAATCGCGCGATTTTAGCGCGAACGGTCTGGCACGAAACTGACAGCGCGCGTGCGGCACCCTGCCGCACCGCGCGCGTTGCCCGCCGGCGACCGGCCGGTGCGGTCAGCGGATCGTGTTCAGCACGGCCTCGACCGCCTGGCCGATTGCGAGCAGTGCGTCGTCCCGATGCGGCGCCGCCGCGAGCATCAGGCCGACCGGCGCCGCGTCACGCGGGTGGCACGGCAGCGACAGGCCGCACGCGTCGAGGAAGTTGAACGCGCTCGGATTGCGCAGGATCAGCGCATTGGTGCGCGTGAACGCGTCGTCGTCCGTTTCGAGGTCGGCGATGCGCGGCGGCACGACCGGCACCGTCGGCGCGACGAGCGCATCGAAGCGTGCCCAGACCGTGTGCGCGGCTTCGTCGAGCATCGCGGCGCGCGCGGCGAGCAGGTCGAGATAGTCGGCCGCGCTCGCGGGTTCGCCCTTCAGGATCCGCGTCAGCACGCGCGGGTCGTACTGGTCGCGATGCTGCGCGAGCAGCGGACGATGCCAGGCGTACGCCTCGATCGGCGAGAAGCCGAAGCGGTTGATCTCCGGCAGCCGGTCGAGCGCAGGGAAGCGCACTTCGGTGACGATCGCGCCAGCGGCTTCGAGATGCTTGAGTGCGGTGTCGAGCGCGGCCGCGACGTCGGCATCGACACCGTCCGTCACGTAGTTCGTCAGCACGCCGAGCCGCACGCCTTCGAGCGGCCTGGCGGCCGGCACGTGCGGCTCGAGGCCCGCGAGCATCCGGTCGACGAGCGCGCAGCACGCGACCGTCTGGCCGATCGGGCCGAATGAGTCGAGCGTCGTCGACAGCGGCACGCCGCCTTGCGTCGGAATCCGGCTCGCGGTCGGCTTGAAGCCCGTCAGCCCGCACAGCGCGGCCGGAATGCGGATCGAGCCGCCCGTGTCGGTGCCGAGCGCGACGGCGGCCATTCCGTCGGCGACGGAGGCCGCCGCCCCCGACGAAGAGCCACCGGAAATCCGCGCATCGCCCGGTACGTCGCGGTGGTACGGCGAGCGCGGATTGCCGAAATGCGGATTCAGTCCGAGCCCCGAAAACGCGAACTCGCTCATGTTGGTGCGGCCAATCACCACCGCGCCCGCACGCTTGAGCCGCGCGACGGCGACCGCATCGGTGCGCGCGGCCGGCGCGCCGTCGAGCACGCGCGAACCCGCGCGCGTCACCTGGCCCGCGACGTCGAACAGGTCCTTCACCGACACCGGAATGCCCGCAAGCGGTGACAGTACGGTGCCTGCGGCGCGCAGCCGGTCGTGCGCGTCGGCGGCCGCGCGCGCGTTGTCGGCGTCGACTTCGGTGAAGACGGCCGCGCCCTGGCCCGACGGATCGGCGATCCGGTCGAGCGCGGTATCGACGAGCGCGCGGCTCGTGGTGCGGCCGGCCGCGAGGTCGGCGGCGAGCTGGGCGAGCGGGGGAAAGGGCGTGAAAGTGGTCATGGGCGGCTCAGGGGCGAAGATGTTGAAGAAGCGTGGAGCGGAACGAATCGATATGGCCTTCGACGGCCGCGCGCGCACCGGCGGCGTCGCGTGCGGACAGCCGTTCGAACAGCTCGCGATGCTCGTGCTGGACGTCGGCGAGGTGGTGCGGTTCGGACAGCGTGACGAACCAGAAGCGCAGCGAGCGCTCGTGCAGTGCGCGCAGGATTTCGGCGAGGACCGCATTGCGTGCGGCCACGGCGATCGCCTGATGAAATGCGCGGTCGAGTTCCATCATTCCCTCGACGTCGTGCGTGTCGACGCACGCCTGTCCTGCGTCGAGCAGCGCGGCCAGGCGCGCGAGATCGTCCGGCGTCGCGTGGCGCGCGGCGAGTTCGGCGCAGTGCGCTTCGTTGATGCGCCGCACGTCGATCACCGCGACGATGTCGTCGAGCGACAGCGGCTGCACCATCAGGCCCTTGCGCGGCATCACCGACAGCAGCCCTTCGAGCACGAGCCGATGCACGGCCTGATGCACCGGCGTGCGGCCGATCCCCGTGCGCGCGACGAGGTCGGCTTCGTTGAGGGCGGCGCCCGGCTTCAGGCGCATCGTGATGATGTCGCGCTGGATCAGCGCGTACGCACGGTCGGCGAGGCTGGCCGCCGGCGTGGCGGGACGGTCGCGGGTGACGTCGGTCAGGGTGCTCATGCGAGGTGCGGCGAGGCGGCTAGACGGGGCGCGATCATGGCGCGGGCGATCGGGAAGCGTGGACGATGTCTGGATATTATTGTGATATATCACTGATGTCCAGTGCGGGAGGCAAGACGCCGGTGGTGCCGGCGCACGAACGGGGGCGCGCTCCGGCATCGCCTGCATCCACTTGCAACAATGGCGACAGGATGTTGCAGGTTTGCCGCGCGATCGTGCACTGAAGCATAATGAATCCTCGTCTATCCATACGCGTGAGCGACGTACCAGACCATCGTCATGAGCGAACACACGCCTTCCCCGGCCGGTCTGCCCGGCACCTCTTCCGCTTCTTCCGATTCCCTCCGTCCCGATCCGGCGCAAACGCCCGATGCGCGGGCCGCGCAAGCCGCCGCACCGAACGTCCCAGCGGACGGCGTGTCGCCGGTCGCGGCCGCGTCCGAGCCCGGTGCGTCCGGTGCGGCTGCTGCCGCCGTCGATGGCGTTGCCGCGCCGCCGAAGCCGGGTGCGCCGCCGCCCGGCTTCGGCGCGCAGCCGGATTTCGAAACGGCGCGCCCGCCGCCCGCGAGCGCGCAGAATGCACCGCCGGCCTACCTGAAGCAGAGCGACACGCCATGGTCGGTGTTCGGCCGGATCATCGCGGCGCGGGCACGCCGGCTGTTCGACCGTGCCGGCCAGCGCATTACGCAACGCACGCTGCGCATCGGCGTGTCGGCGCGGATCTTCCATCCGGAACCGGGCGCGAAAGGGCTGCGCGGCAAGACGCTGCAGTATCTCGAGGAATCGATCGCCCACTGGGTGATGTCGCGCGACGTGCTCGTGTTCATGATTCCGACCGTCGGCCACCAGGGGATGATCCACCCGAGCAACATCCGCCTGCGCGACTATGCGAAGCATCTCGACGGCCTGCTGCTGCAAGGCGGCGCCGACGTGTCGCCGCAAACCTACGCGGCATCGGATGTGCGCCCCGAATGGCCGGGCGATCGCGTGCGCGACATGTACGAACTCGAGCTGCTGCATGAATTCGTCGAGTCCGGCAAACCCGTCCTCGGCGTGTGCCGCGGCTGCCAGCTGATCAACGTCGCGTTCGGCGGCTCGCTGTACCAGGACATCGCCACCGATGTGCCGACCGCGAATGCGCACGTGAGCGAGCACTACGACCAGCATCGTCACGCGATCCGTTTCCCGGATTCGTCGACGCTGGCGAGCATGTTCCCCGGGCGCAGCGAAGCGATCGTCAATTCGATCCATCACCAGGCGATCCGCGATCTCGGCCGCGACCTGAACATCGAGGCCGTGTCGGCTGGCGACGGGATCATCGAGGGCATTCGCCATCGCCGTTCGCCGTTCGTCGTCGGCGTGCAGTGGCACCCGGAGTTCCATCGCGCGGGCGGCTCGGAGCTGCTCGACTGCACGCCGCTGCTCGATGCGTTCCTGCGCGCGGCGCGCGAAACGCGCCTGTAGCAGCGTGCTTGCTTTGCGTCGCACGAAGGCCGGCCGCATCCCGATAAATTCGAGATGCGGCCGTTTCGTTTTGAACGATAATCGCGAGTTCCGATTCGTTCGCCGGAGTCTGACGTTGGCTTTCCGAAACTTTTCTCCTGCCCGATGCGCAACGTGGATCGCTGTGCTGGCGGCCTGCGCGCAAACGGGCGCGGCCTGGTCTGCCGACGCGACCGCCCCCGCCGCCGGTACGCGTCCGGCGGTGACGAGCCTGAGCGGCGGCGCGGCGCCGGCGGCCGCGTCTAATGACGCCGCCACGCAAGGCAACGTCGCCGAACTGACGCAGATGCTGCACGACGGACGGATCGTCGAGATGCGCACCACGTACAACGGCAGCTACGGCGCGAGCCTGCTGTTCGATCCGCGCGAGATGACGTACTACGTCGCGCTGTTCCAGGACAAGAATCTGTGGCGCGTGATCCGCTCGCAGGAGAAGAGCCGCGCGGAGATGGTGTACGCGAACTTCGTCCAGCAGACTGTGCAACTCGCCGATATCGAGATCCGCCGTACCGAGCTACAGGCGCAGAAGGCGTTTCTCGAACGCGTGATCGCGCTGCAGTCGAATCGTGCGCAGCAACTGCAGGCCGACCTGAGCGTCGCGCGCAGCCAGCAGGCCGAAGTCGCGCAGCGTCAGAAGTCGGCGCAGGAGCAGACGCAGGCGCTGCAGGTCGAGAAGCGTGCCGCGCAGTTGCAGTTGCGCGATCTGCAAGAGCAGGTGCGGCAACTCGAGAAGCAGACCGAGACGGGGCTGCCCGCGCACAAGTAACGAATCGTCAGATGGACGGCGGAGACGAGCGAAACCCGGCGAAGCGATCTTCGCCGGGTTTTTTATTGGGCGGGTGTTATCGGGAAATCGTCAGCGCCCGAATGTGTCGGGTGTGTCGGGTGTGTCGGTCAATCGGCGGTGGGACCGTTGCGACGTCCAGTCGAAACCGGTGGCGCTCGCGTGCGTCGTGTGGGCGGGTTCGGTGCCGCGCAGTGCGTTTGCCATTGCGATCAGCGTGAGCGGATCGTCGAGCGCGTCGGTCGCGAGCGGCGGCGGGGCGCGTCGCTCGCGCGCCGCGACGGTCGCCGTTGTGTGCTGGAGCGGTGAATGCGCGGTGCGCTGCTTGACGATCGGCGCTCGGGCGGGCGTCGTTGCCGATTGACGACCGCCTGCCCGAGACGGCGATGCCGCGGCAGTGCGTTGTGTGTCGGACGTTGTCTGCGGATGAGGCGGCGTCGGACGACGGACGACGCGGTGCGAGGCCGGCTGCGATTCGGCCAATTTCGTGTCGGGTGTCGCTACCGTGTGCGTCGGCGCGGCGTGCGTCGGCTGACCGGGCTGACCGGCGGCGACGTGCACGGTGCCGTTGAATGAGCGAGCGTGATCCGGCACGGTGCTCGCCGTATGAATCGCGTGCGTGGACCCGAAATCCATCGGCAGCTCGTGCACGGCGATCAGCCAGCCGATGATGCCGAGCGCGCCGATGCTCAAGCAGGTTGCGTACGTCGCGCGCCGGTCCCGACGGTTGCCGGCGGTACGGGGGAGGCGCCGGCCGGTGACGGCAGGCGCGACTGGCACGCCGGTCGACGCTGGCGCCGGTTGCCAGTGGCATGCGCGGTGCGGTCGGTCGACGTCGATGCAGGACGTCGTCAGCGTCGCAAGGCAGTTCCTGGTGGGCTGCGCACCGGGCGCACCGCGAAATTTCCATTCGCGGCCGAACGGCGGGACGTGGTCGAGCGGGGCGACGCGAGGGCGGGCGAGCGCGCCTTCGACGGGGACGAGGGGCGTTGGGATCATGAGGGCGGTGCGCCGTGCGACACAGGCAACCATGCCGGCGCGGCGCGGAAATGTCGTCGCAAATCGTGACATTGTGGTCAGCCATTGAGGGCCGGTCGATCAGATCAATCCGATTCTCGTGCCCGTTTCAGGGCGACTCGTACGAGTCGGATGCCGCGACGGCAACGACAGCGGCGCTACAAGGCAAATGTCGGCTTCGCGTGGCATCATTCGCGGACCATACCGGTGCACGCATCGTTGTGCGATGCGCCGCCGGAGGGCACCGATGCCCGTGCGCGCCGGCCAGGCGCGTCGCGCATCGCCGGGTCCATGCGGCGCGAATCCGCGCCATCCGAGCTGAGCGAGAAAAACATGTCCACAGCGTCACACGCCATCGCGCAGGAATCGAAAGTCCGCACCGTGTTCCGGGTCGTCAGCGGCAACTTCCTGGAAATGTACGACTTCATGGTCTACGGGTATTACGCGTCGGCCATCGCGAAAACCTACTTCCCGAGCGGCGACGCATTCGCGTCGCTGATGCTGTCGCTGTCGGTGTTCGGCGCGGGCTTCCTGATGCGGCCGGTCGGCGCAATCGTGCTCGGCGCGTACATCGACCATCACGGCCGCCGAAAGGGGCTGATCCTGACGCTCGGGCTGATGGCGATCGGCACGCTCGCGGTGGCCGCGATACCGGGCTACGCGACGATCGGCGTGCTCGCACCGGTGCTCGTGCTGCTCGGCCGGCTGCTGCAGGGCTTCTCGGCCGGCGTCGAACTCGGCGGCGTGTCGGTCTACCTGTCGGAGATCGCGACGAAGGGGCACAAGGGGTTCTATACGTCGTGGCAGTCGGGTAGCCAGCAGGTGGCCGTCGTGTTCGCCGCGCTCGTCGGCGTGCTGCTGAACCGCGCGCTGCCGGCCGAGGAGATGACGGCGTGGGGCTGGCGCATTCCGTTCCTGATCGGCTGCCTGATCGTGCCGTTCCTGTTCCTGATTCGCCGTTCGCTGAAGGAGACCGACGAATTCCTCGCGAAGCGTCATCGTCCGACGATGGGCGAGATCATGCGCTCGATGCTCGACAACTGGGGCGTCGTGGTTGCCGGCATGGGGATGGTGATCATGACGACCGTGTCGTTCTACATGATCACCGCCTATACGCCGACCTTCGGCAAGGAAGTGCTGCACCTGTCGTCGCTCGACGCGCTGGTCGTGACCGTCTGCGTCGGTATCTCGAACCTCGTGTGGCTGCCGCTGTCCGGTGCGCTGTCCGACCGCATCGGCCGCCGCCCGGTGCTGATCGCGTTCACCGTGCTGACGCTGTTGACGGCTTACCCGGCCGTGCTGTGGCTCGTCGGCGATCCGTCGTTCCTGCGGCTGCTCGCGGTCGAGCTGTGGTTGTCGTTCCTGTATGCGTCGTATAACGGCGCAATGGTCGTCGCACTGACCGAAGTGATGCCGGCCGACGTGCGCACGGCCGGCTTCTCGCTCGCGTATAGCCTTGCGACGACGATCGGCGGCTTCACGCCCGCGATCTCGACGCTGCTGATTCACCAGACGGGCAACAAGGCGGCGCCGGGGCTGTGGCTGAGCGTGGCGGCTATCTGCGGGCTGATCGCGACGCTCGTGCTGTATCGCACGACCGAGGCACGCAACCAGTACAAGGCGGCCTGACGGGCGCCGTTGCATCCCGCCAAAACGCGCGGCACGGGCCGCGCGGATCACATTGAAAAAGGGAGCGCTACGCGCTCCCTTTTTTGTCTGCGTTCAGGCTTCGCGCAGTTTGCCGGCGACCGTGGCCGCGACGTCGAGCCATTCGCCCGGCGCGGGCTGGCGGGCGATCCGGGCCTGCGGATACCACGGGCAGTCGTCGCCGGTGAACCAGCGCCAGTCGGGCGCGAACGGCAGCATGACCCACAGCGGTTTGCCGAGCGCGCCCGCGAGGTGCGCGACGGCCGTGTCGATCGTGACGACGCCGTCGAGCCGCTCGATCAGCGCGGCCGTATCGGCAAAGTCGTTCAGCCGGCCGTCGAGGCGATGCACGCGCGGATGCGCGTCGACGCGCATGCGTTCGTCGTCGTCGAGGGCCGGTTGCAGCACGATCCAGTCGATGTCCGGCAGCGCGAGCAGCGGTGCGAGCGCATCGAACGGCATCGAGCGGTTTTCCTGCGCCTGCCGGCGCCCCGACCAGGCGAGGCCGAACTTGCGCTTCGACTGCCCGCCGAGCGAGCCGCGAAAGCGCCGCCGGGCACCGTCGGGCGCGTCGAGGTAGCGCGAGCCGCCGACGATGTCGTCCGGTTGAAGCCCGAGCAGGAACGGCAGGCTCATCAGCGTGCAGGCGACATCCGCCGCAGGCGGCCTGGCAGCGCCCTGTGCGACGAGCGTCACGCGCCAGCGCGACGCGGCCGGCGCCAGCAGCGGCACGAGTTCCGGCTGGACTTCGAGCACGACGTGCGCGCAGCGCGCGCGGGCAAGCGGCACGAAGCGGACGAACTGCAGCGTGTCGCCGAACCCCTGTTCCGCGCGGATCAGCAGCGCGCGTGACGCAATCGGCTCGCCTTGCCAGCGCGGCAGCGTGCCGAGCGGTGTGGCGCCCGGCGTGTCGTGGCGCGCTTCGTATGCAGGCAGGCCGCGCGTGAAGTCGCCGAGCGTCAGCAGCGTGACCGCGCGGTGCAACCGCGCGAGCGTGAGATCGGGCGCGACGCGCAGCGCCTGGTCGAATGCGCGCAGCGCCATCTCGTGTGCGCAGAGCGCGTGATGCGCGTTGCCGAGATTCAGCCACGCGAGGCCGAACGACGGATCGAGACCGACGGCGCGCTCGTAGTAGGGCAGCGCGTCGCGGTGGCGCGCCTGCGCGCACAGGGCGTTCGCGAGCCCGAACAGCGCGAGCGGAAACGGCGGGTGCAGCGCGAGCGCGGCTTCGAACGCGGCTGCCGCGTCGGCATGCCGGCCGAGCGCATCAAATGTGTTGCCGAGATTGAAATGCGCGGCGACGAAACGCGGTTGCGCGGCGATCGCGGCCTGGAAGTGCGCGATCGCGTCGTCGGCGCGGCCGGTCGCGTTCAGCGCCATCGCGAGGTTGTTGTGCGCGCCCGCATGCCCGGGTCGCAGTTCGAGCACGCGACCGAACGCGGCGAGCGCGTCGTCGTGGCGGCCGAGCGCGTTCAGTGCGTTGCCGAGATTGTTGTGAATCGATGCGTCATCGGGTGTGAGCCGCAGCGCGCGGCCGAACGCATCGATCGCATCGTCGTGACGCTGCAGTGCCGCATACGCGTTGCCGAGGTTGTAGTGCGCGAGCGGAAATTCGGGCGCGAGCGTCAGCGCGTTGCGAAAGCGGTCGATCGCTTCGTCGAGTCGGCCGAGCGCCTTCAGCGCGTTGCCGAGATTGAGCTGCAGCGCGGCATCGTCCGGGCGCAGCGCGACCGCGCGGCCGACGAGATCGGCTGCTTCGGCATGCTGGCCCTGCTGGTGCCGCAGCACGCCGAACAGGTGCAGCGCGTCGGCGTCGGCGGGGTTGGAGGCGAGCGCGTTGCGATAGCCGTGCTCGGCCTCGGCGAGGCGGCCCGCGCGGTGTGCGGCATATGCCCGGTCGAATACGGAATCCATGACGCGAAAACTGACGGAAAGCCGGTATTTTCCCACACCGCGAGTCGCGGCCGCGCTTCGGCCGGTCGGCATATGGCCCCGTCACGCTGAGCGGCGTAGACTTGCAGGGTCGCGGAGGTTCTCATGGCTGACACACTGCCCGATATCCCGCCCGTGCTGATCGTCGGCGCGGGGCCGACCGGTCTTGCCGCGGCGATGAGCCTCGCGCGGGCCCGCGTGCCGGTGCGCATCATCGATCGCCTCGCAGCGCCCGCGCCGTACTCGCGCGCGATCGGCATCCAGGCGCGCACGCTCGAACTGCTGGAGCAGCATCGCACGGTCGAGCCGTTTCTCGCGCTCGGTCATCGCGCACATGCGGCCGCGCTGCACGCCGACGGCCGCGTGATCGCGCGGCTCGATTTCGATCCGCTGCAAACGCGCTATCCCTATTTGCTGTTTCTCGACCAGAGCATCACCGAGCGCCTGCTGGCCGAACACCTGGCGCGGCTGGGCGTGACGGTCGAGCGCGGTGCGACGCTGACCGCGTGCGACGCGGGCGGCACGTCGCTCGACGTGTCGATCCGCTGCGCGGACGGCCGCGACGAGTCGTTCGCGCCGTCGTACCTGATCGCGGCAGACGGCGCGCACAGCACGGTCAGGCATCTGCTCGGCCTGGGCTTTGCCGGGCAGGCATTCGAACAGACGTTCCTGCTCGCCGATTTCGCGGCGATACCCGACTGGCCGGACGAAGAGATCCACCTGTTCACGTCGCCCGAAGGCATGGCCGGCCTGTTTCCGATGGGCGACGGCCGTTACCGGCTCGTGGCCGACCGTCCGCCCGGCAGCGACGCGTCGTCAGATGCGCCGACGCCGACGCTCGCGGAGTGCGACGCGATCGTGCGTAAACGTGCGGGCGTATCGATCTCGCCGAGCGATCTCGCGTGGTCGTCCTATTTTCACCTGCATAGCCGGATGGTCGACCGGTTGCGTCACGGCCGCGTGTTCTTCGCGGGCGACGCGGCGCACGTCCACAGCCCGGCCGGCGCGCAGGGCATGAACACCGGCATCCAGGAAGCGTTCAATCTCGGCTGGAAGCTCGCGCGCGTGCTTGGCGCCGGCACGCCCGAGCGGCTGCTCGACACGTACCACGCGGAACGCCATCCGATCGAGCGCGACGTGTTGCGGCAGACCGGTTTCGTCACGCAGATGGTCGAAGCCGAGCGCGGCGCGATGAGGTTGCTGCGCGATCATGTCGTGCCGCTGCTGGCGTCGTTCGGGCCGATGCGCGACGCGGTGCGGCGCACGGTCAGCGAGCTTGGCGTGCAGTACCGGAAGAGTCCGCTCACGCTCGAACGCGTGCTCGACGGCGGGCCGCGCGCAGGCGAGCGGGCGCCCGATGCACTCGTGCATGTGCTCGACGGGCCGCTTGGCCGCGCACCGGGAACGGCGCGGCTATACGATCTTCACGATCCGGCGAGCTTCGCGCTGTTGCTCCTGGAAGAGCCGGTGAATGAAGATGCCGGCGGCGTACCGGCCATCGCGGCCGATGCTCAGGCGCTCGTGCAGGGGCTCGAGCGGATCATGCCGGATGCGGTGCGCGTGTGGCGCGTCACCGATACCGCAGGCGACGGGGCCGCCGGGCTGGCGCAGGAATACGGCCGCTCGCGGCCGTCGTTCTACCTGCTGCGGCCGGACGGTTATGTTGCCGCGCGCGGGCGCACGGCAACCGACGCGAACGCGCTGCTGCGCCACTGCGAAACCTGGTTCGCGGGCATGACGCGGTCCGCGTAACGGTGAGCTCAGGCGCTCGCGGCGGCGGGCACGAGCGATGCACGGTGCACGGCGATCGCGTCGCGCACGATCGGTGCGGCGCGTTGCGCGCCTGCGCTCGACGGATCGTCGAGCGCGGCGAGAAACGCGCGGCGCATCCGCGGTTCCCAGAAGCGTCGGATATGGTCGGCGATGCCGGCCAGCGCTTCGTCGCGATCGGGCATCGATTCGAAGAATGCGCCGATCTGGTTGGCCATGTCGATCAGGTGTTCGTGGTCCATCGCTGCCTCACTTGCCTGTCGTCACGGTGTCGGGCGTGGCCGCGCGGCGCTCGAGCAGGTCGATCTGCTCCGCGTTGAAGCGCGCGTACGCGCGCTGCCAGTCGGACGGTTGCGCAACCGGCAGCACCTGCACCGCCGTCACCTTGTATTCCGGGCAGTTCGTCGCCCAGTCGGAGCTGTCGGTCGTGATCACGTTCGCGCCCGATTCGGGAAAGTGGAACGTCGTGTACACGACGCCCGGCTGCATGCGCTCCGTCACGAGCGCGCGCAGCACCGTGTGCCCGGCGCGCGATTCGATGCCGACCCAGTCGTCGTTCCGGATCCCGCGATCCTGCGCGTCGTGCGGATGGATCTCGAGGCGATCCTCTTCGTGCCACCGGACATTTTCGGTCCGGCGCGTCTGCGCACCGACGTTGTATTGCGACAGGATGCGGCCCGTCGTCAGGATCAGCGGATAGCGCTGCGTGACCTTTTCCGGCGTCGGAATGAACTTGGTGATCACGAACCGGCCCTTGCCGCGCACGAACGCATCGATGTGCATGGTCGGCGTGCCTTCCGGCGCGTGTTCGTTGCACGGCCACTGGATGCTGCCGAGTGCGTCGAGTTTCTGGTACGACACGCCCGAGAAGGTCGGCGTGAGCCGCGCGATCTCGTCCATGATTTCCGACGGATGCGTGTAGTGCATGTCGTAGCCGAGTGCCTGCGACAGCAGCAGCGTCACTTCCCAGTCCGCATAGCCCGCGAGCGGCGGCATCACCTTGCGCACGCGCGAGATGCGGCGCTCTGCGTTCGTGAACGTACCGTCCTTCTCGAGGAACGTCGAGCCCGGCAGCAGCACGTGTGCGTATTTCGCGGTCTCATTCAGGAAGATGTCCTGCACGACGATGCATTCCATCGCCGACAGCGCGGCCGATACGTGCTGCGTGTTCGGGTCCGACTGGACGATGTCCTCGCCCTGGCAGTAGAGCCCCTTGAAGCTGCCGTCGAGCGCTGCATCGAACATGTTCGGGATGCGCAGCCCCGGTTCCGGTTGCAGCGTGGCCGACCACGCCTGCTCGAACTGCGTGCGCACGACCTCGTCGCTGATGTGCCGGTAGCCGGGCAGTTCGTGCGGGAACGAGCCCATGTCGCACGAGCCCTGCACGTTGTTCTGGCCGCGTAGCGGATTGACGCCGACGCCTTCGCGGCCAATGTTGCCGGTCGCCATCGCGAGGTTCGCGATGCCCATTACCGTCGTCGAGCCCTGCGCGTGTTCGGTGACGCCCAGCCCGTAATAGATCGCGGCATTGCCCCCCGTCGCATAGAGGCGCGCGGCCTCGCGCACGCGTTCGGCCGGCACGCCCGTCACGTCGGCGGTCGCCTCCGGTGAATTCTCCTCGCGCGACACGAATTCGCGCCATTGCTCGAATGCGCGCGTGTCGCAGCGCTCGGCGACGAATGCGTCGGCAACGAGCCCTTCGGTGACGATCACGTGCGCGAGCGCGTTGACGATCGCGACGTTGGTGCCGGGGCGCAGTTGCAGGTGATGCGTGGCCTTCACGTGCGGGCCGTCGACGACGTCGATGCGGCGCGGATCGATCACGATCAGCTTCGCGCCTTCGCGCACGCGGCGTTTCATCCGCGAGCCGAACACCGGATGGCCGTCGGTCGGATTCGCGCCCATCACGACGATCACGTCGGCCTGGCCGACCGATGCGAACGTCTGCGTGCCGGCCGATTCGCCGAGCGTCGTCTTCAGGCCATAGCCGGTCGGCGAATGGCACACACGTGCGCAGGTATCGACGTTGTTGTTACCGAACGCGGCGCGCACGAGCTTCTGCACGAGATAGGTTTCCTCGTTCGTGCAGCGCGACGACGTGATGCCGCCGATCGAATCGCGGCCGTACTTCTGCTGCAGCTTGCGGAATTGCGTCGCCGCGTAGGTGAGCGCTTCGTCCCAGCTCACTTCGCGCCACGGGTCGGTGATCTTCTCGCGGATCATCGGCTTCGTGATGCGGTCCTTGTGTGTCGCGTAGCCCCAGGCGAAGCGTCCCTTCACGCACGCGTGGCCTTCGTTCGCAAGGCCGTTCTTGTGCGGCGTCATGCGCACGACCTGCGTGCCCTTCATCTCGGCCTTGAACGAGCAGCCGACACCGCAGTACGCGCAGGTCGTGACCACGGAGTGTTCGGCCTGCCCGAGCTGCACGACGGATTTTTCCTGCAGCGTGGCCGTCGGACATGCGGCGACGCACGCGCCGCACGACACGCATTCCGACGCCATGAACGATTCGCTTTCGCCCGCGGCCACGCGCGATTCGAAGCCGCGTGCGGCGATCGTCAGCGCGAACGTGCCCTGCGTTTCCTCGCACGCGCGGACGCAGCGGTTGCAGACGATGCACTTCGACGGGTCGTACGTGAAGTACGGGTTCGATTCGTCCTTGCGGTCTTTCAGGTGATTCGCGCCGTCGAAGCCGTAGCGCACTTCACGCAGCCCGACGACGCCCGCCATGTCCTGCAGCTCGCAGTCGCCGTTGGCGGGGCAGGTGAGGCAGTCGAGCGGGTGGTCGGAGATGTACAGCTCCATCACGTTGCGGCGCAGCGACTGCAGCCGGTCAGACTGCGTGCGCACCTTCATGCCGGCTTCGGCAGGTGTCGTACACGACGCCGGATAACCGCGCCGGCCTTCGATCTCGACGAGGCACAGCCGGCACGAGCCGAACGGCTCGAGCGAATCGGTTGCGCAGAGTTTCGGGACGTTGACGCCGGCTTCGATCGCCGCGCGCATCACCGACGTGCCGGCCGGTACCGTCACCGGCTGGCCGTCGATTTCGAGCGTGACGTCGGTATCGGCATGGCGTTGCGGCGTGCCGTAATCGGTATCGTCGAACGGGTCGCGCTCGCGCGCCTGTGCGGCGCTCTTGCACGCGCATTGGCCCGAGCCGCAGCCGCCTTGGCGGACGTTGTTCGTGTCGAGGGACATGCAGGGCTCCTTCTGGGTCAGGCCGCAGCCTTGACCGGGCCCGACGCGGCATCCTTGCCGGCAGCGAGCCCGAAATCTTCGGGGAAATGGTCGAGTGCGGACAGCACCGGGTACGGCGTCATGCCGCCCATCGCGCACAGCGAGCCGGCCAGCATCGTGTCGCACAGGTCGCGCAGCAGCGTGACCTGACGCTCCGACGTGTCGCCGTCGCGGATGCGTGCGATCGTCTCGACGCCGCGCGTCGAGCCGATCCGGCACGGCGTGCACTTGCCGCACGATTCGATCGCGCAGAACTTCATCGCGTATTCGGCCAGCTCGGCGAGGTTCGACGTGTCGTCGTGCAGCACGATCCCGCCATGGCCGACGACCGCGCCGATCGCCGTATACGCCTCGTAGTCGAGCGGCACGTCCCACTGATGGTCGGGCAGGTAGGTGCCGAGCGGGCCGCCGACCTGCGCGGCGCGAGCGGGCCGGCCGCTGGCCGTGCCGCCGCCGAAGTCGAACAGCAGTTCGCGCAGCGTGACGCCAAACGCGAGTTCGACGAGGCCGCCTTGACGGATGTTGCCCGCGAGCTGGAACGGCAGCGTGCCGCGCGAGCGGCCCATCCCGTAGTCGCGATAGAACGCCGCGCCGCGCGCGAAGATCACGGGCGCCGTCGCGAGCGTGATCACGTTGTTGATGACGGTCGGCTGGCCGAACAGGCCGGCGAGCGCGGGTAGCGGCGGCTTCGCGCGCACGACGCCACGCTTGCCCTCGAGCGATTCGAGCAGCGCCGTTTCCTCGCCGCACACGTACGAGCCCGCGCCTTTCGCGACGTGCAGCTCGAACGCGTGCGCGGAGCCGAGTACGTGGTCGCCGAGCCAGCCGGCTTCGCGGGCGCGGACGATCGCGGCTTCAAGCGTGGCGATCGCGTGCGGATATTCGCTGCGCACGTAGATGTAGCCGATCGTCGCGCCTGTCGCGATGCCCGCGATGATCATCCCTTCGATCAGGCAGTACGGATCGCATTCCATGAGCAGGCGGTCGGAGAACGTGCCCGAGTCGCCTTCGTCCGCATTGCAGACGATGTACTTCTGCGCGGCGCGCGCGTTGCGCACGGTGCGCCACTTGATGCCGGCCGGGAACGCCGCGCCGCCGCGGCCGCGCAGCCCCGATTCGAGCAGCGTCTCGCATGCAGCATCGCCGTCGAGCGCGAGTGCGTTCTTCAGGCCCGCGAGGCCTTCGTGCTGCAGGTAGTCGTCGATCGACAGCGGATCGGTCAGGCCGATCCGCGCGAACGTGAGGCGTTGCTGGCGCGCAAGATAGGGCAGCGCATCGACGAGGCCGACGGCGCTCGGGTGTGTGCCGCCGTCGAGCCAGTTGGCGTCGAACAGGGAGGGCACGTCGGCGGCCGACAGGTTCGCGTAGCCGACGCGGCCCGCGGCCGTGCCAACCTCGACGAGCGGCTCGAGCCACAGCAGCCCGCGCGAGCCGTTGCGGACCAGTTCGATCGCGACGCCGCGCCGTTCGGCTTCAGCGACGATCGCGGCTGCGAGCGCGTCGGCGCCGAGCGCCAGCGCGGATGAGTCGCGCGGAACGTAGACGCGGGTCGTCATGCGGCCTCCGGCGTGCGGGCGACCGCGTCGGCGAGCAACGCGTCGAACTTCGCCGGCGTGACCTTCGCGTGCAGCACGCCGTTGACCGTCAGCGACGGCGACTGCGCACACAAGCCGAGGCAGTACACCGATTCGAGCGCGACGGCGTCCGGCGCGTGCGCAGCCGCGGCATCGCCGTGCGCTGCATCGAACCGGCAGCCCGTGCGCGCTTCCGCGTGTGCGGCCAGCGTTTCGCAGCCCATGCTGCGGCACGCTTCGGCGCGGCACATCTGGATCGTCACACGCGCGGGCGGCGCGGTGCGGAAGTGATGGTAATAGGTCAGTACGCCGTGCACTTCCGCGCGCGACAGGTTGAGTGCCTTGGCGAGCGGCGCGACGCAGCCCGGCGGCACGTAGCCGGCGTCGTCCTGGATCGCATGCAGGATCGCGACGAGCGACTGGCCGGCGCGCGCATGACGCTCGACCAGCGCGTCGGGCGCAGGGGAATTCGGGGACATCGGTTATGCTCCTCCAAAGTCTCATATGCGCTCGAAATTCATATAGTGCGCACCGTGACTTCGTTCTGATTGATTTTGACCAACGATAAGCGGAAGATTTCGCGGTCGCAATAGGAAATCGGAGTGCATAATTGATTCGAATCGAATGCGACGCGTATCTGACCGTACGCGACACGGAGGGCCGGTCGGCCAGCCTGTCGGACGTTGCGCCGTTACTGGAACTCGTGGCCGACACGGGCAGCATTGCGCAGGCGGCGCAAGCCAAAGGACTGTCGTACCGGCACGCTTGGGGCATGCTCCGCGCGCTGGAGGCATGCATCGGCGGTGAGCTGATCGAAACGGCACGCGGCAAGGGATCGACGTTGTCGGCGCTCGGGCAGGCGGTCGTCGATGCGCAGCGCCTCGCGCGCAGCCGGCTCGACGGGAATTTGCGCACGCTGGCGGCCGAAGTGGCGAGCGACCTGAACCGGCGGCTCGCGCAGCGCGACGGCGCCGTGCGCATCCACGCGTCGCACGGCTACGCGGTCGCGACGCTCGTCTCCGCGCTCGTCGATGTGCAGGCCGCCGTCGACATCAAGTATCGCGAGAGCGTCGAAGCCGTACAGGCACTCGCGCGCGGCGAATGCGACCTGGCCGGCTTTCACCTGCCGCGCGGAGCGTTTCGCGCGCAGTGCGCGCAGATCTACCGGCCGTGGCTCGACGACACGCGCCATGTGCTGATCCACCTGACGCGCCGCCAGCAGGGGCTGTTCGTGCCACGCGGCAACCCGAAGCAGGTCCGTGGGCTCGCGGATCTCGCGCGCAACGACATCCGCTTCGTCAACCGGCAGCCGGGGTCGGGCACGCGCATGCTGCTGGACCTCGCGCTGCGCGCGATCGGCATCGATCCGGAGCGCATCGACGGCTATGCATCGGCCGAGCTCACGCATTCGGCGATCGCGGCGTTCGTCGCGAGCGGGATGGCCGATCTCGGCTTCGGCGTCGAGCCGGCCGCCCATCATTTCGGGCTCGATTTCATCCCGGTCGTCGACGAGGACTATTACTTCGCATGTGAACGCGCGCGGCTCGACGCACGTCCGCTCGCCGGCGTGCTGGCGCTGCTGCGCGACGCACGTTTCGTCGAGCGCGTCGCGCATCTGGACGGCTACGATCCGGCCGCGTGCGGCACGCTGACGAGCGTTGCGAGCGGGCTGGCCGGCGGCGACGGCACGCACGCGCAGGACGGCAACTCCCGGTAACGGGGACGCGATCGAGCCGCGCTGCAGCAGCGGGGGATTTGCGCTACGCTTGCCGCTTGATCAACGTTCCAACAAGCACGCCGTTCAGGCGTCATTCCGCCATGAAATTTTCCGTTTCCCTCGCCGCGGCAGCGTTGACCGCGGGGCTGCTGGTCGTCGCTTCGCCGTTTGCGTTCGCGCAGAATTCCCCGGGTGTGCCGGGCGGCATCCTGAGTGAGCAGTTTCGTTTGAACGAACATCCGCAGATGCCTTTCGCGGCGTCGGCGCCGTCGCAGAAATACCAGGGCAGCAAGAAGTCGGCGTTGCGCCGCAAGGGCGACCTTGGCGATCCGAACGGCTGCAACCTGAAGTGCCCGATGGATACCCAGTAATGCGCTGACCGGCGCGTTTGCGCTCCGGGTGAGGCGCCGTGCTTTCGCGCAACGGCCAAGCCACCTGACCGACAGGCGTACGAGCGCCGTCCCCGGATCTGATCATGTTCGAGCCCCGCGAAGCGTTGCCGCTTCGCGGGGCTCGTGCTTTTCGGCGAGGCTGCATGCAATGGGTTGCCGGACGAAACCGCCGTTTGCACGCGTTGCCGTCATGGCAATCTATCTAGGGTTAACCCTAAATCCAGGAAGGATGTCTTCCAGAAACCTGCCTTATTCTTAAGCATCCGCCTACATAAACTTCGGTTTGTCAGCGATGAACAAGGTGTTCACCGCGAACACAGACAAATCTGGAGGTAGGTCATCATGAAGTCGCTCGTTCAAGCTGTTGTCGTTGCCGCCGCTCTCGTTGCCCCGGTCGTGTCGTTCGCCCAGTCGGGTTCGACGATCACCCGCGCGCAGGTCCGTGCCGAACTGGTCCAGCTCCAGCAGGCCGGTTACAACTCCGCCCGCGGCGAAGATCCGCACTATCCGGAAGCGATCCAGGCCGCCACGGCCCGTGTTGCAGAGCAGCAGCGTGCGCTGGCGCAAGCGCAAGGCGCCGACGCCAGCGGCTACGGTGCGCAGGCTCAGGGCGCCTCGGCGTCGGGTTCGCGCGCGATGGGCGTGCGTCCGGCCAGCGCTGAAGAAATGAAGTCGCTGTATCGCGGCAGCTAAGTCGCGCATCGCTCGGCGTGCGTGAGCGCCGGGTGCGACGACGCGTCGTGCCCGACATTGCGGTAGCCGGGCAGGTCGCAGTCAGGCGCGGCCAATCGCTGCGCGGGCGCGGCCGACCATCCGTCACCTCCTGCCGCCGGAGCACCGGCGGCATTCCGCCCGGCCGCCCGTCCGTGGCTGGGCGCTTTTTCGGCAGGAGAGGGATGCATGCGTTTCGCCGGCAACAAAAAACCCCGCAGACTTGCGTCATGCGGGGTTCGTGCGACGAGCGCGGAATTTGGTGGAGGCGGCGGGAATCGAACCCGCGTCCAGAAGCGCTCCACGACTAGTTCTACATGTTTAGTCCAGTCTTTTGATTTAACCGCAGCGACGCGGACGAACACGCTGCACTACGGCGATTCGCTAGATTTTCGACCCTGGCGTCGCGACGCCGACAGGGCTTAACTGACGTAAATGACCTCTGGCGGTATTGCTACCGGTCTTGCGACACTAGCCCGTCAGTGAACTAGGCAGAGGACGGCGGCCGTTAGGCTGCCAGTGCGAACGTATCGTCGTTTGCAGTTACGATTTTCCCATTGATTAACGAGGTGACGGGTCCTCGACATGCCCTAGCCGCTTCACAACCCCTGTCGAAACCAGGTCGCCCCCGCGGATAAGATCAAACATTATAGCCCAACATCGCGCAACAGTTCGCGCAGTTCCTGCGTCGTATCGACGAGATGCTGCGCTTGCCAGTCGGCCGGTGCGACGCCGTCGCCGCAATAGCCGTACGCGGCCGCGACTGTCGCCATGCCGGCAGCGCTGCCGGCCTGAATGTCGCGCAGGTCGTCGCCGACGTAGACGATGCGCGCGGGCGCGAGCGTCAACTGGTCGGCAGCGTGCAGCAGCGGGGCGGGGTGCGGCTTCGGGTGCGGCGTTGTGTCGCCCCCGACGACGCAGGCGGCGCGCGGTGCGAGGCCGAGCAGGTCGACGAGCGGCGCCGTGAGCCGCATCGCCTTGTTCGTGACGATGCCCCAGCGCACGCCGCGCGCATCGAGTTCGTCGAGTACGTCGCCGATGCCGGGGAACAGCGACGTATGCACGCAGAGATCCGTCGCGTAGTTGGTCAGAAACTCGTCGCGCATTGCTTCGTAGCCGGGCGTGTGCGGATCGATGCCGAACGCGCCGCCGAGCAGGCCGCGCGCGCCGGCCGAAGCCAGCGGCCGCAGCACGTCGAGCGACGTTTCGGGCAGGCCGCGCTCGCGCTGCATCTTGTTGACGGCCGCCGCGAGATCGGGCGCCGTATCGGCAAGCGTGCCGTCGAGGTCGAACAGCACGGCATCGCAGTGCAGCAGGCGCGGTTCGTCTGCAGCCCGCGCGGTCGAAAGGGGAGTCGTCATGCCGGTCGGAAGGTCACGCGGCGCGGCGGCACGCGATGAGGTAGTTGATGTCGGTGTCGTTCGACAGCGCGAAGCGCTTGCCGATCGGGTGGTACGTGATGCCCTTGATCTCCACGATGTGCAGATCCGTCGCGCGCACGAAGCCGGCCAGTTCCGACGGGCGGATGAAGCGCGCGTAGTCGTGCGTGCCCTTCGGCAGCATCTGCGCGATGTACTCCGCGCCGATCACCGCGAACAGGTAGGACTTCAGGTTGCGGTTCAGCGTCGAGAAGAACACCCAGCCGCCCGGTTTCACGAGCGTCGCGCATGCGGCGACGACATCACCGGGCGACGGCACGTGCTCGAGCATCTCCATGCACGTGACGACGTCATAGGTGCCCGGTTCGCGCGCGGCGATCGCTTCGGCGGCGATGGCCTCGTAGTCGACCGTGATGCCGCTTTCGAGGCTGTGCAGGTCGGCGACGCCAAGTGCTTCGGTCGACAGGTCGATGCCCTTCACGTGGGCGCCTAGCCCGGCCATCGATTCGGACAGGATGCCGCCGCCGCAACCGATGTCGAGTGCGCGCTTGCCGGCCAGGTGCGCGTGTGCATCGATCCAGCCGAGCCGGACCGGGTTCAGGTCGTGCAGCGGCTTGAATTCGGCATTCGGATCCCACCACAGGTGGGCGAGGTCGCTGAATTTCTGGAGTTCGTGCGGATCGGCGTTGGTCATGTCGGCAAACGGGCTACGGAAGGAGGGCGGTGCTGCGGTTCGTCAGACCCGAGTATATAAGAAGCGGACGAGCGGCGAAGCGGCGAGCGCCCGGACGGGCATCAAAGAAAAAGCCCCGCCGGAGCGGGGCTTTGAAGCAGTCGAAAACCGCGGCTTAGTTTGCCGGAACGGTCGTCTTCTGGACTTCTTGCGTACCAACCACTTCGACTTCCACGCGGCGGTCCGGTGCGAGGCAGGCGATGAGTTGCTTGCGGTTCTTCTGGTTGCAGCCAGTCGTAACCGGGTTGCGCTTGCCCTTGCCTTCCGTGTAGATCTTGTTGGCCGGCACACCCTTGCTGACCAGGTACGACTTCACGGCTTGCGCACGGCGCAGCGACAGACGGTCGTTGTACTTGTCCGAACCGATGCGGTCCGTGTAGCCCGTTGCAACGACGACTTCCGTGTTCATGCCTTCGATCTTCGAAGCCAGTTCGTCCAGCTTCTGCTTGCCCAGCGGCTTGAGCGTTGCCTTGTCGAAGTCGAACAGCGCGTCAGCTTGATACGTGATCTTCTGGCTCGTGATGGCCGGAGCGACCGGAGCGACCGGCGGCTGCGGTGCCTGGGCGACCAGTGCGCCATCGCACTTCGCGTTGGCGGTGGCCGGCGTCCAGAATGCATCGCGCCAGCAGAGCTCGTTCGTGCCGTTCATCCACACCCATTCGCCCGTGCCGTTCACCCAGTTGTCATTGACGGCTTGACGCGACGCCGGCACCGACTGTGCCGAAGCGGATGCAGCCATAACTGCGGTAGCTGCAATGAACGCGAGCTTTGAAAGTTTATTCATATTTCTCCTCTCGAAATTGAGATTACCGCAGGTTTACTGCGAGCCTGTTGACGGTGACAAGTCATACATTGCTCGAAGTATAACATTGGTGCGGTACAAAAAACGCGGCACCGCTCTGTGTAGACTTTAGACTTCGAGCAGCGTCTAACCCTCAGTGCGTTGGCATTTTGCCATATCGTTCCCTTCCTACGAAAAAAAATCCTCCCCACCCTAAGATCGCTTCAACTTTGTGGTGCATGCGCAACACCGGCCTGCCGCAACTTTTAGAGATTGTCAAGAGTGTGTCGGCGAAATTGCGCGAATGTGTGCAGTTTTTTACTCGTGCGCGTGAAACAGGCGTGACGGGATTGCCTGCGACGTCGAGTCGCGTGCGATTTCGGTCGAATCGCCGGCGCCGCGATTTTTGCTATTTATATATAGAGGGGGTGGCGAATTGGCGGCTGATGGGCGCATGTTAGAATCTCGCGTTGCGTTGCGCATGCAGCGCCCACGCGAAAGGCGTTCGCCGTCTTCGCTCCGAAACGATACGGATACATGGATCAATTCGCCAAAGAGACCCTGCCCACCTCCCTAGAGGAGGAAATGCGCCGTTCGTATCTCGATTACGCGATGAGCGTGATCGTCGGACGTGCCCTCCCGGATGTCCGCGATGGCCTGAAGCCCGTGCACCGGCGCGTGTTGTTCGCGATGCACGAACTGAACAACGACTGGAACCGTGCGTACAAGAAGTCGGCGCGTATCGTCGGCGACGTGATCGGTAAATACCACCCTCACGGCGATACCGCGGTCTACGACACGATCGTGCGGATGGCGCAGGACTTCTCGCTGCGCTACATGCTGATCGACGGGCAGGGCAACTTCGGCTCGATCGACGGCGACAACGCCGCGGCGATGCGTTACACCGAAATTCGCATGGCGAAGATCGGTCACGAATTGCTCGCCGACATCGACAAGGAAACGGTCGATTTCGAGCCGAACTACGACGGCAACGAAACGCAGCCGTCGGTCCTGCCGTCGCGCATCCCGAACCTGCTGATCAACGGCTCGTCGGGCATCGCGGTCGGCATGGCGACCAACATTCCGCCGCACAACCTGAACGAAGTCGTCGACGCGTGCCAGCACCTGCTGGGCAACCCGGAAGCGACGATCGACGAGCTGATCGAGATCATCCCGGCGCCGGACTTCCCGACGGCCGGCATCATCTACGGCGTCGCAGGCGTGCGCGACGGCTACCGCACCGGGCGCGGTCGCGTCGTGATGCGGGCGGCCACGCACTTCGAGGAGATCGATCGCGGCCAGCGGATGGCGATCATCGTCGACGAGCTGCCGTACCAGGTGAACAAACGCTCGCTGCTCGAGCGGATCGCCGAGCTCGTCAACGAGAAGAAGCTCGAAGGCATCTCCGACATCCGCGACGAGTCCGACAAGAGCGGCATGCGCGTCGTGATCGAGCTCAAGCGCGGCGAAGTGCCGGAAGTGGTGCTGAACAACCTGTACAAGGCGACGCAGCTTCAGGACACGTTCGGCATGAACATGGTCGCGCTCGTCGACGGCCAGCCGAAGCTGCTGAACCTGAAGGAAATCCTGCAGTGCTTCCTGTCGCACCGACGCGAAGTGCTGACGCGCCGCACGATCTACGAACTGCGCAAGGCCCGCGAACGCGGCCACGTGCTCGAAGGTCTCGCGGTCGCGCTCGCGAACATCGACGATTTCATCGCGATCATCAAGGCCGCGCCGACGCCGCCGATCGCGAAAGCGGAGCTGATGGCGAAGCCGTGGGATTCGTCGCTCGTGCGCGAGATGCTGACGCGTGCCGAAGCCGAGAACGCGGCGGCCGGCGGCCGCTCCGCGTACCGTCCGGAAGGCTTGAACCCGGCGTTCGGCATGCAGAGCGACGGGCTGTACCGTCTGTCCGACACGCAGGCCCAGGAAATCCTGCAGATGCGTCTGCAGCGCCTGACCGGCCTCGAGCAGGACAAGATCATCGGCGAGTACCGTGAAGTGATGGCGCAGATCGCCGACCTGCTGGACATCCTCGCGCGCCCCGAGCGGATCACGACGATGATCGGCGAGGAGCTGACCTCGGTGAAGGCCGAATTCGGCGACGCGCGCCGCTCGAAGATCGAGCTGAACGCGACCGAGCTGAACACCGAGGATCTGATCACGCCGCAGGACATGGTCGTCACGATGTCGCACGCGGGCTACGTGAAGTCGCAGCCGCTGTCCGAGTACCGCGCGCAGAAGCGTGGCGGCCGCGGCAAGCAGGCGACGCAGATGAAGGAAGACGACTGGATCGAGACGCTGTTCATCGCGAACACGCACGATTACATCCTGTGCTTCTCGAACCGCGGCCGCGTGTACTGGGTCAAGGTCTATGAAGTGCCGCAGGGTTCGCGCAACTCGCGCGGCCGGCCGATCGTCAACATGTTCCCGCTGCAGGAAGGCGAGAAGATCAACGTCGTGCTGCCGGTCAAGGAATTCTCGGCCGACAAGTTCATCTTCATGGCGACGTCGCTCGGCACCGTGAAGAAGACGCCGCTCGAGGCATTCAGCCGTCCGATGAAGAAGGGCATCATCGCGGTCGGCCTCGACGACGGCGATTTCCTGATCGGTGCGTCGATCACCGACGGCGCGCACGACGTGATGCTGTTCTCCGATTCCGGCAAGGCCGTGCGCTTCGACGAGAACGACGTGCGTCCGATGGGGCGCGAGGCGCGAGGCGTGCGCGGCATGCAGCTCGAGGACGGGCAGCAGGTCATCGCGCTGCTGGTTGCCGGCAGCGAGGAGCAGACCGTGCTCACCGCGACCGAGAACGGCTACGGCAAGCGCACGCCGATCACCGAATACACGCGTCACGGCCGCGGCACGAAGGGTATGATCGCGATCCAGACGTCCGAGCGTAACGGCAAGGTGGTGGCCGCGACGCTCGTCGACGCCGAGGATCAGATCATGCTGATCACGACGGCCGGCGTGTTGATTCGCACCCGTGTGTCCGAGATTCGCGAGATGGGGCGTGCTACGCAAGGTGTTACACTCATCAGTCTCGATGAGGGTACCAAGCTCTCCGGCCTGCAGCAGATCGCGGAGGCCGAGGAGGGCGATGGCGAGGCCGACGAGGCGTCGGACGGCGAAGCCTGAAGAACGGATGAGACTCTAGCCGCCGCGGGCGAAAAGCGCCGCGGCCGGCGAGCAACCATTCATATTTCCAAAAGGGAGTGATGATGCAAAAGCAATTCAAGCAACTGGTCCTGCTGGCTGCACTGGTGCCGACGTTCGCGATGGCGCAAGCGCTGTCGAATTCCGCACCGGCGCCTGCCGCGGCAGCTGCGCCGATCGACGCCGACAAGAAGGCGGCGATCAAGGATCTGCTCGACGCGATCGACGCGCCGAAGCTCGTGTCGGCAATCGGCAACAGCGCCGAAATGCAGGCCAAGCAACTCGTGCCGGCGATCCTGTCGGACGCGCTGTCGGAAAACAAGACGCTGAACGACAAGCAGAAGCAGGCTGCCGTTCCGACGCTGCAGAAGAACGCCGTGCCGAAGCTGGTTGACGGCGCAGGCAAGGTGTTCGGTACGCAACAGTTCCAGAACGACGCAATGTCGGCTCAGTACGACGCCTACGCGAAGTACTACAGCACGTCGGAGATCAAGGATCTGACGACGTTCTACAAGAGCCCGACGGGCCGCAAGTTCATCCAGGTTCAGGACCAGGTCGGTCGCGACGTGGTCAACGGCCTGATGCAGAAGTACATGCCGCAAGCGATCCAGGCAACGCGTACGCAGGCTGACAAGGAAGTCGCAGCAGTCAAGCCGGGCAAGTAAAGCCGTTCGGGCACGCCACCGGCCGTTCGGCCGGGTTTGGCGGGAGCCTGACGACAGTGCGATAATGGCCGTTTGCGCGCGAGCGCAAGCGGCCATTTCATTTCTGGCGCGTTCTGCCGGCGGCGAGCCGGTCGCGTCCCTCCGAGGTTTTCACGATGCGCGTCTTTAATTTCTCCGCCGGCCCTGCGGCGATGCCCGAGGAAGTGCTGCGGCAAGCCGCCGACGAAATGCTCGACTGGCACGGCAGCGGCATGAGCGTGATGGAGATGAGCCATCGCGGCAAGGAGTTCATGTCGATCCACGAGGCCGCGCTGACCGACCTGCGCGATCTGCTCGGTGTGCCGGCCAGCCACCGGATCCTGTTCCTGCAGGGCGGCGGCATCGCCGAAAACGCGATCGTGCCGATGAACCTGCTCGGCTCGCGCAAGACGGCCGACTTCGTCGTGACGGGCTCGTGGTCGCAGAAATCGTTCAGCGAAGCGAAGAAATACGGCACGCCGCATCTCGCCGCAACCGGCAAGACCGAAGACGGCTTCACGCGTGCGCCGGCCCGCGCCGAATGGCAGCTGTCGGACGATCCGGCCTACGTGCATCTGTGCACCAACGAGACGATCGACGGCGTCGAGACGTTCGAGATTCCGGATCTCGGCGACGTGCCGCTGGTCGCGGATGTCTCGTCGCACATCCTGTCGCGCCCGATGGACGTCGCGAAGTACGGCGTGCTGTTCGGCGGCGCGCAGAAGAACATCGGGATGGCCGGCGTGACGGTCGTGATCGTGCGCGAGGATCTGCTCGATCGCGCGCTGTCGATCTGCCCGTCCGCATTCGAATGGAAGACGATTGCCGCGAACAACTCGCTGTACAACACGCCGCCCACCTACGCGATCTACATCGCGGGCCTCGTGTTCCAGTGGCTGAAGCGGCAGGGTGGCCTCGAAGCGATCGAGGCCCGCAATACTGAAAAAGCGAAGCTGCTCTACGACACGATCGATGCGAGCAGCTTCTATCTGAACAAGGTCGAGCCTTCGGCGCGTTCACGGATGAACGTGCCGTTTTTCCTGGCCGATGAAACGCGCAATGAAGACTTCCTTGCCGGCGCAAAGGCGCGCGGGCTGCTGCAGCTGAAGGGCCACAAGTCCGTCGGCGGCATGCGGGCGTCGATCTACAACGCGGTGCCGCTCGAGGGCGTGAAAGCGCTCGTCGAGTACATGAAGGACTTCGAGCAGCGCGGCGCCTGACGGCGGCGCTGTTCAAACAGCACGGCAAAACGCATGGACGACGAACTGAATTCCCGCCTGAAACCGCTGCGCGATCGCATCGACGCGATCGACGCGCAGCTGATCGCACTCCTGAACCAGCGCGCCGCGGTGGCGCTGGAGGTGGGCGAGGTCAAGAAGCATTTCAACGCACCGGTGTTCCGGCCGGAGCGCGAGCTGCAGGTGATCGCGCGGCTGCAGGACATGAGTGCGGGGCCGCTCGCGAGCGAGCACATCAGCGCCATCTGGCGCGAGATCATGGCCGCGAGCCGCGCGCTCGAACAGACGATCCACGTCGCGTTCCTCGGGCCGGTCGGCACGTACAGCGAACAGGCGATGCTCGAGTATTTCGGCCAGTCGATCGAAGGGCTGCCGTGCCCGTCGATCGATGAGGTGTTCCGCTCGGTCGAGGCCGGTGCGTCCGCGTTCGGCATCGCACCGGTCGAGAATTCGACCGAAGGCGCCGTGTCGCGCACGCTCGACCTGCTGCTGCAGACGCAACTGCTGATCAGCGGCGAACTCGCGCTGCCGATTCACCACAACCTGCTGACGCAAAGCGGTACGCTCGACGGCGTGAAGCGCGTCTGCGCGCATGCGCAGGCGCTCGCGCAATGCCAGCAGTGGCTCGCGGCGAATGCGCCGCAGCTCGAGCGGCAAGCGGTGGCGAGCAACGCGGAGGCTGCGCGTCTCGCGGCGGCCGACCCGACCGTCGCGGCGATCGCGGGCGATCGCGCGGCCGCGCACTACGGTCTGCAGATCGCGTTCTCTCTGATCCAGGACGATCCGCACAACCGCACGCGCTTCGTGATCATCGGCAAGCAGCCGGCCGGGCAAAGCGGTCACGACCAGACGTCGCTGATCGTGTCGGTGAAGAACGAGCCGGGCGCCGTGTTCAAGCTGCTCGAGCCGCTCGCGCGGCACGGCGTGTCGATGACACGCTTCGAGTCGCGTCCGGCGCGCGTCGGCACGTGGGAGTACTACTTCTACATTGACATCGAGGGACATCGCGACGATGCGGCGGTGGCGGCCGCGCTCGCGGAGCTCGGCCAGAAGGCCGCGTTCCTGAAGATACTCGGTTCGTATCCGAGCGCACGCTGACGCGCGGCGGCGCGTCGCGTGCTCGTGCAGGCGCGGCGGCCAGGCGGGCAGGGCAGGCCGGTCGGCGCTGCCGAAGGCGGGTTCGGGCGGCATTCGGTGCAGGATGCGCCGGGTGCGGGCCCGTTGCCCGGAATCTGGAATTCCGCGTGCGGGGCAACGCTTCGCGCGCGTAACTTGGCTCTAGTCGTGTCAGGCTTTGCATTCAACAAACTGGTCATCTTCGGTGTCGGCCTGATCGGCGGATCGCTGGCCCGCGCGCTGCGCGAGCGTGCGCCGGGCGGTGCTGGCGAGATCGTCGGCGTGGGCCGTTCGCGTGCGTCGGTCGAGCGCGCGCTGTCGCTCGGCGTGATCGACCGCGCGGCGGCGCTCGACGACGACGCGCAATTGCGCGCCGCGCTTGCCGGCGCCGATCTCGTGTTGCTGGCCGCACCCGTCGCGCAGACGGGCCCGTTGCTCGCGCGCATCGCGCCGTGGCTCGACGATGCGACGATCGTCACCGATGCGGGCAGCACCAAGTCCGACGTCGTCGCGGCCGCGCGTGCAGCGCTCGGCCCGCGGATCGCGCAGTTCGTGCCGGGGCATCCGATCGCCGGGCGCGAGTCGAGTGGCGTCGAGGCCGCGTTGCCGGACCTGTACGTCGGGCGCAACGTCGTGCTGTGTCCGCTGCCGGAGAACGCGCCGGAATCCGTCGCGCGCATCGAAGCGATGTGGCGTGCAACCGGCGCCGACGTGCGCATGATGAGCACCGAGCAGCACGATCGCGTGTTTGCATCGATCAGTCATTTGCCGCACGTGCTGTCGTTCGCGCTCGTCGAGCAGATCCTCGGTGAGGCCGACGCGGAACTGAAATTCTCGTACGCGGCGGGCGGCTTCCGCGATTTCACGCGCATCGCCGCGTCGAGCCCGGAAATGTGGCGCGACGTGTGCGTCGCGAACCGCACGGCGCTGCTCGACGAACTCGACGGCTATACGCGCGTGCTCGAGCGGCTGCGTGAGGCGATCGACGCCGGCGACGGCGCGGCGCTCGAAGCCGTGTTCACGCGCTCGCGCGCCGCACGCAAGGCATGGCAGGAGCGCGGCGGCGCGCCCGTTGCCGAACCGGTCAAGAAATAACAGGACGATTCCCATGGACTATCTCGATCTCGGCCCGTACTCCAGCGCATCGGGCACCGTGCGCCTGCCCGGCTCGAAAAGCATTTCGAACCGCGTGCTGCTGCTTGCGGCGCTGGCCGAAGGCGAAACGACGATCACCAACCTGCTCGACTCCGACGACACGCGCGTGATGCTCGATGCACTCGGCAAGCTCGGCGTGAAGCTCGCACGTGACGGCGACACCTGTGTCGTCACGGGCACGCGCGGCGCGTTCACCGCGAAGACGGCCGACCTGTTCCTCGGCAACGCGGGCACGGCCGTGCGGCCGCTCACCGCCGCGCTCGCGGTGAACGGCGGCGACTATCGCGTGCACGGCGTGCCGCGCATGCACGAGCGGCCGATCGGCGATCTCGTCGACGGCCTGCGCCAGATCGGCGCGCAGATCGACTACGAGCTGAACGAAGGCTTTCCGCCGCTGCGGATCAAGCCCGCGGCGATTTCGGTCGATGCACCGATCCGCGTGCGCGGCGACGTGTCGAGCCAGTTCCTCACGGCGCTCCTGATGACGCTGCCGCTCGTGAAGGCGAAGGACGGCCGGACCGTCGTCGAAGTCGACGGCGAGTTGATCTCGAAACCATACATCGACATCACGATCCGGCTGATGGAGCGCTTCGGCGTGACCGTCGAGCGCGACGGCTGGCAGCGCTTCGTCGTGCCGGCCGGCGTCCGCTACCGCTCGCCGGGGCGGATCATGGTCGAGGGCGATGCGTCGTCCGCGTCGTACTTCCTCGCGGCCGGCGCGCTTGGCGGTGGCCCGCTGCGCGTCGAGGGCGTCGGGCGCGCGAGCATCCAGGGCGACGTCGGCTTCGCGAACGCGTTGATGCAAATGGGTGCGAACGTGACGATGGGCGACGACTGGATCGACGTGCGCGGCATCGGCCACGACCACGGCAAGCTCGAGCCGATCGACATGGACTTCAACCTGATCCCCGATGCGGCGATGACCATCGCGGTCGCGGCGCTGTTCGCGAACGGCACGAGTACGCTGCGCAACATCGCGAGCTGGCGCGTGAAGGAGACCGACCGCATCGCCGCGATGGCGACCGAGCTGCGCAAGGTCGGCGCGATCGTCGAGGAAGGCCCCGACTATCTCGTCGTCACGCCGCCGGAAAAGCTCACGCCGAATGCGGCGATCGACACGTACGACGATCACCGGATGGCGATGTGCTTCTCGCTCGTCAGCCTGGGCGGCGTGCCCGTGCGGATCAACGATCCGAAGTGCGTCGGCAAGACGTTCCCCGACTATTTCGACCGCTTCGCTGCGCTCGCCAAAGCATGACCCGACTGTTCCGATGAAATCGACCCGACCCTTTCACCCGACTCCCGTCATCACGATCGACGGCCCGACCGCTTCCGGCAAGGGCACCGTCGCCGCGCTCGTCGCCGCGAACCTTGGCTTCCACCTGCTCGACAGCGGCGCGCTGTACCGGCTTGCCGCGCTCGCGAGCGTGCGCTACGGCATCGCGGCGGAGGATATCGACGCGCTGGTGAAGCTGATCGACGATCTCCACATCACGTTTCGCGAAGGCTGTGCGCAGCTCGACGGCGTCGACGTGTCGAACGACATCCGCGCCGAAGCGGTTGGCAACCGCGCATCGGCCATCGCCGTGCACGGGCCCGTGCGCACCGCGCTCGTCGCGCGCCAGCGCGCGTTCCGCAAGACGCCGGGCCTCGTCGCGGACGGGCGCGACATGGGCACGGTGATCTTCCCGGATGCCGTGCTGAAGGTGTTCCTGACGGCCAGCGCCGAGGCTCGTGCGACCAGACGGCATAAGCAATTGATGCAAAAAGGTTTTTCTGCTAATATAGATGACTTGCTCCGGGATCTTCGTGAACGTGACGCGCGCGACAGCAATCGCGCGGCCGCGCCGCTGAAGCCTGCAGCAGATGCCAAGCTGCTCGATACGTCGGCGCTTTCGGTCGATGAAGCCGTCGATCAAGTGCTGCAGTGGTACCGGGCGCTCGGCCAGCCCGCCTGAGAAGGCGGGTCGCGGTAGGTGCTCCGCGCCGTAAGCGCGGAGCGTGTTTCGAACCCTTAACCCCGTGTGGTCATCGATCTGGCCCTTTCAGCCTGCCATTCCGGCCGGCGTGGCACAGCGACCCATGCACAATCAGATTTTTATGTCCGACCTGCAAACCTCTACCCCGAATACTGAATCTTTTGCGGCTCTGTTCGAAGAGTCGCTGACCCGCCAAGACATGCGCGCCGGCGAAGTGATTTCCGCCGAAGTCGTGCGCGTCGACCACAACTTCGTGGTCGTCAATGCAGGCCTGAAGTCCGAGGCTTACATTCCGATCGAGGAATTCCTGAACGATCAGGGCGAGGTTGAGGTGCAGTCGGGCGATTTCGTGTCCGTCGCGATCGACGCACTCGAAAACGGCTACGGCGACACGATCCTGTCGCGCGACAAGGCGAAGCGCCTTGCATCGTGGCTGTCGCTGGAAAAGGCTCTCGACAACAACGAACTCGTCACCGGCACGATCACCGGCAAGGTGAAGGGCGGCATGACCGTGATGGTCAACGGCATCCGCGCGTTCCTGCCGGGTTCGCTGGTCGACACGCGTCCGGTCAAGGACACGACCCCGTACGAAGGCAAGACGCTCGAGTTCCGCGTGATCAAGCTCGATCGCAAGCGTAACAACGTCGTGCTGTCGCGTCGTGCAGTGATCGAAGCGACCCAAGGCGAAGAGCGCGCGAAGCTGCTCGAGACGCTGAAGGAAGGCGCGATCGTCAACGGCGTGGTCAAGAACATCACCGACTACGGCGCGTTCGTCGACCTCGGCGGCATCGACGGCCTGCTGCACATCACCGACATCGCATGGCGTCGTGTGCGTCACCCGAGCGAAGTCCTGTCGGTTGGCCAGGAAGTCACCGCGAAGATCCTCAAGTTCGACCAAGAGAAGAACCGCGTCTCGCTGGGCATCAAGCAACTGGGCGACGATCCGTGGGAAGGCATCTCGCGCCGTTACCCGTCGGGCACGCGCCTGTTCGGCAAGGTCACGAACATCACCGACTACGGCGCATTCGTCGAAGTGGAATCGGGCATCGAAGGCCTCGTCCACGTGTCGGAAATGGACTGGACCAACAAGAACGTTGCACCGTCGAAGGTTGTCCAGCTGGGCGACGAAGTCGAAGTCATGGTCCTCGAGATCGACGAAGACCGTCGTCGTATCAGCCTCGGCATGAAGCAGTGCAAGCCGAATCCGTGGGATGACTTCAGCCGCAACTTCAAGAAGGGCGACAAGATCACGGGCGCAATCAAGTCGATCACCGACTTCGGCGTGTTCATCGGTCTGCCGGGCGGCATCGACGGCCTGGTCCACCTGTCGGACCTGTCGTGGAGCGAAACCGGCGAAGAAGCCGTTCGCAAGTACAAGAAGGGCGACGAAGTCGAAGCAATCGTGCTCGGTATCGACGTCGAGAAGGAGCGTATTTCGCTCGGCATCAAGCAGCTCGAAGGCGACCCGTTCAGCAACTACGTTGCAATGAACGACAAGGGCTCGATCGTCGACGGCGTCGTGAAGACGGTCGATGCGAAGGGTGCGGTCGTCACGCTGACGGGCGACATCGAAGGCTACCTGCGTGCGTCGGAAATCTCGCAGGATCGCGTCGAAGATGCACGCAACGTGCTGAAGGAAGGCGACAAGGTCAACGCGATGGTGATCAACATCGATCGCAAGTCGCGCGGCATCAACCTGTCGATCAAGGCGAAGGATTCGGCTGAACAACAGGAAGCGATCCGCGGCCTGCAGTCGGACACCAGCTCGGCTGCGACCGGTACGACCAACCTCGGCGCGCTGCTGAAGGCGAAGCTCGACGGCCAGAACCAGTAAGCCTCACGAGGTCTGCTGAAGTATGACCAAATCCGAGTTGGTCGCGCAGCTGGCATCGCGATTTCCGCAACTTGTCCTCAAGGATGCGGATTTCGCGGTGAAAACGATGCTCGATGCGATGTCTGACGCCCTGGCGAAAGGGCATCGCATCGAAATTCGGGGTTTCGGCAGCTTCGGCCTCAACCGTCGCCCGGCGCGCGTCGGACGCAACCCGAAGTCAGGGGAGAAAGTGCAGGTGCCCGAGAAGTTCGTGCCGCACTTCAAGCCTGGCAAGGAATTGCGTGAACGCGTCGACGGCCGCGCCGGTGAACCGCTGAAGGCTGACGATCCGGACGACGAGCGTTGAACGTCGTTCGGAGTGCCCGGAACCCGTCCGGCGAAGGCTGAAAAGAAAAGCGCCCCCTGGGGCGCTTTTTTCATTTCCGGCGGCAACGATGCAACGGCTGGCGCAGGATGTGCGCAGCCGCGGAAACGCTTCCTTTACAATACGGGTCGATTCGGTGCGACGAAGGGGAGTCGCGCGCCGCAGCAAACCTCAACAAAGAGAGGGCTTCATGAAGTTTATCGTCTGGCTGATCCGGGTATTGGTGTTCGTCCTGCTGCTGGTGCTCGCGCTGGCCAATACGCAAACCGCGACGCTGAATTTCGTTGCCGGCTACGCATGGCAAGCGCCGCTGATCCTGATCGGCCTGGCGTTCTTCGCCGTGGGGTTGCTGGCGGGCCTGCTGTCCGCGCTGCCTTCGATCTTCCGCCTGCGTCTCGAGAACGGGCGCCTGAAGCGCGATCTGCGTGCGGCGCGCGAAACGCCCGCCGTCATCGATCAGCCGCCGATGCCGCCCGTCATTTAACACGGACGCCGCGCGATCATCGCGCGGTTTTCGTCTCTGCTTCGATATTTCGCATGGATCTGGATTTCTGGTGGTTGCTCGCGATTCCGGTCGCGTTCGCGCTCGGTTGGGCGGCGTCACGCTATGACCTGAAGAATCTCCTGTCGGAGAGTGCCAACCTGCCGCGCTCGTATTTCCGCGGCCTGAATTTTCTGCTGAACGAACAACCCGACAAGGCGATCGACGCGTTCATCGAGGTCGCCAAGCTCGATCCCGAGACGGTCGAGCTGCACTTCGCGCTCGGCAACCTGTTCCGCCGCCGCGGCGAGACCGACCGCGCGATCCGCGTGCACCAGAACCTGCTGAGCCGCACGGACCTGCCGGTCAACGAACGTGACCACGCGCTTTACGAGCTCGGCCAGGATTTCCTGAAGGCCGGCCTGCTCGATCGCGCCGAGGAGGCGTTCCACAAGCTCGCCGACGGCGACTACGCGCTCGGTGCGCAACGGGCGCTGCTGACGATCTACGAGATCGAGAAGGACTGGAACAAGTCGATCGATACCGCGAAGCGCATCGAATCGATGAGCGACAAGCCGCTCGGCGTCGAGATTGCGCAGTTCCACTGCGAACTCGCGCAGGAAGCGCTGCAGCGCAAGAATGCGGCCGCGGCAGCCGAACAGTTGCGTCTGGCACTGACCGTGAACCCGCAGAACGTGCGTGCGACGGTGCTGTCCGGCGACGCAGCGGAGGCGGCGGGCGACCACGCGGCCGCGATCGAGCACTGGAAGCGCGTCGAAGCGCAGAACCCCGCGTATCTGCCGCTCGTCGCCGACAAGTTGATGAAGGCGTATGTCGCGCTCGGCAAGAACGCCGAAGGCGCCGAGCTGCTGATGGGGTATGTCGACCGCTATCCGTCGAACGATCTGCTCGACATCGCGTATCAGCACATCGCCGGGTTGCGCGGCCAGGAGGCGGCGCACACGCTCGCGCGCATGCAGATGGAGAAGTCGCCGAACCTGTCGGGGATGCTGCACCTGCTCGATGCGCAGATCGCGGCGGCCGACGAGCCGCGCCGTAAGGAACTTGAAATGATGCGTGCGCTGATCAAGCAGCGCACGAAAAATCTGCCACGGTATACGTGCCAGAATTGCGGTTTCCGGGCACGGCTCTTCTACTGGCAGTGCCCCGGATGCAGCGGCTGGGAAACCTATGCGCCGCGCCGCGTCGAACCTGCGATGCCGGGCTGATCCCGGCACGCGGAGCCAACGCGCTGCGGTTGCCGCCGGGCTCGTCCCGGCGGCCAAGTTAGTCAATTACCGGGAAGTACCGGAACATCTATGAAAATCACCATCATCGGCACCGGCTATGTCGGTCTCGTCACGGGCGCCTGCCTCGCGGAGATCGGTCACGACGTCTTCTGTCTCGACGTCGATCCGCGCAAGATCGACATCCTGAACAACGGCGGGATGCCGATTCACGAACCGGGGCTGCTGGACATCATCGCGCGCAACCGCGCGGCGGGGCGCCTGCGCTTCTCGACCGACATCGAGGCGAGCGTCGCGCACGGCGAGATCCAGTTCATTGCGGTCGGTACGCCGCCCGACGAGGACGGCTCGGCCGACCTGCAGTACGTGCTCGAGGCCGCACGCAACATCGGTCGCTACATGACGGGCTTCAAGGTGATTGTCGACAAGTCGACGGTGCCGGTCGGCACCGCGCAGCGCGTGCGCGGCGTGGTCGACGAGGCGCTGGCCGCACGCGGGCTCGCGGGCAGCGTCGCGCATCGCTTCTCGGTCGTGTCGAACCCGGAATTCCTGAAGGAAGGCGCGGCGGTCGAGGACTTCATGCGTCCGGACCGGATCATCATCGGCGTCGACGACGACGAGACGGGCACGATCGCGCGCGAGAAGATGAAGAAGCTCTACGCGCCGTTCAACCGCAACCATGAGCGCACGATCTACATGGACGTGCGCTCGGCCGAATTCGCGAAGTATGCGGCGAACGCGATGCTCGCGACGCGCATCTCGTTCATGAACGAGATGTCGAATCTCGCCGACAAGGTCGGCGCCGACATCGAGGCCGTGCGCCGCGGGATCGGCTCCGATCCGCGCATCGGCTATCACTTCCTGTACGCCGGCGTCGGCTACGGTGGCTCGTGCTTCCCGAAGGACGTCCAGGCATTGATTCGCACCGCCGGCGAGAACGGCCAGCCGCTGCGCATCCTGGAAGCCGTCGAGGCCGCGAACCATGCGCAGAAGGACGTGCTGATCGGCAAGATCGAGCAGCGCTTCGGCGCCGACCTCAAGGGCCGCGAGTTCGCGGTGTGGGGCCTCGCGTTCAAGCCGAATACCGACGACATGCGCGAGGCGCCGAGCCGACGCCTGATCGCCGCACTGCTCGAGCGCGGCGCGACCGTGCGCGCGTACGATCCGGTCGCGGTCGACGAAGCGCGGCGTGTGTTCGAGCTGGATTTCGGCAACGATGCCGACGCGCTGGCGCGGCTGCATCTCGTCGAGACGCAGGACGTCGCCGTGACGGGTGCGGACGCACTCGTGATCGTGACCGAGTGGAAGGAATTCCGGAGCCCCGATTTCACGCGCCTGAAGGCCGAACTGAAGGCGCCGGTGATCTTCGACGGGCGCAACCTGTACGAGCCGGACGCGATGGCCGAACTGGGCATCGACTACTACGCGATCGGCCGGCCGTATGTCGATCCCCAGTCGTCCTCCCGTGGCTGACCACACGATGAATACTCTTCGCGAAATCGTTCCGGTGCCGCGTGCGCAGCTCGCGCGCTCGCGCGTGCTTGTCGTCGGCGACGTGATGCTCGACCGTTACTGGTTCGGCAACGTCGATCGCATTTCGCCTGAGGCGCCGGTGCCGGTCGTGCACGTGCAGCGTCAGGAGGAGCGGCTCGGCGGCGCGGCCAACGTCGCGCGCAATGCCGTGACGCTCGGCGGCCAGGCCGGGTTGCTGTGCGTCGTCGGGTGCGACGAGCCCGGCGAGCGGATCGTCGAGCTGCTCGCCAGCAGCGGCGTGACGCCGCATCTCGAGCGCGACCCGGCACTGCCGACCACGATCAAGCTGCGCGTGCTCGCGCGCCAGCAGCAACTGCTGCGCGTCGACTTCGAGGCGATGCCGACGCACGAGGTGCTGCTCGCGGGGCTCGCGCGCTTCGACGCGCTGCTGCCCCAGCACGACGTCGTGCTGATGTCGGATTACGCGAAAGGCGGCCTGACGCACGTCACGACGATGATCGAGAAGGCGCGTGCGGCCGGCAAGTCGGTGCTCGTCGATCCGAAGGGCGACGACTGGGCGCGCTATCGCGGCGCGTCGCTGATCACGCCGAACCGCGCCGAGTTGCGCGAAGTGGTCGGCCAGTGGAAGTCGGAAGACGATCTGCGCGCACGCGTCGCGAACCTGCGTGCGGAACTCGGCATCGACGCGCTGCTGCTCACGCGCTCTGAAGAAGGGATGACGCTGTTTTCCGCCACCGGCGAACTGCACGCACCGGCGCTCGCGCGCGAGGTGTTCGACGTGTCGGGCGCGGGCGATACCGTGATCGCGACGGTCGCGACGATGCTCGGCGCCGGCGTGCCGCTGGTCGACGCGGTCGTGCTCGCGAATCGCGCGGCAGGCATCGTGGTCGGCAAGCTCGGCACGGCCACGGTGGACTACGACGAACTGTTTCACTGAGCGCATTCGGCGGCGCGACGAGCGCGTCGCACGAGTGGCTCGCACTTTTCAGGCAGGACGATCATGACCCTCATCGTCACCGGCGCAGCCGGTTTTATCGGCGCGAACATCGTCAAGGCGCTCAACGAGCGCGGCGAGTCGCGCATCATCGCGGTCGACAACCTGACGCGCGCGGACAAGTTCCGGAATCTCGTCGATTGCGAGATCGACGACTATCTCGACAAGACGGAATTCGTCGAACGCTTCGCGCGCGGCGATTTCGGCAAGGTGCGTGCGGTGTTCCACGAAGGCGCCTGTTCGGACACGATGGAAACCGACGGCCGCTACATGATGGACAACAACTTCCGCTACAGCCGCGCGGTGCTCGATACCTGCCTCGCGCAGGGCACGCAGTTCCTGTACGCGTCGTCGGCCGCGATCTACGGCGGCTCGACGCGCTTCGTCGAGGAGCGCGACGTCGAGGCGCCGCTGAACGTGTACGGCTATTCGAAGTTCCTGTTCGACCAGGTGATCCGTCGCGTGTTGCCGAGCGCGAAGAGCCAGATCGCGGGCTTCCGCTATTTCAATGTGTACGGCCCGCGCGAGACGCACAAGGGGCGCATGGCGTCGGTCGCGTTCCACAACTTCAACCAGTTCCGCGCGGAAGGCAAGGTGAAGCTGTTCGGCGAGTACAACGGCTATGCGCCGGGCGAGCAGACGCGTGACTTCGTGTCGGTCGAGGACGTGACGAAGGTGAACCTGTTCTTCTTCGATCATCCGGAGAAGTCGGGCATTTTCAACCTCGGCACGGGCCGGGCGCAGCCGTTCAACGATATCGCGTCGACGGTCGTGAACACGCTGCGCGCGCTCGACAACCAGCCGCCGCTGACGCTCGCGCAGCAGGTCGAGCAGGGACTGATCGAATACGTAGCGTTCCCCGATGCATTGCGCGGCAAGTACCAGTGCTTCACGCAGGCCGACCAGACGAAGCTGCGCGCAGCCGGCTACGACGCACCGTTCCTGACCGTGCAGGAAGGTGTCGACCGCTACGTCCGTTGGCTATCCGGCCAGGTTTAAACCGCGGCGTTGCCTCGCTAGACTGGGTCTCACGGTCGGCAGCCGCCGGCCGTTTTTCTTCGGAGATCCAGCACATGATCAGGAAATGGTTTGCCGCAGCGGTCATGCTCGGCGCAGTCGCGTCGGCCTGGGCGGCCGTCGACGTCAACACCGCGAGCGAGGATGCGCTCGTCGGCATCAAGGGCATCGGTCCGGCACGGGCGAAGGCGATCCTCGATGAACGCGGCACGCGCGGTCCGTTCAGGAATGCGGACGATCTCGCCGCGCGCGTGAAAGGCATGGGCGGGCATACCGTCGAGCGGCTTCAGCAGGAAGGGCTGACGATCGGCGCGGCAGGCGCAGCCGGCACGGCCGCGGCGCTGCCCGCCGCGGGCAAGCCGGCGGCAGCCAAGCCTGCTGCTGCACCGGCCCGCACCGCACAGAAGTAACGCGTCGCGCGCGACCGACAACGAGCTCCTTCAGTCGCCGTCGTCATGACGGCTTCCCGCGGCATGCCGCGGGTTTTTTGCGTGGGAGCGGCGTGCGCGATACCGGCCGTGATCACGTATCGCGCGGCATGCGTATTCCATCGTCGTAATGGGGTTGCCGGCGCGAGTGGCGGTGCTGGTTTACAATCGATCGATTGATCGGCCTCGTACTGACGGTATATCCATGGCTTACAAAACTATTGAAGACACGATCGGCAATACGCCGCTCGTGCAACTGGTCCGCTTGCCGGACGACGAGATTCGCGCGCGCAACAACGTGGTGCTCGCGAAGCTCGAAGGCAACAACCCGGCCGGTTCCGTGAAGGATCGTCCCGCGTTGTCGATGATCAGCAAGGCCGAGGCGCGCGGGCGCATCAAGCCGGGCGATACGCTGATCGAGGCGACGAGCGGCAACACCGGCATCGCACTCGCAATGGCCGCGGCGATCCGCGGCTACAAGATGGTGCTGATCATGCCGGAGGACCTGTCGGTCGAGCGCCGCCAGAGCATGGCCGCTTACGGCGCAGAAATCATCCTGACCCCGGTGAAGGGCGGGATGGAACTGGCGCGCGATCTCGCGGACGAGATGCAGCGCGAAGGCAAGGGCGTGATCCTCGACCAGTTCGCGAACCCCGACAATCCCGTTGCGCACTACGAAGCGACGGGGCCGGAGATCTGGCGCGATACCGAAGGGCGCATCACGCACTTCGTGTCGGCCATGGGCACGACGGGCACGATCATGGGCACGTCGCGCTATCTGAAGGAACAGAATCCGGCGATCGAGATCATCGGTGCGCAGCCCGAAGACGGTTCGCGCATTCCGGGCATCCGCAAGTGGCCCGAAGCGTACATGCCGACGATCTTCGATCGCAGCCGCGTCGACCGTGTCGAAAGCGTGAGCCAGGCTGCGTCGGAAACGATGACCCGCCGGCTGGCGGCAGTCGAAGGCATCTTCGCGGGCATTTCGTCGGGCGGCGCGTGCGAAGTCGCGATGCGCATCGCGCGTCAGGTCGAGAACGCGACGATCGTGTTCATCGTCTGCGATCGCGGCGACCGCTATCTGTCCACAGGCGTGTTCCCCGCCTGAACACGGGCTGGCGTGCGCAGCGCGCCGGCGATAAAAAAAGCGCCGCTTGTGCGGCGCTTTTTCTTTGGGCGGGCAGATCTTACTGCGACTGCGCGTCGTCGGTGGCGGCCGGCTTCAGCGCGCCGCTCGCTTCCATCTGCGCCTTCACGGCTTCGCCGAGCTGGTACACGGTGAGCGCGTAGAAGAAGCTGCGGTTGTAGCGCGTCAGCACATAGAAATTCTTGAGCCCGAGCATGTACTCGGTCGCGCGCCCCGGCGACGGCAGGTCGACCACGGTCACCGGCGTGCCGGCTTCGGTCGTGATGTTGACCGTCGGCTCGTTCAGCGTCATGCCCGCGCGCATCAGTTGCGACAGCGCCCAGTGCGGTTCCGGCTGGCCGTCGGCGGCGGCCTGCGCGATGCCGAGGCTGCCCGTATCGGGCGTGATCTGCCAGACCACCGGTCGGTCGGTTTCCCAGCCGTGCTGTTTCAGGTAGTTCGCGACGCTGCCGATCGCATCGACAGGACTGCTGCGCAGATCGACGTGGCCCGTGCCGTCGAAGTCGACCGCATATTCGCGGATGCTGCTCGGCAGGAACTGCGGAATCCCGATCGCGCCCGTGTAGGAGCCGAGTACGGTGGTCGGGTCGAGCTGGTTGTCGCGGGTCCAGACCAGGAAGTCCTCGAGGTTCTTGCGGAACGTGGCCTGGCGGCTGTCGCGATTCGGCGTGTCCGGGTAGTCGAAAGTGAGCGTCGTCAGCGCGTCGAGCACGCGGAAATTGCCCATGTAGCGGCCGTAGATCGTCTCGACGCCGATGATGCCGACAATCACCTCGGGCGGCACGCCGAACTGCTCGGACGCGCGCTGCAGTGTCGCCTGGTTCGCCTTCCAGAACTTCACGCCCGCGTTGATGCGGATCGGCTCGATGAAGCGCGAGCGATAGACGCGCCAGTTCTTGACCGTCGGCGACGCGGCGGGCCTCACGAGCTTGACGGCCGTCGCCGAGTAGCTGATGCGCGAGAACAGCGCATGCAGGCTTGTGGAGTCGAAGCCGTTGCGGCTCACCATCTCGTCGATGAAGGCGTCGACCTTCGCGTTGTTCGCGTAACGCTGCGGGACAATTTCCTCTTCGAAGGTCTGGCCTTGCGGCACCGGCTGCTGTGGCTGGGCCTGAGCGACGAGCTTGCCGGCGGGCTTCGCCGGCTGCGTCTGCGCGCCGGCAGGCGCAGTGCCGAGGGCCGCGACGACAGCGGCGGCGACGAGCGGCACGCGAACACGGAACAGCGCGGAGAGGGGGGCGGCAGGCTTGCTGGAATTCATGTCGAAGCGGGCGGACAGGGCGATTGTGTTCGGCGCAGTATACCCGACGGATCCCGCGCGCCGGGGCGTGGCAGGCCCCCGTTGTGGTAAGTTAGCGGCGAATTCGCGGCAGACGATGGACATCATTGATGGAGACCTGCGGCGCACCGCGCGCCGCCGATGACAGCTTATGGCAACCGCTTTCTATACGCACCCCGACTGCATGCTGCACGAGATGGGGGAATGGCATCCGGAATGCCCGGCCCGCCTGTCGGCGATCCAGGATCAACTGATTGCGAGCCGCATCGACGACCTGATCGTGCACGAAACCGCGCCGTTCGCGAGCGAGGTCGCGCTGGGCCGAGTGCATACGCAGGCGCACATCGACTACATCCGCAGCATGACGCCGGTCGACGGCTACGTCGAGATCGATCCCGATACGCTGATGAATCGCGACACGTGGCGCGCGGCGCTGCGCGCGGCCGGCGCCGCGATCGCGGCGACCGACGCGGTGATCGAAGGCCGCTATGCGAATGCGTTCTGCGGCGTGCGTCCGCCCGGTCACCATGCGGAGCCCGCGCGTGCGATGGGCTTCTGCTTCTTCAACAACGTCGCGATCGCCGCGCGGCATGCGCTCGACGTACACGGCTTGGAACGTGTCGCGATCATCGATTTCGACGTGCACCATGGCAACGGCACCGAGGCCGCGTTCGCGAACGACGAGCGTGTGCTGATGTGCAGCTTCTTCCAGCATCCGCTGTACCCGTTCTCCGGCGTCGATCACCAGGCGCCGAACATGGTCAACCTGCCGATGCCCGCACGCAGCAACGGGATGGCGATCCGCGAAGCCGTCGACATGTTCTGGCTGCCGCGCCTCGACGCATTCAAGCCGCAGATGCTGTTCGTGTCGGCCGGTTTCGATGCGCATCGCGAGGACGATATCGGCAACCTCGGGCTCGTCGAGGCCGACTTCGAATGGCTGACCGCGCAGATCGTCGATGTGGCGCGCCGGCACGCGCAGGGCCGCATCGTGAGCTGCCTCGAAGGCGGCTACAACCTGTCCGCGCTCGGGCGCAGCGTCGTCGCGCACCTGCGCGTGCTGGCCGGGATCTGACTCCCGGCTGGCAGGGCGCGCCGGGCGCGCTCAGCGTGCCGGCGCGCGCGTGTGAATCCACGCGATCAGCGCGTCGATCACGCGGTCGCGGTCGAGATCGTTCATCGTTTCGTGGAAACCGCCTTCGTAAAGCGTCAGCGTACGATCGGGCGAGCCGACGCGCGCGCCGAACGCGCGGCTGCCGTCAGGTTCGGTCAGCTTGTCTTCGGTGCCGTGATAGACGAGCACCGGCACCCGCAGCGCGCCGCGGCCGCTTTCGATACGCGCCATCGCGTCGAGAATCTCCGCGCCGGTGCGCGCGGGCACCGCGCCGTGGTGCACGAGCGGATCGGCGCGATTGGCTGCGACGATGGCCGGATCGCGCGACAGCAGTGCCGCATCGATCTTGATCGCGGGAAACGTCGGCCATACGCGGCTGATGATGCGGCTCACCGCGAGCATCCAGCGTGGCACGTCGCGCCCCGGTGCGAGCGCCGGGCTCGACAGCACGAGGCCCGTCAGCGCGTGGCCGCGGGCCGGCGCACGCTCGATCGCGTAGAGCGCCGCGACTGCGCCGCCCATGCTGTGCCCCATCAGGAACAGCGGCGAATTGCCGCGCGAGGCTTCGGCCACCAGTGCATCCGCATCGTTCAGGTATCCGTCGAAACGCTCGACCCACGCGCGCTTGCCGGGCGACTGGCCGTGCCCGCGCAGGTCGATCGCGAGCACGTCGATGCCGGCCGCGTTCAGCCGGCCGGCGAGTGCGGCATAGCGGCCCGCGTGTTCGGCGAGGCCGTGCACGAGCGCGATCGTCGCACGCGGCGGCGTCGTGTCGTTGAACGCGGGCCAGCGGTACGACGCCAGTTCGAGCCCGTCCGCGGTACGCAGCCGGCCCATTTTCGGTGCGGGCGCCGACGAAGGCGCGACGCCGGCGGTGGCGGGCGCGGCGGCCGGCGTGGTGGTGGCGGTCATCTGGCGTGTCCCCTGGTTATTGGTCGGTGTTCCGGATCATAGACGCGGCCTTTGCACGGCGGGCCAGCGGCGCCCCTCTAATTTCGTGTAGTTATGAAAAGATCGAAATCGATTATTAAGGGGAATGAGGGGTTTGCGGTAAAATCGACGGTTATTCCAGATGCATCGGCGGCCGACTGGCGGGCCAACTCGCCGGCCGGCCGCCGTTTTGTTTACATGATCGAATTACGCAATCTTTCGCAGCGTTTCCCCGGGCCGGGCGGCTGGGTCGAGGCGCTGCACAACGTCAACCTGACGATCCCGCAGGGCGAGGTGTTCGGCATCATCGGCCGAAGCGGCGCCGGCAAGAGCACGCTCGTGCGCACCATCAACCTGCTCACGCGGCCGACCGAAGGCAATGTCGTCGTCGGCGGGCGCGATCTCACGCTGCTGCCGGCTGGCGCGCTGCGCGAGGCGCGCCGCGAGATCGGCATGATCTTCCAGCACTTCAACCTGCTGTCGTCGCGCACGGTGTTCGACAACGTCGCGTTGCCGCTGGAGCTGGCCGGCGCAAGCCGTGCCGAGATCGAAGCTGCCGTGTTGCCGCTGCTCGACCTCGTCGGGCTGTCCGCACAGAAGGATCGCTACCCGTCGCAGATCAGCGGCGGGCAGAAGCAGCGCGTCGGCATTGCGCGCGCGCTCGCGAGCCAGCCGAAGGTGCTGCTGTCGGACGAAGCGACGTCCGCGCTCGATCCCGAAACCACGCGTTCGATCCTCGATCTGCTGAAGCGCATCAATCGCGAACTCGGCCTGACGATCGTGCTGATCACGCACCAGATGGAAGTGATCAAGCAGGTCTGCGATCGCGTCGCGGTGCTCGATGCCGGGCGCGTGGTCGAGGAAGGCCGCGTGATCGACGTGTTCCTGCAACCGCATCACGAAGTGACGCGCGCGCTGATCGGCGACGTGATCGCACAGGAGCTGCCGCCCGCGCTGAAGGCGCGCGTGGCCGAACGCCTGAAGACGGGCAGCGGGCATCTGCTGCGGCTCGCGTTCACGGGCTCGGGTGTCGACCAGCCGATCCTGTCGGAGACGATCCGCCGGTACGAACTCGATTTCAACATCCTGCACGGCCAGATCGACGAGATCCAGGGGCAGGCATTCGGTTCGCTCGCGGTGCTCGCGGGCGGCGAGCCGGGCAAGGTCGGGCAGGCGCTCGCGTTCCTGCGCGAGCAAGGTGTGGTGGTAGAGGAGCTTTCGTATGTTGAGTGAGATGTTCGATATGTTCGTGCAGTCGTTCTGGGAGACGCTGATCATGGTCGGCATCTCCGGAGCGGTCGGCGCGCTCGTCGGCCTGCCGCTCGGCGTGCTGCTCTACCTGACCGACCGTCAGGGCGTGCTGCAGAACCTCGCGGTGAATCGCGTGCTCGGCGGCATCGTGAACGCCGTCCGCTCGACGCCGTTCATCATCTTGCTGGTCGCGGTGATTCCGTTCACGCGTCTCGTCACGGGTTCGTCGATCGGCACGGCTGCGGCGGTCGTGCCGCTGACGCTCGCAGCCGCGCCGTTCATCGCGCGTCTCGTCGAGACGGCGCTGCGCGAAGTCGACCGTGGGCTGATCGAGGCTGCGCAATCGATGGGCGCGACCACGTCGCAGATCGTCTTCAAGGTGCTGCTGCCCGAATCGCTGCCGGGCGTCGTCGCGGGCCTGACGATCACGTTCGTGTCGCTGGTTGGTTATTCGGCGATGGCCGGTGCAATCGGCGGTGGCGGGCTCGGCGATCTCGGGATTCGCTACGGTTACCAGCGTTATCTGCCGGAAGTGATGTGGACGGTCGTCGCGATCCTGATCGTGTTCGTGCAGATCGTGCAGTCGTTCGGCGACTGGCTCGTGCGCCGGCTGAGCCACAAATAATACGAAACCGATCCGTTAGGGGAGACACGATGCAACGACGCTTCATGCTGAAGTTCGCGGCGGTACTGGGTGCGGCCGCGCTGTTCGCGGGCGCGCACGCGCAGGCCGAAACCATCAAGGTGGGCGTGACGGGCGGACCGCACGCGCAGATCATGGAAGCGGTGAAGAAGGTCGCGGCGAAGAGCGGCCTCGAGATCCGCATCGTCGAATTCTCCGATTACGTGCAGCCGAACGCGGCCCTCGCGTCGGGCGACCTCGACGCGAACAGCTACCAGCACGATCCTTATCTGCAGGCGCAGGTGAAGGATCGCGGCTACAAGCTGATCAAGGTCGCGGATACCGTGACGTTCCCGATGGGCATCTATTCGAAGCGCGTGAAGTCGCTGGCCGAACTGAAGCCGGGCGCGCGCGTCGCGGTGCCGAACGATCCGACCAACGGCGGCCGCGCGCTGCTGTTGCTGCAGAAGCAGGGCCTGCTGAAGCTGCGCGCGGATGCGGGGCTGAAGGCAACGCCGCTCGATATCGTCGACAATCCGCGCAAGCTGAAGATCGTCGAACTCGATGCGGCGCAGATTCCGCGCTCGCTCGGCGATGTCGATGCGGCCGCGATCAACACCAACTACGCGATGGAAGCGGGGTTGAAACCGAAACAGGACGCGATCGCGATCGAGGGTCCGAACGGTCCGTACGCGAACATCCTCGCGATTCGCGAGGCGGACCGCAACAAGCCCTGGGTCGCGAAGCTGATCGCGGCCTATCATTCGGCCGACGTGAAGCAGTTCATCGAAGGCAAGTTCGGCGGTGCGGTCATCGCCGCCTGGTAACGGGCGGAGGACGGGCGCCCGGCGGGATTAGAGTTGGTGATCGAAAACCCGGGCTTTGCGTCCGGGTTTTTTCTCTTTTAAAATAGAACGACCGTTCGCTATCATTGGCGCGTCGCCAAGAAGCGGTATCCTCGACAGCCACGATGGATGGGTCCGCTTGGCCGCGCAGTCATGAGGCCTCGCTATAGAATGGCCTCTGGTCGTATTCGTAACTTTGGAGCGTGTGCATGAAAATCCTGGTGCCAGTGAAAAGAGTGGTCGATTACAACGTGAAGGTCCGCGTGAAGTCGGACAACACGGGTGTCGACATCGCGAACGTGAAGATGTCGATGAACCCGTTCGACGAAATCGCCGTTGAAGAAGCCGTGCGCCTGAAGGAAGCGGGCGTCGCGACCGAAGTGATCGCCGTGTCGGTGGGCGTCACGCAGGCGCAGGAAACGCTGCGTACGGCGCTGGCGATCGGCGCGGATCGCGCGATCCTCGTCGAGTCGACTGACAGCGTCGAGCCGCTGGCCGTCGCGAAGATCCTGAAGGCGCTGGTCGACAAGGAACAGCCGCAACTGGTGATTCTCGGCAAGCAGGCGATCGACGACGATTCGAACCAGACGGGCCAGATGCTGGCCGCGCTGGCGGGTCTCCCGCAAGCGACGTTTGCGTCGAAGGTGACGGTGGCCGACGGCAAGGCGACGGTCGCACGTGAAGTCGACGGCGGCGCGGAAACGCTGTCGCTGACGCTGCCGGCGGTGATCACCACGGACCTGCGCCTGAACGAGCCGCGTTACGTGACGCTGCCGAACATCATGAAGGCGAAGAAGAAGCCGCTGGAAACCGTGAAGCCGGAAGACCTGGGCGTGGACGTCGCGCCGCGTCTGAAGACGCTGAAGGTTGTCGAGCCGCCGAAGCGTGCAGCCGGCGTGAAGGTGCCGGACGTGAAGACGCTGGTCGAGAAGCTGAAGACCGAAGCCAAGGTGCTGTAAGAGGGAGCGCAAAGAAATGACGATTCTGGTGATTGCAGAACACGACAACGCGTCGGTCAAGGCCGCGACGTTGAACACGGTGGCGGCGGCGGCGAAGATCGGTGGCGATATTCACGTGCTGGTCGCGGGCCACAACGCGCAAGCGGCTGCGGATGCGGCAGCGAAGATCGCAGGTGTATCGAAGGTGCTGCTGGCCGACGCGCCGCAGCTCGAAGCGGGCCTGGCGGAAAACGTCGAAGCGACCGCGCTGAACATCGCGAAGGACTATTCGCACATCCTCGCGCCGGCAACTGCGTATGGCAAGAACATCGCGCCGCGTATCGCCGCGAAGCTGGACGTCGCGCAGATCTCGGACATCACGGCGGTTGATTCGGCCGACACGTTCGAGCGCCCGATCTACGCCGGCAACGCGATCGCGACGGTGCAGTCGAGCGACCCGATCAAGGTCATCACGGTGCGTGCGACGGGTTTCGATCCGGTGGCGGCCGAAGGCGGCAGCGCATCGGTCGAGAAGATCGAAGCGGCGGCCGATGCAGGCAAGTCGCAGTTCGTGAGCCGTGAAGTGACGAAGCTGGACCGTCCGGAACTGACGAGCGCGAAGATCATCGTGTCGGGCGGCCGCGGCCTGGGCAGCGGCGAGAACTACACGAAGGTGCTGGAGCCGCTGGCGGACAAGCTGTCGGCCGCACTCGGCGCATCGCGCGCGGCAGTCGACGCCGGCTACGTGCCGAACGATTACCAGGTCGGCCAGACCGGCAAGATCGTCGCGCCGCAGCTGTACATCGCGGTGGGCATCTCGGGTGCGATCCAGCACTTGGCCGGCATGAAGGATTCGAAGGTGATCGTCGCGATCAACAAGGATCCGGAAGCGCCGATCTTCAGCGTGGCCGACTACGGCCTCGTCGGCGATCTGTTCGCGCTCGTGCCGGAGCTCGTGAGCGAGCTCGGCTGACGCGGCGTGACGCTTCAGCGTTAAGCACACGGGAAAAGGGGCGCGACGAGCGCCCCTTTTTTTACGCCATCGACAGACGACAGAAGAGGGAGACGCACCATGGGTTATATCGCACCGGTCAAGGACATGCTGTTCGTGCTGAAGGAACTCGCGGGCATCGACGCCGTCGCGCAGTTGCCGGGCTTCGAGGATGCCGGTTACGACACGGCGCAGGCCGTGCTCGACGAGTCCGCGAAGTTCTGTGGCGAGGTGCTGGCGCCGCTGAACGTCGAAGGCGACCGCAACCCGAGCAGCTGGAAGGACGGCGTCGTGACCGCGACGCCGGGCTTCGCGGAAGCGTTCCGCCAGTTCGTCGAAGGCGGCTGGCAGGGGCTGCAGCATCCGGCCGAATACGACGGCCAGGGGCTGCCGAAGCTGATCGCGACGCCGTGCATCGAGATGCTGAACGCATCGAACCTGTCGTTCGCGCTGTGTCCCTTGTTGACCGACGGCGCGATCGAGGCGCTGCTGACGGCCGGCACCGACGAGCAGAAGCAGCGCTACGTGCCGAAGCTGATCTCGGGCGAATGGACGGGCACGATGAACCTGACCGAGCCGCAGGCGGGCTCCGACCTCGCGCTGGTGCGCTCGCGCGCCGAGCCGCAGGGCGACGGCACGTACAAGGTGTTCGGCACGAAGATCTTCATCACGTGGGGCGAGCACGACATGGCGGACAACATCGTCCACCTGGTGCTGGCACGCACGCCGAACGCGCCGGAAGGCGTGAAGGGCATCTCGCTGTTCATCGTGCCGAAGTTCATGGTCAACGAAGACGGCTCGCTGGGCGAACGCAACGACGTGCACTGCGTGTCGATCGAGCACAAGCTCGGGATCAAGGCGAGCCCGACGGCGGTGCTGCAGTACGGCGACCACGGCGGCGCGATCGGTTACCTGATCGGCGAGGAGAACCGCGGCCTCGAATACATGTTCATCATGATGAACGCGGCGCGCTTCGGCGTCGGGATGCAGGGGATCGGCGTGGCCGACCGTGCATACCAGAAGGCGGCGGAATTCGCGAAGGAACGCGTGCAGAGCCGCCCGGTGGACGGGTCGGCGAAGCAGTCGGTGACGATCATCCATCACCCGGACGTGCGCCGGATGCTCGGCACGATGCGCGCGCTGACCGAAGGCGCGCGGGCGCTGGCATACGTGGCAGCGGCGCACAGCGACATTGCCCACCGCCATTCGGACGAGGCGACGCGCAGCCGTCATCAGGCAATCTACGAGTATCTGGTGCCGGTGGTGAAGGGCTGGAGCACGGAGATGGTGAACGATGTGGCGAGCCTGGGCGTGCAGGTGCACGGCGGGATGGGCTTCATCGAGGAGACGGGCGCGGCGCAGTATTACCGCGATGCGCGGATCCTGGCGATCTACGAAGGCACGACGGCGATCCAGGCGAACGACCTGGTGGGGCGCAAGACGATGCGCGACGGCGGCGCGGTGGCGAAGGCGCTGCTCGCGGAAGTCGGCGACACGGTGGCGGCGCTGGGCAAGCTGGACGGCGCGGCGGCCGCGTCGATGAAGGTGCAGCTGGAGAAGGGCGCGCAGGCGCTGTCGTCGGTGGTGGATTACGTGGTGGCGAACGTGAAGCGGGACCCGAACGCGGTGTTCGCGGGCAGCGTGCCGTACCTGAAGCTGGCGGGCGTGGTGCTGTGCGGTTGGCAGATGGCGCGCGCGCTGGTGGCGGCGCAGGCGAACCGCGCGAGCGACCCGGCGTTCTTCGATGCGAAGATCGCGATCGCGCAGTGCTATGCGGAGCACATTCTCGTGCAGGCCGGTGCGCTCGAAGCGTCGATCGTCGGCGCGAAGGGCAACGAGAGCGTGCTCGCGTTGACGGAAGACCAGTTCTGACCGCGCGCAACACTATCGCGCAATGAAAAAAAGGCGCCCCGAGGGGCGCCTTTCTCTTTACCACCGACCGGCCCGCGTTGCAGGCCGTCGCAGCTTACGCGTAGGCCGGGCGCGTCTGGCCGGCCACATCCTTCAGGTAGCGATGCACCGACAGGTCGTCGGCCTGGATCGCGGGCATCTTGCCCGAGATCAGGTCGGCGAGCAGTTGGCCCGAGCCGCACGACATCGTCCAGCCGAGCGTGCCGTGGCCGGTGTTCAGGAACAGGTTCGACACCGGCGTGCGGCCGACGATCGGCGTGCCGTCCGGCGTCATCGGGCGCAGGCCCGTCCAGAACGTGGCCTTCGACGTGTCGCCGCCGCCCGGGAACAGGTCGTTCACGCACATTTCGAGCGTTTCGCGGCGCGCGGCGCGCAGCTTCTTGTCGAAGCCGACGATTTCCGCCATGCCACCGACGCGGATGCGCTGGTCGAAACGCGTGATCGCGATCTTGTAGGTTTCGTCGAGCACGGTCGACACGGGCGCGGCCGCTTCGTTGACGATCGGCGCGGTGATCGAATAGCCCTTCAGCGGATAAACGGGGATCTTCATCAGGTTCGAGATGAAGTTCGTCGAATACGAGCCGAGCGCGACGACGTACGCGTCGGCACGCACCGTCTCGCTGCCGCACTGCACGCCGGCGATCTTGCCGCCCGCGATCGCGAGCGCGTCGATCGGCGTGTTGTAGCGGAACTTGACGCCGAGCGATTCGGCGAGTGCGGCAAGGCGCGTCGTGAACAGCTGGCAGTCGCCCGTTTCGTCGCCCGGCAGGCGCAGGCCGCCTGTCAGCTTGTGCGAGACGGCCGCGAGCGCCGGTTCGGCATGCTTCAGCTCGGCCGGCGACAGCAGTTCGAACGGCACGTTCGCTTCCTGCAGCACGGCGATGTCCTTCGCTGCGCCGTCGAGCTGCTGCTGCGTACGGAACAGTTGCAGCGTGCCACCCGTGCGGCCTTCGTATTCGATGCCGGTATCTGCGCGCAGCGCCTGCAGGCAGTCTCGGCTGTATTCGGCGAGGCGGACCATGCGGCCCTTGTTGACTGCATAGCGCTCGGCCGTGCAATTGCGCAGCATCTGGTACATCCACTGGAGCTGGAAGCGCGTGCCGTCGAGGCGGATCGCGAGCGGCGCATGCTTTTCGAACATCCACTTGACGGCCTTCAGCGGCACGCCGGGCGCGGCCCACGGTGCGGCATAGCCGGGCGAGATCTGGCCTGCGTTCGCGAAGCTCGTCTCGAGCGCCGGGCCGGCTTCCCGGTCGATCACGGTGACTTCATGGCCTGCGCGCGCGAGGTAATACGCGCTTGCCACGCCCACTACACCACTGCCCAGAATGACGACTCGCATAGCTGCTCCAGATGGAAGGGACCAGATCGAGGCCGGGCGCATGTGCGGCTCCGTGTAACCTCTAGCTGATCTAGTTTTTTGCGCTATGGTATTGTCGAATGTGCAGGTTTTGTTATCGTATTTTTCAGGTTTTCAGCATAAACAAATGAGAACGCAACGTCAGCCCGTACGCTCGCTCGACAAGCTCGACCGGCGCATCCTGAAACTGCTCCAGGACGACGGCCGGATGGCGATGAAGGACCTCGCGGAACAGGTCGGATTGACCGTCACGCCGTGCATCGAGCGTGTGCGGCGCATGGAGCGCGATGGCGTGATCACCGGCTATCACGCGCGCGTCGATCCCCACCAGCTGGGCGCCTCGCTGCTGGTGTTCGTCGAGATCACGCTCGGCCACAAGGGCGGCAACATGTTCGAGCAATTCCGCCGGGAAGTGATGAAGATCGACGAGGTGCTCGAATGCCATCTCGTGTCCGGTGATTTCGACTACCTGATCAAGGCGCGGATCGGCGAGATGGCCGACTACCGCAAGCTGCTCGGCGACATCCTGCTGCAGTTGCCGGGCGCCGTGCAGTCGAAGAGCTACGTCGTGATGGAAGAAATCAAGGAAACGCTGACGATCGCCGTCGGCGAGTGATGTGCCGGCGGCCCGTTGTCGGGCCTCTTATCCCGCCCTTGGCACGCTGCGCCCAATACTGTATAAATGTACAGTATTGGGCGCAGGCGAATGGGTGGGCATATGGACGATCGATCCGACAACGAATTTCCGGTAGCGCCGCCCGTGCCCCGCAAGGGGCGCGGGGCGGTCGACAATCTGCAGGGGCGGTATGAAATCGCGCAGCGCGAAGCGGTCGACGACGGCTGGACGCACGAGTCGGATGATGCCGACTTCCCCGCACCGCTGCGCACGCAGGTGTTCGAGGAGCGCGCGAAGAGCATCCTGACGCACAACCAGTCGCCCGATATCCCGTTCAGCGTATCGCTCAATCCGTATCGGGGCTGCGAGCACGGTTGCATCTACTGCTTCGCGCGGCCGACGCACAGCTATCTCGGCCTGTCGCCGGGGCTCGATTTCGAAAGCCGAATCTATGCGAAGGTCAACGCGGCCGAACTGCTCGAGCGCGAGATTTCGCGCAAGCGCTACGTGCCGGAGCCGATCGCGCTCGGCGTCAACACCGACGCGTACCAGCCGGTCGAGCGCGACCTGCGCATCACGCGCAGCGTGATCCAGGTGATGCACGATCGCGGGCTGCCGTTCGCGGCGATCACGAAGTCGTCGCTGATCGAGCGCGATCTCGACCTGCTCGCACCGATGGCCGAGCGCGGGCAGGTGATGGCGGCGGTCACGATCACGACACTCGATGCCGATCTCGCTCGCTCGCTCGAGCCGCGCGCGGCCACGCCGGCGCGGCGGCTGCGCACGATCCGCGCGCTGCGCGATGCAGGCGTGCCGGTCGGCGTGAGCATTGCGCCGGTGATTCCGTTCGTGACCGAGCCCGACATGGAGCGCGTGCTCGAGGCGTGCGTGGAAGCCGGTGCGACGCATGCGAGCTACATCATCCTGCGGCTGCCGTGGGAGGTCTCGCCGTTGTTCAAGAGCTGGCTCGCCGCGCATTTTCCCGATCGTGCGGAGCGCGTGATGAACCGCGTGCGCGACATGCGCGGCGGCAAGGACTACGACTCGGATTTCTCGAAACGGATGAAGGGCGAGGGGATCTGGGCCGACCTGTTGCGGCAGCGCTTTCGCCAGGCCGTCAAGCGGCTCGGGCTGAACGAGCGCACCAATGGCATTCTCGATCTGTCGCAGTTCAGCGGTGCGCCGGCCACGGTTGCGCCGGCGCCGCGCGTTGCCGTGCGTTCGGTCGGCGCGAAGCCGCGCGATGACATGCAGTTGAACCTGTTCTGACGCGCGAACGAGACTGTCGCGTGTCGGCACCGGGCGCAAGGCGCCGGTGCCGTGTTCGTTGCGCTTATTGCGAAATCTGCTTCGCGGCTTCGACCTGCGATTCGAAATACGTCTGGAACGACAGCGCGAGTGCGGTCATCAGCAGGAACGCGCCGATCAGCAGCGAGAAGATCACGACGAAGATCACGGTCCAGCCCGACTTGCTGTGCTTGCCGGTGTCCGCGTTGAATTGCGCATCCCATTTCTCGTCGGGGCGCAGCCCGTAGACGAGTGCGGCGAGGAATGCCGCCAGCAGCGAGATCGCGCCGGGTAGCGCGAGCCACCAGCCGAGGCCGGCACTGCGTTGGGTCGCCGCGAGCAGAAGGAAGCCCGGGATGCCGACGATCGTCGCAAGGAGGTGTGCCCAGCCGTACACGTCGCGAAAGCCATACAGATAGAAGCGGTGCACGCCGAGTGATCCGAACAGGAACGCGAGGGCGGCGGTGAGCGTCTTGGAACGAAAGCGGCGGGACGGTGCGGTGCTGCTGGACATGGATGGCGGCGTATTGTCGTTGGCATGGGCGGCCGGCGGGCCGGCGCGGGCGCGCGGCCCGGCACGCATTCTACGATGCCCGGTCAGGCCCGGTCACCCCTTGCCTGCGTCAAGGTGCCGCATAGGTCACGCGGTAGATGGCGCCGGCGTAATCGTCGCTGATGAGCAGCGAGCCGTCCGGTAGCGGCAATACGTCGGCCGGGCGGCCCCATACCGTGCCGTCGGGCCGCAGCCAGCCCGTGACGAATGGCGTCTGGCGCGCCTGGCTGCCGTCCGCCGACACGACCACGCGCATCACGCGGTAGCCGACTTTCGTGCTGCGGTTCCACGAGCCGTGTTCGGCAATAAACACGTTATTGCGATACGACGCAGGAAACATCGGCCCGGTATAGAAGCGCATGCCGAGCGCGGCAACGTGCGCGCCGAGCTTCAATACGGGCGGTACGTAGCGGCGGCACACGTCGGCGCTGCCGAATTCGGGGTCGGGCGTATCGCCGCCATGACAATAAGGAAAGCCGAAGTCGAGCCCGGCGCGCGGGGCGCGGTTCAACTTGTCGTCGGGCACGTCGTCGCCCATCATGTCGCGCCCGTTGTCGGTAAACCACAGCTCGCCCGAATCGGGGTGCCATGCGAAGCCGACCGTATTGCGCACGCCGCGTGCGACTACCTCGTTTCCGCTGCCGTCCGGCTTCATCCGCGCGATGATCGCGTAGCGGCTGCGATCGGCGAGACAGACGTTGCACGGCGCGCCGGTCGGCACGTACAGCTTGCCGTCGGGGCCGAACGCGATGAATTTCCAGCCGTGATGGTGTTCGGTCGGCAGCGCGTCGGTCACGACGACGGGGGCGGGCGGGTTGGCGAGCCGGTCGTCGACATGATCGACGCGCAGAATGCGCGATACGGCGGACATATAGAGGGCGCCATCGCGGTAGGCGACGCCGACGGGCATGTCGAGCCCGGACGCGATCACGTAGCGCGCGCCGATCCGGCCCTCGTGCATCACGAACGCATGCACGCGGCCTTCCCGAGTGCCGACATACAGGATGCCGCGCGGCGACCAGGCCATTTCACGCGCGGTCGGTACCGCGTCGCTCAGGATTTCCACGTGAAAACCGGGCGGGACGACGAGTTCGCTCACCGGCAGCGGCGCGGCAAACACCGGTGCGGACGCGAGGCAGGCAAGGCCGGCAAGCAGCGCCGTGAAACGGTGCTGCGCGCGGCGCGTCGAGGCGGCGCGAAGGGGCGGCATGACGGTGGGGAACGTCCTGGACACGACGATTGTATGCCCGCCCGACAGGCCGTCCGCGGATTTTTTGCGCGTAAGTGTTTGTTGTACCTCTGGTTTCCGGCTATAATCGCGTGTTTCAGTAGTTTCGAACCCGGTTTTCCGAAGGACATCATATGGTTATCATCCGTCTGGCTCGTGGCGGCTCGAAGAAGCGCCCGTTCTACAACATCGTCGCTACCGATTCGCGCAACCGTCGTGACGGCCGCTTCATCGAGCGCGTCGGCTTCTACAACCCGGTCGCCACGAAGGGCGAATCGCTGCGTATCGCTCAGGATCGCCTGACGTACTGGCAAGGCGTTGGCGCGCAACTGTCGCCGACCGTCCAGCGTCTCGTGAAGGAAGCGCAAAAGGCGCAACCGGCTGCCTAACATGGCACGGTGTGCCGGTCGTGCCGGCTGTGAGGTGCATTGATGGCGGGTCACGATTCCGGTAATGCAAGGCGCGGGCGTGCGTCGTTTGGCGCATTCGTCCGCAAGCCGGTCGAGCGCGACGCTGTCGCGAGCGCCGGTGAGGCTGCCGAGCAAGGTGGTCTCGAAGCGACGCAAGCCTGGCCCGACGATGCCGTCGAGGTCGGGGCGGTAGTCGACGCCTATGGCCTGAAGGGCTGGGTCAAGGTGGCGGCACACGCCGACGCCGGTCGCGGCGGCGATGCGCTGCTCAAGGCGCGGCGCTGGTGGCTGGAGCGCGGCGCGGAGCGGCTTTCCGTCCGCATCATGCAGTCGAAGACGCACAGCGACACCGTCGTTGCGCAACTCGAGGGCGTGAGCGACCGCGATGCCGCGCTGGCCATGCGCGGCTTTCGCGTGTTCGTGCGTCGGGAAGATTTCCCGGCATTGGCCGCGGACGAATTCTATTGGGTCGACCTGATCGGTCTCGACGTCGTCAACGAGCAATCGGTGGCGCTTGGGAAGGTGAGCGGGATGATCGACAATGGCGTGCATTCGATCATGCGTGTCGAGTATCCGGCGACCGGCAAAGACGGTCAGCCGACCACCGACGAGCGGTTGATTCCGTTCGTCGGCGTATACGTCAAAACGGTGGACCAGGCGGCGCGTCGCATCGTCGTCGACTGGGAAGCCGATTACTGAAATGAACCAGGTTACCGAGAGCGCGGTGCAGTTCGACGTCGTCACGCTCTTCCCCGAGATGTTCCGTGCACTGACCGACTGGGGGATCACCAGCCGGGCCGTCAAGCAAGGGCGCTTCGGGTTGCGCACCTGGAACCCGCGTGATTTCACGACGGACAACTACCGCACGGTCGACGATCGTCCGTACGGCGGCGGTCCGGGCATGGTGATGCTGGCCAGGCCGCTCGAAGCCGCGATCGATGCCGCGAAAGCGGCACAGGCGGAACAGGGCATCGCGAGCACGCGTGTCGTGATGATGTCGCCGCAAGGTGCACCGCTCACGCACGATCGCGCGGTGCGGATGGCGCAGGAACCCGGTGTCGTCGTGCTGTGTGGTCGCTATGAAGCGATCGACCAGCGCCTGCTCGATCGGTGCGTCGACGAGGAAATCAGCCTCGGCGATTTCGTCCTGTCCGGCGGAGAGTTGCCGGCGATGGCGATGATGGATGCCGTCGTGCGGTTGCTGCCCGGCGTGCTGAACGATTCGCTGTCGGCCGTGCAGGACAGTTTCGCCGACGGGCTGCTCGATTGTCCGCACTACACGCGCCCGGAGGAATACGACGGCGTGCGCGTGCCGGACGTGCTGCTCGGCGGGCATCATGCCGAGATCGAGCGGTGGCGGCGGCAGGAAGCATTGCGGAATACGTTGCGGAAGCGGCCGGACCTGATCGTCCGGGCGCGCCGCGAGAAGTTGTTGAGCCGTGCCGACGAGGCGTGGCTTGCGAACCTCGCACGCGAAGCGAAGAACGCCTCCTGAGGCGGCTGCGCGAGCGGGAATTGGCGGTGCCGTGCATGCGTGCGCGGCGCCTGATGTGAATCCATCCTCTATCGGGGCCAGGCCTGGAAGCAGGCGGGTGCCAACGCCGACACGATGGCATAAGGAGTCAGTAATGAATCTGATCGCAAAACTTGAGCAGGAAGAAATCGAGCGCGCGCTCGCCGGCAAGACGATCCCCGAATTCGCCCCGGGCGACACGGTGATCGTGAACGTGAACGTGGTTGAAGGTACCCGTAAGCGCGTTCAGGCTTACGAAGGCGTCGTGATCGCGATTCGCAGCCGTGGTCTGAACTCGAACTTCATCGTTCGCAAGATCTCGTCGGGCGAAGGCGTCGAGCGTACGTTCCAGACGTACTCGCCGCTGCTGGCAAGCATCGTCGTGAAGCGTCGCGGTGATGTGCGTCGTGCGAAGCTGTACTACCTGCGCGAGCGTTCGGGCAAGTCGGCTCGTATCAAGGAAAAGCTGGTGTCGAAGGATCGCGCCGCAGCAGCTTCCCAAGAGTAAGAGCTGTAAGGAAAAAGCACCCACCCGGGTGCTTTTTTCATTCTGGCGCGACAATATGCTCGATACGACACGAACCCGAGAGCCCCATTGAATCGCCGCCCTATCATCGATCCCGAAGTCCTGCCGGTCGAAGGCACCGGTGCCGGCCTGCCTGTCATCGATCCCCGGCTGATGACGCCCTCCGGCTTGCGCGAACGCTTCGCGCGCACGCTCGAATGGAGTGTCGAGCCCGGCGAGGCGAGGCTGCAGGAGGGCGTCGATCCGCGTAGCGCGGCCGTCCTCATGCCGCTCGTCGTCCGCGAGTCGGGCCTGACCGTGCTGCTGACCCAGCGTGCCGACCACCTGAACGATCATGCCGGGCAGATCAGCTTCCCCGGCGGCCGTCGCGAGCCGTTCGATCGCGATGCAACGGCCACCGCGTTGCGCGAGGCGAAGGAAGAGATCGGGCTGGCCGACGAACGTGTCGAGATTCTCGGTGCGCTGCCCGACTACCTGACCGGCACGGGCTTCTGCGTGACGCCGGTGGTCGGCCTCGTGCATCCGCCGTTCACCGTGCGGGCCGATACGTTCGAAGTCGCCGAGATTTTCGAAGTGCCGCTCGCGTTCCTGATGAATCCTGCGAACCACCAGGTCCGCGTGTTCCGTTGGGAAGGCGGCGAGCGTCGTTTTTTTGCGATGCCCTATCCGAATGGCGAACCAGGCGGGCATTACTTTATCTGGGGCGCAACTGCCGGCATGTTTCGCAATCTCTACCGCTTCTTGGCCGCCGGCTAGGCGCACGCACCGGCCGGCGCGCGCGGCCGGCCGCCGGGCGACCGCGCCGGCAGCCATGCGGAGCTTACGCTGTGCTATCGTTATGCGAAAAATGACATAACTCCGAAGACGGCGCCACGCATGACTTTCTTTTCGGTTCTCCTCGCACTCATCATCGAACAGGTCCGCGCGTTATCACCGAGCAATCCGGTGTTTGCGTTGTTCCAGTTTCATGCGGAAACCGTTGCGCATGGCCTCGACGCCGGCAAGCAGAAGCACGGCATCCTCGCATGGCTCGCGGTCGTGCTGCCGTGGGTGCTGATCGTCGCGCTGATCTATTTCCTGCTGTACAAGGTGAGCTTCGTGCTCGCGTTCCTGTGGAACGTCGTCGTCGTGTATTTCACGCTCGGCTTCCGCCAGTTCAGCCATTACTTCACCGATATCCACCTCGCGCTCAACAACGACGACGTGCCGCGTGCGCGCGAAATCCTCCATGAGTGGACGGGCATCGATACGGTCGACATGCCGGTCGGCGAAATCGTCCGCCATACGCTGATTCACGCGGTTGTCGCATCGCATCGCCATGTGTTCGGCGTGTTCTTCTGGTATGTGCTGCCGATCGGCCCGGCCGGCGCCGTGCTGTACCGGATTTCCGAATATCTCGCGCGCAGTTGGTCGACGCCGGGCGACGACCGTACGGCCGCGTTCTCGACGTTCGCGCAGCGCGCGTTCTTCGTGATCGACTGGATTCCCGCGCGACTGACCGCGCTCGGCTTCGCGATCGTCGGCAATTTCGAGGATGCGATCTACGCTTGGCGCAATCACACGCGCCAGTGGCCCGATCCTAACGACGGCGTGCTGCTGGCAGCCGGCAGCGGGGCGCTCGGCGCACGTCTCGCGGGGCCGCTCGCGGAACCGTCGAGCCTCGATGCACTGGCGGTCGGCGATAGCGGTCCGTTGACCGTCGGCGACGATTGCACGCCGCGTACGCTGCAATCGGCGGTCGGCCTCGTCTGGCGCGCGGTGATCCTGTGGATGATCCTGCTGCTGATGCTGACGCTTGCCGTCTGGGTGTCGTAACGAAGCAGTGCAGGATCAGGATTCGATGAAAGAAAAGGCCGGCTCGATGCCGGCCTTTTTGCTGTGGGGTCAATCGTCGCGCGGGTCGCGCACGGCACCGCACTGCCAGCACGCGGTGAATTGCGCTTCAAGCGCTTCGCCGCACTGCCGGCAACGCCATGGTGCGGCGCCGGCCGACGGCCCGTGCGATGCGGCATCGAGGAGCCGGCGCGCGAGTGCGTCGTCGCGTTCGTCGTCGAGCCACAGCTCGGGCGAGCACGCATCGGCCGGCAGGCCGCCGAGCGCGCCCGTCGCGTAGCAGTTGTGCAGCTCGCAACCGATGCCGGCCACCTGAAGCACGTTGGCCCAATGCTGCGCGGTCGCGAGATTGGGTGCCTTGAAGCGCATCGCGGCTCCTGTCGGTGAAGGCCGGCCCGCAGCGTGCCGGCCGGCGCCGCGCGCATGTCGCGCTTAGCGGACGATCTGGCTCGCCTCGTGCACGAGCTGCGCGTACAGCGCATGCCGCGTCGGCCCGATGCGGCCGTCGGCGACGGCTTCGAGTATCGCGCAGCCGGGCTCGTGCAGATGATGACAATTATAGAAACGGCAGTCCGCGAGCAGCGGCCGGAACTCCGGAAACGCACGCTCGAGGCGGCCTTCCGTCAGGTGGTAAAGGCCGAATTCCTGGAAGCCGGGCGAATCGATCAGTGCGCCGCCGCCTTCCAGTGGGTAGAGGCGCGTGAACGTCGTCGTGTGGCGGCCGCTGTTGAGCGCGGCCGAGATTTCGCGCGTCGCGGCTTCGGCATCGGGAACGAGCAGGTTCACGAGCGTCGACTTGCCCATCCCGGACTGGCCGAGCAGGATCGTCGAATGCCCGGCGAGGTGCGGCATCAGTTGCGCGCGCGCGTCGTCGGGGGAACCCTTCACCGACAGTTCCAGCACGTCGTAGCCGAGCGCGCGGTACGGCGCGAGACGTTCGCGCGCGACCGGCAGCGCGGCCTCGACGTCGATCTTGTTCAGCACGACCAGCGGCTTCAGTTCGTTCGCCTCGGCGGCGATCAGCGCGCGGCCGAGCAGGTCCTCGCTGAAATAGGGCTCGGTCGCGAGCACGATCAGCAACTGGTCGAGGTTGGCCGCGAACAGCTTCGACTTGAACTGGTCGGAGCGGTACAGCAGGTTGCGCCGTTCGCCGATCTCGACGATCACGCCCTGGTCGGCCGACGCGAGTTCGTACACGACGCGGTCGCCGACCGCGATGTCGCTCTTCTTGCCGCGCGGGAAGCACTGCAGCATCGGGCCGCCGTCGTCGGGCGCGACGATATAGTGGCGCCCGTGCGCCGCGATCACGCGGCCTTCGACCCGTTGCGCGCTCGACGCGCGCGGGGCCGGCTTGCGGGAAGTCGGGCGGCTCATGCGTGTTGCAGCAGGCGGTCGATCCGCTGCGATGCAGGCGGATGCGAGTAGTAGAAGGCCGTGTAGACGGGGTCGGGCGTCAGCGTCGACGCGTTGTCCTCGTAGAGTTTCACGAGCGCACTGACGAGATCCTGCGCGTCGGTCTGGCTGGCCGCGAATGCGTCGGCCTCGAATTCGTGCTTGCGCGACGTGAGGCTGCTGAACGGCGTCGCGAAGAACAGGAATACCGGAATCGCGAGGAAGAACAGCACGAGCGCGGCGCCGGCGTTGCTGGTGTCGAGCGACGGTATGACGCCGAGCCCGGTGTAGAACCACGTGCGTTGCGCGAGCCAGCCGAGCAGCGCGAGCAGCACGAGGCTCAGCACGAACGACACGAGCATCCGCTTCATCACGTGGCGGCGCTTGAAATGGCCGAGTTCGTGCGCGAGCACGGCCTCGATTTCCTGGCCGGACAGACGCGCGAGCAGCGTGTCGAAGAACACGATCCGCTTCGATGCACCGAAGCCCGTGAAATACGCGTTGCCGTGCGCGGAGCGGCGGCTGCCGTCCATCACGAACAGTCCCTTCGCCGCGAAGCCGCAGCGCTTCATCAGCGACTCGATGCGCGAGCGCAGCACGTCGTCCTTCAGCGGCTCGAATTTGTTGAAGATCGGTGCGATGAAGGTCGGATAGATCAGCAGCACGAGCATCTGGAACGCGACCCAGACGATCCAGGTCCACAGCCACCACAGGCTGCCGGCCTGGTTCATCAGCCACAGCACGACGAACAGCAGCGGCAGGCCGAGCGCGGCGCCGAGCAGCGAGTTTTTCAGCATGTCGGTGAAGAACAGCCGTTTCGTCATCCGGTTGAAGCCGAACCGCTGCTCGATCCCGAACTGGCGGTAGTACTCGAACGGGATGTCGATCACGCTCGTGATCACGAGTACCGCGGCGACGAGCGCGACCTGCTGCCCGTAGCCGCGGCCGAGCCAGCCGGTCAGCAGCGTGTCGAGCGCGCCGACGCCGCCGAGCAGCGTCAGGCCGACCAGCACGGCCGCACTGACGACGATCTCGAGCATCGTCAGCCGGGTGCGCTCGACCGTATAGTCGGCCGCACGCTGGTGGGCGGTCAGCGGGATGGTCGCGCTGAACTGCGCGGGGACGCCGTTGCGGTGCGCCGCGACGAAGCGGATCTGCCGCGACGCGAGCCACAGCTTGGTGATGACCATCGCGAGTACGGCGATCGCGAACAGCAGGGTGAACGAAAAGGGTGACATCGAAGGCGCCAAAGGGTTCTATGCGAGAATTATATGTTCTTGCGGACCGGCCCCGCTGATGCGATGCCGGCCGTCCGGGCGGCGCCGCGCGCCGTCCGCCATTTTCCAGGATGACTCATGACCGATACCGCCGCTTCCACCAGCCAGCCCGCGCTCGTGCGCAACGAGTTGAACCTCGTCTGGCTCGATATGGAGATGACGGGCCTCGACCCGGATAACGACCGCATCATCGAGATCGCGGTCGTCGTGACCAATTCCACGCTCGACATCGCGATCGAAGGCCCCGTGTTCGCGATTCACCAGAGCGACGAAACGCTTGCGAAGATGGACGACTGGAACAAGTCGACGCACGGCCGCTCGGGCCTGATCGACCGCGTGCGCGCATCGACCGTGACCGAGGCGGACGCCGCCGCGCAGTTGCAGGCGTTCCTCGCGCAGTACGTGTCGCCCGGCAAGTCGCCGATGTGCGGCAACTCGATCTGCCAGGACCGCCGCTTCATGGCGCGCTGGATGCCGGAATTCGAGAAATTCTTCCACTACCGCAATCTCGACGTCAGCACGCTGAAAGAGCTGTGCCGCCGCTGGCAGCCCGCGATTTACAAGGGTTTCCAGAAGCGCGCGATGCATACGGCGCTCGCGGACATCCACGAGTCGATCGACGAGCTGAAGTACTACCGCGAGCATTTCCTGATTCCGGCCGCGTCGGCGCCGGCAGGCGAGTCCGCGCCGGCCGCCTGAGCGGGCCGGCACGCGTTCGGTGCCCGGCAAACGCTCAGCGCCGCGCGCTTTTCGGCCGGAACGCCGCGACCACCGCGGCGTCGGTCTCGATGTACGGGCCGCCGATCAGGTCGATGCAGTAGGGCACCGCGGCGAAGATGCCGGGCACGGTCGACTTGCCGTCGGCATCGCGCAGCCCTTCGAGCGTTTCCCGGATCGACTTCGGCTGGCCGGGCAGGTTGATGATCAGCGCCGCATGGTCGGCCGTCTCGCGGATCACCGCGACCTGCCGCGACAGGATCGCGGTCGGCACGAAATTCAGGCTGATCTGCCGCATCTGCTCGCCGAATCCCGGCATTTCCTTCGTCGCCACGGCCAGCGTGGCTTCGGGCGTCACATCACGGCGCGCGGGGCCCGTGCCGCCGGTCGTCAGCACGAGGTCGCACCCCGCGACGTCGACGAGCTCGGCAAGCGTGGCGGAGATCGTGGGCGCATCGTCCTGGATCAGGCGCGTTTCGGCGCGCCACGGCGAGACCAGCGTACCGGCGAGCCATTCCTGCAGGGCCGGAATGCCCTTGTCTTCGTAGACACCCGTGCTCGCGCGGTCGCTGATCGACACGAGGCCGACGATCAGCTCGTCCGGGTGATTACGCTTCGTCGTCATGGTCGTCTTCGGCGTCGTCCGCCGCGTCGTCACCCGCATCGGGCGTGCCGCTCGAGGTCTTGATCCACTGGAACAACTCGCGGAAATAGCGCGGCGGCTTGCCTTGCTGCGCTTCCTTGCGGGCGTTGCGGATCAGCGTGCGGCCTTCCTGGATGTCTGCGTCCGGGTGCTGGCGCAGGAATTCGGTCAGCGCGTCGTCGTTGGCGAGCAACTGGTCGCGCGTGCGCTCGATCCAGTGCAGGCGGGCCGTCGCGGCCTTGTTCACGCCGCGTTGCGCGTCGAGCGCGGTGCGCAGCGCGGCCGTTTCGTCGTCGGTCAGCGAGCGCATCACGCGGCCGACGTACTGGAGCTGGCGGCGCTTGCCTTCGTGATCGGTGATCCGGCGTGCCTCACGGACGGCGTCCGAAAGGCTTTCGGGCATCGGCATGCGCTTGAGGGCGTCTTTCGGCAGATCGACGAGCGCCTGGCCGAGCACCTGCAACTCGTGCATCTCGCGCTTCAACTGGGATTTGCTGGGGCGATCGTAGCCGTTGTCGTCGTCTTCGACGGCATGCTCGATCGGCTGGATTCGGGTTTTGCGTGTCATGGGCGGCATTGTATCGCGGCGCGGACACCCCAAGCTTGTCTGTGTCCGGCCCCGGACCTTGCTATGATCGCGGGATACGCAACATTTTGACCATGCGGGCGCCCGCCCGCCACCGGATACCAAGACGATGGCAGCCAATCTCGACGTACAAGCGCGCTATTTCCCGCACACGCAGGACCAGCTCAAAGAAATCGCGTCGGACATCCTTCGCCATGCGAAGGCACTCGGCGCGTCGGACGCCGCGACCGAAATCTCCGAAGGCGACGGCCTGTCGGTGTCGGTGCGTCGCGGCGAAGTCGAAACGATCGAGCACAACCGCGACAAGATGGTCGGCGTGACCGTGTTCATCGGCAAGAAGCGCGGCAACGCGAGCACGTCCGATTTCTCGCCGGCCGCGATCAAGGATACCGTCGCCGCCGCGTACAACATCGCACGCTTCACGGCAGAGGATGAAGCAGCCGGCCTCGCCGAGGCCGAACTGCTCGAAACCGACCCGCGCGACCTCGATCTGTACCACCCGTGGGCGCTGACGGCCGACGAGGCCGTTGAACTGGCCCGCCGTTCGGAAGATGCCGCATTCGCGGTCAGCCCGCAGATCCGCAATTCGGAAGGCGCGAGCGTGTCGGCCCAGCATTCGCAGTTCGTGCTTGCGACGTCGCGCGGCTTCCTGTCCGGCTACCCGTACTCGCGCCACTACATCGCCTGCGCGCCGATCGCGGGCAGTGGCCGTCACATGCAGCGCGACGACTGGTATTCGTCGAAGCGCAGCGCGCTCGATCTCGCGGCACCCGAAGCGGTCGGCCGTTACGCGGCCGAGCGCGCACTCGCGCGGATGGGCGCACGCCGTCTCGACACCCGCAAGGTGCCCGTGCTGTTCGAGGCGCCGCTCGCGGCCGGCCTGCTCGGCGCATTCGTGCAGGCCGTGAGCGGCGGCGCGCTGTACCGCAAGACGTCGTTCCTCGTCGACAGCCTCGGCAAGCCGGTGTTCGCACCGCACATCCAGGTCGTCGAGGATCCGCACGTACCGCGCGCGATGGGCAGCGCACCGTTCGACGAGGAAGGCGTGCGTACGCGCGCGCGCAGCGTCGTGAAGGACGGTGTCGTCGAAGGCTACTTCCTGTCGACCTATTCGGCGCGCAAGCTCGGCACGCAGACCACCGGTAACGCGGGCGGTTCGCACAACCTCGCGCTGCGCAGCTCGAACACGCAGGCGGGAGACGACTTCGAAGCAATGCTGAAGAAGCTCGGCACGGGCCTGCTGCTGACCGAGCTGATGGGGCAGGGCGTGAACTACGTGACGGGCGACTATTCGCGCGGCGCGGCAGGTTTCTGGGTGGAGAACGGCGTGATCCAGTATCCGGTCGAGGAAATCACCGTCGCGAGCACGCTGCAGGAAATGTTCCGGCACATCGTCGCGATCGGTGCCGATTCGATCGTGCGCGGCACGAAGGAAACGGGCTCGGTGCTGATCGAGCAGATGACGATCGCAGGGCAGTAAGCGACGCGCGGCGCCAGCCGCCATCCAACGAAAAAGCCCGACCGGCGTAAGCCGGTCGGGCTTTTTTCATCGTGCGTGACTGCGAAACGCGTCAGCCGCGCTTGCGCGTGTAGACGACGAACGCATAGCCGAACGTGTTCGGCGCGGCAGCCTGGTGCGCATCGCGCGACACTTCCTGCCAGTGTGCGGCGTCGGGTGCGGGGAACGACGCATCGCCGTCGAAGTCGGCATCGATCTCGGTGACGACCAGCTTGTCGGCGAGCGTGAGGCCTTCCGCATAGAGTTGCGCGCCGCCGATCAGGAATGCCTCGGGCACGCCGTCGTGTGCGGCGAGCGTCAGTGCATCGGCCAGCGACGTGACCGTGTCGCAGCCGTCGAAGCGCCTCGCTGCGTCGCGCGTGACGACGATATTGCGGCGGCCGGGCAGCGGCCGGCCGATCGATTCGTGGGTCTTGCGACCCATCACGATCGGCGCGCCCATCGTCGTGCGCTTGAAGAACGCGAGATCCTCGGGAAGTTTCCAGGGCAACTGGTTGTCGCGGCCGATGATGCCGTTGCGGGCACGCGCGACGATCAGGGTCAACGTCGTCATGAAGGTCGGGGAAGAGGAAAACCGGAATGGCGCCGATTCTACCGGAACGGCGGCGCGCATCGGCTTTCGCGTGCTGCGCGCCGCGACGCTCGAGGCATTGCGTCGCGGCGACGAACCGAATAAAAAGAGTGCCCGCCGGGGGACGGAGCACAAAACCTTTTCGTGTTGCGGGAGCGGCGATGCCGGCACGGATCGGTGCCGGCCGGCCTGTTCGAATCGTCAAATCAATACGTAATCCTTATTGAATGGGCCGGCGCACGCTCACTGGCGCGTATTGCTCTGCGCGTTGCCTTCCATTGCGTGCTGCACGTCGCCGGGTTGCGGTATCGGAAGCGGCATCGGCAGTTGGGGTGGCGGCGGGATCTCGTCCCACAGCGTGACGGTTGACTTGCCGGTTGGCAGCGGTTGCGGTGCCGACACGGTCACGATGCCGAAACCGTTGCCGTGCTGCAGGCTCGGCGCATTTTCGGCCAGCAGTATCGCGCGATCCGGTTTTGCGATTTCATCCGCGCGGGCCGGTGCTGGCGGGCCCGCGGCCGAGAGCGCAAGCGCTATCGGCACGAAAGAAAGTAAAAGATGTTTGCGCATGGTCGCTGTCTCCGGTCGTTTACGTATTCAGCGAAATACATGCCACCGTGCCGGGACCGTTGTCGCGACAGCGATTCGCGCTCAAGCGTTGCGAATTGTGGCCGAAAAAGCCTGAAAATGTTTCAGGCCTGAAACGAGGGGGCTTGGGAATACTGCGGATTCAATCGATACGCTTCAAGGATGAAAATCGGCCCGTGTGTTGATGAACGAACACTTCGCTGCGCATGTGCTATGTGCAGATGATTGACTTGCATCGACCTCCTGAGCGATCGGGCCGCATCGCCGTCGGCGCTGAAACGGGTTTGTCGTATTCGGTGCCTATAACTAAGCTGTCTTGACCAAAATATAACTGGACGCAAGATAAGCGCCATCATGCGAGGCTTTGTCGTTGCCGAGCATCGGCATGGCGAATCGAGCCACCTCTGGCTGACCCGATTCGATCCTTTTCGCACGAGACCTGACGTGCGCGGCAATCGTTAGACGGTTGATGAACGGGGTGAGCATATGGGAGCCGATCAGCGGCACGTGATCTACTATTCGCGCGAACCGAACGACGCGTTGCGCGGCCATTTCGACGAATGCGGCTGGCGCGTCGATCTCGCGGAGACCGTACGTGATGTACGGCGCGTCGTGCAGCACGGTGTGGCAACCGCCGGCCTGCTCGATTTCTCGCCGGGCTTCAAGCCCTCGGACCTGCGCGAACTCGAATCCTGCCTGAGCATCCAGCACATCGGCTGGATCGCCGCGACGCGTCGCGGCCAGTTGCAGGACGCGACGTTGCGCCATCTCATTCGTGACTATTGCTTCGACTATGTGACGATGCCGTACGAGACGTCGCGGATCGTCGAGACCGTCGGTCATGCGCACGGCATGGTCGCGTTGACCGAACCCGTTGCGCCGCCCGTCGGCGCCGGGCGCAGCGAAGGCGAGATGGTCGGTACCTGCGATGCGATGCTCGGGCTCTTCAGGACGATCCGCCGCGTCGCGGCGACCGATGCACCGGTGTTCATCTCCGGCGAATCGGGTACCGGCAAGGAACTGACGGCGGTTGCGATTCACGAGCGTTCGTCGCGCACGCAGGCGCCGTTCATCGCGATCAATTGCGGGGCGATTCCGTCGACGCTGCTGCAGGCCGAACTGTTCGGCTATGAGCGTGGCGCGTTCACCGGTGCGAACCAGCGCAAGATCGGCCGCGTCGAGGCCGCCAACGGCGGCACGCTGTTTCTCGACGAGATCGGCGATCTGCCGCTGGAAAGCCAGGCAAGCCTGTTGCGCTTCCTGCAGGAAGGCAAGATCGAGCGGCTCGGCGCGCACGTGTCGGTGCCCGTCGATGTGCGCGTGATCTGCGCGACGCACGTCGACATGGAAGTCGCGTTGCGCGAAGGGCGGTTCCGCGAGGACCTGTTCCATCGCCTGTGCGTGCTGAAGATCGAGGAGCCGCCGCTGCGCGCGCGCGGCAAGGACATCGAGGTGCTCGCGCGCCACATGCTCGAGCGTTTCAAGGGCGATGCACATCGCCGCCTGCGCGGTTTTTCGCCTGACGCGGTCGCGTCGCTGTACGGCTATTCGTGGCCGGGCAACGTGCGCGAGCTGATCAATCGCGTGCGCCGCGCGATCGTGATGTCGGAGGGCCGGATGATCACCGCGGCCGATCTCGAGCTGAACGACTTCGCGACGCTTGCGCCCGTGTCGCTGCTGGAGGCGCGGGAAGCGGCCGAGCGGCAGGCGATCGAGCAGGCGCTGCTGCGCCACCGCGGCCGTTTCGCGGATGCCGCGCGTGAGCTCGGTGTGTCGCGTGTCACGCTCTACCGGCTGATGTGCGCACACGGGATGCGCGATCGCGGCGACACGCTGGCAGGGTTTTCGGCGCCGTTGCCGGAGCTTCCTCACCACGCTTGCTAAAATTGGCGGGTACGGCCGCCCTCGCGGCCGAAGGAACCCGCATGAAACAGTATCTCGATCTCGTTCGTACCATTCTCGATACCGGCGCCTGGCAGGAAAACCGCACGGGGATCCGCACCATCAGCATGCCGGGCGCGATGCTCCGCTTCGACCTGCAGCAAGGCTTTCCGGCCGTGACGACCAAGAAGCTCGCGTTCAAGTCGGCGATCGGCGAGCTGGTCGGCTTCCTGCGCGCGTCGCGCAGCGCGGCCGATTTCCGCGCGCTCGGTTGCAAGGTGTGGGACGCGAACGCGAACGAGAACGCGCAGTGGCTTGCGAACCCGTATCGCCAGGGCGTTGACGATCTCGGCGACGTGTACGGCGTGCAATGGCGCCAGTGGCCGGGCTACAAGGTGCTCGACGCGGGCGCCGACGCGCAGATCGCCGACGCGACGCGCCGCGGCTTCCGGATCGTCACGCGTTTCGACGAAGACGGCGCGCCGAAGGTGCTGCTGTACAAGGCGATCGACCAGCTGCGCCAGTGCCTGGACACGATCATGGAGAACCCGTCCGACCGCCGCATCCTGTTTCACGCGTGGAATCCGGCCGTGCTCGACCAGATCGCGCTGCCCGCGTGCCACCTGCTGTACCAGTTCCTGCCGAACGCGACCAAGCGCGAAATCTCGCTGTGCCTGTACATCCGCAGCAACGACGTCGGCCTCGGTACGCCGTTCAACCTGACGGAAGGGGCCGCGCTGCTGGCGCTCGTCGGCCGGCTGACGGGCTATACGCCGCGCTGGTTCACGTACTTCATCGGCGACGCGCATATCTACGAGAACCAGCTCGACATGCTGCAGCAGCAGCTCACGCGCGAGCCGTACGAAAGCCCGGGGCTCGAGATTGCCGAGCGCGTGCCTGAATACGCGAAGACGGGCGTTTATGCGCCCGAATGGCTGGAGCAGATCGAGCCGTCCGACTTCTCGCTGGTCGGTTATCGCCACCATGAGCCGCTGACTGCGCCGATGGCGGTCTGAGCGCGCGGTACGGGTCGCGCGGTTTCATCGATCCGCGCCCCGCGGAAAAAAGCCCGACCGGCTGAAACCGGTCGGGCTTTTTGTTTCACGTTTGCGGCACTTACTGGCGATGCCGCTCTTCGTGACCGCCTTGCGGCGGCGGGCTGCTCGGGCGCGGCGCCTCGACGCGCGGTGCCGGTTGCGGCCGCGGTTCCATGCGCGGAGCGGGCATCGACGGGCGCGGTTCCATGCGTGGCGCCGGCTGCGGACGCGGTTCCATGCGTGGCGCGGGTTGGGGCCGCGGCTCCATGCGCGGCGCCTGCGGCTGCGGGCGCGGCATGTCGTGCACGGCGGGCGCCGGCGGCCGGTACTCGTTCACGCGCGGCGGCGCGATGTCGCGGTGCGGCGCCGGTTGCGCGAATTCGGGGCGCGGTTGCGGCGTCGGGGCGGCCCGTTCCGGTTGCGGCTGCGCGTGCTGGGCCGGCGTCTGGAAATCGGGGCGCGGTCGCGGTTGCGCAATCTGCGCCGTGTTGTCGATCCTCGGTTGCGGCAGCGCACGCGGCACCTCGTTCCGGCCGCCGGGCTGCATGCCTTGCGGCGTCAGTACGCCTTCCGGATGCGGCACCGCCGCACTGCGCACGGGCGGCAGCGCATTCTGGCCCGCCGCGTGAAGGGCGGTCGGCGGGGCGGAGCGCTGGCGCTCCATCGGCGTGTGCGGCTGCATCCACGCGGGTGACGGCGTCTCGGCTGCGTGTGCGCTGCCGATGCCCAGCGGCGTGTTGCTTGCGACCGGCGGATGCGGGACACCGTTGCCGGGCCCGAAGGCCTGATGCGGCGTCGCGTTGCCGGGCGCCTGTGGCATGCCGCCATTGGCGAAATGCGGTGCATTGGGCGGTTCGCCATTCGTCGGCCGTCCGGCATTCGGCATGCCCGGCACCGGCGTACCCGGCGCACCCGTCCGTCCGGCCTGCACGGCGGGCGGCTGGCCTTCGTGCGGCGCGCGTGACGGCTGCACGACGGGGCCGTGCGGATTCACGAGCTGCACGTTGTGCATCGCCCACGCGCCGCCGTTCGGGTTACCCGGCACGCGGACCGGGCGGGCCCGGTAGTCGGCCGGCACGCTTGTTTTCACGACTGGCGCGCCGGCGCCCGGCACGCGCCCGCCTTGCTGGGCCAGGTGGGCGGCTGCCTGGTCGCGATAGGCGGCCGGCACCGCAGGGTTGCGCGTCGCGACGTACGGATGCTGCGCGACCACCGCGGGCGGACGGTAGCTGGCATTGCGCAGCCCGCCGGTAAAGCTCTGCCGCACCGGCGCGATGCCGGGCGTGCCCGGCGTGACGTGCGCATTGCGCCATTGCTGCGGATCGACGTGCTGCGAGAAGTGCGCGACCGGCTGGCCATGTACGAACGCGGAGGCCGGCACGGCCGTGATCGCGTGCGGCGCACGGAAGTTCACGTACGTCTTGTTGATGTTGGTGATATTGGTGATGTTCGTCACGTTCACGGTCTTGTTCACGTTCACGTTGACGTTGTTCACCACGACGTTGCGGTTCACGCGGTCGTAGTAGTGCGGGCTCCAGCCACCCCAGCCCGGGTGCCAGGGTTCGCCGGGGCCGAGCGCGAACCATGCGCAGCCGGCCGCGGCGACGCCGCCGACCGTGAGTGCGACGCTCCAGTCGGGACCGCCGCCCCCGCCGACGAACGCGACGAGTGCCGGCGCATAGACCGGCGGCTGGCTGACGACCATCGGGCCGGGCACCCATGCCCAGCTGTCGTCCACGTACGCCCAGCGGCCGTAGTGATACGGCGCGAAGCCCCACGGTGCATCGTCGACCCACGTCCAGCCCCACGGCGCCTGCCAGATCCAGTGGCCGTCGTGATACGGCGCCCAGTCGGCCGGCGTGTCGTTCGGTACCCAGACCGAGCCGTAATTCGGTGTTTCACGCCACGTACCGTTCGCGTCGAGATCCTGGTAGCCGGGAACATCGCGGGACACATAGCGGGCCGATACCGAGCGCTCCTCGGCCGCGTCGCGGCTGGCGGCCCATTGGTCGAGCGGGTCGGGGCCCGGCGCCGCCGATTGCTGCGCGACCTGCAGGTCGGTGCCCGTGAACACGACCTGCTGCCCGGGCGACAGCGGATACTGCCCGTTGCTGCCGTAGACGGTCGCGCTGCCGTTGCGCATCGTGACCGTCGTGCTCGCACCGTTCGGCGCGACGTCGACGCGATAGTCGCCGGGGCCGGTGATGCCGAGCGCGAGGTTCGGCGTGTCGATTTCGTACGATCCGCCATGCGGCAGATCGCGCACGTGCGTCGATACGGTGCCGAGACCGACCTTCAGCTGCGTCGTCGTGTCGTCGAGATTCAGCACCGACAGGCTCGTCGAATCGCCGAGCCGCACCGCGGTCGAGCCGATGTGCAGCTCCGAGCGTGCGCCGGCATCGTTCCAGAGCTGGTCGCCGGTCGTCAGCGGCCGGTTCACCGCCGCGTACGACCACGTATCGGTGCCGGCCGGTTCGGTCGTCACGGCGCCCGACAGGTAGTTGAGCCGCGCGACGCGGCCGGGCGGGTCGCCGCCCGGTTGCCGGGAGGCGGCCGCGTACGGCGGCGCATCGGCCGATTGCGCGAATGCGGGCGGCAGTGCCGCAAGCGCGGCGAACGCGAGCAACGTGTAGCGGGCGGTTCGCTTGAGCGTGAACAGGGTGGCCATGGTGAGCGTCATCGTCGTTATCGCGGCGCGTCGATTCGTGCCGATGAGTTCACAATATCCGCTTGGCCTGTTTCAATGCCCCATGTTTTGTAAGTCGGATGGCACGCGATGTAACAAAACCTGTCCATCGCGCGCCGTTGTCGTGCAGACGCAATCCAGGCGTCAAGCGGACGTAAGCCACCCGTCGAAAACCTGTTGGCCGGGCACGGTCACGCGCAGCACGCGCGGTCGCGCGGAACGTTCGATCCAGCCGTTCGCACAGAAGCTCTCGAGCAGCGCCGCGCCGAGCGCGCCACCGAGATGCGAGCGCCGCTCGCTCCAGTCGAGGCAGCCGCAGGCGAAGCGGCGCCGGCGCGTGCGTTGCTGCGCGACGTCGATGCCCCATTGCGCGAGCGCCTGCGTGCCGAGCTCGGTGGTCTCGATCGCATCGCCGTCCGCGAGCAGCCAGCCTCGCGCGGTGAGCCCGTCGAAAATGCGGACGGCAAGTTCGCCGGCCATGTGGTCGTAGCAGGTGCGCGCGTAGCGCAGTTCGGCCGGTACCGTGCGCGTCGGCGGCGGAACCGGGCGGTGCGGCGCGGCCGCGCGGGCGACGTTGGCGAGCGCTTCGAGCGACGCTGCGATGTCGGCCGACGCGATGCGGTAGTAGCGGTGCCGGCCGCGCACGTCGAGCGCGAGCAGGCCGCCTTCGGTCAGCCGCGCGAGGTGCGCGCTTGCCGCGGACGGCGACAGCCCCGCGATCATCGTCAGTTCGCCGGCCGGTCGTGCGCTGCCGTCCATCAGCACCCACAGCATCGCGGCACGCCCGGGGTCCGCGATCAGTGCGCCGATGCGGCTCAGGCCCGGAAAGTGGTGGTCGTCTTGATCGGTCATCGTCGTCTCTCGTCAGGCGGGATGAGTTGCAGTGTAGTGGGTGCGGGCATTCGATGTTTCGCATCCGGATGAAATGTCGGATGCGGCGGCGTCCCGGCGGCAGGCACGACTGCGGCCCGTTGCGGCGCACGCGTAGAATGGCCGGACGCGGCGGCAGCGGGCCGCCGCATGTGACTCGACGCAATGATGAAGACGATTTTCTGTATGTTGGCCGCCGCGCTCGTCTGCGCGGCCTGTGCGCAGGGTGGCGCGGGCGCCACCGGCGGGCAGGGCGGCAGTATCGAGATGTACGGGACGATCGACCAGGGCATCACGGTGCGCCGCTGACCGGCGCCGATCCGCGGCCTTGCCCGGTATAGCCGCCGCAGCCGCGTCATACCGGGCTTGCCGCGACGCGTTGCCGCAGCGCAACGTATAATGGCCCGATTACAGCGCCTCTGCCGCCTGGAGCCAAAAGATGTCCCAACCGTCCCCCGTGCCGGCCGCCCTCGACCGCACCGAAACCGTATTCCGCTTCCTCGCCGAGCCTTCGTCCGTGAACTTCGGCGGCAAGGTGCATGGCGGCGCGCTGATGAAGTGGATCGACGAGGTCGCGTATGCGTGCGCGGCTGTCTGGTCGAGCCGCTATTGCGTGACGGTCAGCGTCGGCAACATCCGTTTCCAGCGTCCGATCCTGGTCGGCAATCTGGTCGAGCTGAAAGCGCGCGTCGTGGCGACGGGCCGCACCAGCATGCACATCCATGTGTCCGTGCACGCAGGGGATCCGAAGGGCGGCGTGCTGCGCCAGACGACCGATTGCCTCGTCGTGTTCGTCGCGGTCGACGAGAACGGCAACCCGGTGCCGGTGCCGCCGTTCGTGCCCGAGACCGACGAGCAGAAGGTGCTCGCGAAATATGCGGCCGACGTGCGTGCCGCGCTCGACAAGATCGTCGAGATGAAACCGGAAGAAGTCGCGAAGGGCGCGGTCTGACCGCGACGGGCGCCGCGCTCGACGCACCGCGCCCGCCGTCCTGCCTTTACCGCGTCCCGATCATCTGCTCGGGGCGTACCCACGCATCGAATTCCGCCTCGGTCAGATAGCCGAGCGCGAGCGCGGCCGCCTTCAGCGTCGTGCCTTCCTTGTGCGCCTTCTTTGCAATCTGCGCGGACTTGTCGTAGCCGATGTGCGGATTGAGCGCCGTCACGAGCATCAGCGATTCGTTCAGCAACATGTCGATCCGTGAACGGTTCGGCTCGATGCCCACCGCGCAGTGATCGTTGAAGCTCTGCGCGCCGTCGGCGAGCAGCCGTACCGACTGCAGCACGTTGTGCGCGATCATCGGCCGGAACACGTTCAGCTCGAAATTGCCGCTCGCACCGCCGACGTTGACCGCGACGTCGTTGCCGAACACCTGGCAGCACAGCATCGTCACGGCTTCCGACTGCGTCGGATTCACCTTGCCCGGCATGATCGAGCTGCCCGGTTCGTTCTCCGGAATCGACAGTTCGCCGAGCCCGCAGCGCGGGCCGCTCGCGAGCCAGCGGACGTCGTTCGCGATCTTCATCAGGCCGGCCGCGACCGTCTTCAGCGCACCGTGCGCGAACACCAGCGCGTCGGCGGCCGCCATCACCTCGAACTTGCTCGGCGCCGTCACGAACGGCAGCTTCGCGAGCCGGCCGATTTCGTCGGCGACGCGCACCGCGAACTCAGGATGCGCATTCAGCCCGGTGCCGACCGCGGTGCCGCCGAGCGCGAGTTCGTACAGGTGCGGCAGCGCCGATTCGACGTGACGGATGCTTTGGTCGAGCTGCGCGACATAGCCGGAAAACTCCTGGCCGAGCGTGAGCGGGGTGGCGTCCTGCAGGTGCGTGCGGCCGATCTTCACGATGTCGGCGAACGCCTTCGACTTCGCGTCGAGCGTCGTGCGCAGCGTGCGCAACGCCGGCAGCAGGTGGTTGACGATCGCGTAGGCGGCCGCGACGTGCATCGCGGTCGGGAACACGTCGTTCGACGACTGGCCGCGGTTCACGTCGTCGTTCGGATGAACCTTGCGCGCTTCGCCGCGCTCGCCGCCCATCAGCTCGCTCGCGCGATTCGCGATCACCTCGTTGAGGTTCATGTTGGTCTGCGTGCCGGAGCCCGTCTGCCACACGGCGAGCGGGAATTCGCGCGGATGCTTGCCGGCGATGATCTCGTCGGCCGCGTCGATGATCGCGCGCGCCTTGTCGTCGGCGAGTACGCCGAGCGACTGGTTCACGGCCGCCGCCGCACGCTTGACGATCGCGAGCGCGTGGATCAGCTCGGGCGACTGCTTCTCGGTCGAGATCCGGAAATTCTGCAGCGAGCGCTCGGTCTGGGCGCCCCAGAGCCGATCGGCCGGTACGGCGATCTCGCCGAACGTATCGCGTTCCATCCGAACTGCTTCGTTCATGATGCACTCCTCCTGGAAAGGGGAAAGGCCGCGCGTCGTCGCGCGGCATCAGACGTAATCGGGCGTATCGTGAGGCAGTCGCGCCGCTCGCGCGGCGTCTCGAGGTGTTCAGCCGACAAGCATAGCGCCGGCCGGGATTTCGCGTCGTGTCGCGCTCAGCGCGGCGACGTCACGAGCGACGCGCTCTTCAGATGAAAGCGCCACGCCATCAGCATGGCCACGCTGGCAAGGCCGGCCGCGAGGCCCCACCAGAGGCCCCGGGCACCGAGGCCTACGTGGAACGCGAACCAGTAGCCGGTCGGAAAACCGATGCCCCAGTAGCCGAGGGTCGCCGCGAGCATCGGGATGCGCGTGTCCTTCAGGCCGCGCAACGCGCCCGACGCGACGGTCTGCGCGCCGTCGACGATCTGGAACACCGCGGCGATGCCGAGCAGCGACGCGGCAAGCGACACGGTGGCCGCGTTCGACGGATCGTCGAGGTTCAGGTACAGGCCGACGATCGCATGCGGCGCGACGATCAGCACGATGCCCGACAGCGTCATGAACGCGACACCGAGCCCGAGTGCGACGAAGCCCGCGTGCCGCGCGGCGACGGGCGCCCCTGCGCCGACCCAGTAGCCGACCCGCACGTTGGCGGCCTGGCCGATCGCGAGCGGCACCATGAACGCGACCGACGCGACGTTCAGCGCGATCTGGTGCGCGGCCAGCGACGTCGCACCGAGCACGCCGATGGTCAGGCCGGTTGCGAGGAACAGCGTCGACTCGACCCCGTACGTGATCGCCACTGGCCAGCCGATGCCGATCAGTTCGCCCATCATGGGCAGCTTCGGGCGCGCGGCGGTGACGAAATGACGGAAGCGTTGCCGGCCGTGCAGCAGCCAGATCAGTGCGAGCGCGGTAAGCCAGATCGTGATCGTCGTTGCGACCGCCGAACCGAGGAAGCCGAGGCGCGGCAGCCCGAACGCGCCGTGGATCAGCCCGTAGTTGAGCACGCCGTTGACGCCGACGCCGCCGATCGACACCCACAGCAGCCGCCGCGCCGCGCCGATCGCCGGCAGGAATGCACGCATCAACCCGACGCCGATCAGGCTGCCGAGCGCGGCGAAGCGCAGGATGCCCGTGTATTCGCCGACGTGATGCGCGAGCAATGGCGGCTCGTGGAACATCAGCAGGATCGGTTCGGACAGCGACAGCGCGATGATGGCCGGAATCGCGAGCAGCACGGACAGCGCGAAGCCGGTCCAGTAGATGTGCGGTACGCGCTCGTCGGCTTTGGCGCCGCGCGCGTGCGCGACGCTGACGCTCACCGACGACAGCACGCCTTGCAGCACGGTCACGATGACGAAGAAGAAGTTAGCGCCCAGTCCGCCCGCTGCGAGCGAATCGGGGCCGAGCGAACCGAGCAGCACCGTGTCGGTGACGCTCATCGCCATCTGCGAGAGTTGCGCGATCGCGAGCGGCGCGGCGAGGCGTGCGGTATCGGCGGCGTGACTGGATAGCGACGGCGGCGCGGCGACCGTCCGCGTAAGACCGGAATGCGACATGGAATGGGCGCTCGCGCGGGTGCGAGCCCGCGCTCTATGTATTTATTTTGAGAGACGCTCAGCTTACGGCTTTATTCAAACCGTGTCGAACGCGTGCACCGATGGCCATGTCGCAGGCAGGGGGAACGACGCGGGTGCTAGGCCTCGCGCACCGCAATGCGCGTGTCGCCGAGCAGCACGACCTGGCCCGCGCGGATCTTGCAGGTCTTGCGCAGCTCGACCGCGCCGTCGACTTTCACCGCGCCGGACGCGACGATCAGCTTCGCGGTGCCGCCGCTGTCCGCGAGGCCGGTGATCTTGAGAAGGTTGTGCAGCTCGACGTATTCGCCGGTCAGCGTGAAATCCAGGTTGGGCATGACGAAGAAGGTGCGCAAGGCGCGGGAGGAAACGCTCCGCATCATACGGCACCGCGGGCCGGCACGCGAGCGCGGGCCGCCGCGGCATGCAGTTGTTAAGGACTGTGAGCGATTCGTCAGCAAATGAAACGGTGGGTAACAGTCTGAGAGATTCGAGAACCGGCCGGGCGCGCCGCGGGTCTTTTGTCGTACCTGCTGCGTGTTGCGGCGGGTGGTGCCACGGGCCGCATCGCTGCGGTCCGGGCTCACAACTCATTGAGGAGAATTGCCATGTCCAAGATTCGTACGATGCTGATCGGTGCCGCGCTGACGGCGTTCGCCACTTCGGCCGCATTTGCCCAGACGGGCACGGCGGCGCAGGGTGCAGCCGGTGCCGCCGTGCAGGCGCAGACTCCGGCGGCAGGCGTCGGCGCAGGCGTGCAGGGCAGTGCCGGCGCGAACGCGTCGGGCAACGCGGTCGGCGGTGCGACCGATGCGGTCGGCGCGGCAGCCGACGGCGCGAAGGATTCGGCGACGTCGGCCGTCCATTCGGCCAAGAAGCACACGAAGCATGCCGCGAAGTCGGCCAAGGGCCATGTCGGCGCAGCCAAGGCGAAGGCCGGCGAAGCGACCGAAGGCGGCGCATCGGTCGGCGCGGAAGGCGGTGCATCGGCCCAGGGCGCCACGCAGTAAGCGGTGCCTGACGCCGTGTGACGCTCGCCCCCCGGGCGTTGCGCCGGCGGCAGTACGACGGCCCGGTCCGCTGCGTGCGAACCGGGCCGTTTTCATGGGTTCATGCTTTCAGCGGGATGGGCGCGCGGTCAGGGCCGGCGCGGTCCTTGCCCCTGTCCCGGTTGTCCCTGCGCCGGTCGCACGGCGGCCGGCGTGAACACGCTGCGCAGCCACGCGGCAAGCCGCGCGAAGACGTCGTACGGTTCCTCGACGAAGATCTCCGGCTTGAGCAGCCGCAGGTACTCCATGATCTGCTGCGCTTCCTGCTTCTGGAACGAGCCGTGCGCGAGCCCGAGCCGCAGCAGCCCGCGCAGTTCACCGAGCTTGTCGCGCGCGGTGCTGCCGACGCTCATCTCGCACGCGAGCTTGGCCTCGTAAATGCGCTGGCGCAACGATTCGGCGAGCCGCCACGCGGGCGTCTGCATCAGTTCCTCGAGCGTCTGGATGTCCTGCGCCGCGCCCTTGATCTGCGACGCGAGCGGGTCGATCAGCGACGGGTCGCCCTGCGCTTCGGCGACGATCGCCTTCGCCCAGTCGCGGCACGCTTTCGCGAGTTCGTCGGGGGTCCATTCGGAGCGCGATGCGAAGCCGAAGCCGAATTCGCCGGCCTGTCGCATCAGGATCGCGACGACGTCCGGAAATTCCTTGTCGAGCGTGCGCTTGGCCCACGCGTACTGGCCGCCCTGCAGCATCCGCTGCACCGCGTGTTCGGTCAGCGGCACCATGTTGTCGAGCAGCTTGGCGCGCAGGAAATCCTCGAACGACGGCGTCGCGAACTGCGGGTCGAGTTTCAGCGACACGCGCACGAACGCGTCGTAGTCCTTGCGCAGGGACTCGAGCGTGTCGTCCTTGAGGGAAAGGGTGATCTGGCCCATGAATCGTCTCGATGGCGGCCCGCGCAAGCCGACGGCCGGCACGGCGCACCGGAGCGGGCGCAGTGTCGACTGACCGGTGCGCGCAGAGGCCGGTGGCGGGTCTTCATTCCCTATATCGGCGCGCCGGGCGAAAACTTGAGCGCGCGCGGGTAGAGCGTCCGCTCAGGCGGGCAGCCAGTGCGGGATCACGACCCCTTGCCAGAAGAAGAACACCGCGAGGCCCGCGGCGATCGTCACGAGCGGGCGACGGGTTGCCGCCGACACGAGCACGGCGGCGAGCGCGCCGACGAGCTGCGGATTGCGCCAGGTCAGCTCGGCCGTGCCGCCGTGCGGGGAGACGGTCATCGGCACGATGATCGCCGTCAGCACGGTGACGGGCACGAAGCCGAGCGCGGTCCGCACGAGCGGCGGGAAGGTCAGCCGTTCGCCGAACAGGAACAGCGTCGAGCGGATCGCGTACGTGATGACGGCCATCCCGAGGATCAGGAGCGCGTAGTTCACGATGCGGCCTCCGTGCGCGAGCCGGCACGCGTGCGTTCGTGCAGCAGCGTGAGCGCGACGCCGATCGCGACGCCCGCGGCGACCGCGCCGAGCAGCCCGAGCTTGTACGGCCAGCCCTGCCAGAAGTACGCGAGCGTGCCGGCCGTCGCGGCCGCCGCGAAGTAGCGCAGCGTGCCGAGTTGCGGGACGACGATCGCGATGAAGGTGGCCGCCATCGCGAAATCGAGGCCGAGCGACTGCAGGCCCGGGAACGCGGCGCCGAAGCCGATGCCCGCGAGCGTCCAGACCTGCCAGTTCAGGTACATCGCGAGCCCGGAGCCGAAGAAGTAGTGGGGGCCGATCGTACCGGGCGCGAAGTGCCGGTAGTGCGCATAGGCGACCGCGAACACCTCGTCGGTCATCAGCGCGCCGAGCGTCGCGCGCCAGCGCAGCGGCAGGTGTGCGACATAGGGCGCGAGCGTCGCGCTGTACAGCAGGTGGCGCAGGTTCACGATCAGCGTGGTCGCGAGCACGACGACGAAGCTCGCGCTGCCCGCGATCAGGCCGAGCGCGATGAACTGAGCGGAGCCCGCGAACACGGCGAGCGACATCAGCGCGCCATGCCATGCGGCGAGCGGGCCGCCGCCGACGAGCGTGCCGAAAATCACGCCGAACGGCGCGGCGCCGATCATCATCGGAATCGTGTCGCGCGCGCCGTCGAGCCATTCGTTGAGCGGGCGGCGAGGGGGCGATGCGGGTGTCGGGTTCAAAGGGTTTCCTCCATGGATGGGAGGATAGCGGGCCGGTGGCGGGCCGGCTTGTATGTTCTTGCGCTCGCGCAATCGGAGGCGGCCGCGTCAGCTCGCCTGCCAGCGCCCGGGCGGCACGCCGAACATCCGTTTGAAATGGCGCGTGAAGTGGCTCTGGTCGACGAAGCCGCTGGCCGCCGCGACGTCGGCGACGGGCACGCCCGCGCGCAGCGGCGCCAGCGCGCGCTGCAGCCGCAACTGGTTGCGCCACGCATGCGGCGGCATGCCGGTCGTGCGCGTGAACAGGCGCGCCGCGTGAAACGGCGACAGGCCGGCCGCCTGCGCGATGTCGTCGAGCGTCACCGCGCACATGAGATCGGCCGCGAGCCGCTCGCGCATCGCATCGACGCGCGGTTCGTCCGCCGCGAGCAGCGCCGGTCGCGGCAGCGCGTCGGCATGGCGCACGATCAGCGTCGACAGCGCGTCGAGCATCGCCGTTTCGGCGGCGAGCGGATCGTAGATGCGCGTCGCGTCGATCACCATGTCGCTGGCCGGCTGCCCGTGCGCATTCGACGACAGGGCGCGCTCGCTGCCGGCTTCCATCATCCGGTGCGCGAGGGTGAGCCGGGCCGCGAGATCGGCGTCGCGAATCACGTCGGGGGCAAACCACGGCGCATCCTGCGGGCGGCCGGCGATCGCGCTCGTGAGTTCGCGGATGAATTCGACCGGCATGTAGCTGACGCGATAGCACCAGCCTTCGTCGGCCGCGCGCGAGCCCGTATGCACTTCACCGGGATTGATCACGGGCACGGTGCCCGTTTCGGCGACATAGCCGTTGCCGCGATAGGTGAAGCGTTCCGCGCCTTCGAGAATCACGGGGATCGTGTACGCGTCGTGCCAGTGCGGCGCGAACGTGTGGTCGCGATAGGTCGCCGTGACGAGATCAGCCTCCGGCAGCAGCGGCGTGCGCCAGTAGCGTGCGGCGTCGGGAAGGCGAGGGGCGGACATGATCGGGCGCGGGAGCGGTCGAACCGACAGTGTATCGCTCGCGCGCCCGGCCGGTGTGCGCGTTACTTGACCGGAATCGTCGTACCGGCGGGCATCGGTACCGCGGTGACCGCGTTCTTCGGGCTGCCGCTGACGATGCGGTCGCTGTAGGTCAGGTAGACGATCGTGTTGCGCTTCTTGTCGACCACGCGCACGACGTGCAGCGTCTTGAAGATGAACGACATGCGCTCGCTGAACACGTCGGTCTGCTGCTTGAGCGGTTCCTTGAAGCTGATCGGGCCGACCTGCCGGCAGGCGATCGACGCTTCGCTCGGATCCTCGGCGACGCCGAGCGTGCCCTTGATCCCGCCGGTGCGGGCGCGGGATACGTAGCAAGTCACGCCGTTCACGACCGGATCGTCATACGCTTCGACGACCACGCGATCGGAGCCCGTGACGCGGAAATGAGTGTTGACGCTGCCGACTTCCTCCGCGTGCGCGAGCGGTGCCGCGGCGAATGCGGAAAACAGAAGGGCGAACGGGGCGGAGCGGAGGAGGCGATGCTTCATCGACGGAACCGGAGGCGAATGCGGGACAGAGACTCTAGCATGCGCGTGAGCGGGCGACGAAAGACGGAAAAGCGAGAGGGCGGCCGGAAAAACAAAAGGCCCGTCGAATGACGGGCCTTTCGCTGTCTGGCTCCCCGACCTGGGCTCGAACCAGGGACCTACGGATTAACAGTCCGGCGCTCTACCGACTGAGCTATCGGGGAATAAATCGGTACGTCTGCGTGTGCTAGTTCCAACAAAAAACCCGTCCACTTTCAACGGGCTTTTGTGTTTTTGGCTCCCCGACCTGGGCTCGAACCAGGGACCTACGGATTAACAGTCCGGCGCTCTACCGACTGAGCTATCGGGGAACAAACAACAACAGCAGAGAAACGAGATTGTATGGAGTGGTCGCTAACCTGTCAATACTTTTGGGCCACGATCCACAAAAAAATTTCTGCGGCCGCCGCGCGATCAGCGCTCGAGCAGGTGCAGCTTCTCCTGCACGTCCTTCCACTCGTCCGCGTCGGCCGGTGCCGGCTTGGTCTTCGTGATCGACGGCCAGCCCTTTGCCAGCTCGGCATTCAGCTCGGTGAACTGCTGCTGGTCGCCCGGAACGTCTTCTTCGGCATAGATCGCATTGGTCGGGCACTCGGCGACGCACACGGCGCAGTCGATGCACTCGTCCGGATCGATGGCGAGAAAGTTGGGACCTTCACGGAAGCAATCCACCGGGCACACATCCACGCAGTCCGTGTATTTGCACTTGATGCAGCCTTCGGTCACAACGTGAGTCATTAAAACGCTCCTGCTTGGCGGTATATATGGGGTGGCGTTTGCGCCAAAAGCGGCATTGTAACTGAAGCGCAAAACCCGCATGGCGTGGTCGGCTATCCGGCTTATATCGTTTCGTGATTAGTTTATGGGGTGGGCAAGACAGGACCCTGCGCATGGCGCGCCGGCGCGCCGGGAGCAGGGCGACAGGCGGTTTCACGATGGTCGGGCCCGCATTCGGGTAACATGGCCGACAGACCGGGCGGCGCGCGGTGCGCCGAGGCCTTGTCACGATATTGGCGGTGCCGCAATCATGATCATCACTTCGCTGCTCGACACGGATCTCTACAAGTTCACGATGATGCAGGTCGTCCTGCATCACTTCCCCGCCGCAAGCGTCGAATACCGCTTCCGGTGCCGCACGCAAGGCGTCGATCTCGTGCCGTACATCGACGAGATCCGCGACGAGGTGCGCGGCCTGTGTTCGCTGCGTTTCTCCGACGTCGAACTCGACTACCTGCGGCGGATGCGCTTCATCAAGAGCGATTTCGTCGACTTCCTCGCGCTGTTCCACCTGAACGAGAAGTACATCTCGATCACGCCTTCGCCGAAGGGCGGCGGCGAGATCGACATCGTGATCGAGGGGCCGTGGCTGCACACGATCCTGTTCGAGATCCCGGTGCTCGCGATCGTCAATGAAGTCTATTTCCGCAACACGCAGCGCGAGCCTGACTATCGCGAGGGCCGCGAGCGGCTGCGCGAGAAGATCAAGCTGCTCGGCGCGAAGCCCGAGTTCGCCGACTGCAAGATCGCCGACTACGGTACGCGCCGGCGCTTCTCGAAGGTCTGGCACGAGGAAGTCGCGCTCACGCTGCGCGACGGGCTCGGCCCGCAGTTCGCGGGCACGAGCAACGTGCTGTACGCGATGAAGCACGACATCACGCCGCTTGGCACGATGGCGCACGAGTACCTGCAGGCTTGCCAGGCGCTCGGCCCGCGGCTGCGCGATTCGCAGATCTACGGGTTCGAGATGTGGGCGAAGGAATACCGCGGCGACCTCGGGATCGCGCTGTCGGACGTCTACGGGATGGATGCGTTCCTGAACGACTTCGACATGTACTTCTGCAAGCTGTTCGACGGCGCGCGCCACGATTCGGGCGATCCGTTCGAATGGGGCGAGCGGATGCTGCGCCACTACGAGGCGAACCGCTGCGACCCGCGCACCAAGGTGCTCGTGTTCTCGGACGCGCTCGACATCCCGAAGGTCATGCAGTTGTACGAACGGTTCCGCGGCCGCTGCAAGCTCGCGTTCGGCGTCGGCACGAACCTCACCAACGATCTCGGCTACGTGCCGCTGCAGATCGTGATCAAGATGGTCCGTTGCAACGGCCAGCCGGTCGCGAAGCTGTCGGATTCGCCGGGCAAGAGCATGTGCGACGACAAGGCGTATCTCGCGTACCTGCGCCAGGTGTTCGGCATCGCGCAGCCGGTCGAGGAAAGCGCGTCGAAGTGAGCACCGGCCGTTCGGCCGAAGGTGCGTGGCGGCAGGGGCGGCCGGTATAATCCGACGGTATTGCACGCCAACGTCACGAGGACCGTTCATGGACACTTCCGCTGCCCGTCGCCAGATCCTCGCGCGCATCCGCGCGGCGCAGGGGCGCCCGGCCGAACCCGATGCAGCGGAGCGCGACGGCGTCGCCGACTATCTCGCGCAGCATCCGCAGGGCCCGCGTCCGCCGGCGCCGGCCGACCTCGTCGCCGCGTTCGTCGACGAAGCCGCGCGCCTGTCGACCACGGTCGACGAAGTCGCGACGCTGGCCGACGCGCCCGCCGCCGCCGCCCGCTATCTTTCCGCTCACGGCCTGCCGACGCAGGCCGTCGCGTGGCGCACGCTGGCCGATCTCGACTGGGCCGGCGCCGGCCTGTCGGTCGAGTGCCGCAAGCCGCGCGACGGCGATCTCGTCGGCCTCACCGGCTGCTTTTGCGCGACCGCCGAAACGGGGTCGCTGGTGCTGCTGTCGGGCCCGGACACCTATGCTTCGGCAGGCCTGCTGCCGGAAACACATATTGCGATCGTACCGGCTTCGCGGATCGTCGCCGGGCATGAAGACGCGTTCGCGCTGATCCGTGCGGAGCGCGGCGAATTGCCGCGTGCGGTCAATTTCGTGTCGGGCCCGTCGCGCACGGGCGACATCGAGCAGACCATCGTCCTGGGCGCGCACGGCCCGTACCGCGTGCACGTGATCGTCGTACGGGGCGCATGACGCGCCCGCTGCATCCACTACCACTCAAACAAGGAAGTTCTGCATGAAACGACATGCCGCCTGGGCGGGCATGGCGTCGGGAATCGCGCTTGGCGCGACTCCCGCGCTCGCATCGGCCGCCACGCTCGACGGTGCCACGCTGTCCGCACTCTGGGGCATCCCGTTCGCCGGTATCCTGCTGTCGATCGCACTGTTCCCGCTCGTCGCGCCCGTGTTCTGGCATCACCACTTCGGCAAGATCGCGGCCGGCTGGGCGGTCATGTTCCTGATTCCGTTCGCGTTCGCGTTCGGTGCGGGCACCGCGTTCGGCACGCTCGTGCATGCGCTGCTCGAGGAATACATTCCGTTCATCGTGCTGCTCACCGCGCTCTATACGGTCGCGGGCGGCATCTGCGTGAACGGCAACCTGCACGGCTCGCCGAAGCTGAATACCGCGATCCTCGCGCTCGGCACGCTGCTCGCGAGCGTGATGGGCACGACGGGCGCCGCGATGCTGCTGATCCGGCCGCTCTTGCGCGCGAACGACAACCGCAAGCATGTCGTGCACGTCGTGATCTTCTTCATCTTCCTCGTCGCGAACGCGGGCGGCTCGCTGTCGCCGCTCGGTGATCCGCCGCTGTTCCTCGGCTTCCTGAACGGCGTGAGCTTCTTCTGGACCACCACCCATCTCGCGCTGCCGATGCTGTTCATCTGCGTCGTGCTGCTGGCGCTGTTCTTCGTGCTCGATACGTACTTCTACCGGAAGGGCGGCGAGGAGCGGCCGGCCGCGCTCGACCCGACACCCGACGGCGCGGCGCTGTCGATCGACGGCAAGATCAACTTCGTGCTGCTCGCGGCCGTGATCGCGCTCGTGCTGATGAGCGGCATCTGGAAGCCGGGCATCACGTTCGACGTGTGGGGCACGCACGTGGCGCTGCAGAATCTCGTGCGCGACGTCGCGCTCGCGGGCGTGACGCTCGCGTCGCTCGCGCTCACCCCCCGTTCCGCGCGTGAGGGCAATGCATTCAACTGGGCGCCGATCGAGGAAGTCGCGAAGCTGTTCGCGGGGATCTTCGTGACGATCGCGCCGGTGATCGTGATCCTGCGCGCGGGCGCGGACGGTGCGTTCGCTCAGATCGTCCATCTCGTCACGGGGCCGGACGGCAAGCCGATCGACGCGATGTACTTCTGGGCGACGGGCATCCTGTCGTCGTTCCTCGACAACGCGCCGACCTATCTGGTGTTCTTCAACCTCGCGGGCGGCGATGCGCAGGCGCTGATGACGACGGGTGCATCGACGCTCGCCGCGATTTCCGCGGGCGCGGTGTTCATGGGCGCGAACAGCTATATCGGCAACGCGCCGAACTTCATGGTGAAGGCGATCGCGGAGTCGCGCGGCGTGAAGATGCCGAGCTTCTTCGCGTACCTCGGTTGGGCACTCGTGATACTGGTCCCCGTGTTCCTGCTGACGTCGCTGATCTTCTTCCCGGCGTAACCTGACGACTTTCAACCCAGCGCGGGCGATCCCGGCGGCGCGGCGCGCACCGCGATCGGCTCGCGGCATACGGAGATGGCGATGCAGAAGATCCTGGTCGCGCGTCCGATCTTTCCGGACGTGATCGAACGGCTCGAGCAGTATTTCGAAGTCGACTGGAACAACGGCGACGCGCTCGCACCCGATGCGCTCGCCGCGCGTCTCGCCGACAAGGACGGCGCGCTGACGGCTGGCGACCCGGTCGGCGCGGCGGCGCTCGCGGCGGCCCCGCGCTTGCGCGTCGTGGCGAACATGGCGGTCGGCTACAACAACTTCGACATGGCCGCGTTCAATGCGGCGAACGTGCTCGGCACCAACACGCCCGACGTGCTGAACGAGTCGACCGCCGATTTCGGCTGGGCGCTGATGATGGCCGCCGCGCGCCGGATCGCCGAATCCGAGCACTGGCTGCGCGCCGGTCACTGGCAGAAGTGGGCGTACGACGGTTTCCTCGGCTCCGACATTTACGGCTCGACGCTGGGCGTCATCGGGATGGGTCGCATCGGCCAGGCGCTCGCGCGCCGCGCACGCGGCTTCGGGATGCAGGTGATCTATCACAACCGTTCGCGGGTCGCGCCCGAGATCGAGGCCGAGCTGAGTGCCGAGTACGTGTCGAAGGATGCGCTGCTCGCGCGTGCCGATCACGTCGTGCTCGTGCTGCCGTACACGAAGGAGAACCACCACACGATCGGTGCGGCCGAACTCGCGAAGATGAAACCCACCGCGACGCTCACCAACATCGCGCGCGGCGGGATCGTCGACGACGCGGCGCTGGCCGCCGCGCTGCGCGACGGGACGATCGCCGCGGCCGGCCTCGACGTGTACGAAGGCGAGCCGGCCGTGCATCCGGCGCTGCTCGAGGTGCCGAACGTCGTGCTGACGCCGCATATCGCGAGTGCGACCGAAAAGACGCGCCGCGCGATGGCGAACCTTGCCGCCGACAACCTGATCGCCGCACTGGGCGAGGGGCCGCGCGCCGGGCAGCCGGCGAATCCGATCAACCCTGACGTGATCGGGAAGCCGCGCGCATGACGATGACGTTGTTGCTTGCGGCGGTTGTCGTACTGGCCGTCGCGCTCGCGGTGGCGATCGTCGCGCTCGTGCGCGGCGGTGGCCGCCACGACGATGCGGCCGTACTCGGCGACCAGATCGAGGACGCCGCGCATGCGCAGGCGCGCGCGGTCGAGCGGCTCGAACGCGAATTGCGCGGCGAGATCGTCGAGAACGCGCGCGGCTCGCGCACCGAGTTGGCCGGCAGCTTCGCGCAGCTTCAGCAGACGCTCGCCGCACAGCTGACGAGCGTGGCGACCGTGCAGAACAGTCAGATCGAGGGCTTCGCGCAGCAGCTCGGCAAGCTCGTCGCCGGCAATGCGCAGCAGTTCGACGCGATGCGCGAGAGCGTACAGCGCCAGGCGCAGCAGGCGCGCGAAGAGCAGACCGGCGCGCTCCGGCTGTTCGGCGACACGTTGAACCGGCAGCTCACGCAACTGACCGAGTCGAACGACCGTCGGATCGGCGAGGTACGTGCGACGCTCGAACAGCGGCTGAAGGAAATCGAGACCAATAACGCGGCGAAGCTCGAGGAGATGCGCCGCACCGTCGACGAGAAACTGCACGCGACGCTCGAGCAGCGTCTCGGCGAATCGTTCAAGCTCGTGTCGGACCGGCTCGAGCAGGTCCATCGCGGGCTCGGCGAGATGCAGACGCTCGCGGCCGGCGTCGGCGATCTGAAGAAAGTGCTGACCAACGTGAAGACGCGCGGCACCTGGGGCGAAGTCCAGCTCGAGGCGCTGCTCGAACAGATGCTGACGCCCGAACAGTACGCGAAGAACGTCGCGACGGTGCCGAAGAGCACGGAGCGCGTCGAGTTCGCGATCCGGTTGCCGGGGCGCGATGCGGGCACGCGCGACGCGCCGCCGGTGTGGTTGCCGATCGACGCGAAATTTCCGCGCGAAGACTACGAGCGGCTGATCGATGCGCAGGAGCGCGCCGATGCGCCGGCGGTCGAGGAAGCGGCCCGCGCACTCGAAGCGCGCGTGCGGCTGGAGGCGCGCACGATTGCCGAGAAATACGTCGCGCCGCCGCACACGACCGATTTCGCGCTGCTGTTCCTGCCGACCGAGGGGCTCTATGCGGAGATCCTGCGCCGCCCGGGGCTGACCGACCTGCTGCAGCGCGACTATCGTGTGACGGTCGCGGGGCCGACGACGCTCACCGCGCTGCTGAACAGCCTGCAGATGGGGTTCCGCACGCTCGCGATCGAGCAGCGCTCGAGCGAGGTGTGGCAGGTGCTCGGCGCGGTAAAAACGGAATTCGGCAAGTTCGGCGACGTGCTCGCGCGCACGAAGGCGCAACTCGAAACGGTCACGCGCTCGATCGAGTCCGCCGAGCAGCGTACGCGCGTGATGAGCCGCAAGCTGAAGCAGGTCGAGGCGCTGCCGGGCGACGCGGCGGCCGGGCTGCTCGGCGCGGAGGGTAGCGACGGCGCCGATGCGGACGACGCGTGACGCGCGCGGCCGCACCGGCCGGAACGAAAACGGGCGCCGCGGCGCCCGTTTTTTCATGAAGCGATCGCCGATGCGGCCGCTGTGCGCTCAATGTCCGGCGAGCGTGTCCAGCGCGGCGCCCGTCACGCGGACGATGCGCCAGTCGGGCAGCACGGTGGCGCCCATCTTCTCGTAGAAATCGATCGCCGGCTGGTTCCAGTCGAGGACCGACCATTCGAAGCGCCCGCAGCGGCGCTCGACGGCCAGTGCCGCGAGGTGACGCAGCATCGCAGTGCCGAGGCCCGTGCCGCGCTGCGACGGTTGCACGTACAGATCCTCGAGATAGAGGCCGCGGCGGCCGAGAAACGTCGAATAGTTGTGGAAGAACAGCGCATACGCGACGATCGCGCCGTCATGCTCGGCCACCCGTGCTTCGGCGGCGGGGTGTGCGCCGAACAGCGCGTCGGCGAGATCGGCTTCAGTCGCGACGAACAGATCCGTGAGCTTCTCGAACTCGGCCAGCTCGCGCATCAGCGCGAGGATCGCACCGACGTCGCGTGTTTCGGCCGCGCGGATCAGCGGCGTGTCGCTCACGCTTCCTCCGGCGGATCGGACAGCACGATCTCGATGCCGCCAAAGCGCGACGCGACCCAGTTGTACGCGTGGCAGGCGATCCACAGCAGCACGAAACCGAGGATCGCGTTCAGCAGCAGCGCGCTCAGGATCGTGCTCAGTTCGACCATCCCGTAGCGGATGTAGGCGACGAGAATGCCGAGCAGCACGATCGGCACGCTGAACGTCAGGTAGACGAGGATCAGCGCCTTCGCGGTCTGTCCCGCGGCGATCGACGAGATTTGTTTCTTCATGTGCGGATTGCCCCCGTAGAGATATACCAATAGTGGAATTCAGATCAGGCCGTCGAGCGGCAGGATGTCGACCGGGGTGCCCGCGTCGACTGCCGCGGTATCGTGGCCCAGGACGATGAAACAGTTGGCGGCCGCGAGGCCGCTCAACGATGCGGAACTCTGCGAACCGGCCGGCGTGACGTGCCAGTGGCCGTCAGCGGCGCGAGTCGCGATGCCGCGCAGGTATTCGGTGCGGCCGGGGCGCTTCTTCAATGCCTGCGTGCTGAGCGCCGGGTACATCGCCGGCGGCGGCGTTTGCGCGCCGGCCAGCGTCAGCAGTGCCGGGCGCACGATCGCGTAGAACGTGACGGCCGACGCGACCGGATTGCCGGGCAGCCCGAAGAACAGCGCGTGACCGGCGCCGCCTGTCGCGCATGCGAGCGTGCCGCAGGCGAGCGGCCGGCCGGGCCGCAGCGCGAGGCTCGCGAACGTCACGTCGCCGAGTTTTGCCATCACGTCGCGCGTGAAGTCGGCTTCGCCGACCGAGACGCCGCCCGACGTGATCACCGCGTCGGCTTGCGCGGCGACGGCGTCGCGCAACGCGGCTTCGAGCGCGGCCGGGTCGTCGCGGACGATCCCGAGATCGATCGCGTCGACATTCAGTCTTTCCAGCATCGCGATCAGCATGCCGCGATTGCTGTCGTACAGCGCGCCGCGATCGAGCGGTTCGCCGGCCTCGCGCAGTTCGTCGCCGGTCGAGAACACGGCGACGCGCACGCGGCGGCGCACCGTGACGTCGGTGAGACCGAACGATGCGAGCAGGCCGAGATCGGAAGGGCGCAGGATGCGGCCCGCGGCGAGCGCGCAGGCGCCGCGCGCCAGATCCTCGCCGGCCTTGCGGCAGTTTGCACCGCGTGCGACGTCGTGCGCGGCGAAACGGATCGTGTCGCCGTCGACGCGCACGCGTTCCTGTGGAATCACCGTGTCGCATCCGGCCGGCATCGGCGCGCCCGTCATGATGCGCACGCATGAGCCGGCTGCCACGGCGCCGTCGAACGGGTGGCCCGCGAACGCGGTGCCGGCGACCGTCATCCCGATGTCACCCTGCGACGACGCGGGCGTGCCGGCGCTGCCGTCGAATGCATAGCCGTCCATCGCCGAGTTGTCATACGCGGGGATGTTGAACGGCGCGTTCACGTCGGCCGCGAGCACGCGGTCGAGCGCATCGCGCAGCGTCACCGTGTCGCACGCGTCGACCGGCGCCGCGAAACGGCACGCGAGTGCCTGTGCGTCGGCGAGCGACAGCGCGGCATCGGAATCGGTTCGGGAGGCGGACGAGGATTGCGTGATCATCAGTCGGACTGCGCCGCAAGGCGTATCGGGTTCGTGGCCGGTGGCGCGAGGAGGGTGCCTGGGCGCGGGTTTCGCGTGCGGCGGGCGCCGGGCGGGAACGACGCGTGTGCCGTCAGCGGCGGGCCAGCGCGGCGAGTTCCTGCCAGGAGTTGGCATTGTAAAACGCACGCTCGTCGCGAAACTCGACTTCGACCGTCTTGTGGCGTGCGTACCACGCACGCACCTTGCGGTCGCCGGCCGCGAGCCGGGCGGCCAGATCGTCGGCCAGCGACGTGCGCAGCAGCGCGAACGTCGGCTGCGGCGAGCGCACCTGCAGCGCATCGACGGTCACGGCCATCGCGATGTCGGCCTGTTGCGCGTCGAGGGCCGCGTGCAGCCGCGCGACGAGGTCGTCGGACAGGTAGGGCGTATCGCAGGGCGAGCACACGACGAGCGGTGCGCGCGCCGCCCGCATGCCGGCGAGCAGGCCCGCAAGCGGGCCGGGGAAGTCGGGTGTTTCGTCCGCGACGATGCGCGCGTCGAACGGCGCACCGAGCTCGGCATAGCGATCGGCGTGACGATTCGCGCTGATCAGCGTTTCGTCGACCTGCGGCGAAAGCCGGCGCAGCACATGCAGCGCGAGCGGCGTACCGTCGAGTAACTGCAGGCCCTTGTCGACGCCGTCCATGCGTGTGGCGCGCCCGCCTGCGAGCAGCAGGCCGGCGATCGAGGGGGAGGCGGAAACGGGCATCGTGCGAAAGCGGAATGAGCCGGCGTGCGTCAGCCGCCGATATACGACATTTCGACACGCTTGCCGGTGCCGTCGGGCATGGCTTCGGCCGACGCGCTGCCACGCAGCTGCGAATAGCGGTCGGTGCGGGCCTGCCAGATGCGGGCAATCGCGGTCGCGATCTCGGCGTCGGTCGCACCGCCGCGCACGAGCGCGCGCAGGTCGTGGCCCGTCGACGCGAACAGGCACAGGTACAGCTTGCCTTCGGTCGACAGCCGCGCGCGCGTACAGTCGCCGCAGAACGCCTGCGTGACGCTCGAGATCACACCGATCTCGCCGCTGCCGTCCGCATAGCCCCAGCGTTGCGCGGTCTCGGCCGCCGTGTGCGGCTCGAGCGGCACGAGCGGGAAATGTTCGGCGATCCGCGCGACGACGTCGGCAGACGGCAGCACCTCGGTCATGTTCCAGCCGTTCGACGTGCCGACGTCCATGTATTCGATGAAGCGCAGGACCACGCCGGTGCCGCGGAAACGCTCGGCCATCGGCAGGATCTCGCTGTCGTTGGTGCCGCGCTTCACGACCATGTTGACCTTGACCGGCGCGAGGCCCACGGCCTGCGCGGCGAAGATGCCGTCGAGCACGTCGGCGCTCGCGAACTCGGCATCGTTCATGCGCTTGAACAGTGCATCGTCGAGCGCATCGAGGCTGACCGTCACACGCGTGAGCCCGGCGTCCTTCAGCGCGCGCGCCTTGCGCGCAAGCAGCGAGCCGTTGGTCGTCAGCGTCAGGTCGAGCGGGCGGCCGGCGTGCGTCGTCAGGCGTGCGAGGCGCTCGATCAGGAATTCGAGATTCTTGCGCAGCAGTGGCTCGCCGCCGGTGATGCGGATCTTCTCGACGCCATGTGCGACAAAGAGTCGCGCCACGCGCTCGATTTCCTCGTGCGTGAGCAGCGCGCTGTGCGGCAGGAACGGGTAGTCCTTGTCGAAGACCGCGCGCGGCATGCAGTACACGCAACGGAAGTTGCAGCGATCCGTCACCGAAATGCGCAGGTCGCGTAGCGGCCTGGCGAACGTGTCGGCCAGCGTGCCGTCAGGGGCATGCGCGACGCCGGAGACGTCCGGCATCCCGCTGACGTCGGCGAGAGGAATGATGCGTGGGGACATGTTGAAAGAAGTGCGAACCAGATCTCTATTTTAGCCGCAAGCGGCCGACTGGTCCGGTGGGCGGAAACCCGCAGCGCGGACATGAAAAAGCCCGCCGGAGGCGGGCTTTTCCTGGTCAGGCGATGCGCCGTTTTAGTGGTGCGTCGTTTCGACCTGCTGCATCGGGGCCGTATCGGCCGGCGGCAGCGCCTTGCGTTCACGCGGCACGCGGGACGGACGCGGGAGTTGCGACGCGGCTTCCTGCGCAGCGGCGAACTTGTTGGCGTCCGTGTTCACCCAGACGAGGCCGGCTTGCTCCAGCACGACATCCAGGCTCGCCGAAGCGGGCGCGGCTGCCGGTTGCGCGGGAGCTGCTGCCGGCGCTGCTGCTGCCGGTGCCGGTGCTGCCGGTGCCGGTGCTGCGACGGCCTCGACCGGCGCAACTTCGACCGGTGCCGGCTCGACAGCCACCGGAGCGGCTTCGATCGCCACGGCCGGTGCGGCTTGCTCGACGGCCGCGGACTGCGGCGCCTCGACAACGGCCGGGGCCGCAGCCGGAACTGCCGGCACTTCGAACGCGTCGGTCGGCGAAACCTCGACCGGAGCCGGGCCGGCTTCGGTGACGACAGCCGGTGCAACCGGTGCCGGTTCCACTGCCTGGACGGCGACGGCCGGCTCGACCGGAGCAGCTTCGGCGGGTGCCGGTGCCGGCTGGGCTTCGACAGCGGCCGGTGCAGCATGCTGCTCGACGACTGCTTCCACGGCGACGGCGCTTGCCACGGCCGCGACGACTGCCGGTGCGGCCGTGTGGGCCGGTTCGACAGCAGCCGGTGCTTCCGGCGTCACGGCTTGCACGGCCGCTTCGCCATCCGCGCCTTGCTCGGCCTGGTCGATGATTGCGCCGTCTTCGTCACGCTCGCGACGACCGCCGCGGCGGCCGCGGCGGCGGCGGCGGCGCTCTTCACCGTCACGCGCGCCGGCTTCCGCATCGGCTGCCAGGTCGGCGCCGGGCAGGGCCTCTGCAACGGCCTTGTCGTCTTCCGATTCCGGATGGTTTTCACCGCGGTTGACGGTCTCGAGCGTGGCCGCATGCTGGGTCGGCTTGCGGCGCTCGCCGCGCTCGCGACGCTCGCCGCGTTCCTGGCGCTCGCCACGGCCGGTTGCCTCGACGGCTTCCGGCTGCTCGGCACGCTCGCGCGGTTCGCGGTTCTCGCGCGGTTCACGCGGTTCACGGCTTTCACGCGGTTCGCGCGGTTCGCGGCCTTCGCGCGGGCCACGGCCCTCGCGACCTTCGCGGCCCTCACGACCTTCGCGGTTTTCGCGACCTTCACGCGGCTCGCGACCCTCGCGCGGCTCACGGCCTTCACGCGGTTCGCGCACTTCCTTGCCTTCGCGTTCCTGGCGTTGCGGCTGGCCACGGCCTACTGCTGCCTGGTCGCGGCCGCCTTGCGCCTGCTGCGCGCCGCCACGACGGTTGCGATTGCGGTCGCCGCCGCGTTGCTCGCTCTTCTCGGTCCGCTCGCGGGCCGGACGGGCTGTCTGCTCCTTGGCCGGTGCCGGAGCAACCGGTGCGGGTGCCGGGGCCGGCGACACGCCGAACAGGCCTTTCAGCCAGCCGATGAAGCCGCCGCTTGCCGCGACGACAGGGGCGGGCGCGGCAACCGGTTCGACCGGACGCTGCGGTGCCGGGCTCGGGGCCGGACGCTCGGGCGTGATGCCCTTGACCGCGGCTTCCTGCTTCGGCTTCACCTCTGCTGCGCGCTTGCTGTAGCCGGTTTCCGACTCCAGTTCGCGGGCGGCTTCCTCGGCCATCTTCCACGACGCGCGCGGATCGTCGAGGCGCGCATCGTCGTGACGCAGGCGCTCGAGCTTGTAATGCGGCGTATCGAGGTGCTTGTTCGGGATCAGCACGATGCCGACCTTGAAGCGCGACTCGATCTTGTTGATTTCCTGACGCTTTTCGTTGAGCAGGAAGGCGGTCACCTCGACCGGCACCTGGCAGTGGATCGCCGCGGTGTTTTCCTTCATCGCTTCTTCCTGAATGATCCGCAGGACCTGCAGCGCGGACGATTCGGTATCGCGGATGTGGCCGGTGCCGTTACAACGCGGGCAGGTCACGTGGCTGCCTTCCGACAGGGCCGGACGCAGGCGCTGGCGCGACAGTTCCATCAGGCCGAAACGGGAGATCTTGCCCATCTGCACGCGCGCGCGGTCATGCTTGAGCGCGTCTTTCAGGCGCTGCTCGACTTCGCGCTGGCTCTTCGCCGATTCCATGTCGATGAAATCGATCACGATCAGGCCGCCGAGGTCGCGCAGGCGGAGCTGGCGGGCGACTTCGTCGGCTGCTTCGAGGTTCGTGCGGGTCGCCGTTTCCTCGATGTCCGCGCCCTTGGTCGCGCGCGCCGAGTTCACGTCGATCGCGACGAGCGCTTCGGTGTGGTCGATCACGATCGCGCCGCCCGACGGCAGCGGCACCGTGCGCGAGTACGCGGTCTCGATCTGGTGCTCGATCTGGAAGCGGGAGAACAGCGGCACGTCGTCGTGGTAGCGCTTCACCTTCGCGACGTTGTCCGGCATCACGATATCCATGAATGCGCGGGCCTGATCGTGAATTTCGTTCGTATCGATCAGGATTTCGCCGATATCGGGCTGGAAATAGTCCCGGATCGCGCGGATCACGAGGCTCGATTCCAGATAGATCAGCATCGGCTGGCCGGCGTTGCCGCTTTGCGATGCCGCTTCGATCGCGCGCCACAGTTGCAGCAGGTAGTTCAGGTCCCACTGCAGTTCTTCGGCGCTGCGGCCGATGCCCGCGGTACGGGCGATCATGCTCATGCCGTCCGGAATCTGCAGTTGCGCCATCGTTTCGCGCAGTTCCTGGCGCTCGTCGCCTTCGATCCGGCGCGACACGCCGCCGCCGCGCGGATTGTTCGGCATCAGCACGAGGTAACGGCCGGCGAGCGAGATGAAGGTGGTGAGGGCGGCGCCCTTGTTGCCACGCTCTTCCTTCTCGACCTGGACGATCAGCTCCTGGCCTTCGCGCAGGGCATCCTGAATGCGCGCGGAGCGCATGTCGATGCCTTCCTTGAAGTACTGGCGGGCGACTTCCTTGAACGGCAGGAAGCCGTGGCGGTCTTCGCCGTAGTTGACGAAGCACGCTTCGAGCGACGGCTCGATGCGGGTGATGACACCTTTGTAGATATTGCCTTTGCGCTGTTCGCGCCCGGCTGTCTCGATGTCGATGTCGATGAGCTTCTGCCCGTCAACGATGGCGACGCGCAGCTCCTCCTGCTGCGTCGCATTGAACAGCATGCGTTTCATGAACGACTCCAGGCGGCTCCGCTGCCGGCGCCTCGCGGTTGTCAGTCGCGAAGGCGGGAACGACGGCAGGCCGCACCTTGTTGTGTTGTCACAAGCACGCTGGAGCGGGAACGATGGCGGGGAGAATTGCCTGAAGAGGCGCTTGGGCCCGAAAGACGGGGCCGGCGGCCGTAGGGCACCTGCGAATACGGTTTCAAAGCACGGCGTTCACACACCGCACGCTGCAAAAGCGCGCTAAGCCTGAGTCCGGGCATTGCCACGGGCGCGCGCAATGCGTCGCGCGCGCCGACGGGCGGCAGATGCTGCGGCTTGGGCCGCAGCGGGGAGTATCGAATCCAGCCCGACTTTCCCGCTTGGGGTGTACTTCCCTGGTTTGACGTCGCCAAGTCCCGCACGCTTCGCGGGACCAAATCGGGCGCAACGCCGTAATTTTCGCAACCGGCAGCCTGCGGACGCACTTCGCGCCGTCGGGCTGCCGATCAAATTCTTTTCAACCAACTTTCCGTTACCGCGGCGCCTTGCCGACCGAATCCGCCTGTGGGCGCGATCCTTGCCGACGGGCAGCGCCGTGCGTGCAACTTGCTGCATCTCTTTGATTAGGGGCGAGCAGTAGACCCCCGGCGCAAGTAAAATAACGGTTTCCGCTTGCGCCTTGCCCGACTCGGTCGGGGCCGGCCGGTCAGGCCACCCTCAACGTCAGGCTGGGCAAAATTATATTCAGTATGAATGAGTTAGGCAAAATATCCCAGAATTCAGTCGCAAGCGGCCAGGTATCGATGATCGAGATCGACGAAAACTCGGCCGGTCAGCGGATCGACAACTTCCTGTTGCGCGTCTGTAAAGGCGTGCCGAAAAGCCATATTTACCGGATCCTCCGCAGCGGCGAAGTGCGTGTGAACAAGGGCCGGATCGATGCGCAGTACCGCCTGGCCCTGGGCGACGTTGTCCGCGTGCCGCCCGTGCGTGTGGCGGCGGCGGACCTCGCACGCGCCGACACGCCCATCGTGCCACCCGCGAATTTCAACGTGCTGTACGAGGACGACGCGATGCTCGTCATCGACAAGCCGGCCGGCGTTGCCGTGCACGGCGGCAGCGGCGTCGCGTTCGGCGTGATCGAGCAGATGCGCCAGGCGCGCCCGCGCGCGAAATTCCTCGAACTCGTGCACCGGCTCGACCGCGAGACGTCCGGGATCCTGATGCTCGCGAAGAAGCGCACGGCGCTGGTCGGCCTGCACGAACAGATCCGCGAGAACCGGATGGACAAGCGCTACTTCGCCTGTGCGCACGGCGAATGGCAGCCCGACTGGGGGCGCCGCCGCGCGGTGAAGGTGCCGCTGTTCAAGTATTCGACCCCGGAAGGGGAGCGCCGCGTGCGCGTGCAGGACGACGGGCAGCCGTCGCATACGGTGTTCAACCTCGTCGACAGCTGGTCCGACTACGTGCTCGTCGAAGCGGAACTCAAAACGGGTCGAACCCATCAGATCCGCGTGCACCTCGCGCATCTCGGCCTGCCGATCGCCGGCGACGCCAAGTATGGCGATTTCGCACTCAACAAGGCGCTGGCGCGCGCGAACGCGCAACCGTCGCTGAAGCGGATGTTCCTGCATGCGTACCGGCTGCGGCTTGCCCATCCGATCACCGGCGAGGCGCTGCAGTTCGACGCGCCGCTGCCGGATGACTGCCAGCGTTTCCTCGATCAACTCAGCGCATTGCGCGATACCGCCTGAACCGCATGGCTCGACAGCAATTTGACCTGATCGTCTTCGACTGGGACGGCACGCTGATGGATTCGACTGCGCACATCGCGCACAGCATCCAGGCCGCATGCCGCGATCTCGGCCTGCCCACGCCCTCCGACGAGGCGTCGCGCTACGTGATCGGCCTCGGCCTGCGCGATGCGCTGCAGATTACGGCTCCGACCCTCGATCCGTCCGAGTACTCGAGACTCGCCGAGCGCTACCGCTATCACTATCTGCTCGACGACCAGCGCATCGAGCTGTTCGCCGGCGTACGCGAACTGCTCGCTGAACTGCGCGACACGGGCTATCTGCTCGCGGTGGCGACCGGCAAGGGGCGGGTGGGGCTGAACCGCGTGCTCGACCAGTCGAAGCTGACGAGCGTGTTCGATGCGACGCGCTGCGCGGACGAGACGTTCTCGAAACCGCACCCGGCGATGCTGCACGAGTTGTCGCGGGAATTGGGGCAGGACTTGTCGCGCACCGTGATGATCGGCGACACGACGCACGACCTGCAGATGGCCGCGAGCGCCGGTGCGGCTGGCGTCGGGGTCGCGTATGGCGCGCACACGGCCGATGCGCTGGCGGCGCTCGCGCCGCGCTTCGTCGCGCCCGATGTCGGTGCGCTGGCCGAATGGCTGAGGGAGTACGCATGAGCACGGCGCCGGACGCCGTGCGCGTGTGCGCATCGGACGCGCTGACCGACGGCGGCGCCGGCGTGCGCGTCGACGCGACGCTGCGCGGTGAGCAGGCCGTCGTGTTCTTCGTGCGCTACGACGGCCGTGCCTACGGCTACCTGAATCGTTGTGCGCATGTGCCGATGGAGCTCGACTGGGCCGAAGGGCAGTTCTTCGAGTCGTCGGGCCTCTACCTGATGTGCGCGACACATGGCGCGATCTACGAGCCGAACACCGGCAAGTGCGTCGGCGGCCCGTGCCGCGGCGGCCGCCTGCGGCCGGTCGAGGTCGACGAACGCGACACGCCCGACGGCCGTGCGGTATTCTGGGTGCCGGATGCCGACCTGCATCCTGCCACTCCCGCCACGACCGACTGACGACACCACTGCATGGCCGACCAACCGAATTCCCCGGAATCCTCCTCCCGTCCCGACAGCCGTGAACCGAACTGGGAGCGCGCGGCGCTCGAACGGATCGCGCTCGCGGCCGTCAAGGAGCAGCGTGCGGCGCGGCGCTGGAAGATCTTCTTCCGCTTCGCGTTCCTCGGCGTGTTCGTGCTGTTCGCGTTCGCGCTGATCGATTTCTCGAGCGATTCGAAGTTTTCGTCGAGCGGGCGGCACACGGCGCTCGTGACGATCGACGGCGAGATCGCGGCCGGCGTCAATGCGAACGCCGACGACATCAATACGGCGCTCGACGCCGCATTCGACGACGACGGCACGGCCGGCGTCGTGCTGCGGATCAACAGCCCGGGCGGCAGCCCCGTGCAGGCCGGGATGGTCTACGACGAGATCCGGCGGCTGCGTGCGAAGCATCCGGACAAGCCGCTGTATGTCGTCGTGACCGACATGTGCGCATCGGGCGGCTATTACATCGCGGCCGCGGCCGACAAGATCTTCGTCGACAAGGCGAGCATCGTCGGGTCGATCGGCGTGCTGATGGACGGTTTCGGTTTCACGGGGCTGATGGGCAAGCTCGGCGTCGAACGCCGCCTGCATACGTCAGGTGAAAACAAGGGCTTCTACGATCCGTTCTCGCCGGAGACGCCGAAGATGGACGCGCACGCGCAGGCGCTGCTCGATCAGGTGCACGCGCAGTTCATCAAGGCCGTGAAGGATGGCCGCGGCAAGCGGCTGCACGAGACGCCCGACATGTTCTCGGGCCTGTTCTGGACGGGCGAGAAGAGCGTCGAGCTGGGGCTTGCCGACGGTTACGGCACGACCGACACGGTCGCGCGCGACGTGCTGAAGGCGCCGGATCTCGTCGATTACACGGTGAAGGAAAGCCTGACGAACCGTGTCGCGCGCAAGTTCGGCGCGGCCGTCGGCGGCGCCGCGATGAAGGCGCTGACGGCCGGCGGCGCGTCGGTCAGCCTGCGCTGACAGGCTGGCGGCGGGCCGCGATGGCCCGCCTGTCAGTTGGCTGATCGCCGAGCGTGGCGTCAGTTCGCGAGCAGCAGGAAGATCGCGGGTCGCTTGTGCAGGTTCGGCGCAGGCGCCTTTTTCCAGTCGGCCACGGTGCGGCTCGCGATCGTCTCGGTCGCGAGGGTCAGGTCGGCCGCGACGCAAATCTGCGTCGACGGCGCGCAGGTCGCGACCAGCGTGTCGAGCATCGCGTGATTCCGGTACGGCGTTTCGATGAAGATCTGCGTCTGGCGCGCCTTGCGTGACAGTTGCTCGAGTTCGCGCAAGCGCTTCGCGCGCGCGGCCGCATCGACCGGCAGGTAGCCGTTGAACGCGAAGCTCTGGCCGTTCAGGCCCGATGCCATCAGCGCGAGCAGGATCGAACTCGGCCCGACGAGCGGCACGACCTTCACGCCGCGCTCGTGCGCGCGGCGCACCAGCAGCGCGCCGGGATCGGCGACGGCCGGGCAGCCGGCCTCCGACACCAGGCCGGCGTCAGCGCCGGCCAGTATGGGCGCGAGCAGCCGGTCGATCGCGCCGGCCGGCGTATTGACGTTCAGTTCGCTGATCTCGATTTCCTGGATCGGGCGCGTCGTGCCGATCTTCTTCAGAAACGCGCGCGTCGTTTTCGCGTTCTCGCCGATGTAATAGCCGAGCGTGCCGGCGCGCGCCTGGACGGCCGCGGGCAGCACCGCGGCGAGCATCGATTCGTCGCCTTCGCCAAGCGTGTTCGGGACGAGGTAAAGCGTGCCGGCGGTCATGCGCGGTCTCCACGGGTGGTTGCAAACAGCGGGTATTCGGCGGCGCGCAGCATCCGCGTGAGCGCGATCAGCGGCAGGCCGACGAGCGCGGTCGGGTCGTTGGAATCGATCGCGTCGAGCAGCGCGATGCCGAGCCCTTCGGATTTCGCGCTGCCGGCGACGTCGTATGGCGTTTCCGCGCGCAGGTAGGCGTCGAGTTCGGCCTCGGGCAGCGAGCGGAAGCGCACGTGCGTGACGATGTCCTCGACCTGCGCTTCGCCCGTCCGGCTGTCGTACAGGCAAAGCGCGCTGTGGAATTCGACGGCGCGGCCCTGCATCAACACGAGCTGCGCGAGTGCGCGCTCGTGCGTGCCGGGCTTGCCGATCTGGTGGCCGTCGAAGGTCGCGACCTGGTCCGACCCGATCACGAGCACGCCGTCGGGCGCGTCGATCGTCGCGGCGACGGCGCGTGCTTTCGCATCGGCGAGGCGCAGCGCGGTCGCAGCCGGCGTTTCGCCGTCGAGCGGGGTTTCGTCGAGGTCGGGCGACACGACGTCGAACGGTACGCCGAGGCGCTCGAGGAGCGCGCGGCGGTAGCGGGAACTGGAGGCGAGAATCAGCCGCGGCGGGCGGCAAACGGTATCCGGCATGGTCGGTTGGATCGGTGAGTCGTCAGGTGTGGAGCGGCGTTGCGCGGACGCAAGCTTAAGTGATTGACCGCAAAAGGTAAAACAGGTATGCTTTCCCGCTTTTCGTCGGCAGGCTTCTGTTGTGGTGGCGCCTGCCGGGTCTTCGGAAGTAAAGTACGTCATCCGCGGATGAGCCGTACGCGAGCGGTGCCAAGCCGGATTCGCAAGTCAGCCTGTAGGCAGGAGCGCACATGAACACTTCTTCTGGCAAACCTGCGGCGGCGCTTGATCCGCATGCGGTCGACCTGTTCGAGTTCGCCCGCAGCGGCCGGCAGGCAGCAGGGGCGGTGCGCCTCTCGCAACTGCCGCGCATGTTAAACGAAGTGCCGGCGGACGCGCCAGATCGCGACACGGTTTTCACTTGGCAGGCGGAAGGGTTCACGCAGAAGGAATTGCAGGACGACGGCGCCGATGGGCAGCAGCCGTATCTGCGCCTCGCGGTGCATGGCCATGCGTGGCTCACGTGCCAGCGCTGCGTGACCCCGTACGACCAGACGTTCGACGTCGACATGACGTACCGGGTCGTCGCGACCGAAGAAGAAGCTGAAGAATTTCCGCTCGACGACGATGAAGCCGATGTGATCGTGGGCTCACGCCAGTTCGATCTCGTCGACTTGATCGAAGAGGAATTGCTGCTTTCGTTGCCGCTCGTGCCCAAGCACGAGGTTTGCCCGGCAGTCCACGAAAGCCTCGTGTCGGGTGCGAGCGGTCCCGCGGAAGAGACGGATGAAGAGTCCGAGGAAGCCGGGGACGAAGGCAAACGGCCGAATCCGTTCGCAGCGCTGGAAGCGTTGAAGAAGGGCGGTGACGGCACCAAGAAACACTAAGCAGTTGTGGCGCGGGAAGGCGTAAGGGCTTTGGGCCAGGGTAGTTAAGCGTCGGATCGGGCTGTGTTAGAATCCGGAAAATTATTTAGGAGTTAGTCATGGCAGTCCAGCAAAACAAGAAGTCGCCGTCGAAGCGCGGCATGCATCGTTCGCACGATTTCCTGACGGCAGCGCCGCTGGCAGTCGAGCCGAGCACGGGTGAAGTGCATCTGCGTCACCACGTCAGCCCGAACGGCTACTATCGCGGCAAGAAAGTCGTCAAGACGAAGAACGACTAAGCGTCAAGTCACGCGTTGCGCGCTACGCTCGTCGTTCGCGTGACAACTGGTCGCTTGACACTTTCCTGGCGCAACAAAAAGGCGGCATTCAACTGCCGCTTTTTTGTGCCTGAAATTCGTCGCATTCCATGACCGTAAAGCTCACTATCGATTGCATGGGAGGCGACCACGGCCCGTCCGTGACCGTTCCCGCAGCAGTCAAGTTCGTCCGCGCGCATCCCGATGCGCACCTGATGCTCGTCGGCATCGAAAGCGCAATCCGCGCTCAGCTGAAGAAGCTGAAAGCCCTCGACGATCCCGCGCTGACCATCGTTCCCGCCACCGAAGTCGTGGCGATGGACGACCCTGTCGAAGTGGCGCTGCGCAAGAAGAAGGATTCTTCGATGCGTGTCGCGCTCAACCACGTCAAGGAAGGCGCGGCGCAGGCCTGTATCTCCGCCGGCAATACCGGCGCGCTGATGGCCGTTTCCCGTTACGTACTCAAGACGCTGCCCGGCATCGAGCGGCCCGCGATCGCGTTCGCGCTGCCGAACCCGACCGGCTACACGATGATGCTGGACCTCGGCGCGAACGTCGACTGCGAACCGCAGCACCTGCTGCAGTTCGCGGAGATGGGGCACGCCCTCGTGGCCGCGCTCGAAGGCAAGGAGCGCCCGACGATCGGCCTGCTGAACATCGGCGAAGAGGTCATCAAGGGCAACGAGACGATCAAGCGCGCAGGTGAACTGCTGCGTGCCAGCACGCTCAATTTCCGCGGCAACGTGGAAGGCAACGACATCTACAAGGGCACCGTCGACGTGATCGTGTGCGACGGCTTCGTCGGCAACGTCGCGCTGAAGACGTCGGAAGGGCTCGCGCAGATGCTGTCCGACATCATCCGCGAGGAGTTCGGCCGTTCGCTGATGTCGAAGCTGATGGCGCTGCTCGCGCTGCCGGTGCTGATGCGTTTCAAGAAGCGCGTCGACCACCGCCAGTACAACGGCGCGGCGCTGCTGGGGCTGAAGAGCCTCGTGATCAAGAGCCATGGTTCGGCCGACGCCTACGCGTTTGAGTGGGCAATCAAACGCGGGTATGATGCCGTCAAAAACGGCGTGCTGGAGCGCCTCACGCGTGCGATGGCGGATAATTCGGTGTCGCTCGGCGATGGCGAACACAACGCGGGCGGCGCGGGCCATGCAAGCCCCGCCGCAGGCCATCACGCCGAACCTTCCGCTGCGCAATCCTCTAAAGCATAAATGGCCCAATCGACTCTCTATTCCCGCGTGCTCGGCACGGGCAGCTATCTGCCGCCTGACCGCGTCACGAACCAGCAGTTGACCGATCGCCTTGCGAAGGAAGGCATCGAGACGAGCGATGAGTGGATCGTTGCGCGCACGGGCATCCATGCGCGCCATTTCGCCGCACCGGACGTCACGACGAGCGATCTCGCGCTCGAGGCGTCGCGTCGCGCGATCGAAGCGGCCGGCATCGATCCGCAGTCGATCGACCTGATCATCGTCGCGACTTCGACCCCCGATTTCGTGTTCCCGAGCACCGCGTGCCTGCTGCAGAACAAGCTCGGCATCAAGAACGGCGGCGCGGCATTCGACGTGCAGGCCGTGTGTTCGGGCTTCGCGTACGCGATGGCGACGGCCGACAGCTTCATCCGCAGCGGCCAGCACCGTACGGCGCTCGTGGTCGGCGCGGAGACGTTCTCGCGCATTCTCGACTTCAAGGACCGCACGACCTGCGTGCTGTTCGGCGACGGCGCGGGCGCGGTGATCCTGTCCGCGTCGGAAGAGCCGGGCATCCTCGGCAGCGCGCTGCACGCGGACGGCAGCTATTCGCACATCCTCTGCACGCCGGGCAACGTCAATCGCGGCGTGATCGAGGGCAGCGCATTCCTGTACATGGACGGGCAGGCCGTGTTCAAGCTCGCCGTCAACGTGCTCGAAAAGGTCGCGATCGAGGCGCTCGCGAAGGCGAATCTCGCGCCCGAGCAGATCGACTGGCTGATTCCGCACCAGGCCAACATCCGCATCATGACCAGCACTTGCCGCAAGCTCGGCCTGCCGCAGGAGCGCATGGTCGTGACGGTCGACCAGCACGGCAACACGTCGGCTGCGTCGATCCCGCTGGCGCTCGACACCGCGGTGCGCGACGGTCGCATCCAGCGTGGCCAGCACGTGTTGATTGAAGGCGTCGGCGGCGGCTTCACCTGGGGCGCGTCGGTCTTCCGCTTCTGATCCGCGGCGCGCGATTGCTGCGCGCGGATCCCATCGGCGCGCCGTTCGTGCGCGCCGTCCGAATCGATTCAATTGGGGACGATATGAAATTTGCATTCGTTTTTCCGGGGCAGGGCTCGCAGGCGATCGGCATGCTCAACGCATTCGCCGATCTGGCCGTCGTGCGCGAGACGCTTCAGGAAGCGTCCGATGCACTCAATCAGGATCTCGGCAAGCTGATCGCCGAAGGCCCGGCCGAAGAGCTGAACCTGACCACCAATACGCAGCCCGTGATGCTGACGGCCGCCTACGCGTGCTACCGCGCGTGGCAGCAGGCAGGCGGCCCGGCACCGTCGATCGTCGCCGGCCACAGCCTCGGTGAATACACGGCACTCGTCGCCGCGGGTGCGCTCGCGTTCAAGGACGCGGTGCCGCTCGTGCGCTTCCGTGCGCAGGCGATGCAAACGGCCGTGCCGGTCGGCCAGGGCGGCATGGCCGCGATCCTGGGCCTCGACGACGACACGGTGCGCGCAGTGTGCGCCGAAGCCGCGGAAGCGGGCGTCGTCGAAGCGGTGAACTTCAATGCGCCCGCGCAGGTCGTGATCGCAGGCAGCAAGGCCGCGGTCGAGAAGGCGTGCGAGATCGCGAAGGCGAAGGGCGCGAAGCGCGCGCTGCCGCTGGCGGTGTCGGCGCCGTTCCATTCGTCGCTGCTCAAGCCGGCGTCGGACCAACTGCGCGACTACCTCGTGAACGTCGACGTGAAGGCGCCGCAGATTCCGGTCGTCAACAACATCGACGTGGCCGTGATCAGCGATCCGGCCGCGATCAAGGACGCGCTGGTGCGCCAGGCCGCGGGCCCGGTGCGCTGGGTCGAGTGCGTGCAGCACATTGCCGGCACCGGCGTCACGCACGTGATCGAATGTGGTCCGGGCAAGGTGCTCGCCGGCCTGACGAAGCGCATCGACGGCAACCTGACGGGTGCGTCGGTGTTCGATCCGGCGTCGCTCGACGAAGCCCTCAAGCTGGTGACCGCCTGACGCGGCGCCTTTTTTCAAGAAACGGATATTCGATTCATGGAAAAGACTCTGGATAAACAGGTTGCGATCGTGACCGGCGCGTCGCGCGGCATCGGCCGTTCGATCGCGCTCGAACTCGCGCGCCTGGGCGCGACGGTGATCGGCACGGCGACGAGCGAATCGGGCGCCGCCGCGATCACCGCGGCATTCGCGGACGCGGGCGTCACGGGCCGCGGCGCGGTGCTGAACGTCAACGACGCAGCCGCCGCCGAGGCGCTGATCGATGCGACCGTGAAGGAATTTGGCGCACTGAACGTGCTCGTCAACAACGCGGGCATCACGCAGGACCAGCTCGCGATGCGGATGAAGGACGAGGACTGGGACGCGGTGATCGACACCAACCTGAAGTCGGTGTTCCGCCTGTCGCGCGCGGTGCTGCGCCCGATGATGAAGGCGCGCGGCGGCCGTATCATCAACATCACGTCGGTGGTCGGTTCGGCCGGCAACCCGGGTCAGGTCAACTATGCGGCCGCGAAGGCCGGCGTGGCGGGCATGACGCGTGCGCTCGCGCGCGAGATCGGCAGCCGCGGCATCACCGTGAACTGCGTGGCGCCGGGCTTCATCGATACCGACATGACGAAGACGCTGCCGGAAGAACAGCAGGCCGCGCTCAAGACCCAGATTCCGCTCGGCCGCCTCGGCAGCCCGGAAGACATCGCCCATGCCGTCGCGTTCCTCGCATCGCCGCAGGCCGGTTACATCACCGGCACGACGCTGCACGTGAACGGCGGCATGTACATGTCGTAACGGTTTTCGTTTACCATCCGCGCCGTATCCCGATTTTCAGGCGGATCGGCGCTTGATCGACCATCAAGCCAACGCGCGTTTTGGCGTCAGCAAACCTGATAAAATGCGCGCACTTGTAAATCTGAACTTTCCCTCGGAGGGGTAATGGACAACATCGAACAACGTGTCAAGAAGATCGTCGCTGAACAACTGGGCGTCGCGGAAGCCGAGATCAAGAACGAAGCTTCGTTCGTGAACGACCTGGGCGCCGACTCGCTCGACACGGTCGAACTGGTGATGGCTCTGGAAGACGAGTTCGGCATGGAAATCCCGGACGAAGAAGCAGAGAAGATCACGACCGTTCAGCAAGCGATCGACTACGCTCGCGCAAACGTCAAGGCGTAAGCGCCTTTCGCGCTTGTCCGCCACGTCGCCGCGATCTTCGCGATTGACGCGCCATCCTGCCGGCTTCGCGCCGGACGGACTAACAGCCACAGGGCTCGCAGGGCTGGTTCCTGTGGCCACTGTGGCTTTTGTTTTTGTCATCCAATAATGGAAAAGAGGTTACCGTGAGCCGCCGTCGTGTTGTCGTTACAGGCCTGGGGCTGATTTCGCCTGTTGGCAATAGTGTTGCCGACGGCTGGGCCAATCTCGTCGCCGGCAAGTCCGGTATCGCCACCGTCACGAAGTTCGATGCGTCGAACCTCGCCTGCCATTTCGCGGGCGAAGTGAAGGGTTTCAGCGCCGAGGAGTACATCCCGGCGAAGGAAGCCCGGAACATGGATACGTTCATCCATTACGGCATCGCCGCCGGCGTCCAGGCCATCAAGGACAGCGGGCTGGAAGTGACCGAAGCCAACGCCGAACGCATCGGCGTGCTGGTCGGTTCCGGCATCGGCGGCCTGCCGATGATCGAAGATACGCACCAGACCTACGTCGATCGCGGCCCGCGCCGGATTTCGCCGTTCTTCGTGCCGGGTTCGATCATCAACATGATCTCGGGCCACCTGAGCATCATGTTCGGCCTGAAGGGCCCGAACCTCGCGGCCGTGACGGCCTGCACGACCGGCCTGCACAGCATTGGCCTCGCCGCGCGCCTGATCCAGGCCGGCGACGCCGACGTGATGGTCGCGGGCGGTGCCGAATCGACGGTGTCGCCGCTCGGTATCGGCGGGTTCGCGGCAGCGCGTGCGCTGTCGACCCGCAACGACGATCCGGCGAGCGCATCGCGTCCGTGGGACAAGGACCGCGACGGCTTCGTGCTGGGCGAGGGCGCCGGCGTGATGGTGCTCGAGGAGTACGAGGCGGCGAAGGCGCGCGGCGCGAAGATCTATGCGGAAGTCTCGGGCTTCGGCATGACGGGCGACGCGTACCACATGACCGCCCCGAACATGGACGGCCCGCGCCGCTGCATGGTCGCGGCACTGCGCGACGCCGGCGTGAACGCGGACGAGGTCCAGTACCTGAACGCGCACGGCACGTCGACGCCGTTGGGCGACAAGAACGAGTCCGACGCGGTGAAGGCGGCCTTCGGCGAGCATGCGTACAAGCTCGTCGTGAACTCGACGAAGTCGATGACGGGCCACCTGCTGGGCGGCGCGGGCGGCCTCGAATCGGTGTTCACGGTGCTGGCGCTGCACAACAACGTGTCGCCGCCGACCATCAACATCTTCAACCAGGACCCCGAGTGCGATCTCGATTACTGCGCGAACACCGCGCGTGACATGAAGATCGACGTTGCCGTGAAGAACAACTTCGGCTTCGGCGGGACCAACGGCACGCTGGTGTTCAAGCGCGTCTGACGCTGAATCGCTTGACGAGTCCATTCGATGCGCCGGCCGGGCGTCCGCAGCGCTTTGCGTTGCGGGCCTCGGCCGTGTCGTATGTCGTGCTGGCCGTGTTCGTCGCGGCGGCTGCCGCGTCGGCGTACCTGTTCTGGGCGCCGCGCGCGGGCGCTGCCGCCGGTGCATGCGTGTCGGCCGCGACGGCCGCCTTGCTGGCCGTGTGTGCCGCGCGGGCCTGCGCCCGCCGGTTGCCGGCCGAGCTGCGGATCGACGCATTCGGGGAAATTGCGGCGTTTGGTCGCACCGGGAGGCTGCTGGCCCGCGGCCGCGTGACGGGCCATGCGCACTGGAGCAGCCTGCTGCTGGTGCTGTCGGTCGGGCAGGGCGCCCGGCGGGCCCGGCCGCTGCTGATTCCGGCCGATGCGCTCGACGCGGCATCGTTCAGCGCGCTTTCCGTGCTGGCGAGCACGGCGGGTGCGGCGGGGCGGGCATGACGACGGCGCGGTTACGTACCGTAACCAGCGTCCGGCGCGGGAACGTTACAATGACGCTCCGCGTTGCATCCCTAGTTAATGGATTTGTCAGGTGAGTGAAAAAGAAATCGATCAGGCTCTGGTCGAACGCGTACAGAAGGGCGACAAGGCGGCGTTCGAACTCCTGGTCTCCAAATACCACCGCAAGATCATTCGGCTGATCTCGCGCCTCGTGCGGGATCCCGCCGAGGTCGAGGATGTGGCCCAGGACGCGTTCATCAAGGCGTATCGTGCGCTGCCGCAATTTCGCGGCGAATCGGCGTTCTATACGTGGTTGTACCGAATTGCCGTCAACACGGCGAAGAACTACCTTGCGACGCAAGGCCGCCGGGCGCCGACCTCGACCGAGGCCGATGCGGAAGAAGCGGAAACTTTCTCCGACGCAGACCAACTAAGGGATATCAACACGCCTGAGTCGATGTTGATGAGCAAGCAGATTGCCGAAACGGTCAACGCTGCAATGGCTCTGCTGCCCGAAGAACTGCGCCAGGCAATCACGCTGCGCGAGATCGAGGGCCTGAGCTACGAAGAGATCGCGGAAATGATGGGCTGTCCGATCGGGACGGTCCGGTCGCGGATCTTCCGTGCGCGCGAAGCAATCGCTGCCAAATTGCGTCCGCTGCTCGATACGCCCGAAGGCAAGCGCTGGTAAGCGCCAGGGGCGGAACGACGCGGGTCGGGGTCTAGTTACGGATAGAGTCGTGAAGTCACGACGGGGTGTGCAAGATGGGGAGCATCATGGGGTCGGTCAATACGCAATCGCAAGCGTGCTCGCGCGGCGAGCGCCTTTCCGCGCTGGTCGATGGCGAAATGTTCGATGGCCCGGACCACGGGCAGTTTCTGGGTGAGCTCGACCGCGCGGATCGCGCTGTGTGGGCCCAATACCACCTGATCGGCGATGCGCTGCGCTCGGACGAGCTCGCGCTGTCGCCCGCGCTGAGCGTTGCGTTCACCGCGCGCATGTCAGCTGCGCTCGAGAGCGAGCCGCACCTGCTCGCGCCGGCGGCCGCGCCGGTCGCGCGCAAGCTGCTGTCGCTGCGCCGGCGAGTCGTGCCCGCGTTCGCGGTTGCGGCCGCGGCGGCCACGCTGACGTGGATCGTCGTCCCGCAGATGCAGACGGCCGGTGCCCCGGGCGCCGTCCAGGTCGCGTCGGCCGGTGCGCAGCAAGGCGGTAATATGCAGCGCGTGACGGTTGCACAGGCATCGGCCCAGCCGGGCCTGCAGGACGTCAACATCATTCGCGACGCGAGCCTCGACCAATATCTTGAAGCGCACCAGCAATTCGCGCAGCAGCCCGTCGTCACGGGTTCGATGCCGCTGATTCGCGCAGCCGTGACCACCACGCCAGGCCAATAAACCCGATGCGGACATTGCAGTTGAATCACGCCATCTCCGGATGGAAGCGGCTGCCGGCTCTCCTGCTTTGCGCAGCCGCCCTGTTGTCCGTTCAATCCCTTCCTGCCAGCGCCCAGCAACCGGACGATCCCGTCGCGACCCGCAAGGGCGCCGCGGACTGGCTCGACCGCGTCCAGCAGGCGGCGCAGCAGCAGAGCTACGAAGGCACGTTCGTCTATCAGCGCGGCGGGTATGTCCAGTCGTCGCGCATTGCGCACGTCGCGTCCCGCGACGGCGAGTTCGAGCGGATCGAGACGCTCGACGGCAAGCCCCGCAAGCTGCTGCGACATAACGACGAGCTGTACACGTTCGTTCCCGAGCGCAAGCTGTGCGTGGTCGAGCGCCGTCAGACGCGCGACTCGTTCCCCGCGCTGCTCGGCGCGAGCGGCGAGCACGTGATGTCCGTCTACGACGCGAAGTCGCTCGGCAAGGACCGCGTGGCCGGGATCGACGCGCAGGTCGTCGAGCTCGTGCCGAAGGATGCATACCGCTTCACGTACAAGCTGTGGGCCGACGCGCGCACGGGGCTGCTGCTGCGTTCGCAGACGCTCGATGCGAACGATCACGTGCTCGAACAGATTGCGTTCTCCCAGTTGCAGACGGGCGGCGCGAGCGGCGACAAGGCCGCGATCGCGGCGGGCATGCGCAACCTGAGTGGCTGGACGGTCGTGCGCCCGCCGGTCGCGACGGTCGACATGGAAGCGCAGGGCTGGCAGCTCGCACCGAGCGTCGCCGGCTTCCAGAAGATTCGTGAAGTGCGCCGGCCGATGGCCGCGCGCGACGCGGGTGAGCCGCCGATTCCGGTCGATCAGGCCGTCTTCACCGACGGTCTCGCGACGATCTCGGTGTTCATCGAGCCGGCCGAGAAGAATACGCGCAAGGAAGGCGCGGGCAGCACCGGTGCAACGAACGTTCTCGTGAAGCGCCGCGGCGACTACTGGATCACCGTGCTCGGCGAAGTGCCGCCGGCTACGTTGCAGCAGTTCGCGTCTGCCATAGAATACAAGGCTTCCAAGTAACGCTACGGCTTCCGACATGATGAAACTCACGCTGCGCAAATGGCTCGCGGCGGCGGCGCTGTCTGCCTGCCTGCCGCTCGTGCCGCATACCGCGTTCGCGGTGACGGCTCCCGCGGCCAGCCTGCCCGACTTCGCCGATCTCGTCGAAAAGGTCGGGCCGGCCGTCGTGAACATCCGGACCACCGCCAACGTGCCGACGAACAGCGGCCCGCGCGGGATGCTCCCGCCGGGCTTCGACAACGGCGACATGTCGGAATTCTTCCGGCGCTTCTTCGGCATTCCACTGCCGCAGGCGCCCGGTAACGGTAACGGCGGCGGCAACGGCAGCAACCCGAAGAACGCGCCGGCGCCGGACAATCCGCCCGACACCGAGCAGAACCGTGGCGTGGGTTCGGGCTTCATCGTGTCGGCCGACGGTTACGTGATGACCAATGCGCACGTCGTCGACGATGCGGACACCATCTACGTGACGCTGACCGACAAGCGTGAATTCAAGGCGAAGCTGATTGGCGTCGACGATCGCACGGACGTCGCGGTCGTGAAGATCCAGGCGTCGAACCTGCCGGTCGTCGCGATCGGCGATTCGAACAAGGTGCGCGTCGGCGAGTGGGTCGTCGCGATCGGTTCGCCGTTCGGCCTCGACAACACGGTCACGGCCGGCATCGTCAGCTCGAAGAGCCGCAACACGGGCGACTACCTGCCGTTCATCCAGACCGACGTCGCCGTGAACCCCGGCAACTCGGGCGGCCCGCTGATCAACATGCAGGGCGAGGTGATCGGCATCAACTCGCAGATCTACAGCCGGACCGGCGGCTTCATGGGCATCTCGTTCGCGATTCCGATCGACGAGGCGATGCGCGTGGCCGACCAGCTGAAGGCGACCGGCAAGGTCACGCGTGGCCGGATCGCGGTCGCGATCGGCGAGGTGACGAAGGACGTGGCCGACTCGATCGGGCTGCCGAAGGCCGAAGGCGCGCTCGTCAGCAGCGTCGAGCCGGGTGGCCCGGCCGACAAGGCGGGCATCCAGCCGGGCGACATTATCCTGAAGTTCAACGGCCGTTCGGTCGATACGGCGTCGGATCTGCCGCGCATGGTCGGCGACACGAAGCCCGGCGCGAAGGCGACGGTCAGCGTGTGGCGCAAGGGTCAGGCACGCGATCTGCCGATCACGATCGCGGAGACGCCGGCCGAGTCGACGGCGAAGGCCGAGCAGCGCAAGAACGCGCCGCAGAAGCCGCGCCAGACCAATTCGCTCGGCCTGACGGTCAGCGACCTGACGGCCGACCAGATGAAGACGCTGAAGCTGAAGAACGGCGTGCAGATTGACGGCGTCGACGGTCCGGCCGCCCGTGCGGGCCTGCAGCGCGGCGACATCGTGCTGCGTGTCGGCGACACCGACATCACGAACGCGAAGCAGTTCGCCGACGTGACGGCGCAGCTCGATCCGCAGAAGGCGGTCGCGGTGCTCGTGCGGCGTGGCGACAACACGCAGTTCGTGCCCGTGCGGCCACGCCAGAAGTAACGCACCGATGTTCACGCTCTACGGCCGCGGCTGGTGTCACCTGTGCGACGACATGCGCGACGCACTGGCGCCGGTGGCGGCCGAATTCGGCGTCGCGGTCGATTACGTCGACATCGATACCGATGCGGCGCTGGTTGCCCGTTACGACGAGGACGTGCCCGTGCTGCTGCTGGACGGCGCGGAAGTGTGCCGCCACCGGTTCGACGACACGCGGGTGCGCGACGCGCTGGCGGCCCGGTGCTGAGCCCGGCCTGCAGCCGGCTGGCGTCGCTTCGTGCGGGGCTCGGCCCGGTGGGCGCCTCCGGCGGGCCGCCGTCCGAAATCCCGCCCGTCGTAAGCCTTTTCGGCTAAAATAGGCTGTTTTTTCACCGACTTACACAAGGCGTGCTCCGCAGTCGTCGAGCGCGCCTTTTTCGCTTGATCGGCACTGAATGGATCATATTCGCAATTTCTCGATCATCGCGCACATCGACCATGGCAAGTCGACGCTCGCGGATCGCATCATCCAGGTATGCGGCGGTCTCGCCGACCGTGAAATGGAAGCGCAGGTGCTCGACTCGATGGATATCGAGCGCGAGCGCGGCATCACGATCAAGGCGCAGACGGCGGCATTGTCTTATCGCGCGCGCGACGGCAAGGTCTACAACCTGAACCTGATCGACACGCCGGGGCACGTCGACTTCTCGTACGAGGTCAGCCGTTCGCTGTCTGCGTGCGAAGGCGCGCTGCTGGTCGTCGATGCCAGCCAGGGCGTCGAGGCGCAGACGGTCGCGAACTGCTACACGGCGATCGAGCTCGGCGTCGAAGTCGTGCCCGTGCTGAACAAGATCGACCTGCCGGCCGCGAACCCCGAGAACGCGATCGAGGAGATCGAGGACGTAATCGGCATCGACGCGACCGACGCGACGCGTTGTAGCGCGAAGACGGGGCTCGGCGTCGAAGACGTGCTCGAGTCGCTGATCGCGAAGGTGCCGCCGCCGAAGGGCGACCCCGACGCGCCGCTGCAGGCGCTCATCATTGATTCGTGGTTCGACAACTACGTCGGCGTCGTGATGCTGGTGCGCATCGTCAACGGCACGCTGCGTCCGAAGGACAAGATCAAGATGATGGCGACCGGCGCGCAGTATCCGGTCGAGCACGTCGGTGTGTTCACGCCGAAGTCGCGCAATCTCGATTCGCTGTCGGCGGGGCAGGTGGGCTTCATCATCGCCGGCATCAAGGAACTGACGGCCGCGAAGGTCGGCGATACCGTCACGCACGCGACCAAGGCCGCTGCTGAAGCGCTGCCGGGCTTCAAGGAAGTGAAGCCGCAGGTGTTCGCCGGGCTGTACCCGGTGGAAGCGAACCAGTACGACGCGCTGCGCGAGTCGCTCGAGAAGCTGAAGCTGAACGACGCGTCGCTGCAATACGAGCCGGAAGTGTCGCAGGCGCTCGGCTTCGGGTTCCGGTGCGGCTTCCTGGGTCTCCTGCATATGGAGATCGTGCAGGAGCGCCTCGAACGCGAATTCGACATGGACCTCATTACGACCGCACCGACGGTTGTCTACGAGGTCGTGATGAACGGTGGCTCGATCGTCAAGGTCGAGAATCCGGCGAAGATGCCAGAGCCGCCGAAGATCGAGGAGATCCGCGAGCCGATCGTCACGGTGAACCTGTACATGCCGCAGGACTACGTCGGCTCGGTGATCACGTTGTGCGAGCAGAAGCGCGGCTCGCAGATCAACATGCAGTATCACGGCCGCCAGGTGCAGCTGACCTACGAAATCCCGATGGCCGAGATCGTGCTCGATTTCTTCGATCGACTGAAGTCGGTGTCGCGCGGCTATGCGTCGATGGATTACGAGTTCAAGGAATACCGGTCGGCCGATGTTGTGAAGGTCGACATGCTGATCAACGGCGACAAGGTCGACGCGCTGTCGGTGATCGTCCACCGGTCGCAATCGCAGTATCGCGGCCGCGAAGTGGCGGCGAAGATGCGCGAAATCATTCCGCGCCAGATGTACGACGTGGCGATTCAGGCGACGATCGGTGCGCATATCATTGCCCGCGAGAACATCAAGGCGCTGCGCAAGAACGTGCTGGCGAAGTGTTATGGCGGCGACATCACGCGTAAGAAGAAGCTGCTCGAAAAGCAGAAGGCCGGCAAGAAACGCATGAAGCAGGTGGGTTCGGTCGAGATCCCGCAGGAAGCGTTCCTTGCGATCTTGCGCGTCGAAGACAAATAACAGGACTGTTCCTTTTATGAATTTTGCGCTGATTCTTTTTGTGCTCGTCGTCGTGACGGGCGTAGCGTGGGTGCTGGACAAGCTGGTGTTCCTGCCGCGGCGACGCAAAGCGGCCGACTCGGCGATCGAGGAGTTCGATCGCCAGCAGTCGCGTATCGACAAGCGTTTCGCGGACGAAAACGCTGTGCAGACGCGTTCGAAGCTGCGTGACGAGAAGCTGCGCCAGCCGTGGTGGCTCGAGTACACCGCAAGCTTCTTCCCGGTGATCCTGGCCGTGTTCGTCGTACGTTCGTTCGTCGTCGAGCCGTTCAAGATTCCGTCGGGCTCGATGGTGCCGACGCTGCTCGTCGGCGACTTCATCCTCGTCAACAAGTTCGAATACGGGCTGCGCCTGCCGGTCACGAACACGAAGATCACGCAGGGCAGCCCGCTGTCGCGCGGCGACGTCGTCGTGTTCCGTTATCCGAAGGACGAGTCGGTCGACTACATCAAGCGTGTGATCGGCCTGCCGGGCGATACGGTTGCGTATCAGGACAAGCAGCTCACGATCAACGGCCAGCCGGTGCCTGAAACGCCGCTGCCCGATTTCTTCGACGACGAGCGTCAGAACTACGCGAAGCAGTTCGAAGAAACGATCGGCAACAAGAAGAACGCGATCCTCAACAACCCGGCCGTGCCGCCGTTCGTGATGGGCGCTTACGACTATCCGTATCGCGACAACTGCACGTACAACAGCCGCGGTGTGATCTGCAAGGTGCCGCCCGGTCACTACTTCATGATGGGCGACAACCGCGACAACAGTGCGGACAGCCGCTACTGGGGTTTCGTGCCGGACCAGAACATCGTCGGCCGCGCGTTCTTCATCTGGATGAACTTCAGCGACCTGAAGCGCATCGGTTCCTTCAACTGATCGCAGTCGACTCGCACGCAATACGTGACGCACGGGCCGCGTCACGTATTGTCGAACTACTTTAAGAACCGGCGGTAACACCGCCTCGTCACGCCTTTTCGTGTCCGGCCGAGCCGTTTCGGCCCGACCGGCGCCCGCGTTATACTCCTGCACATGCCCCTATCCCAGTTGGAAAGCCGGCTGCGCTACGAATTTCGCAATGCGGAATTGTTGCGCCAGGCTTTGACCCATCGCAGTCACAGTGCCACGCACAACGAACGGCTCGAGTTTCTCGGCGACTCCGTTCTGAATTGCGCGGTGGCCGCCCTTTTGTTCCAGCGTTTCAGCAAGCTGGACGAAGGCGATCTGTCGCGCGTACGCGCCAACCTCGTCAAACAGCAGTCGCTGTACGAAATTGCTCAGGCCCTGAATATCTCGGACGGCTTGCGGCTGGGCGAGGGCGAGTTGCGCAGCGGCGGGTTCCGTCGCCCGTCGATCCTCGCGGACGCGTTCGAAGCCATCATCGGGGCCGTGTTCCTCGATGGCGGCTTCGAAGCCGCCCAAGGGGTCATCAAGCGCCTCTACATCCCGATTCTCGACCACATCGATCCGCGCACGCTCGGCAAGGACGCGAAGACGCTGCTGCAGGAATACCTGCAGGGGCACAAGATCGCGCTGCCGACCTACACGGTCGTCGCGACGCATGGTGCGGCGCACAATCAGCAGTTCGAGGTCGAATGCACGGTGCCGAAGCTTGACGTGAAGGTATCGGGCTCCGGCGCGAGCCGGCGCGCGGCCGAGCAGGCCGCCGCGAAGAAGGCGCTCGACGAAGTGATGGCGGCCGCGCCGATGCTGGCCACGAAGCCGAAGCGCTCGAAAAACGCGCGCGGGTCGAAGCATGTCGAACCCGAAATCGTGCCGGGCGTGAAGGGCGTGCAGGAAGCGCTCGACCTGCGCTCGCCGGAACGGAAGGAACGTGCGGCTGCACGCGAGGCGCGGGCGGCGGCCGCCGGCGCGGTGCCCGCGGCAACCGCCGCGGCCGGCGCCGAGCCGGCCGTCGCACCGATGGCCGCGATCCGCGCGGCGCATGTAGAGACGGCGGCCGACAAGGGCGAACGGGCGGCGAAGCCGGCGACCGACAAGGTGGCCGATAAACCCGCCGACCGGCCCGACAAGCCCGCGGACAAGCCCGCGGACGCCACGCCGCGCGCAGCCGATCCGGCTGCCTCGGCTGCTTCGGCCGCTTCGCCCGCCGACAAGCCGTCCACCGGATCCGACCCCGCGGCGCGCCCGGCCGCGCGCGCACGCGATGCCGCGGCACCGGATGCCGAGACGCCGCCGGGCGGCGCGAGCCTCGCTGCCGCGCAGGCGCGCGTGGCCGATGCCGACCACTGAATTGCCCATCGATCGCGCCGCGCGCCGCGCGGCCGTTTCCGAACCTGTCTCCCAAACGATATGAACACTCCCGCTCCTACCGGTTTCCGTTGCGGCATGATCGCGATCGTGGGCCGCCCGAACGTCGGCAAGTCGACGTTGATGAACGCACTCGTCGGCCAGAAGATCAGCATCACGTCGCGCAAGGCGCAGACGACCCGCCACCGCATCACCGGCATCAACACGTTCGACGACGCGCAATTCGTGTTCGTCGACACGCCGGGTTTCCAGACCCGTCACAGCACCGCGCTGAACCGCTCGCTGAACCGCGCGGTCACGTCGACGCTGACGTCGGTCGACGTGATCCTGTTCGTGATCGAGGCCGGCCGCTTCGGGCCCGACGACCAGAAGGTGCTCGATCTGATCCCGCCCGGCATGCCGACGCTGCTGATCACGAACAAGATCGACCGTGTGGCCGACAAGGCCACGCTGTATCCGTTCATGCAGAAAATGAACGCGCTGCGCGAGTTCGCCGAGCTCGTGCCGCTGTCGGCGCAGCAGCCGGAAGACATCAAGCGCCTGCTCGAGACGATCAAGCCGTACCTGCCGGAAGGCGCGCCGATCTACGGCGAGGACGAGCTGACCGACCGCAGCTCGCGCTTCCTCGCGGCTGAGATCCTGCGCGAGAAGGTGTTCCGCTGGACCGGCGACGAGCTGCCGTACACGAGCACCGTCGTGATCGACAAGTTCGAGGAAGAAGGGCGGCTGAAGCGCATCTTCGCGACGATCCTCGTCGAACGCGATTCGCACAAGGCGATGGTGATCGGCAAGAAGGGCGAGAAGCTCAAGCAGATCAGCACCGAGGCGCGGATGGACATGGAGAAGCTGTTCGACGGCCCCGTGTACCTCGAGACCTTCGTGAAGGTGAGGAGCGGCTGGGCCGACAACGAGGCCGGACTGCGCGCCTATGGGTACGAATGACGCGCTGACGTCGACTGAAGACGCGGTGACGGCCGGCGCGAACGACGCGCCGCTGCCGGCTCCGCCCGAACCGCCGCGCAAGGCGCGGCGCGCGACGTCTCGCACGTCCGATTTTCGCGTCGCCGAGCAGCCGGCGTTCGTTCTGCACAGCTATCCGTATCGCGAAACGAGCCTGATCGTCGACGTGCTGACGCGCGATCACGGCCGGCTCGCGCTCGTCGCGAAAGGCGCCAAGCGCCCGCACTCCGCGCTGCGCGGCGTGCTGCAGACCTTCCAGCCGCTGCTGCTGTCCTGGTCCGGAAAATCCGAAGTGCGCACGCTGACGGGTGCCGAGTGGGTCGGCGGCATGCTGCCGCTCGGCGGCGACGGGTTGTTGTGCGGTTTCTACGCGAACGAACTGCTCGTGAAATTCTGCGCGCGCGAGGATCCCCAGCCGCCGCTGTTCAATCATTATGTCCTGACGCTCACGCGCCTCGCGCACGGCGAACCCGCGGTGCAGGTGCTGCGCTCGTTCGAGCGCGTGCTGCTGCGCGAGACCGGCTATGCGATGGCGCTGAACCGCACGGTCGCGCGCCGCGCGGTCGAGCCCGATCGCCGCTACGTGTTCGATCCCGAGCGCGGCGTGCGCAATGCGGACGACGACGTGCCGTCGCACTGGCCGGTCATCACCGGACAGACGTTGCTCGACATGGAGCAGGACGATTACCATCGAGCCCAGACGGTTGCGCAAAGCAAGACGCTGATGCGCTTCCTGCTGAACACCTATCTCGGCGGTACGCCGCTTGCCACGCGTCAGATCCTGATCGACCTGCAAAACCTATGAGCTTCTTCCTGACAACGCCCACCGCCATCGACCTCGGCGTGAACATCGACCACGTCGCGACGCTGCGCAATGCGCGCGGCACGACCTATCCCGATCCGATCCGCGCGGCGCTCGCCGCCGAAGAGGCCGGTGCGGATGCGATCACGCTGCATCTGCGCGAGGATCGCCGCCACATCGTCGACGCCGACGTGCGCAAGCTGCGCCCGTTGCTGAAGACGCGCATGAACCTCGAATGCGCGGTGACGGCCGAGATGCTCGACATCGCGTGCGAAGTGCGTCCGCACGACGCGTGCCTCGTGCCCGAGAAGCGCGAAGAGCTGACGACCGAAGGCGGTCTCGATGTCGCCGGCCACTTCGAGGCCGTGCGCGCGGCGTGCAAGCAGCTGGCCGACGTCGGCGTGCGCGTGTCGCTGTTCATCGACCCTGACGAGACGCAGATCCGCGCCGCGCATGAAGCCGGTGCGCCGGTGATCGAACTGCACACGGGCCGCTACGCCGAAGCGCACGACGAAGCCGAACAGCAGCGCGAGTACGAGCGCATCGTCGCGGGCGTGCAGGCCGGTGCGCAGCTTGGCCTGAAGGTCAATGCGGGGCACGGGCTGCATTACACGAACGTGCAGCAGATCGCCGCGATCGACGGCATCGTCGAGCTGAACATCGGCCACGCGATCGTCGCGCACGCGATCTTCGCGGGCTGGGACAACGCGGTGCGCGAGATGAAGGCGATCATGGTCGCCGCCCGTGTCGCCGCGCTGCACGGCGGCGCGCGCTGAAGATGAAATTCCACCGCGTGCGCGCGTACTGACATGGCGATCTACGGCATCGGTACCGACATCGCCCAGGTGAGCCGCGTCGCGGCCGTGCTCGAACGCACGGGCGGCCGGTTTGCCGAGAAGGTGCTGGGTCCCGACGAACTGCGCGTGTTCCATGCGCGCCGCGCCCGCTCCGAGGCGCGCGGCATCGCGTTTCTCGCGACGCGCTTTTCCGCGAAGGAAGCGTTCTCGAAAGCGATCGGGCTCGGCATGCACTGGCCGATGACGTGGCGCGCGCTGCAGACGCTCAACCACCCGAGCGGCGAGCCATACGTGGTCGCGTCGGGCGAGCTGGCCGACTGGCTGGCCGCGCGCGGCATCACGGCGCGTGTGACGGTCAGCGACGAACGCGACTACGCGGTGTCGTTCGTGATCGCGGAGACGGACGCCGCGCCTGCACCTGCACCTGCACCTGTTTCCCGAACCTCCTCCTGACGGAATTTCCGATTCGATGAAAACGACTCCCGGCCCGGTCATGCTCGACATCGTCGGCACGGCCCTGTCGCGCGACGATGCGCGGCGCCTTGCGCATCCGAATACCGGCGGCGTGATCCTGTTCGCGCGGCATTTCCAGAATCGCGCGCAGCTGACCGCGCTGACCGACTCGATCCGCGCGGTGCGCGAAGACATCCTGATCGCCGTCGATCATGAAGGCGGGCGCGTGCAGCGGTTCCGCACCGACGGCTTCACGGTGTTGCCCGCGATGCGCCGCCTCGGCGAACTGTGGGATCGCGACGTGCTGCTCGCGGCGAAGGTCGCGACCGCCGTCGGCTACATCCTCGCCGCCGAGCTGCGCGCGTGCGGGATCGACATGAGCTTCACGCCGGTGCTCGACCTCGACTACGGGCACTCGAAGGTGATCGGCGATCGCGCGTTCCACCGCGACGCGCGTGTCGTCGCGCTGCTCGCGAAGAGCCTGAACCACGGGCTGTCGCTCGCCGGCATGGCGAACTGCGGCAAGCATTTCCCGGGGCATGGTTTCGCGGAAGCCGATTCGCACGTCGCATTGCCGACCGACGATCGCACGCTCGACGCGATCCTCAAGCAGGACGTCGCGCCGTATGACTGGCTCGGCCTGTCGCTGTCGGCCGTGATTCCCGCGCACGTGATCTATACGCAGGTCGACAAGCGGCCGGCCGGATTCTCGCGCGTGTGGCTGCAGGACATCCTGCGCGGAAAGCTCGGGTTCACGGGCGCGATCTTCAGCGACGACCTGTCGATGGAGGCCGCCCGCGAAGGCGGCACGCTTACGCAGGCGGCTGACGCCGCGATCGCCGCCGGTTGTGACATGGTGCTCGTCTGCAACCAGCCGGAGGCGGCCGAGGTCGTGCTGAACGGGTTGAAGGCGCAGGCGTCGGCCGAGTCGGTGCGGCGCATCAAGCGGATGCGCGCGCGCGGCAAGGCGCTCAAGTGGGACAAGCTGATTGCGCAGCCGGAGTATCTGCAGGCGCAGGCACTGCTGAAAAGCGCACTGGCGTAAGCGGGGGAGGGGACGACGCGGGTTCGCGTCCTTCCGGTCGCCCAAACAAAAAGCCGCGCAATTGCGCGGCTTTTTTCATGGACTGCATTCATGGGCTGTGTTGCGGCAGCGACGAAGCAGGTAATCGGGCGGCGGGCTTTAACGCAACTAACGGTCAAGCCCAGCCCGTGCCCGCATTCACGGGCGGCCGCTCAGTTCACCTTCATTCGCTGCAGCTTGTTGTACAGCGTCTTCGGGCTGATGCCGAGCAGCGTGGCCGCGCGATGACGCGTGCCGCCGACCGCGTCGAGCGTCGCGCGGATCAGCAGGTCCTCGACGTCGGACAGCGGCGTGCCGACCTTGATCTGCACGCTGCTGCCGTTCAGCGCGGCACCGGCGGAGAAGCTCGGCTCGCCCGCGCGCAACGTCTCGATGAAATCGCCCGAGGCGTCGTATGCGAAGCGCACGCGCTCCTGCAGTTCGCGCACGTTGCCGGGCCATTCGTAGGACAGGCATTCGCGCACGAAGCCCGGCGCCGCGCGCTTGTCGGTCGTGCTGCGGCCGGTGGCGCGTGCTTCGCGGTTCAGTTCGTCGATCTGCGCGTCCGCGATCGCGAGTGCGTCGCCGTCGCGCTCGCGCAGCGGCGGCATCGTGATCGACGCCGCATCGAGACGCAGCCACAGATCCTCGCGCAGCGTGCCGTTCGCCACCGCTTCGCGCGCCGGGCGGCGCGTGGTCGCGATCAACCGGAAATCGCTCGTGATCGAGCTCGTGCCGCCGATCCGCATGAAGTTCTGCGAATCGAGCGCGTGCAGCAGCGCTTCCTGCAGCACGAGCGGCAGCGCGGTGATCTCGTCGAGGAACAGCGTGCCGCCGCCGGCCTGTTCGAACAGGCCCGATTCGCGGCGCTCGGCACCGTCGAACGCGCCGCGCTCATGGCCGAACAGCACGCTGTCGAGCGATGCGCCGTGCCGGCCGGCCTGCGCGATCGTCCGGCAGTCGAACGACACGAACGGCCCCTTGCGGCGCCGGCTCAGGTCGTGCAGCGTGCGCGCGGCCAGCTTCTTGCCGGTACCGGCTTCGCCCGCGAACAGCACGGCCGTTTCGGTGCGCGCGTTGTGCTCGATCATGTCGTACACGTGCTGCATCGCGTCGCTGCGGCCGACCAGTGCGCCGAAGCGGCCGAGATGACGCAGCGACGCACGCAGCGACTGCACTTCGTCGATCAGTTCGTACGGGCGCGGGATCCGCGCGAGCAGGCTGCGCAGGCGCGGGATGTTGATCGGCTTCAGCAGGTAGTCCCAGATGCCGTGACGCAGGCCCTCGATTGCGCTCTCGACCGTAGCGTTGCCCGTCAGCACGATCACGGGCAGCGAGCCGTTCGGCTGTTGCTGCGGCAGGTGCTGGAGCAGGTCGAACCCGCTGCCGTCCGGCAGGTTCAGGTCGACGAGGACGACGTCGGGGATCGAGCGGCCGAGCGCCGTGCGCGCTTCGGCGAGCGATGTGGCCGTGTCGACCGAGAAGCCGTCTGCGGCGAGCAGCGCGGTGAGGCCGGAGAGACTGTTGGGATCGTCTTCGACAATCAGGGCGTGTGGCATGGTGGACGCGAGTCGAGTCAATAGAGGCGGGCTGTCGGCCATCGGGGGCCGCAGCCGCATGTCAGATTAAAAACTGATTTTATGCCCCACCGAACGCGTAACGCTCATTATTTCTCCCACGCTATAAAACAGTTACCGATGATACAAATTGAATATCTTTACCGGTGGATTTTGTGCTTCTTATACCCTTGGCGCATGCCCGCTGTTGGCGCCAGACAAACAAAAAGCGCCCCGAAGGGCGCTTTGTTCGATGCGGGTATCGCTGACGATTACGCGCGGCTGCGGTATTCGTTCGTACGCGTATCGATTTCGATCTTGTCGCCGGTGTTGCAGAACAGCGGCACTTGCAGTTCGAAGCCCGTTGCGAGCTTGGCGTTCTTCAGCACCTTGCCCGACGACGTATCGCCCTTGACAGCCGGTTCCGTGTAGGTGATCTCGCGAACGAGGACCGTCGGCAGGTCGACCGAGATCGCCTTCTCGTTGTAGAACACGACTTCGCACGCCATGCCGTCTTCGAGGTAGTTCAGCGCTTCGCCCATCATTTCGGCTTCGACTTCGTACTGGTTGTAGTCGGCGTCCATGAACACGTACATCGGGTCGGCGAAGTACGAATACGTCACTTCCTTGCGATCGAGCACGACGACGTCGAACTTGTCGTCCGCCTTGTAGACCGATTCCTGGCCTGCGTTGGTCAGCAGGTTCTTCATCTTCATCTTGACGACGGCGGAATTACGGCCCGACTTGTTGTATTCCGCCTTTGCGATGACCCAAGCATCGCTGCCGATCTGCACGACGTTGCCTACGCGGAGTTCCTGTGCGGTCTTCATAAAAACTGTCCTGATCAAATCAAATAAATAGGTGCCTGAGCGTTGCGCAACGGCTGACGGCGCAAGCGGCGCGTTCCGGTGGACGCCAAAAGCGAGCGCTTGCCTGGTCAGCCGTCGGATAACCGCTTATTTTAACTGAGATTTTGCGTATTCCGCCAGCTTTCCGGCGAGATCGCCGACGGCCGCAAGCGCGTCGGCCCAGCGGGCCGCGTTGGCGTCGAGTGCGGCGCGGTGCTGCCAGAAATCGGCCCAGTCAGGCGTGCCGACACCGTTCCATGCATGCCAGAACCGCTCGAGCACCGCGCGCGGCGCGTCGGCGAGGCCGGCCGACAGGTGCGCGAGCGCGGCGTCGAGCTTCGGCAGGTGCACGTCGTCGGCCTGCGGGTAGATGTGCCACACGAACGGCTTGCGCGCCCACTGCGCACGGACGAACGAATCCTCGCCGCGCACGAAATTGATGTCGGCCACCCACAGCAATGGATCGTAGTCGGCCTGAGGGACGAATGCGAGGCCATGTGCGACCAGATTGCCGCTGTGCGCATGCGCGCCCGCGCCGAACGACTCGACCCCGAAAAAGCGCGCGACAGCCGGCGACAGGCGACCGGCTGGCACGAGCGCGACGACCGGCGACGGGCCGTCGCGCCATTGGGCGAGCAGCGCGTCGACGGCCGGATTCTCGTACGCGAACAGGCTGACGACCGTCGTGCCGGCGGCCGGCGGCGCGCCGCCGGTCGAGCGCCGCCACCATGCGTCGCGTGCCGCCGCGTCGGCTTCGAAGGCCATGCGGCGCGAATCGAGGTCGTGCTCCTTCAGGACGCCGCCGGTGCCGGCCGACAGGCCAGGGAAGAAGAATGTCTTCAGCAGCGGGTAGCGCGGGTGCGGCGACGGCCGCAGATGGAAATCGGCGACCCAGTCCTCGGCGCTCAGGTATTCGAGGTTGATCCACACGGGGCGGCGCTCGCGGCGCGCCATCGCCGCGAGATATGCGCCGGGCAGCTCGCACGCGAATGCCTCGATCACGACATCGGCGATCTCCAGCGCGTCGCCGACTTCCGCGTGCCAGTGCTCGATCACGATCGTGTCGACCGTCTGCCGCCCGGCGTCGGGGTCGACCCCCGGCAGCAGGCGCGCGAACGTACGCAGGTCGTCGACGAACAGCCGAACCTGCCAGCCGTGCTCGTGCGCGAGCTGGCGCGCCACGCGCCAGCACACGCCGATGTCGCCGAAATTGTCGATGACGGTGCAGAAGAGGTCACAGGCGATCGGTTCGCCCGGCGCGAGCGGTACGGTGGGGAGTGGGGCAGCGGTGGTGCGTGGCATCGAAGCGGGCCGGTGAATGCTCTAAACTGGCGATTCTAATAGACCCGTTCCGCGTTACAAGGCGCCCGGATCACGCATGACAGCCCCAGAAGCCTCCGATACTCCGTTCGAACCGAAGAAGATCCTTGCGCAGTTGCCGCACATGCCCGGTGTCTATCGTTATTACGACACGGCGGGCGCCGTGCTTTACGTCGGCAAGGCGCGCGACCTGAAGAAGCGCGTATCGAGCTATTTCACGAAGACCCAGCTGTCGCCGCGCATCGCGATGATGGTCACGCGCATCGCGCGCATCGAGACGACCGTCACGCGCTCGGAAGCCGAGGCGCTGCTGCTCGAGAACAACCTGATCAAGGCGCTCGCGCCGCGCTACAACATCCTGTTTCGCGACGACAAGTCGTACCCGTACCTGAAGCTCACCGCGCACCGTTTTCCGCGGATGGCCTACTACCGCGGGTCGGTCGACAAGCAGAACCAGTATTTCGGGCCGTTCCCGAGCGCGTGGGCCGTGCGCGAGAGCATCCAGATCCTGCAGCGCGTGTTCCAGTTGCGGACCTGCGAGGATTCGGTTTTCAACAACCGCACGCGGCCGTGCCTGCTGCACCAGATCGGGCGCTGCACGGCGCCGTGCGTCGGCGCGATCTCCGGCGAGGATTACGCGGTCGACGTGTCGAACGCCGCGCGGTTCCTGCTCGGCCGGCAGTCCGAAGTGATGAAGGAGCTCGAGCAGAAGATGCACGCGTTCGCGGCCGAGCTGAAATTCGAGCAGGCGGCGGCCGTGCGCAACCAGATGAGTTCGCTCGCGACGGTGCTGCATCAGCAGGCGATCGAGGTCGGCAGCGACAGCGACGTCGACATCCTCGCCGTCGTCGCGCAGGGCGGGCGCGTGTGCGTGAACCTCGCGATGGTGCGCGGCGGCCGGCATCTCGGCGACAAGGCGTATTTCCCGACGCACGTCGAAAGCGCGCTGACGCTCGCCGAAGGCGGTCTCGGCGACGAGGCCGAATCGCTGGAAGCGGCAGAGGCAACCGGCGCAACTGGCGCGACCGCCGTCGCGGTGCCCGAACAGCCTGCGGAAGAAGCCGGCAGCGCGCGCGGCGGCGCGGCGGCGTCGGTCGAGGCCGAAGTGCTCGACGCGTTCATCGCGCAGCACTATCTCGGCAACCGCGTGCCGCCGGTGCTCGTCGTCAGCCATGCGCCGGCGAGCCGCGACCTGCTCGAGCTGCTGTCCGAACAGGCCGGCCACAAGGTGTCGCTCGTGCGGCAGCCGCAGGGGCAGCGGCGCGCGTGGCTGTCGATGGCCGAACAGAATGCGCAGATCGCGCTCATGCGGCTGCTGTCCGAACAGGGCTCGCAGCAGGCGCGCACGCGCTCGCTGGCCGACACGCTCAGCTACGATTGCGACGATCTCGCGACGCTGCGGATCGAGTGCTTCGACATCAGCCACACGATGGGCGAGGCCACGCAGGCGTCGTGCGTCGTGTACCACCATCACAAGATGCAGTCGGGCGAGTACCGCCGCTACAACATCACGGGCATCACGCCGGGCGACGATTACGCGGCGATGCGGCAGGTGCTCACGCGCCGCTACGAGAAGATGGTCGAGCAGGCCGCGCAGGCGGCCGCCGTCGACGAAGCGGCCGGCATCGACGGCGAGTCGACGCGCCAGGCCGAGGCGTCGAGCCTGCTGCCGAACATCGTGCTGATCGACGGCGGCAAGGGTCAGGTCGAAATCGCGCGCCAGGTGTTCACCGAGCTGGGGCTCGATACGTCGATGCTGGTGGGCGTCGCAAAAGGCGAGGGGCGCAAGGTCGGCCTCGAGACGCTCGTGTTCGCGGACGGCCGCACGCCGCTCGAACTCGGCAAGGAGAGTGCCGCGCTGATGCTCGTCGCACAGATCCGCGACGAGGCGCACCGCTTCGCGATCACCGGCATGCGGGCGAAGCGGGCGAAGGCGCGCCAGACGTCGCGGCTCGAGGAGCTCGAAGGCGTCGGCGCGAAGCGCCGGCAGCGGTTGCTCGCGCGATTCGGCGGATTGCGCGGCGTGGTGGCCGCGAGCGTCGAGGAACTCGCGAGCGTCGAGGGCATCTCGCACGCGCTCGCCGAACAGATCTACAAGCAGCTTCACTGACACGGCCGTGCGGCCGGCTGCCTCGTGCGCTTTTTCGCGTTCTTGTGGCAGGCCGGTCGACACGGCACAATTGCGAATCCTTTACTGTCCCGCATGCCATGCCGTTCAATTTCCCGATTTTCCTGACGTGGGTACGGATCGTGCTGATTCCGCTCGTTGTCGGCGTGTTCTATCTGCCGGACACGGTGATGGGCGGCGCGCACCGCAATCTCGCGGCGGCGGCGATCTTCATCCTCGCGGCGCTGACCGACTGGTTCGACGGCTATCTCGCACGCAAGTGGAACCAGACGTCGTCGTTCGGCGCGTTTCTCGATCCGGTGGCGGACAAACTGATGGTGACGGCCGCGCTGCTGATCCTCGTGCAGATTTCGCGGGTGGACGCGGCGATCGCGCTCGTGATCGTCGGCCGCGAGATCGCGATTTCGGCATTGCGCGAGTGGATGGCGCAGATCGGTGCGTCGAAGAGCGTCGCGGTGAACCAGCTCGGCAAGTTCAAGACCGCGTGCCAGATGGTCGCGATCCCGATGCTGCTGTTCTATGGGCCGCTGCCGCTCGGCGTCGTGACGATCGACACGCGCGTGTGGGGCGAGTGGCTGATGTATCTCGCGGCGGTGCTGACGATCTGGTCGATGCTGTACTACATGAAGCTCGCATGGCCGCAGATTCGCGAGCGCGGCGGTGCGTGAGACGCGCGTCTCGCGTTCGGTCGAGACGGTTTTTGGAAAAAGGGCTGGAAAAGCCCTTGACACACGAATGTGCCTTCGACATAATCTCGCTTCTCCGCTGCACGACGAAGTAAGTGTGTGACGGGGAAGCAGTAGCGTAGCAATACGCGGGAGTAGCTCAGTTGGTAGAGCGCAACCTTGCCAAGGTTGAGGTCGCGAGTTCGAGACTCGTCTCCCGCTCCAGATTTTATCTGGCAGCGTGTTGGTTGGCGAAGCGCTGCAGATGCAGGACACATGCGGGAGTAGCTCAGTTGGTAGAGCGCAACCTTGCCAAGGTTGAGGTCGCGAGTTCGAGACTCGTCTCCCGCTCCAGATTTTTCTGGCAGCGTGTTGGTCGGCAAAGCGCTGCAGGTGCAGGACAATGCGGGAGTAGCTCAGTTGGTAGAGCGCAACCTTGCCAAGGTTGAGGTCGCGAGTTCGAGACTCGTCTCCCGCTCCAAGTAATGGGGAAGCCAAGCTTCCCTTTTTATTTGATGGACTTCCGGTCCTCGAATAAAAAATCTGTCGTTTGCCTCACGGCATCCGGACAGTCCGCTTTTGGCGCGATAGCAAAGCGGTTATGCAGCGGCCTGCAAAGCCGTTTAGGCCGGTTCGACTCCGGCTCGCGCCTCCAGGTAGAACGAGAAAAAGCCCCGCTTCGGCGGGGCTTTTCTTTTTTCTGCCTCGCTTCGCGGCCGTCGAGCAGAGTGCTGCGACGGCCGTCGGGCAATCAGCCATCCACCGGCTGCGCGGGCGTCTCGAGCTTCAACTGATAGAACGCCGCGTCGAGCCAGCGGCCGAACTTGAATCCCGCCTCCGTGATCGTGCCCGAGTGCACGAATCCCAGTTTCGTATGCAGTGCGATGCTCCCGGCATTGGTCGCATCGATACAGCCGACCAGCACGTGCACCTGTGCGTCGCGCGCACGCCGGACGACTTCACGCAGCAGCAGTTCGCCGAGCCCGCGGCCGCGCTGGTCGCTGCGTACATAGACGCTATGTTCGACCGTGTACTTGTACGCGGGAAACGCACGGAACGTGCCCCAGCTCGCGAAGCCGAGCAGTGCGCCCGATTCGTCGACGGCGCCGACGACCGGAAAACCGCCCGCGCGCTTCGTCGCGAACCACGTGACCATTGCTTCCGGCGGGCGCGGCCGGTAGTCGTACAGTGCGGTCGAGTTCGCGATCGCGTCGTTCAGGATCTCGAGGATGGCCGCTGCGTGCTCGGCCTCGCTGCAATCGATCAGGCGCACGTCGTCGTGCTGTTTCGGGGAATTCATACGGGCTCCTGGTGGTGTTGAACGGGGCGTGCGTGCATTACGCGCTCCGCACGCCGGCAGCGGCGGACGCATCGCAGATCACGACGACATAGCGTGCGGGATGCGGTGACGGATTGCTGAAGATCAGCGGCTGGTCGAGCCGCATGGCCAGACAGTCGCCTTCGTGAAGTTCGTGGAGCGCATCGCCGAACGTGACGTCGACACGGCCGTTGATGACCCACACTTGCTGATGCAGCGCGCTTTCGCGCCCGCCGCTGTCGTACGCGACGCGCGCGCCGGGCGGGAAATCGACCTCGACGAGCTGGATCGGCGACGGCCAGCCGGCCGGGGACAGGTTGCGCCGCACATAACCGGACGCCGGATCGCGCCATTCGGCCTGCTGCGCACGTCGGGCCAGCGGCTGCGCGGGCGTGTCGTCCCGGTCGCCGCCGAACAGCCCGGCCAGCGACACGCCGAGGCCGGCCGCGAGCTTGTCGAGCACGACGGCTGTCGGGCTGGCCGATGCGCGTTCGATGAGCGAGATCATCGAACGGCTGACGCCGGAACGCGCGGCCAGCGCATCGAGCGTGTAGCCTCGAACGGTGCGCAGGTCGCGCACGCGCCGCGCGATGCGCTCGTTGATGCCGGTGTCGTCGGCCTGCGTGATCGTTGATTCTTTCATGATGGATTTATTTTCCAGCAAACTGGAATTCGATGTCAACGGCATCGGTTGTGGCGGGCCGATGGTTCGACGGATGCCGAGCAGCTTGCCCGGCCGTCGTGCGCAGCGTAATATACGAAACAGCTACGTTTCGTTTAATTGGGGATATATGGGCATCATCAAGATTTCCGAGCACATGCATGAACGGCTGCGCTCGACGAGCACGGCGCTGAGCCGTTCGATCAACGCGCAGGCCGAACACTGGCTGCGCGTCGGGATGCTGGCGGAACTCAACCCGGCGCTGTCCTACGGCGACATCTGCAAGATGTTGATCGAGGCCGAGACGCGGGGCGGCGACGTGGTGCCGGCGGAACCGGTCGCGTCGCACATCGAGCAGGTGGCGTAATGGCGAAGCGAGAAATTCCGATCCGCGGCGCCGCAGAGATCGCCAAGTCGCGCGAAGCCGCCAAGCTTGCGTCGCAGGTGCTGACGATGATCACCGAGCACGTGAAGCCGGGCGTGACCACCGACGAACTGGACGCGCGCTGCCGCGAATACATCGTCGACGAACTCGGCGCGATTCCCGCGAACATCGGCTACCACGGCTATCCGAAGACGCTGTGCACGTCGGTCAACCACGTGGTCTGTCACGGCATTCCGACGTCGCGGCCGATGCGCGACGGCGACATCGTGAACCTCGACATCGCGGTGATCAAGGATGGCTGGTTCGGCGATACGAGCCGCATGTATTTCGTCGGTGAGCCGAACGAACTCGCGCGGCGCCTCGTCGCGGCGACCTACGAGGCGATGCACGCGGGCATCCGCGCGGTGCGTCCGGGCGCGACGCTGGGCGACGTCGGCTATGCGATCCAGCAGGTCGCGCATCGCGAAGGGTTCAGCGTGGTGCGCGAGTATTGCGGGCATGGCATCGGCGATGTTTATCACGACGAGCCGCAGGTGCTGCACTACGGCCGCCCGGGTACCGGCGTGCCGCTGCGGCCGGGGATGATCTTCACGATCGAGCCGATGCTCAACGCGGGCAAGCGCGACACGCGCGTGCTGGCCGATGGCTGGACGGTCGTCACGAAGGACCATTCGCTGTCCGCGCAATGGGAGCACATGGTCGTGGTGACGGAAACGGGCTTCGAGGTGCTGACCGAGGACGCGAAGCCGCAGGCGTTCGCGGCGCTTTCCGGCACGCACGCGGCCTGACGGCAGAGGTGTGCCGCGCAGGGCGGCGCGGTGCTGCAATGAAACGGGCCCCTTCAAGTGAAGGGGCCCGTTTCGTTTGTGGTGACCGGTGCAGCGAGGCTTAGCCGCGCGCCTTCTGCCACGCGTGTTCGACGAACACGCGGCACAGCGCTTCCATGCCTTTGCGATCGTCATTGTCGAAGCGCGCGGCGACCGGGCTGTCGACGTCCCACACGCCGATCAGCGTGCCGTCGCCGGCCACCAGCGGCACGACGATTTCCGATTCCGAGGCCGCGTCGCACGCGATGTGGCCGGGGAATTCATGCACGTCGCGCACGACCTGCGTTTCGCGCGTCTGCGCGGCCGTGCCGCACACGCCCTTGCCGAGCGCGATGCGCACGCAGGCGGGCTTGCCCTGGAACGGCCCGACAACGAGTTCGGTGCCGTCGAAGAAGTAGAAGCCGGCCCAGTTGAGACGATCGAGCGAGTGATAGACGAGCGCGGAGAAATTCGCGGCGTTTGCCGTCAGGTCGCGTTCGGACTCGACGAGCGCGCGTGCCTGCTCGACGAGCGTCGCGTATTGATCGGCCTTGGAGGCGTTGGGGTCGTTGGACAGCGTGAACATGGCGGGAAAGCGATCAGGGTTGTGAAAATGCGCGTGGCGCGTACCGCAGTCTACGGTACGCGCGCGCGGTCTGCAGCGCTCAGTCGGGTTCGAGTTCGGCAAACCGCTCCGCCAGGAAGTCGAGCAGCGCGCGCACCGCGGGCAGCAGCCCCCGGCGCGACGCGAACACCGCGTGCACGATCTCGCGTCGTGGCGCCCAGTCCGGCAGCACCGTGGCCAGTTCGCCGCGCGCGACTTCGTCGCGCACCATCATCGTCGGCAACTGCACGACGCCGACACCCGCGACGGCCGCCGCGCGCAGCGCGAGCATGCCGCCCGTCACGAAGCGCGGCTGGTGATGGATCTCCGCGTGTGCGCCGTCGGGCCCGCGCAGCCGCCACACGTGCGTGGATTGCGGCACGCCGTGATCGAGGCTCGGCAGGCGCGCGAGATCGGCGGGAACGGCCGGCGCCCCGTGCTCGCGCAGCAGCGCGGGGCTCGCGACGAGGCACTGGCCGCGCTCGGCCAGCACGCGCAGCGCGAGATCGCTGTCTTCGAGCGGCGGCGGGCGCACGCGGATCGCGACGTCGATCCCTTCGCCGACGACGTCGACACGCCGGTTGGTCGCTTCCAGATGAATCTCGACACGCGGGCACGCGGCCATGAACGCGGCAATCATCGTACCGGCCAGTGAATCGAGCAGCACGATCGGGCAACTGACGCGCACGATGCCGCGCGGCTCCTCGTGCAGCAGCGCGATCGCCTCGTCGGCCGCATCGGCCTCGACGAGCATCGCACGGCAATGCGCGTAGTACGTCTGGCCGACGTCGGTGACCGTGAAACGGCGCGTCGAACGCTGGATCAGCCGCATGCCGAGCCGTGCCTCGAGCAGCGCGATGCGACGGCTCAGCTTCGATTTCGGCATGTCCAGCGCACGCCCGGCCGGCGCGAAGCCGCCGTGTTCGACGACCTGCGCGAAGTAGTAGAGATCGTTCAGATCCCGTGCTTTATCGTTCATGAAATAGAACGCTGAGTGCGATTTCGGCAGTCTACCGGATCGATCGTTCCACCACTATATTGCTACTCATGGATGCGAAACACGTGTTTCGCCGCAATTTGGAGAAGGCAATGAAGAAGATCCAGGGTGTGTACAGTGCGCCGCGCGGCCATTGGGTCGGTGACGGTTTCCCGGTGCGTTCGATGTTCAGCTACCAGTCTCACGGCACGCACCTGAGCCCGTTCCTGCTGCTCGACTACGCCGGTCCGACCTCGTTCGAGCCGGGCTCGGTCTCGGCGCCGCGCGGTGTCGGTCAGCATCCGCACCGCGGGTTCGAGACGGTGACAATCGTCTATGACGGCGAGGTCGCACATCGCGACTCGACCGGCGCGGGCGGCGTGATCGGCCCGGGTGACGTGCAGTGGATGACGGCCGCGAGCGGGATCCTGCATGAGGAATTCCACTCGGAAGGGTTCACGAAGCACGGCGGCCCGTTCGAAATGGTGCAGCTGTGGGTGAACCTGCCCGCCGCCGACAAGATGGGCGCGCCCGGCTACCAGACGCTGCTGAACGCGGACATTCCCGTGGTCGAGCTGCCGGACGGTGCAGGGCGTGCGCGGATCATCGCAGGTGAACTCGACGGGCACCGCGGCCCGGCCCGCACGCACACGCCGATTGACGTGTGGGACGTGCGGCTCGTGGCAGGCGGCCATGCGCGGTTCCCGGTTGCCGAAGGGCGCACGCTCGCGGTGGTGGTGCTGAGCGGTACCGTGCAGGTGAACGGCGAGACGGTCGCTCGCGAAGCGCAGTTCGTGCAACTCGGTCGTGACGGCAGCGACGTCGAGATCGAAGCGAACGGCGACGCGAAGCTGCTGATCCTGAGCGGCGAGCCGATCGACGAGCCGGTCGTCGGCTACGGTCCGTTCGTGATGAACTCGCAAGCGGAGATTCGTACCGCGATCGAGGACTTCAACGGCGGCCGCTTCGGCCAGATGCCGGCATGACGGTCATGGCAGTCATGACGGCATGACGAACAGGCCCCGCGCGATGCGGGGCCTTTTTTTCGTGCGCGAGCAGGCGGTCGCGCGCGGTGTGCGCTTCGAGGCATAATCGACGGTTGCCGCGCGCCGGCCGGCGCGCCCGAATCAGGACCGCACATGAACGCATCCGCCGCATCTCAGAGCGCCGCCGATCTCGACTGGCGCTGGAAATCCTTCGACGCGCTGACGGCGCGCGAAGTCTATTCGATCCTCGAGGCGCGCAGCGCCGTGTTCGTCGTTGAGCAGAACTGCGTGTATCGCGATATCGACGACGCGGACCAGACCGCGTGGCACCTGGCCGCGTTCGATCCGGCCGGCCGCCTGGCCGGCTATCTGCGTGTGTTGCTGCCCGATGCGCAGAACACCGACGTGCGGATCGGCCGCGTGCTGACGACCGCCGCGTTCCGTGGCGCGGGCCTCGGCAACGGGCTGCTGTCGCGCGCGCTCGAGCATATCCGCGCGCAGTGGCCGGATACGCCGGTGAGCCTGCATGCGCAGGCTCACTTGCAGCGTTTCTATGGCGCATTCGGCTTTACGCCGAGTTCGGACGTGCATGACGAGGACGGCATTCCGCACGTGTGGATGAGCAGCGCGCGCGCGTGATGCGCGCCGCGCTGCGCCGCGGTCAGTGCGCGGCGTGCGGCACCGGCGGCTTGTCCGTGTGCTGCACCGCGCGTTCGCCGATCAGGCGACCGCGCGCGGACAACCGCAGCCAGTGCCGCAGCGCGATCAGCGCGCCGATCACGCTCATCATCGAGCCCGGAATCCACAGCAGCAGCCCGCCGATCTGCTGATCGCGCAGCGGGCTCAGCCACGTGAATGCACGGCCGCAGATCGAGTAGATCGGATACAGCTCGTGCGGCGTGAAGAAGATCAGCGCGCCGAGCGCGATCTGCGGCGGGATCGCCGCGACGACGATCAGGATCCGGCGGCCCGGCGACAGCCGCGCAGGTGGCGCCGGCCGCGGATCGACGACGAGCCACCAGAACAGCAGCCCGTCGATCACCATGCTCCAGTTCATCACGCGATAGAGACGCCAGTCGAGCATCGCGATGAAGTGGATCGGCGACAGCAGCCAGAAATAGATCAGCCCGACGAACAGCACGACCGCGACGACCGGATGGAACACCACGTCGAGCGTCGCGCGCACGGGCGCCCACGCGAGCGCGGGGCGCACGAAGCGCTGCCGCCAGCTGAACGGGATGCCCGCGCGAATCGCCGCGCCCGGGTAGGACAGCGCGATGAAGAACGGCCCGAGGTGGTGCAGCACGAGGTGCTGCGCGCGGTGCATGAAGAACTCGTGCTCGAAGAAATAATCGAGCCGCGTATGCAGCGCGATATAGAGCGCCGTCAGCCCGAACCAGAACGAGAACTGCCGCAGCGGCGTCACCTTCGCCTTCTTCACGCCACGCGCGAACAGGATGGCAGCCGTCAGCACCGCGATGACGACCGTCGGCGACGGTTCCCACGGATCGAGCCAGTACAGGAGGTTCATCGCGCGCGGATCACTTCGTCTGGGCCGGCGACTTCACGGCAAACGGCGCATCGACCGTTTCGCCGTCGGAGAATTTCAGGCGCAGGTGCACGGTGTCGCCCGGCTTGATCGCGTGCTTCGGCTCCTCGAGCATGAAGTGATAGCCGCCTGGCGCGATGTCGACCTTGCCGCGTGCGGGGATCGTCAGCTTGTCGACCATTTCCATCTTCTGCGTCGAGCCGTTCGATACGGTCTGGTGCAGCATCGCCATCCCGTAGTCGGGGCTGTCGACGTCGACGAGATCGACCGGCTTGTCGCCGGTGTTCACGAGCGTCACGTAGCCGCCCGCGGGCAGCTTGTTCGGCAGCCAGCGCACCCACGCGCCCTGGGCGGTGATCGCGCCGGCGGCATACGCTTGGGCGCCGGCGCACAGCGTGGCGAGGAGGGCGAACGTCTTGAGGGTCGTCTTCGTGTTCATGTCGGAATTCAGGTCGTGGAGGCGGTGTCGATGATCCGGCGCACATCGGCGGCGATGGCGTCGGGCGAATCGCGATCGGTCGCGAGCAGGCGTGCGCGGCCGGTTGCGTCGAAGATGTAGACGGCCGAGCTGTGCGTGACTTCGTAGCCGCCGGACGGATCGCGTTTTTCCATCTGGTACGCGACGCGGTAGCGTTTCGCGAGCGATTCGATCTGGCCGTCGGTGCCGGTCAGGCCGCGCGCGTGCGCGGCGTCGAACGCGGCGACGTACGACTGCATCAACTGCGGCGTGTCGCGCGCGGGATCGACCGACACGAACAGGATGCGCACGTCATTGGCTTGCGGTCCGAGCTTGCCGAGCACTTCCATCAGCCGTGCCATTGTTTCGGGGCAGACATCGGGGCAGTGCGTATAGCCGAAGTAGACGAGCGCGATACGGCCGTGGAACGCATCGGCGTCAACGGGGCGGCCGTCGCCGCCCGTCAGCGTGAACGACAGGTCGGGCAGGTGGCCGGTAACGTTGGTCAGGTTCCAGCGCGGCTCGTCGTGCGTGCACGCGGTGAGCGCCACGGCGGCGGCGAGGGCCGCGGCCGTGCGGATGAAGCGGGAGATGCGCCGGTACGGCGCGGGACGGGCAAGCGACATCCTGGGGCTCGAACGGTCGGAAAAGTACCCGGCCGGCGCGATGCCATGCGTCGCGCGGCAGGCGGTTGCGACTGTAGCGCAATTCGCGCGCCCGCGTCCTTTCGAAACCCGTACGGGGCGGGCGAGCGGGGCAATATGTCGCAGTTGACGCAATCGGCGGCGCGAGGCTGGCGATGCACCGGTTTCGCCCATCTCGGTGCGCAGGCGCGGTAAGATGCGCACAATTCCATTCGCGCAGCGGCGGCCTGCGTTTGCCGGCCGCCCCTCAGACTATCGAATCGATGCAATCCGTTCCGGCTTCCCTGTCCCTGACCGATACCGCGTTCTTCTTCGACTTCGACGGCACGCTCGTCGAACTCGCGCCGACTCCCGACAGCATTCATGTTCCGCCGTCGCTGCTGACGCTGCTCGACGAGCTGCGCCGCCGCTCGCACGGTGCTGTCGCGATCGTGTCGGGGCGCGGTATCGACAATCTCGACACGTTCCTGAAGATGCCGGGCCTGCCGATCGCCGGCTTGCACGGTGCGGAGCGCCGCGATGCGAACGGCGACACGCAGCGCATCGGCTTCAACGACGAACGCCTGCTGCGCATCGAACGCGAGCTGGCGGGTGTCGTCGACCGTTATCCGGGCATGCTGCTCGAAATCAAGGGCGCGGCCGTCGCGCTGCACTTTCGCAATGCGCCCGAGCGCGAGGCGGTCGCGCGCGAAGCGGCCGAGCGTCTCGTGGCCGACTATGCCGACGCGTATGTGCTGCAGCCCGGCAAGATGGTGTTCGAGATCAAGCCGAAGGGCGTCGACAAGGGGCGCGCACTGGCCGCGTTCCTCGACGAACCGCCGTTCGCCGGCCGCGTGCCGCTGTTCGCGGGCGACGACCTGACCGACGAGAAGGGCTTTTCGGTGGTCAACGCGCGCGGCGGCCTGTCGATCAAGGTCGGCGCGGGCGAGACGTCGGCCCGCATGCGGCTCGATTCGGTCGACGCGCTGCATGAGCAGATCGCGTGCTGGCTTGGCGCGGGGCAGCCGCACGCATGAGCCGGCTCATCATCGTTTCAAACCGCGTCGCGCCGATTTCGGAAGGCGAACCGGCTGCGGGCGGCCTGGCGATCGGCGTCTACGACGCGCTGAAGGAGACGGGCGGCATGTGGTTCGGCTGGAGCGGCGAGGTCGTCGCGTCCGGCGCGCCGCAGCCGCAGATCCGCATCGAGGAGCGCGGGCCCGTGACGTTCGCGACCGTCGGGCTGTCGCGTCGCGATTACGACCAGTACTACCGTGGTTTCTCGAACGCGACGCTGTGGCCCGCGTTCCATTACCGCGCGGACCTGATCCAGTACGACCGCCACGAATTCGACGGTTACCGTCGCGTCAACGTGTGGCTCGCGCAGCAGCTCGTGCCGCTGCTGCAGGACGACGACGTGATCTGGGTGCACGACTATCACCTGATCCCGTTCGCGCGTGCGCTGCGTGATGCCGGCGTGAAGAACCGGATCGGCTTCTTCCTGCATATCCCGTTTCCGGCCGCGCAGGTGCTCGTCAACGTACCGCCGCACCGCGAGCTCGTCGAGTCGCTGTGCGCGTTCGATCTGCTCGGCTTCCAGACCGAATCCGACTTGCGCGCATTCTGCGACTACGTCGAGTTCGAGGCGGGCGGCGAAGTCGAGCGCAACGGGCACAACACGGTGCGCGTGCGCGCGTTCGGCCAGACGCTGCACGCAGCCGCCTATCCGATCGGCGTGTATCCGGACGAGATTGCGTCGCTCGCGCAGGCGGGCGAGCACGGCAAGGCCGTGCGCACGCTCGCGACGTCGCTGCGCGGGCGGCAGCTGATCATGAGCGTCGATCGGCTCGACTATTCGAAGGGGCTCGTCGAGCGCTTCCGTGCCTTCGAGAAGCTGCTCGAGCACCAGGCGTCGATCCGCAACCGCGTGTCGTTCCTGCAGATCGCACCGTCGACGCGCGCGGACCTGCGCGCGTACCAGGACATCCGGCTGCAGCTCGAAGCGGAGTCGGGGCGCATCAACGGGCGCTACGCGGAGCTCGACTGGGCGCCGATTCTCTACATTCACCGCCAGTACGATCGCCAGGTGCTGGCCGCGTTGTACCGGCTCGCGCGCGTGGGCTTCGTGACGCCGCTGCGCGACGGGATGAACCTCGTCGCGAAGGAGTATGTGTCCGCGCAGAATCCGGACGATCCGGGCGTGCTCGTGCTGTCGCGTTTCGCGGGCGCCGCGCGCGAGCTGACGGGCGCGCTGATCGTCAATCCGATCGACATCGACGGGATGGCCGATGCGCTGTCGCAGGCGCTGACGATGCCGCTCGCCGAGCGGCGCGCGCGCTACACGGACATGATCGCGCAGCTGCGCGAGAACAACGTGTCGGTATGGCGTGACAACTTCCTGCGCGATCTGCAGCACGCTTGACCGGCTGCTGCCGGTGCAATAAAAAAGCCGCGGTGCGTGATGCACCGCGGCTTTTTTGTCGGCTGCGCGCGGGCGCGTCAGGCCACGCGCTCGCCGGTCGGCGTGTTGCCGTCCGCATGATGGCGGCCGTGCTGTTTCGCGAGGAGATCGCGGTACAGGCCGGGGCGGTTGCGCAGCACCTCGGGCGGGCCGTCGTCGATCACCTTGCCGCTGCTCATCACGATGATCCGGTCGAAGTTGCGCAGCGTCGACAGGCGGTGAGCGATCGCGATCACCGTGCGGCCGACCATCAGGCGGTCGAGCGCGCTCTGGATCGCTTCCTCGGACGCGCTGTCGAGCGCCGACGTCGCTTCGTCGAGCAGCAGGATCGGCGCATCCTTCAGGATCGCGCGTGCAATCGCGATGCGCTGGCGCTGACCGCCCGACAGCTTGACGCCGCGATCGCCGACGATCGTGTCATAGCCTTCCGGCATCGCCTCGATGAACTCCGCGCAGCGCGCGTCGCGCGCGGCGGCGAGCACTTCGTCGCGGGTCGCTTCGGGGCGGCCGTACGCGATGTTGTCGTAGATCGTCCGGTGCAGCAGCGAGATGTCCTGCGGCACGAGCGCGATCGCATGGCGCAGGCTGTCCTGCGTGATCGTCTTCACGTCCTGGCCGTCGACCTTCACGACGCCGTCCTGCGTATCGTAGAAGCGCTGGAGCAGCGCTAGCACGGTCGACTTGCCGGCGCCCGACTTGCCGATCAGGCCGACGCGCTGGCCCGGTTCGATATGGAGGTCGAAGTGGTCGAGGATCGCGCGCGGATACGCGAACGTCACGCGCTCGAAGTCGACGCGGCCGCCCGTGGCCGACAGCGGCTGCGCGTCGGAGCGGTCCGGCATCCCGTGCGGCTCGAGCAGCGTCTTCACGGCTTCGGACAACCGTGCGACGTGCTGCGTGACGTCGACGAGCGCGACCGCGAGGTCGCGCGTGCCGTGCAGGATCGTGAAGCCCGAGCGAACTGACGAGCACGATGTCGCCCGACGTCGCGCGGCCCTGATCCCACAGCCACAGCGCCCAGCCGAGCAGGCCGGCTGACAGCATCGCGGTGATCACCGCGTGCAGCAGGCGCAGCTTTTCAAGATAGAGCAGGCTTTGCTGGCGCGCGTCCATCTCGGCCTTGACCGTCGCGCCGAAGCGCTTCTGTTCGCGCACCGTCATCCCGAACGCGCGCACGAGGCCCATGTTGCCGATCACGTCGACGAGCTCGCCGTCGACCGCCGCAGCCTTCGCCGCGAACGCATGATGACGGGCCGAGCCACGCCCGGCGAGCTTGAACAGGATGACGGACAGCACGGCCGAACAGCCGAGCAGGCCGGCGGCCATCAGCGGATTGACGACGATGATCATCAGGATCGCGCCCATCACCGCGATGCACGGCGGCAGCACGTTCCACGCCATCGTGTTCTCGGACGTGTAGACCGCGTTCGACGTGGCCGTGATGCGGCTCGCGAGCGTGCCCGGCTGCTTCTCCGAGTAATACGTCGGCGAATGGCCGATCAGGTACTGGAACAGGTCGCGCCGCAGGTCGCCGGTCACCGCGACGAACGTGTGCGCGGCGACCCAGCCGCCGACGCGCCACAGCAGGTTGTCGGCCGCGATCAGCCCGACGAGCAGCGCGAACGCGCTCCACAGCGGGCCCGGGTGATGGCGCCCGGTCGCGAGTACGTCGATCAGGTGCTTGATCGCATATTGCGAGCCGAGCGCGCAGCCGACGGCGGCCAGCACGCTGCAGAACACGATGAGGTGCGCGACGGGGTGGAGACGGATGTAGCGGAACAGGAACGCGATCGGCCGGTGCGCGTAGCTCGACAGCTCCGCGTTGTGGGCGTTGCGCTGGGCGGGGGTGAGAGATTCCAAAATATGCGTGCGGTGATTCGGTGATTGAGCGTTGCGGCTGGATCGCATGCCGGCGTTCGCCCGGACTGAATAATCCGGCATTGTAAACAAGGCCGTGCGTCGCGCTGCGCGAATCTTGCCTTGACCACGGCTCGCGATCGATTTTGAGATAAAATCCGGCATCCCGTCTGCCTCATGTGCCGGAATCACGCTGCCGGCAGCCACGGGTGACCAGGATCGCCAAAAGGGCCTTCCACTCTAGAACGGACACCCAAGTCCGCGGGTTGCAAAGTGTTGCGCCTTTGTAACAAAGTAAAGTGTTTGAAATGTTGTGCGCCGTATCGGGATTAACCCTAGATAATCGGCTCCGGGTTCGATTCCAGGTTTTTTACGAACCCCTGTCAACGGGTCTTCGTTTCAAACGTTCTATGCCTGTCGCGTCGCCGACGCTCCTTGAGCAGCGCGGGTTCGACGCCCCCGGCAGGCTGATTCGTCCGATCTTCGGACGAAATGCATCCAGCCCGGACCGCCGGCAGGTTGCCGACCCATACCTGGTTTTTAGCCGATTTTTTAGGAGTTACGCATGCGAATCGCCCAAATCGCTCCGTTGCACGAAGCGGTGCCCCCGAAACTGTACGGTGGTACCGAGCGAGTGGTGTCCTACCTCACCGAAGCACTTGTCGAGATGGGGCATGACGTCACGCTCTTCGCGAGCGGCGATTCGCAAACTTCCGCGAAGCTCGAAGCGTGCTGGCCGCAGGCGCTGCGCCTCGACCCGACGATCCGCGACGTGATGGCGCCGCACATGCTGCTCCTCGAGCAGGTGCGCCGCCGCGCGGAAGAGTTCGATGTCCTGCACTGCCACATCGACTACTACCCGTTCTCGCTGTTTTCGCGCCAGCCGGTCCCGCATCTGACGACGATGCACGGCCGTCTCGACCTGCCGGAACTGCAGCCGATCTTCAATGCATTCAGCGACGTGCCGGTCGTGTCGATCTCCGACAACCAGCGCATCCCGCTGCCGCAGGCGAACTGGCTGTCGACCGTGTACCACGGCCTGCCGGAAAACCTGCTGACGCCGATCCCGAACGTGAAGCCGAGCTACCTGGCGTTCCTCGGCCGCATCTCGCCGGAGAAGCGCGTCGATACGGCGATCCGCATCGCCGAACAGGCCGGCCTGCCGATCAAGATCGCCGCGAAGCTCGACAAGGCTGATCGCGCGTACTACGAAGAGAAGATCAAGCCGCTGTTCGCGCTGCCGCACGTCGAGTACATCGGCGAAATCAGCGAGTCGGAAAAGGCCGAATTCCTCGGCAACGCACATGCGCTGCTGTTCCCGATCGACTGGCCGGAGCCCTTCGGCCTGGTGATGATCGAGGCGATGGCATGCGGCACGCCGGTGATCGCGTTCAAGCGCGGCTCGGTGCCCGAAGTGATCGACAATGGCGTGTCGGGCTTCGTCGTCGAAGACGAACTGTCGGCCGTCGCGGCGCTCAAGCGCCTCGATACGCTGCCGCGCGAGAAGGTTCGCGCCGCGTTCGAAGCACGTTTCTCGTCGAAGGTGATGGCGCAGAACTACGTGAAGGGCTACGAGGAACTGCTGCGCCAGAAGCGCCGCACGGTGCTCCGCGAAGTCAACGCAAGCTGATCGCGGGCCGCTGCCGCGCTGCGGCGTGCGGCCTTCATCGACGCCCCGTCCGGGTTTTCCGGCGGGGCGTTGTCACATCCGCGGTGCGGATGTGTTGTATTCTCGCCGCGCCCGGCGCCGTGAACGGCCCCCGAAGCGGCCCGGCACGCCATCCGGCCGTCTGTCCAGACGGTAATGTCCCTATAATGGCCGTGCCGTGAAATCCGGCCCTGTACACATACCCAGAGGAGAGCAGTCTTGGCGAGAACGAAAACCACGCGCGCAGCGCCGGCCCCCGGCGCCGGTGTGATCTTCGCGTTGCGTGCGATCGGTCTCGTGCTGCTCGCGCGCTGGCTGTTCTCGATGTCCCAGATGGGCTATCGCTCGTCGCTGTCCGCGATGGTGTCGTCGCCGTGGGCGTTCGTCTACCTAGTGCTGATCTTCCTGCTGCTCGCGCTGCCGGGCGCCGTCGCGCGCGCCGAGCGGCCGTTCCATCCGCTGCCGCAGTGGCTGCGTCAGGCGCTGCGCGTCTTCGCGCTGATCGGTTTCCTGTTCGCGGTCTGGTCGATCGGCATGTACGCGTGGGTAGCCGGCTGGCGCCACGCGCTGCATGCGGTGACAGCGACCAACGGCTGGCTCGTCGCCGCGCCGGCGCTCTACGCGGCAATCGTCTGGATCTGCCGTCCGCGCCCGCTGTGGCGCACCAACGTGGCTGCCCGCCGCTTCGCGGTCGGCCGGTATGCGATTTCACTCGACGTGCTGACGCGCACCGCGATCGTCTGGATGGAAAGCCGCAAGGTCGGCCAGTACGACGCACGTGAGCTGTCGGTGCGCTGGCCGGGCCGCAAGGCTGCCGCGCCGAACGGGCAGGGCGCGGCGGACGCGCAGCCGGCCGTCGTACCGCCGCGTCGCGGCAGCCTGTTCAATCGGCCGAAGGTCGAACTGCTGTGGGATTCGCCGGCGGCTGTCGGCCATAACCGGCAGATCGTGATGCGTGCGCCGCTCGCGACCGAGGGCGACCGCGTCGCGGTGCTCGCGCTCGACGCGGCACTCAAGCAGATCGTCTGACAGGCCCGCGCACCGGGCGCGGGCGACAAGGAGGCACGATGATCGTCCGCTGGTTGCTGGCCGCCATTCACCTGAGTGCATTCGGCGTCGCGTTTGCCGCGATCGCGGGGCGTAACCGCGCATTGCGCCGGCTCATCGCGTCCGCGCAGGCGGCCGACCTGCCCGGCGTATTCAAGGCGGATGCCGCGTGGGGGCTATCGGCGCTCGTGCTGATCGTCACGGGCCTCACGCGCGCGTTCGGCGGTTTCGAGAAGGGCGGCGCGTACTACCTGCACGCGCCGCTCTTTCACCTGAAGATGACCGCGCTCGTGCTGATCCTGCTGCTCGAGGTCGTGCCGATGCTGGGGTTGATCCGCTGGCGTGCGGCCGCGCGGCGACAGCAGATGCCCGATCTCGGCCGGGCGCGCACTTATGTGCGGATCGGCCATTGGCAGGCCCTGCTGGTGATCGTCATCGTGTTCGCCGCGTCGGGGATGGCGCGGGGGATTGGGCTGGCCGGGTAGGTACTAGGTATGGCCGGGTAGGGGCGGCCAGCTAGGTATGGCAGGGCACGTGCGGCCGCGTAGATGCGGCCGGCCAGGCCCGCCATCACCACCCGGTCCGCATCCCGTTCGACCCGCGCAGCATCTTCCGCGAGATACCCGTAAGCCGGGTGCGGGCCGCGTCGCTTCCCCCGATTCCGGCTCGACCGGGCGACCCAGCCGCCCGGTTCATCCCTTGCTCAGCGCACGAGGCAGGGCCGTTTGTTGTTGAACGTCCACCCCGGAATCAGATACTGCATGGCCGCTGCATCGTCGCGGGCGCCAAGGCCGTGCTGCTTGTACAGCTCGTGCGCGACCGCGACGGCATCCATGTCGATGTCGACGCCGAGACCCGGCCGCTTCGGCACTTCCACCAGTCCGTTCTCGATCTTCAGCGGCTCGCGCGTCAGCCGTTCGCCGTCCTGCCAGATCCAGTGCGTGTCGATCGCCGTGACCTGACCGGGCGCGGCGGCCGCGACATGCGTGAACATCGCGAGCGACACGTCGAAGTGGTTGTTCGAATGCGAACCCCACGTCAGACCCCAGTCGCGGCACATCTGCGCGACGCGTACCGAGCCCTGCATGGTCCAGAAGTGCGGGTCGGCGAGCGGGATGTCGACGGCCTGCAGCTGCACCGCGTGGCCCATCTGCCGCCAGTCGGTCGCAATCATGTTGGTCGCCGTCGGCAGCCCCGTCGCACGGCGGAATTCGGCCATCACCTCGCGGCCCGAGTAACCGTTCTCCGCGCCGCACGGATCCTCCGCATACGCGAGCACGTGATGCTGATCGCGGCACAGCCGCACGGCTTCGTCGAGCGACCATGCGCCGTTCGGGTCGAGCGTCACGCGCGCGTCGGGGAAGCGTTCGGCGAGCGCCGTCACGGCCTCGATCTCGCGTGCGCCTTCGAACACGCCGCCCTTCAGCTTGAAGTCGTTGAAGCCGTAGCGTGCATGCGCGGCCTCGGCGAGCCGCACGACGGCCTCGGGCGTCAGTGCGGCTTCGTCGCGCACGCGCGTCCAGTCGTCGGTCGCGCCGCTGCCGTCGCGATAGGCGAGTGCGGTTTTCGTGCGGTCGCCGATATAGAACAGGTAGCCGAGCATTTCGACGCGCTCGCGCTGCTGGCCTTCGCCGAGCAGGGCGGCGACCGGCACGCCGAGATGCTGGCCGAGCAGGTCGAGCAGCGCGGCTTCGAGTGCGGTGACCGCATGGATCGTCGTGCGCAGGTCGAAGGTCTGCAGCCCGCGGCCGCTTGAATCGCGATCGGCGAAGGTGCGCCGCACGTCGTTGAGCACCGCGTGGTAATTGCCGACCGGCTGGCCGACGACGAGTGCGCGCGCATCGTCGAGCGTGCGGCGGATGCTTTCGCCGCCCGGCACTTCACCGACGCCGGTTCGGCCCGCGCTGTCCTTCAGGATCACGAGGTTGCGGGTGAAGAACGGACCGTGCGCGCCGCTCAGGTTGAGCAGCATGCTGTCGTGGCCGGCGACGGGAATCGCTTGCAGGTCGACGATGCGCGGCGTGTCGTGGGAAGGCGAGGCGGTGACGGCGTTCATGGGCGGCGATGGCAAAAGAGTGGGCAATGCCGTGCGGCAAAAGCTTTGCCGCGCGCGGCGGGAGGTGCGATCATTCGACAACCGACGTGCGCGGCGCGCAAGGCCCGCATGTCGACAGCAACCCGGAACAGGGCGGGAGCGACAACGAGACCGGCAGAGCGCAGAACGCGAACGCTGGCTGATCGTCAAGCATGGGACCAGGCGGCGCTGAAATGCCGATTTGAGTCAACAGGAGATCCGTGCACCGATCATCAGTCGTCGGATGACTTGTGACGCAGTATAATGAATCATCGGCTTTCGCTCAAACCCCGCGTAAACCCTCGGCTCACATTACGATCATTCAAAAAGGAACCGGCCTCATGTCCGTGCCTACGCTTCCCGCAGCGCCGCGCCGTCGCGCACGCAGCCTCGCACAAGATGTCGTCGACGCGCTGACCGCGCAGATCGAAAACGGCACGCTGCGTCCCGGCGACAAGCTGCCGACCGAAACCGAAGTCATGGCGGCGCAGGGCGTAAGCCGCACGGTCGTGCGCGAGGCGATCTCGCGGATGCAGGCGAGCGGCCTCGTCGAGACGCGCCACGGTATCGGCAGCTTCGTGCTGGAGCCGTCGCGCCGGCAGACGCTCGGCATCGATCCCGCGACGATCACGACGCTGCGCGACGTGCTCGCGGTGCTGGAGCTTCGCATCAGCCTCGAGAGCGAGTGCGCGAGCCTGGCCGCGCAGCGCGCCAACGATACCGACCTCGCCGCGCTGCGACGGGCGCTCGACGCGATCGCGACGGGGGCGGGCGGCGGGCGCGACACCGCGCAGCTCGACTTCCAGTTCCACCTGCAGATCGCACAATCGACCGGCAACCGCTATTTCGTCGACATCATGACGCAGCTCGGCACGTCGATCATCCCGCGCACGCGCGTGAATTCGGCACGCTTCGCCGGCGACGACCTCGAGCGCTACGTCGGCCGGCTGAACCACGAGCACGAGGATATCTACGAAGCGATCGCGCGCCACGACCCGGAAGCCGCGCGCGCCGCGATGCGCACGCACCTCACGAACAGCCGCGAGCGGCTGCGTCGCGCGCACGAAGCGGCCGAAGCCGAGGCCAGCTGACCGCGGGGGCGTGTCGAAACGCCCCAACATCAGTCGTCATACAAGATCGATGTGACTGCATCGATCTGCACGGCCGGGCGGCGCACCCGCCGCCGGCCGCCGAGCCAGCCGATCAGCCTCCCTTCGTCGTGATCGTCTTCCACGCGCCACTCTTCACCTGGTACAGCGTCGACATCCCGCTCTTCAGCGAACCGTCGTTTGCGAACGAGATGCGGCCGGTGACGCCTTCGAAGTCGATCTTCTTCAGCGCCGGGCGATAGACCTTCGGGTCGGTCGAGCCGGCCGCCTGCATCGCCTTGATCGCGGCCCACGCCGCGTCATAGCCGAACTGCGCATACGACAGCACGTCGACGCCGAAGCGCTTCTTGAAGCGCTGTTCGAAATCCTTCCCCTGCGGCAGCTCGTCGAGCGGCCGGCCGTACTCCCAGGCCATCGCGCCTTCGGCGGCCGGGCCCGCGATCTTGATGAACTCGTTGTCCTTCACCCCGCCGCCGCCGACGAACTGCGCGTTCAGCCCGAGCTGGCGCATCTGCTTGATGAAGTTCGCGGCGAGCGAGTCGAGCCCGCCGAAAAAGATCAGATCGGGATTCTTGCCCTTCAGGCTCGTGATTTGCGCGCGGAAGTCGACCGCCTGGTTGCTGGTGAACTCGCGGCCGATGATGTTCCCGCCGGCGGCCTTCACGGCCTTCTCGAACTCGTCGGCCTCGCCCTGGCCGAACGCGGTGCGGTCGTCGATGATCGCGATGCGCTTCGCCTTCGTCACGTCGACCGCGTACTTGCCCGCGTTGCCGGCGTTCTGGCCGTCGGTCGCGATCACCATGAACATGTTCGCGAGCCCGCGTGAGGTGAGCGTCGGGTTGGTCGCCGCCGGGTCGATCACCGGGATGCCGGACTTGTCGTAGACGACCGAAGCCGGAATCGTCGTCCCCGAGTTGAAGTGACCGACCACGACCGACACGTTCTGGTCGACCAGCGCCTGCGCGGCCTGCACGCCGATGCGAGGGTCGGCCTGGTCGTCCTGCACGACGAGATTGAAGTGCGCGGGCTTGCCGGCGATCTGCACCTTCTGCGCGGCCGCATCGTCGAGCGCGAGTTGCACGCCGTTCTGCAGATCCTTGCCGTATCCGGCGTTCACGCCCGTGAGCGGCGCGGCGAAGCCGACCTTCACATCGGTTGCGTCGGCAGCTTGAGCGGCCTGTTGCGAGAGGAGGGCAAGCGCGGATGCAATCGACACCGACAGCAGGGAATGACGGAATTTCATGTTGTTCCTCTTGTTCGACACCTGCGAGTGGGTACCGCGCGCGTCCGGGCGGGCCGGGCGCGTGCGACGGGCGGGCGGTTCGACCGCTTCTCGGAATCGGGCGGGGAGGTCGGCATCGTTATCCTCGGAACAATCTCCCGTCAGGCTCTTTGCGAAGAGCCCCGATCGCCTCGATATATAGGTCGCCGATATGCCCGGGTCTTGGCAATTTGCCGCGCATTCGGTGCGGATTTGCGCATAGCTTCCGCGCTGGCGCAGCTGGCCGGTATCAGGAGTTTCCCGTCGCTGACTGAACGGGCGAAGAGGAGGGAAGGCGGAGCGAGAAAAAAAGCGCGGCGCGGCCCGTCGGGCCCGCGCCGCGCAGGCGATACCGTCAGTCGGACAGCGCGTCCGATGCGGCTTCGGTGTCGTCGTGCGACGCGTGCGTGCGGATCAGCGGATCGCTGGTGCTCGGGCGGCCCGTTTCGACGTGGCCCGCGAAGCGGCGCAGGAACCCGAGCAGCCGGCCGTCGCTGACGGTCAGGTCGTACCAGCCGTGGCTGCCGCGCAGGTCCCAGTAGTCGTCGACGTGCGCGCCCGGCGCGAGATCGAACGTGCGCGAGCGGCCGTGGCCGTACGCGTTCGTGACCTTGAGCCGCACGGCCTTGTGGCCGCGGTTCATCAGGCGCAGCGTGATGTTGCCGTTCGCGACGTCATAGCCGTAGACCACCTCGGGGTTCACGTTCGCGCTGCCGATGCCGGTCGCGAACGGGCCGCGGAAATGGCAGTAGAAGCCGTTCGGGCCATACACGTCGAGGTCGTACAGGCCGAGCGATGCTGCCGCGCTCCACGTGTCGGCGATCCGCTTGCCGGCTTCGACCGTGTATGCCCACGGGCCGTCGAGGCGGTTGCGCGCCTGCACCTGGAACGCGGCGCCCGCGCGGCCCGTGTTCGCGAAGGTCAGCCGGAACAGGCCGTTGACCGATTCGACGCGGCCGTGCACGAACAGCTCGTACGGCAGCGCGCGCGCCGGACGCAGCCCGGCCTCCTGCTTCGGCAGCTTCTGCAGCGCCGGCGGCACCGGGATGTAGTCGGGGTGACGCAGGCGGTCGGGCGGCGCGTAGCTGCTCGTGTCGGGCAGCGTCGGCCAGGCGGCATCGGACGTCGCGAAGTCGAACGCGGCGGTCAGGTCGCCGCACACCGTCCGGCGCCACGGCGACACGTTGGCGGCCGTGACCGGGTATTGCGCGCCGAATCGTGCCTCGATGAATTGCAGCAGCGACGTGTGATCGAAGGTCTGCGAGCAGACCCAGCCGCCCTTGGTCCACGGCGACACGACGAGCATCGGCACGCGCGGCCCGAGCCCGTACGGGCCGGCCATGTGCGACGCGTCGCCGGCGAACACCTCGTTGGTCGTCGCGACCGTCGACAGCCCGTTGTCGCGCGACTGCGGCGCGAACGGCGGCTGCACGTGGTCGAAGAAGCCGTCGTTTTCGTCGTACGTGATGAACAGCGCGGTCTTGCTCCACACTTCCGGATTCGACACGAGCGCCTTCAGCACCTGCTCGATGTACCACGCGCCGTAGTTCGCGGGCCAGTTCGGGTGCTCGGAATACGCTTCCGGCGCGCAGATCCACGACACCTGCGGCAACGTGCCGTTCTTCACGTCCTGCTGCAGCACGTCGAACAGCGTGCCGCCGGCGCTGATGTTGGTGCCGGTGCGCGCCTTGTCGTACAGCGGCGTGCCGGGCAGCGCGGTGCGGTACTGGTTGAAGTAGAGCAGCGAGTTGTCGCCGTAGTTGCCGATGTACGGGTTCTGCGTCCAGCCCCACGAGCCGTTCGCGTCGAGCCCCGTGCCGACGTCCTGGTAGATCTTCCACGACACGCCGGCCTGTTCGAGCACTTCCGGATAGGTCGTCCAGCCGTAGCCCTTTTCCTCGTTGCCGAGCACCGGGCCGCCGCCGGTGCCGTCGTTGCCGACGTAGCCCGTCCACATGTAGTAGCGGTTCGGGTCGGTCGAGCTCGGGATCGCGCAGTGGTAGGCGTCGCAGATCGTGAACGCATCGGCGAGCTGGTAGTGAAACGGGATGTCGTCGCGTTTCAGGTACGCCATCGTCGTGGTGCCCTTGTTCGGCACCCACTGGTCGTAGCGGCCCTTGTTCCACGCAGCGTGCATGTCCTGCCAGCCGTGCGGCAGGTCCTGCAGGAACTGCAGGCCGAGCTTGTCGGCGCCAGGATGGAACGGCAGCAGTTCGGCCGGGCCGACCGGCTGGTGGAACACCGACTTGCCGTTCGCGAGGCGCAGCGGGCGCGGGTCACCAAAGCCGCGGACACCGCGCATCGTGCCGAAGTAGTGGTCGAACGAACGGTTCTCCTGCATCAGGATCACGATGTGTTCGATATCGCGGATGGTGCCGGTGCGGCGGTTCGCGGGAATCGCGAGCGCATCGCGGATCACGGGCGGAAACAGGTTCAGCGCGGCAGCGCCGGCAGTGCCGGCGGCGACGCGCAGGAAGTCACGACGGTTCGATCGGGTCATGGTCGTTATCGTGCGGTAAAGGGGGGAGCCGATTGGCGGGACCTACGGGAAGGGCGCGCTCCGGGCGCAGGATGCGGCTGCGCCGGTTCGTGCCGCCGCGAGCATAGCGAGGAATCGGTGTCATTCATGTGAAGTCCGGAAACGTTTGCATGTGCGGCGAAGCAGCAGCAAAGCAGCATCTGGGCGCAGGGCGGCTGCGGTCGTGGAGCAGCAGGGGAGGCGAGAAAGCGGCGCGTGCGGCACGCCGGTGAAGCGGACAGCGGTACCGGTGCGTCAGGCGTCGGTCACCCACGCGCCGAACCATTCGCTCGGGCGGGCGATCTCGTCCTGCGCGGCGACGAGTTCGAGTTCGTAGCGACGCGCATCGTAGGTGGCCTTCACGACCGCATGCACGGCCGCGAGCGTGTGCTCGAACGCGGCGCGCACGGAGTCGCCGCGCAGCCGGCAGGCGACGAAGATCGCACTGGTCAGGTCGCCGACGCCGACCGGATGGCGCGGAAATGCGTACAGCGGGCGCTGGCCGATCCACGCTTCGGTTTCGGTGACGGCGAGCATGTTGAAGCGGTCGGCCGGACTGTTGCGGTCGTGCAGGTGCTTGACGAGGATGATCTGCGGGCCGCGACGGATCAGCGCGCGGCACGCGTCGACGGCTTCGGCGACGGTCTCGATGCGCCGCCCGGCGAGCTTCTGCAGTTCGGTATGGTTTGGCGACATGCCGTCCGCGAGCGCCGGCATTTCCTGCACGATGAATTCCTCGACGCCGGGCTCGGGCCGGATGCCACCCGTCTGGCCCATCGCGGGATCGCAGAAGTACCATGCGTCGGGATTCATCGCCTTCACCGAGCGGACGATCTCGACGGCCGCGCGTGCCTGCGGCGGCGAACCGAGGAAGCCGGACAGCACGGCGTCGCAGCGCTTGAGTGCGCCGATCGCGGCGATCCCGTCGACGAGCTGTTCCATCTTCGCGGCATCGATCGCGCTGCCGGCCCAATGGCCGTACTGCATGTGATTCGACAGCTGGACGGTGTTGAGCGGCCAGACGTTGACGCCCAGGCGCTGCATCGGGAACACGGCCGCACTGTTGCCGGCATGGCCGTAGATGACGTGCGACTGAATGCTGAGGACGTTTTTCATGGGAATCGCCTGCACGCGTTTCAGGGTCACGTCACACGATACCCGAGTTCGTCGCACGCGCGGAAGTCGCGCCGCACCGGAGTGTTGCGCGCCGTCGTCAGCGCGACCGCGTAGAATCGCGGGGCGCGAGGCGGCCCGGCTTGCCCGCGTGCGTCTCCAATCACCGTGATCGCCATGCTTTCGATTTGCAAGATGTTGTTGTCCGTTGCGCGCGCTGCCGTGCTCGGTGCGGCCGCCGCCGTGTGCGCCATGCCTGCCGTGGCCGCCGTCGCCGCGATGCCCGCCGGCAACGACGGGCCCGTGTACGGCCCGCGCCTGGAAGGGTTCACCTATCCGGCGCCCGTGCACCTGTACACGTTCGTGTCGCAGCGCGAAACGCTCGAGATGGCGTTTCTCGACGTGCAGCCCGCGCATCCCAACGGCCGTACCGTCGTGCTGCTGCACGGGAAGAACTTCTGTGCGGCCACCTGGGAGGATACGATCGGCGTGCTGAGCCGCGCCGGCTACCGCGTGATCGCACCGGACCAGATCGGCTTCTGCAAATCGTCGAAGCCCGAGCGCTATATACACGTTCCAGCAACTCGCGCGCAACACCCACGCGCTGCTCGAATCGGTCGGCGTGAAGTCGGCGACGATCGTCGGCCATTCGACCGGCGGGATGCTCGCGATCCGCTATGCGCTGATGTATCCGAAGGCGACCGACCAGCTCGTGCTCGTGAACCCGATCGGCCTCGAGGACTGGAAGGCGCTCGGCGTGCCGCCGCTGTCGGTCGACTACTGGTATGCGCGCGAGCAGAAGACGACGGCCGACGGCATTCGCCGCTACGAGCAGGCGACGTATTACGCGGGCAAGTGGTTGCCGTCGTACGAGCGCTGGGTGCAGATGCTGGCCGGCATGTATCGCGGCGCCGGGCGTGATGCGGTCGCGTGGAACTCCGCACTGATCTACGACATGATCCTCACGCAGCCGGTGGTCTACGAACTCGGCGCGATCCGCGTGCCGACGCTGCTGATGATCGGCGACAAGGACACGACCGCGATCGGCAAGGACGTTGCGCCGCCCGACGTGCACGCGAAGCTCGGCCGCTATCCGGAACTCGCGAAGCGCACGCAGGCGGCGATCCCCGGCGCACAGCTCGTCGAATTTCCGGCGCTCGGGCACGCGCCGCAGATCCAGGATCCGGACGCGTTCCACAAGGCGCTGCTCGACGGGCTGGACGCCGTGCACCCGCAGTAACGCGAGGCACGCCGCCGACGGCGCGCGGCTGTGCCGTCAGCGCGCCTCGCTCGCGAGCTCGTCGCGAATCTGCGCGGTCAGTTCGAACGAGCGCAGCCGCGCGGCGTGATCGTAGATCTGCGCGGTGACGATCAACTCGTCGGCGCCGGTTTGCGCGATGCGGTCGCGCAGCTTGTCGCGCACCGTGTCGCGCGAGCCGACCGCCGCGAACGACAGCGAATGCGCGACGGTCGCGAGCTCGAGCTCGTTCGCCTCGAGCACGTCGACGGGCGGCGGCAGCTTGCCCGGCGTGCCGCGCCGCAGGTTGATGAACTGCTGCTGCAGCGACGTAAACAGGCGCCGTGCCTCGTCGTCGGTATCGGCGACGAACACGTTGACGCCGACCATCGCGTGCGGCTTCGGCCACGCAGCCGACGGCCGGTACTGTGCGCGATAGATCTCGAGCGCGCGCATCAGGTAGTCCGGCGCGAAGTGCGACGCGAAGGCGAACGGCAGCCCGAGCATCGCGGCGAGCTGGGCACTGAACAAACTCGAACCCAGCAGCCACACCGGCACGTCGAGCCCGGCGCCGGGCACCGCGCGTACGCGCTGGCCGGGCACCGGCTCCGCGAAGTAGCGCTGCAGCTCGGCGACGTCGTCCGGAAACGAGTCGGCGCTGCCGATCAGGTCGCGGCGCAGCGCGCGCGACGTGGTCTGGTCGGTGCCGGGCGCACGGCCGAGGCCAAGGTCGATGCGCCCCGGATACAGCGAGGCCAGCGTGCCGAATTGCTCGGCGATCACGAGCGGCGCGTGGTTCGGCAGCATGATGCCGCCCGAGCCCACGCGGATCGTCCGCGTCGCGCCCGCGACATGACCGATCACGACGGCGGTGGCCGCACTCGCGATACCCGGCATGTTGTGATGCTCGGCCAGCCAGTAGCGCTGGTAGCCCCAGCGTTCCGCGTGCTGCGCGAGATCGACGGTGTTACGGAACGCTTGCGAGGCGTCGGCGCCGGCCGGAATGGGGGCGAGATCGAGTACGGAAAACGGTGTCATCGGGTGGCCTTCGAATAGGGGAGCGCGGTGATGCGCTTACGCAACAAATGCCAAGGATTTTGCCAAAGGGTTCCGGAACGTGCTGGCGACGCCCCGATACCCATGCGCCTTACAGGGGTGCAGGGTCGAATACCTCGATTGTTGCAAAAATCAAACCAATCGCTGATTAATTACCAATCTTTACGGCGATTGGGCGTGAATCCGCATCGACATACAAATTTGCACGAAACGTTTGATTTTCAAGACTGCAATACGCCTGCAAAGTGCTTACGCTAATGTGAACGTGGCTGTGGCGATAAGGTTCGTCGACGACTCAGCTTTGCCGGAATTGCACCAGTCCGTTTCGCGTAGTGCCGAGCGCGGGGTGCCGCAGACTGATAAAATCCGGCGCCTGCCCATGTTGTGCCGATGGTAGCCATTCGAGTCTTCCCGCATCCCGTCCGGGCATTGCGCGGAGCGAAGCCACGCGAAGCCGGGCATGGCCGTACCCGAATAACGGGTCGTGCTTTCCCCCATTACAGACGCTGCTGGAACAAGGAGTCGGGTCGTGCCCGCGTTCGTCGTAGTCGGAATACCGCATCACGTTCAATCACGCTCAAGCGTTCTCCATGGCGTTCAGGTCGCCGGGAGGCGTTGCGCATGACGCCAACCGCAACGCTGCTCGACTGGCTCCTGATCGTGTTCACGCTGGCCGCGGCCGGCTATGCGCTCGTCGCCGCGTTCGCACCGCGGCCGCGTACGCCGCGCACTGCCGCGCGCGACGGTTTCGAGCCGGTCAGCGTGCTCAAGCCGCTGTGCGGCGCGGAGCCGCACCTGTACGAAAACCTCGCGACGTTCTGCGAGCAGCGCCATCCGCGCTACGAGGTGCTGTTCGGCGTCGCGTCGTCGGCCGATCCGGCGATCGCCGTCGTCGAGCGGCTGCGCGCCGACTATCCCGAGTGCGACATCACGCTGGTGATCGACGCGCGCGTGCACGGCAAGAACCTGAAGGTCAGCAACCTGATCAATCTCGCCGCGCGCGCGAAATACGGCCGCATCGTGATCGCGGACAGCGATATCGCGGTGCAGCCCGACTATCTGGAGCGCGTGACGGCGCCGCTCGCCGACGTGTCGGTCGGTGTCGTCACGTGCCTGTATCATGCGCGCAGCGTCGGCGGGTTCTGGACGCGGATCGGTGCGCAATTCGTCGACGCATGGTTCGCGCCGTCGGTGCGGATCACGCACCTCGGCCGCTCGAGCCGCTTCGGCTTCGGTGCGACGCTTGCGCTGACGCGTGACACGCTCGACCGGATCGGCGGCTTTTACGCACTGAAGGACGAGCTGGCCGACGATTTCTGGCTGGCCGAATTGCCGCGCCGCCTCGGGCGGCGCACCGTGCTGTCTGAGGTCGAGGTCGCGACCGACGTGATCGAGCCGTCGTTCGGGCCGCTGTGGCACCGCGAGACGCGCTGGCTGCGCACGATCCGTTCGCTGAATCCGGCCGGCTTCGCGTTTCTGTTCATTACGTTTACGGTGCCGTGGCTCGCGATCGGCGCGGCGCTCGCGCTGCGTCTCGACGGCACCTTCGCCGGCACGCTGGCGGGCGGGGCGGCCGTGGTCGGTGCATTCGGGCGGCTGGTGCTGCACGCGCGCGGCGAAGATGGCTGGCGCGCGTTCTGGCGCGACCTGCCGCTCGTCGCGGTGCGCGACACGCTGCTGGCGCTCGAGTGGCTCGCGGCAGCGTTCGGCACGCACGTCGTATGGCGCGGCGCAAGGATGACGGTCGTCGGCGGTGAACGCGCGACCGCCGCAGTGGAAGCAGTGGACGGCCGCTAGGGCCGTCGATCGAACCCGGCCCGAGGGCCGAGACGCGCTGCACGGCGAAGCCGCGCGGCGCGACATGACAGAGAGGCGGGCGCCGGCACGGCGGCCCGCGGTTTTTTGACTGAATCGTTGTAACGAATCGAACTATGCAGGCTACCGGAGCATTCATGAAAACGCTGTTCTTGCAGGCCCCTTCGTATGACGGCTTCGACGGCGGAGCCGGCTCGCGCTATCAGGCTAAGCGCGAAATCCGTTCCTTCTGGTATCCGACGTGGCTCGCGCAGCCGGCCGCGCTCGTGCCGGGCAGCCGCGTCCTCGATGCGCCGGCCGATGGCCTGTCGGTCGACGAAACGCTGAAGATCGCCAACGACTACGACCTCGTGATCATCCACACGAGCACGCCGTCGTTCCCGACCGACGCGATGTTCGCGCAGGATCTGAAGAAGATGAAGCCGTCGATGCTGGTCGGCATGGTGGGCGCGAAGGTGATGGTCGATCCGCACAACTCGCTCACGGCGAGTGAGGCAATCGACTTCGTGTGCCGCGAGGAATTCGACTACACCTGCAAGGAAATCGCCGAAGGCAAGCCGTTCCCCGAGATCAAGGGCTTGAGCTGGCGCGCGAAGGACGGCTCGATCGAGCACAACGAAGCGCGTCCGATCCTCGAGAACATGGACGAACTGCCGTTCGTCGCGCCCGTCTACAAGCGCGACCTGAAGATCGACAACTATTTCATCGGCTACCTGAACTACCCGTACGTGTCGATCTACACGGGCCGCGGCTGCAAGTCGCGCTGCACGTTCTGCCTGTGGCCGCAGACGGTCAGCGGCCATCGCTACCGCACGCGCTCGGTCGAGAACGTGCTCGCGGAAGCGAAGTGGATTCGCGACAACATGCCGGAAGTGAAGGAACTGATGTTCGACGACGACACCTTCACCGACGACCTGCCGCGCGCCGAAGCCATCGCCATCGGTCTGGGCAAGCTCGGCATCACGTGGTCGTGCAACGCGAAGGCCAACGTGCCGTACAAGTCGCTCAAGATCATGAAGGAAAACGGCCTGCGCCTGCTGCTGGTCGGCTTCGAATCCGGCGACGACCAGATCCTCGTGAACATCAAGAAGGGCGTGCGCACCGATTTCGCGCGCCGCTTCAGCGCGGACTGCAAGAAGCTCGGCATCAAGATCCACGGTACCTTCATTCTCGGCCTGCCGGGCGAGACGCAGGAGACCATCAAGAAGACGATCGAGTACGCGAAGGAAATCAATCCGCACACGATCCAGGTCTCGCTCGCCGCGCCGTATCCGGGCACGACGCTCTACAAGCAGGCCGTGGAAAACGGCTGGATGGAAGAGAACAAGACCATCAACCTGGTGAGCAAGGAAGGCGTGCAGCTCGCGGCGATCGGCTACGCGCACCTGTCGCGCGACGAGATCTATCACCACCTCGAGCAGTTCTATCGCCAGTTCTACTTCCGTCCGTCGAAGATCTGGGAAATCGTGCGCGAGATGCTGACGAGCTGGGACATGATGAAGCGCCGCCTGCGCGAAGGTGTCGAGTTCTTCCGCTTCCTGCGTGCACACGAGGCCTGATTCGTGGCGACGCAGCGGGCGGCGCGGGCGCTGATCTTCACCGCGGACGACTTCGGGCTGCACCCGCGCGTCAACGCGGCGGTCGAGCGCGCGCACCGCGACGGCGTGCTGAACGCCGCCAGCCTGATGGTCGGCGCGAGCGCCGCGCAAGATGCGATCGAACGCGCGCGGCGGTTGCCGTCGCTCGCGGTCGGTCTGCATCTGGTGCTCGCGGACGGGCCGGCCACGCTGCCCGCGCATGAGATTCCCGCGCTCGTCGGCCGCGACGGGCGGTTCGGCGATGCGATGGCGAAGGACGGCTGTCGCTTCTTCTTCCTGCCGCACGTTCGTGCGCAACTGCGCCGCGAGATCCGTGCGCAGTTCGACGCGTTCGCGGCGAGCGGCCTGCCGCTCGACCACGTGAACGCGCACAAGCATTTCCATCTGCATCCGACCGTGCTGTCGATGATCATCGAGATCGGCCGCGACTACGGGCTGCGCGCGGTGCGGCTGCCGTACGAGACGAGCGCGCCCGCGCTGCTCAAGCCGTGGATCGCGCTCGTGCGCGCGCGGCTCGACCGCGCGGGGCTCGCGCACAACGACTACGTGGTCGGGATCGAGCATACGGGAGCGATGGACGAGGCCGTGCTGCTCGATGCGCTGGCCAAGCTGCCGCCGGGTGTCGGCGAGATCTACTGCCATCCGGCCGAAGCCGGCGACGGCCCGATCACGCCGACGATGGCCGCGTACCGCCCGGTCGACGAACTCGATGCGCTGCTGTCGCCGCGCGTCGCGGCCGCGTTGAAGGCCGCGGGTGTCGCGACCGGCGGCTTTGCCGACGTGTTCGGCCAGCCTGCGGCGCGGCGGGGCGCTCGAGCACCGCGCGCACCGGGAGCGCAGCCGTCATGAGCAAGTGGGTCAAATGGCTTGGCTGGCCGATCGGCATCGGCATCCTGCTCGCGCTGGGTCTGCACGAAGGCGTCGGCGACGTGTCGCAGATGCTCGCGCGCGCCGGCTACGCGCTGCTGTGGCTCGTGCCGTTCCATGGGCTGCCGCTGCTGCTCGATGCGTATGCGTGGCACCTGCTGCTCGACAAGCGCTCGTCGCTGCCGTTCCTCTGGTGGATCGCGACCGTGCGCGAGGCCGTGAACCGGCTGCTGCCCGTGGTCGGGATCGGCGGTGAGATCGTCGGCATCCGGCTGGCGCGCTGGCAGGTGCCCGACGCGAGCCGCGTCACCGCGTCGGTGATCGTCGAGGTGCTCGTGACGATCGTCGTCCAGTATGCATTCGCGGCGCTCGGCCTCGTGCTGCTGCTCGCGACGACGGACAACATGGGCGGCGGTACGATCGGCCTCGCGCTGTTGCTGACGCTGCCGTTGCCGGTGCTCGGCGTCGTGCTGATGCGCCGCGGCGGCGTCTTCCATGCGATCGAGCGTTTCGCGGGCCGCCTGCTCGGCGATTCGCACCGGCTGTTGCAGGGCGTCGACGGCAAGCGGCTCGACGCCGACATCGACTCTTTGATGTCGCGCACGGGCCTGCTGTTCAGCGCATTCTTCTGGCAGCTGGCTGGTTACGTGCTGGGCGCGCTCGAGATCTACTGGGCGCTCGCGCTGCTCGGCCATCCGGTGTCGATCGGCGGCGCGATCGCGATCGAGGCGATGACGCAGGCCGTGCGGCATGCGGCGTTCATGGTGCCGGGCGGGCTCGGCGTGCAGGAGGCGACCGTCGTGCTGCTCGCGCAGATGTTCGGTGTCGACCGCGAGACGGCGCTGTCGCTCGCGGTGGTCAAGCGCGGCCGCGAGGTGCTGTTCGGCTGCCTGGCGCTCGGCTCGTGGCAGCTTGCCGAGCTCGTGCGGACGCGCCGCCGCATCGGCGTGCCGCCGACCGTGCCGCGCGCGCCGCAACCGGCGACCCGCGTGTCCGAGGCCGAAACCGAAACGACGCATTGAACACGAGACGGGCCGCGCGCCCGTCTCGCGCTTTTGGCGTCGCACGGGTATCCTTGCCGCGTGTTTTCTTCACGCGCATTTCTTCCGATGATTTTCCGATTCCGGCTGCTTCCCGTGACGATGCTGGCCGCCGCGCTGGCGCTGACCGGCTGCGACGACAAGCAAGGCGACCTCGACGTGCAACGTATCAGGGACTTCTTCAACGCGATCAAGCCCGCGCCGCTGCTGTTGAAGGGGCTGAAGGTCGGCGAATCGACCGAGGCCGACGTGCGCGGCACGATGGGCAAGCCCGAGATCGTGCGCGAGTTCACCGACGGCTCGAAGCGCTACGAATATCCGCGCGGCCCGATGGGCAACCAGACCTGGTTCGTCGATCTCGATGCGAACGGGCGCTACGCGGGCGCGACGCAGGTGCTGACCGCCGAGAATTTCGCGAAGGTGCGCCCGGGGATGAACGAGGACGAGGTGCGGCGCCTGCTCGGCAAGCCCGGCGACATCGCGCAGTATCCGCTGAAGCCCGAGACGGTCTGGAGTTGGCGCTGGCTCGAGGACGGCGTCAACACCGACGCGTTCTTCAACGTCCATTTCGGCCCGGACGGCCTTGTCTATACGACTTCGCGCTCCGACATCCTGAAGGGACGGTAGGCGCGGCCGACCGCCTTCGGCGCTATATCGAAAAAGCGACCGGAAAATTGCAAAAAGTCCGCTTCCCTGCGTGTCATCCGACTGTCAGGAAGCGGCTTTTTTCCTTTTGAAACAGCGGCGTAGGACCCGGTCGCAAATGGTGGGGCAGGTTGCTGCGATGCAGCAATCGTACGCAAGGTGATTTGAGGCAATCAATTTCGCTTGCGACTATCCGCGTCAGCCCGGCGCGGGACAGGCAGACGCGTCGGCATTCATTCCAACTCTGGAGACGCGCGTGTTCCTTTACGGCTTTGGTCCTGTCCTCTGGGCCGGCACCGTGCAGACCATCGAGCTGTCGGTGCTGTCGCTCGCCACTGCGGTGGCGCTGGGGCTGATCGGCGCGGTGGCGAAGCTGTCGCCCAACCGGGTATTGCGAGCGATCGCGACCGGTTATACGACGCTGATCCGCTCGGTGCCCGATCTTGTGCTGATGCTGCTGCTGTTCTACAGCATCCAGATCTGGCTGAACCAGTTCACCGACCTCGTCGGCTGGGACCAGATCGACATCGACCCGTTCGTGGCCGGCGTGTTGACGCTCGGCTTCATCTACGGCGCGTACTTCACCGAGACCTTCCGCGGCGCGTTCCTGTCGGTCCCGCGCGGCCAGCTCGAGGCCGGCGCGGCTTACGGGATGAGCGGTGCGCGGGTGTTCGTGCGGATCATGTTTCCTCAGATGATGCGCTTCGCGCTGCCGGGCATCGGCAACAACTGGCAGGTGCTCGTGAAGGCGACCGCGCTGGTGTCGATCATCGGCCTCGCGGACGTCGTGAAGGCCGCGCAGGACGCCGGCAAGAGCACGTTCAACATGTTCTTCTTCATCCTCGTCGCGGCGCTGATTTACCTCGCGATCACGACCATTTCCAACCTCGTGCTGATCCAGCTCGAGAAGCGTTATTCCACGGGCGTGCGGCACGCAGAACTATGATCGAGATCCTCCAGGAATTCGGCAAGGCGTTCCTTTTCTGGGACGGCCAGCGCATCTCCGGCCTCGCGGTGACGTTGTGGCTGCTCGTGGCGTCGATCTCGCTCGGCTTCGTGTGCGCGGTGCCGCTCGCGGTCGCACGCGTGTCGAAGAAGAAGTGGGTGTCGATGCCGGTACGCTTCTACACGTACGTGTTCCGCGGCACGCCGCTCTACGTGCAGTTGCTGCTGATGTACACGGGCATGTACAGCCTCGAATTCGTACGGTCGCACTCGTTGCTCGACGCGTTCTTCCGCAGCGGCTTCAACTGCGCGATTCTCGCGTTCGCGCTGAACACCTGCGCGTACACCACCGAGATCTTCGCCGGTGCGATCCGTGCGATTCCGCACGGCGAGGTCGAGGCGGCGCGCGCGTACGGGATGTCGCCGTTCACGATGTACCGCCGCGTGATCCTGCCGTCGGCGCTGCGCCGTGCGTTGCCGCTGTACAGCAACGAGGTGATCCTGATGCTGCACGCGACGACCGTGGCGTTCACGGCGACCGTGCCGGACATTCTCAAGGTTGCGCGTGACGCGAATTCCGCGACCTATATGGCGTTCCAGTCGTTCGGAATCGCCGCGCTGATCTATCTTGCGGTATCTTTCGCACTCGTCGCGGCGTTTCGCCGCGCGGAGCGCCACTGGCTCGCGTATCTCGCGGCCGCCCGTCATTGATTCACATCGAGGAGAGCCAGTTGGCCGAGATCACTCAAACGAACGGTGCCACCAAGCTTGCGGCGCTCGACATCCACAAGCGCTATGGCGACAACGAGGTGCTCAAGGGCGTGTCGCTGAACGCGAAGGCCGGTGACGTCATCAGCATCATCGGTGCGAGCGGCTCGGGCAAGAGCACGTTCCTGCGCTGCATCAATTTCCTCGAGCGGCCGAATGCGGGGCAGATCGTCGTCGACGGCGAGGCCGTGCGTACGAAGGCCGACCGTGCCGGCGCGCTCGAAGTCGCCGATCACAAGCAACTGCAGCGCATTCGCACCAAGCTCGCGATGGTGTTCCAGCACTTCAACCTCTGGGCGCACATGAACGTGCTCGAGAATGTGATGGAAGCCCCCGTGCATGTGCTTGGCATTTCGAAGAAGGAAGCCGAGGAGCGTGCGCGCGAGTACCTGGAGAAGGTCGGCCTGCCGCCGCGCGTCGAGAAGCAGTATCCGTCGCATCTGTCTGGCGGCCAGCAGCAGCGCGTGGCGATTGCGCGAGCGCTTGCGATGCATCCGGACGTGATGCTGTTCGACGAGCCGACGTCGGCGCTCGACCCCGAACTCGTCGGCGAAGTGCTGAAGGTGATGCAGAAGCTCGCCGAGGAAGGCCGCACGATGATCGTCGTGACGCACGAGATGGGTTTCGCGCGCAACGTGTCGAATCATGTGATGTTCCTGCATCAGGGGCGGACCGAGGAAGAGGGCGATCCGAAGGAGGTGCTGGTGCGCCCGCAGAGCGAGCGGCTCAAGCAGTTCCTGTCGGGCAGTCTCAAGTAACGCGACAGGGCAGGTTTCAAACGTGGTACCGGTGTCTCGTCCCGCAGGCGCCACCCGCACGACGCAGGTGGCGATCGTTGCATTGCCGCCCGTGTCGATGTCGGGTGTGGGTCCGATCGTCGATGCGTTGAACCTCGCGAACGAGATCGACGGGCGGCTGTTGTATCGCTGGCAGGTGTGTTCGTGGGACGGGCGGCCCGTGCCGCTTGCCGGCGGTGCGCAGTGGCATGCCGATGCGGCGTTCAACGATGCGATCGCGTGCGACTGGCTGATCGTCGTGACGGAGCGGTTCCAGCAGTTTGCCGATTACCGGCTGTTTCTCGCGAGTCTCGCGCGGGTCGGGCAGCGGACGCCGGTCGTGACCGGCATTCACCACGGCGTGTGGTGGCTCGCGATGGCCGGGCAGCTTTCCGGGTATCGCGTGAGCGTGAACTGGGAGACGTATCAGCAGTTCGCCGAGCAGTTCGAGCGGTCGATCGTCACGCAGCAGATCTTCGAGATCGATCGCGATCGGGCGACCTGTGCCGGTGGGCAGGCTACCGTGGATTTCATGCTGGCCATGATTGGCCGGGAGCACGGGGCGGACCTCTCGGAGCGGATTGCCGATGCACTCGGGGTCGGGACGTTGCGCAGCGGCGAAGAGCGGCAGCGGATTCCTTTCGTGACCGCGCCGGGCGAGCGGCATCCCCGGTTGAACGATGCGTTGCAGCTCATGGAAGCCAATATCGAGGATCCGTTGACGACGGATGAAATCGCCGAACTCGTTGGCGTTTCACGCCGGCAGCTCGAGCGGCTCTTTCGACAGTATCTCGGGGCGATGCCCTCCAAGTATTACCTCAATCTCCGATTGCTCAAGGCAAGGACGCAGTTGCAGCGGACCAGTAAGTCTGTCGTCCAGGTCAGCCTCGCCTGTGGGTTCTCTTCTGCTGCGCACTTTTCTAACGCGTACCGCGAAAGGTTTGGGGTCACGCCTCGGGAAGATCGGCGAGCGTGGCTCGAGAAGCAGACTGGTGGGGGTAGCGAGCCTCGCGGGGGCGCGTTGGTTGAGCGTGGGGGGAAGGATTGATTTTGTTTTTTGCGGTTCGCCTTTGTTTGGCGTGAAGTACCTGTGATCGTGTCGGTCTATTAGTGTCGCCCCTGCGCGGGGCGGCGGTTACTTTTCTTTGTCTTGCCAAAGAAAAGTAACCAAAAGAAGGACCTATCCGTCATTTTGTGGGCGGGGCATATCATGAGGTGTGGCAGCCATGGATATGCCGATGAAGAAGAGACAAACCGTAGCGCGTCAGGCAGCGGCCCGAGGGCCGCTGCCTGAACTGCCCAAGGAACTGCTGGACCAGTTGGTCAAGGGTCCAATGTCGCCAGCCGAGGTTCAGGACTTGATGCTGGCGTTCAACAAGGCGGTCATCGAACGAGCGATGGGCGCCGAGATGAATCTGCATCTGGGCTACCCACCTGGCCAGCCCAAGCCGGCCGGCCAAGCCAACGAGCGCAACGGCGCCAGCGGCAAGACAGTCATCACCGATCGCGGCCCGGTTCGGGTCGAAGTCCCCCGCGATCGCGACGGCAGTTTCGAGCCGATCCTGATTCCCAAGCACGAACGCCGCTTTACCGGTTTCGACGAACGCATTATCGCGATGTACGCACGTGGCATGAGTGTGCGCGAGATTCAGGCCTTTCTGGCCGAGAGCTACGGCACCGAGGTCTCGCCCGACTTCATCAGCTCAGTCACCGACGAGGTCATGGCCGACGCGTTGACCTGGCAGAGCCGCCCGCTTGAGGTGATGTACCCGGTGGTGTTCTTCGATGCACTACGGGTCAAGATCCGTGACGACGGCGTGGTCAGCAACAAGGCCGTGTATCTTGCCTTGGGCATTCAGGCCGATGGCCAGCGCGACGTGCTGGGCCTCTGGATCGAGCAGACCGAGGGCGCCAAGTTCTGGCTCAAGGTATTCAACGAGCTCAAGACTCGCGGCTGTCAGGATATCCTGATCGCCGTCGTCGATGGCCTAAAAGGGTTGGCCGAGGCCATCGGCACCGCCTATCCCCGGACCACCGTTCAGACTTGCATCGTGCATCTGATCCGCAACAGTCTCGAGTACGCCAGCTACAAGGACCGCAAGGCGCTCGCCGCAGCACTGCGTCCGATCTACGCAGCCGCCAGCGAAGAGGCGGCAAGGCAGGCGCTGCAAGACTTCGCCGACGGTCCCTGGGGTGCGAAGTACCCGACTGTCGTGCAATCGTGGCAACGCGCTTGGGAACACGTCATACCGTTCTATGTGTTCCCGCCGGAGATTCGACGGGTCGTGTACACCACGAACGCCATAGAAAGTTTGAACATGCAGTTGCGCAAGATCATCAAGACCCGCGGTCACTTCCCGAATGACGAGGCGGCCATCAAGCTGCTCTGGCTGGCGCTGCGCAATGTCCTGGCCAAGACCGTGCGGTCCGCCTTCGACTGGAAATCAGCGATGAACCAGTTTGCTATCCTGTTCGGCGAGCGGTTTATGCAGGCGCGCGGATAACCTGTTGTTCAACCGCCTCGCCCACGAAAATGCGGACAGGTTCCAAAAGAAAGGCGCTCGGAGAACGCATGACTTCCCGGTGCCGTAGTCGTCAGAGTGGTTCGCATCTAAGTGTCCGCGCCAGTCAGGAACACGGAGTGGTTCGAGCAATGGTTCTGACACCACTCCCTACCCAACAGAGCGGTATACCGCCCGCCAGCTCCATCCTCGCTTCGCTCGGCTGCAAGGTGCTTCACGTCGCGGTTCATGCGCTCGCGTGCTTCTGTCTGCATTGCATCAACTGCCTCGGCTTTCTCTTTACTCACATCATTCGCACCCATCGGACTGCTTGCCATCGACGGTGCTTGATAACGTCTTGCGCCGCATGATTTCGTGCGCGCGAACCTGCTTGCTGCGTCCCCTTTTCCTTGTGAATGAAGGCACGCCTTGATTTGCCGAATCCGGGGCTTGCCCGCGATTGCTGGAACTGATTGACCTCAAGCGTTACTGGAGGGGGAGTACCTGTCGGCCGAGCGAAGCGAGGGCGGAGCTGGCGGGCGGTATACCGCTCTGTTGTGTAGGGAGTGGTGTCAGAACCATTGCTCGAACCACTCCGTGTTCCTGACTGGCGCGGACACTTAGATGCGAACCACTCTGACGACCACGGCACCGGGAAGTCATGCGTTTCCCGGGCGCCTTTCTTTTGGTTACTTTTCTTTGGCAAGACAAAGAAAAGTAACCGCCGCCCCGCGCAGGGGCGACACTAATAGACCGACACGATCACAGGTGCTTCGCACCAAACAACGGCGAACCACCCAAAAAGCCTCAAAATACCGACACCCAACGAAGACCCCCCCAAACCCGCCCGCGAGGGCAAAAACCAAAACCTTCCGATAGAACCCGTCGCAAATCCGCAAGACGCTTGCGTCACCCTTACCTAAACTTGATCCTGTTGAACCCTCTTACGAAACCGAAAGGAACGACCATGACGACCTCGACCGTGAACCGCCAGACATTCGACGAAGTGATGGTGCCGGTATTTTCTCCCGCCCCGTTCGTGCCGGATCGCGCAGAGGGCTCCCGCGTGTGGGACACGGCCGGCCGCGAGTACATCGATTTCGCGTGCGGCATCGCAGTGACGTCCCTCGGCCACGGCCACCCGGAACTGCTGAAAGTCCTGGACGAACAAAGCCGCAAGCTCTGGCACATTGGCAACGGCTACACGAACGAGCCGGTGCTGCGCCTCGCAAAGCGCCTCGAATCGCTGACCTTCGCCGACCGCGCATTCTTCGCGAACTCGGGCGCGGAAGCGAACGAAGCCGCCCTGAAACTCGCACGCCGCGTTGCGTTCGACCGCCACGGCGCCGATAAAGTGGAAATCATCTCGTTCGTGCAGTCGTTCCACGGCCGCACGTTCTTCACGGTCAGCGTCGGCGGCCAACCGAAATACTCGGAAGGCTTCGGCCCCGTGCCGGGTGGCATCAAGCATCTGCCGTACAACGACATCGAAGCCGCGAAGGCCGCGATCGGCCCGCAAACGTGCGCCGTGATCGTCGAGCCCGTGCAAGGCGAAGGCGGCGTGATCCCGGCCGATCCGGCCTTCCTGAAAGCACTGCGCGAAGCCTGTGACGCGAACGACGCACTGCTGATTTTCGACGAAGTGCAAACGGGCGTCGGCCGCACGGGCCAGTTCTACGCTTACATGGATACCGGCGTCACGCCGGACATCCTGACGACCGCAAAGGCACTCGGCAACGGCTTCCCGATCGGCGCGATGCTGACGACGAACGAACTCGCCGCGCACTTCAAGGTCGGCGTGCACGGCACGACGTACGGCGGCAACCCGCTCGCATCGGCGATCGCCGACAAGGTCGTCGAACTGATCGGCGACCCGGCACTGCTCGAAGGCGTGCGCGAACGCAGCGTGCGCCTGAAGGGCGCGCTCGAGCGCATCAACGCGCGCTTCGGCATCTTCAAGGACGTGCGCGGCAAGGGCTTGCTGGTCGGCGCCGAACTCACCGCGGCATTCGACGGCCGCGCGAAGGACTTCGTCACGGCCGCTGCCGAGAACGGCCTGATCATGCTGATCGCCGGCCCGAACGTGCTGCGCTTCGTCCCGTCGCTGGTGATCCCGTTCGACCTGCTCGACGAAGGCATGAAGCGCTTCGAGAAGGCAGTCGAACAGGTGCTCGCCGCTCAGGAAGCCACCGCGCGCTGATCGGCGCCCCCATCGCAGACAGGAACGACGATGCTATTTGTTCGCCCCGGCAAACTCACGGATCTCGATGCGCTCGCGCACATGGCGCGCACCGCGCAGCCGGTCCTGCACTCGCTGCCGCACGACCGCGCGGCGCTCGAAGCGCGCGTGGCGCTCTCCGAGGATTCGTTTCGCGCGGACGTCGACTTCGCTGGCGAGGAGTTCTACCTCTTCGTGCTCGAGGATTCGTCGACGGGCAAGCTGCTCGGCACGGCGAGCATCGTGGCCGCGGCCGGCTACTCGGAACCGTTCTACGCGTTCCGCAACGACGCACTGATCCACGCGTCGCGCGAGTTGCACGTGAACCGCAAGATCCACGCGCTCACGATGTCGCACGAGCTGACCGGCAAGAGCCGGCTCGCGGGCTTCTACGTCGATCCGTCGCTGCGCGGTGACGCGGCCGCGCACCTGATCTCGCGCGCCCGGATGATGTACATCGCCGCGAACCGCCGCCGCTTCACGCCGGAAGTGTTCACGCTGCTGCTCGGCGTGAGTGACGGCAACGGCGCATCGCCGTTCTGGGAAGCGGTGGGGCGCAAGTTCTTCGGCCGCAACTTCACCGACGTCGACATCGCGTCGGGCGGCCGCAGCCGTACCTTCATCGCGGAAGTGATGCCGGCGTATCCGCTCTACGTGCCGCTGCTGCCGGAAGCCGCGCAGCGCGTGCTCGGCGAGCCGAACGAAACGGCCTTGCTCGCCTACGACATCCATCTCGAGGAAGGCTTCGAGCCCGACCGCTTCGTCGACATCTTCGACGCAGGCCCGGTGCTGACCGCGCAGGTCGACCGCACCGCGTGCGTGAAGCACGGCTCGGAGCGTGTCGTGCGCGAGGCCGCGCACCAGCAGGGCGACGTCGCATACATGGTGTCGACGGGCAGCGGCGAATCGTTCCGCTGCGTGCTGGCCGACCTGCCGGGCGATGCGGGCGATGCACCGCTCGCCGGCGACGTGCGCGCGGCGCTCGATGTGAAGGATGGCGATGTCGTGCGCTGCGTGCCGCTGCACCGCCGCGACGATGAAGATTTGAAGGGAGACGCAGCATGATCGTCGTTCGGGTCGTACAAACGGGCGACGTCGACGCGCTCGTGTCGCTCGCGAAGGAAACCGGGCCGGGCCTGACCACGTTCAAGCCCGACCGCGACGCGCTCGCCGCGCGCATCGAACGCACACGCCGCACGCTCGCGGGCGAGGCAGCGGCCGGCGAGGCCGGCTACTTCTTCGTAATGGAAGAATCGAAGACCGGCGACATCGCGGGCGTGTGCGGGATCGAAACGCAAGTCGGCCTCGAACAGCCGTTCTACAACTATCGCGTGAGCACGGTCGTGCACGCGAGCCAGGAACTCGGCCTGTGGACGCGGATGTCCGCGCTGAACATCTCGCACGACCTGACCGGCTATGCGGAAGTGTGCTCGCTGTTCCTGAGCCCGCGCTATCGCACGGGTGGTGTGGGCGGGCTGCTGTCGCGCTCGCGCTTCATGTTCATCGCGCAGTTTCGCGAGCGCTTTCCGGAACGCATCTGCGCGGAACTGCGCGGCCACTTCGACGAGGACGGCACGTCGCCGTTCTGGCGCGCAGTCGGTTCGCACTTCTACCAGATCGATTTCAATGCGGCCGACTATCTCAGTTCGCACGGCCGCAAGTCGTTCCTCGCGGAACTGATGCCGCGCTACCCGGTGTACGTCGATCTGCTGCCGCAGGATGCGCAGGACGCGGTCGGCCTCACGCACCGAGACACGCTGCCGGCCCGCAAGATGCTCGAGGCGGAAGGGCTGCGTTACCAGAATCACGTCGATATCTTCGACGCAGGCCCGGTGCTCGAATGCCACGTGAATGACCTGCGCACGGTACGCGAGAGCGTCGTCGTGCCGGTCGCGATCGGCGAGCCGGATGCGGGCGAAGGCGCGCGGGACGGCCATCCGCCGAAATCGCTCGTGTCGAACACGTCGCTCACCGATTTCCGCGTCGGCGTCGCGCCGGGCGTGGTCGCGAACGGCTCGTTCGTGCTGTCGGCCGACGATGCCGCCGCGCTCGACGTGAAGGCCGGCGATCCGGTTCGCGTGCTGCCGCTCAAAGTCAAACAGGGATAAACGAATCATGACGGAACTCTTCATCGACGGCGCCTGGGTCGCAGGCTCGGGCCCCGTGTTCGCTTCGCGCAACCCGGGCACCGACGAGATCGCGTGGCAGGGCGAAAGCGCATCGGCCGCCGACGTCGACCGTGCGGTCGCGAGCGCGCGCCGCGCGTTCGCCGGCTGGTCGGCGCTCGACTTCGAATCGCGCTGCGCGATCGTCAAGCGTTTCGCCGCGTTGCTCAACGAACGCAAGGAAGCGATCGCGACCGCGATCGGCCGCGAGACGGGCAAGCCGCTGTGGGAAGCCCGCACCGAAGTCGCATCGATGGCCGCGAAGGTCGGCATCTCGATCCAGGCCTACCAGGAACGCACCGGCGAGAAGCGCCAGGACATGGCCGACGGCGTCGCGGTCCTGCGCCACCGCCCGCACGGTGTCGTCGCGGTGTTCGGCCCGTACAACTTCCCCGGCCACTTGCCGAACGGCCATATCGTGCCCGCGCTGATCGCCGGCAATGCGGTGGTGTTCAAGCCGTCGGAACTCGCACCGGGCGTCGCGCGCGCGACGGTCGAAGTGTGGAAGGATGCGGGGCTGCCCGACGGCGTGCTGAACCTTGTGCAGGGCGAGAAGGACACCGGCATCGCGCTCGCGAACCATCGGCAGATCGACGGGTTGTTCTTCACGGGCAGCTCGGACACCGGAACGCTGCTGCACAAGCAGTTCGGCGGCCGTCCGGAAATCGTGCTCGCGCTCGAGATGGGCGGCAACAACCCGCTCGTGATCGGCGAAGTCGAAGATATCGACGCGGCCGTGCATCACACGATCCAGTCGGCGTTCCTGTCGGCCGGCCAGCGCTGCACGTGCGCGCGCCGCATCTTCGTGCCGCAGGGCGCGTTCGGCGACCGCTTCCTCGCACGCTTCGCCGACGTCACGTCGAAGATCACGGCCGACGTGTTCGATGCCGATCCGCAGCCGTTCATGGGCGCGGTGATCTCGGCCCGTGCGGCCGCGAAGCTGGTCGACGCGCAGTCGCGCCTGATCGAGCAGGGCGCGAAGCCGATCATCGCGATGACGCAGCGCGATCCGCGCCTCGGCTTCGTGAACGCCGCGATCGTCGATGTGACGAACGTCGCGAACCTGCCTGACGAAGAACATTTCGGCCCGCTCGCGCAGATCGTCCGCTACGCGACGTTCGACGACGCGATCGAGCGCGCGAACGACACGGCATTCGGCCTGTCCGCCGGCCTGCTGGCCGACGACGAGAAGGCATGGGAACACTTCCGCCGCACGATCCGCGCGGGGATCGTCAACTGGAACCGGCCGACCAACGGTGCATCGTCCGCCGCACCGTTCGGCGGCACCGGCCGCTCGGGCAACCATCGCCCGAGCGCGTACTACGCGGCCGACTATTGCGCGTATCCGATGGCGTCGGTGGAAAGCACGCAACTGACCTTGCCCGCGAGCCTGTCGCCGGGCCTGCATTTCTGATCGAGGGAACGACGATGAACGCAAAAGAAGCCAATTTCGACGGGCTCGTCGGCCCGACCCACAACTACGCCGGGCTGTCGTTCGGCAACGTGGCGTCGCTTAACAACGAAAAATCGGCCGCGAACCCGAAGGCCGCCGCGAAGCAGGGGCTGCGCAAGATGAAGCAGCTCGCGGATCTCGGTTTCGCCCAGGGCGTGCTGCCGCCGCAGGAGCGGCCGTCGCTGCGCCTGTTGCGCGAGCTCGGCTTCTCGGGCAAGGACGCTGACGTGATCGCGAAGGCCGCGAAGCAGGCGCCCGAGCTGCTCGCCGCGGCGAGCTCGGCGTCGGCGATGTGGACCGCGAACGCGGCCACCGTCAGCCCGTCGGCCGACACGAGCGACGGTCGCGTGCACTTCACGCCGGCGAACCTGTGCAGCAAGCTGCATCGCGCGATCGAGCACGACGCGACGCGCCGCACGCTGTCGACGCTGTTTGCCGATCCCGCGCACTTCGCGGTGCATGAAGCGCTGACGGGCACGCCGGCACTCGGCGACGAAGGCGCGGCGAACCACACGCGCTTTTGCGCCGAATACGGCAAGCCGGGTATCGAGTTCTTCGTGTACGGCCGCGCGGAATACCGCCGCGGGCCCGAGCCGAAGCGCTTCCCGGCGCGCCAGACGTTCGAGGCGAGCCGCGCGGTCGCGCATCGCCACGGTCTCGCCGAAGAGGCGACGGTCTACGCGCAGCAGGATCCGGACGTGATCGACGCGGGCGTGTTCCACAACGACGTGATCTCGGTCGGCAACCGCGACACGCTGTTCACGCACGAGCGCGCGTTCGTCAACAAGCAGGCGATCTACGACACGCTCACCGCCGCGCTCGACGCACGCGGCGCGCGCCTGAACGTGATCGAGGTGCCGGAAGCCGCCGTGAGCGTGAACGACGCGGTGACGTCGTATCTGTTCAACAGCCAGCTGCTGTCGCGCGCGGACGGTTCGCAGGTGCTCGTCGTGCCGCAAGAGTGCCGCGAGAACGCGAACGTCGCGGCTTATCTCGACGAACTCGCGGCCGGCAACGGACCGATTCACGACGTGCTCGTGTTCGACCTGCGCGAAAGCATGAAGAACGGCGGCGGCCCCGCGTGCCTGCGCCTGCGTGTCGTGCTGAACGAAGCGGAACGCGCGGCCGTCACGTCGAACGTGTGGATCAACGACACGCTGTTCGCGTCGCTCGACGCGTGGATCGACAAGCACTACCGCGATCGCCTTGCACCGGCGGACCTCGCCGATCCGGCGCTGCTCGACGAATCGCGCTCGGCGCTCGACGAGCTCACGCAGATCCTGCGCGTCGGTTCGCTGTATGACTTCCAGCGCTGAGGCACGGATGCCGGCCAACGCGCTGCTCGACGACTTCCTCGCGTTCACGCTGGCCGGTAGCGCGCCGTCCGCCACGGACGGCACCTGTGCAGCCGGCGCCGTGCGCTGGCAATGGCGCGGCGACGGGCTGCTCGCGCTCGAACCGGCCGAGGCCGCCGGCGCGGTGCGCCCGAGCGTGCTCGTGTCGGCTGGCGTGCATGGCGACGAGACGGCGCCGATCGAGCTGCTGTCGATGCTCGTGCGCGATCTCGCGTCGGGTGCGCTGCCGCTCGCGTGCCGGCTGCTCGTCGTGCTCGGCAACGTGCCGGCGATGCGCGCGGGCGAGCGCTATCTCGACGACGACCTGAACCGCCTGTTCAGCGGCCGTCACACGCAGGTGCCCGCGAGCCGCGAAGCGCCGCGCGCCGTGCAGCTCGAAGCGGCCGCCGCCGCGTTCTTCGCGGCCGCACCGGCGGGCAGCGCGCGCTGGCATATCGACATGCACACGGCGATTCGCGCGTCGGTGTTCGAGCAGTTCGCACTGCTGCCGCACACCGGCACGCCGCCCACGCGCACGATGTTCGAATGGCTCGGCGATGCGCGCATCGCGGCCGTGCTGCTGCATACCGCGAAGGGCAATACGTATTCGCACTTCACGGCCGAGCACTGCGGCGCGCTCGCGTGCACGCTGGAACTCGGCAAGGTGCGCCCGTTCGGCCAGAACGACCTGACGCGCTTCGCGCCGGCCGACCGCGCGGTGCGCAAGCTTGTGTCGGGGGCGTCGACCGATGTCGAGGCGCCAGGCGGCCATTCGCCGTTGCCGCGCGTGTTCACGGTGATCGACCAGATCACGAAGCGGAGCGACGCGCTCGAACTGTTCGTCGCGGCCGATGTCGCGAACTTCACCGCATTCGCACGTGGCACGGTGCTCGCGCAGGACGGCGACTACCGCTACACCGTGACGCACGACGAGGAACGGATCGTGTTCCCGAACCCGACCGTGAAGCCGGGCCTGCGCGCGGGCCTGCTCGTCGTCGACACGACGCGCGAGACGGTCGCGGCACTCGTCTGACCGATCGCACGGTCGCGCCGACGCACGGCCCGCCTTGCGTATTTGCGACATCGTCTTGCAAGTTCGATGGCCGGCCCGGCCGGTGTCGTATGCGCACCGCAGCATCGCGCACCGGCGGCCGCTTTGCCATATCGGGCCGCGCGGATTGGTACAATCGCGGCCTTGCGGCTGTTGCGTCGCATCACGGCGCGGCAGCCGCATTGTCGTGGTCATCCGACCCTGCAATGATGCATGCGCCCGTAGTTCCGGAACATTCGAGTATCGAGGAGAGCACCTGATGAAGTTGGATTGGCGTAAAGTGGCCGCGCACGCGGTGGTGGCGGCATCGGCCGTGGCGGCAGGCAGCGCGTTTGCCGCGGATCTGAAGGAGATCCGGTTCGGCGTCGAAGCCTCGTACGCACCGTTCGAATACAAGACGCCCGACGGCAAGCTGACCGGCTTCGACATCGACATCGGCAACGCGGTGTGCGCGAAGCTGAAGACGAAGTGCGTATGGGTCGAGAACGATTTCGACGGCCTGATCCCCGCGCTGCAGGCGCGCAAGTTCGACGCGATCAACTCGGACATGACGATCACGGACCAGCGCAAGCACGCGATCGCGTTCACCGACCCGATCTACACGATTCCGAACCAGCTGATCGCGAAGCAGGGCAGCGGTCTGCTGCCGACCCCGCAGTCGCTGAAGGGCAAGCGCGTCGGCGTGCTGCAAGGCACGATCCAGGAAGCCTACGCAAAGAAGAAGTGGGCGCCGGCCGGCGTTGAAGTCGTGCCGTACCAGACGCAGGATCTGGCGTATGCCGACCTGAAGTCGGGCCGTCTCGACGCGACGTTCCAGGATTCGGAAGCCGGCTCGAAGGGCTTCCTGACGAAGCCGCAAGGCCAGGGCTTCGCGTTCGCGGGCGGCACCGTCAGCGACACCGAAATCCTCGGCTCGGGCGTCGGCTTCGGCCTGCGCAAGAACGACGCGGCGCTGAAGACCGCGCTCGATCAGGCACTGAAGGATCTGAAGGCCGACGGCACGATCGACAACCTCGCGAAGAAGTACTTCAGCGTGCCCGTGACGCTCAAGTAAGCGTAGCGTTCGAACGCACGAAGCAAAAAAACCGGCCGCTGATGCGGCCGGTTTGCTTTTGCGGATCGGGAACGGCGCGGGCCGGCCGGCGGTCAGCCGTGCTGCGCGGGAAAGAACCGCCCCAGTTCGCGCGCAAGCTCGTTGAGTATGCTCATTTCCTGTTGCGAGATCTTGCGGGCCGGCTGCGCGCCGGCCCAGTCGCCGTACAGCAGCGCGACCGTCGTCGCATTGACGCGCACCGGCAGCAGCACGAACGCGCGCGTATCGTCGAACACGTCGAGATACCACGCGGGCAGGCGCTTGAGCATCTTCGGTTCCTGCGCCTGCTCGATGAAGATGCCGACCGAATTGGTGATCGCGAGATGGAACACGTCCGGCTCGAAGCGCTCGTCGAAGCGCAGCCGGTAGAGCGCCGCATCGACGCCGGGACCGAAGCCCAGGCGCGCGGCAAACGTGCCGTCGTCGTGCCGGACGAACGTGACGGTGCGCGTGAACGCGAGGCTCGCCAGCAGGCTTTCCGACGCCAGTGCGAGCACCGGCGTCAGCACGTGCTCGGACGGCAGCGCACGCAGGTCGGCGAGGCCGGCTTCGAGGCAGGCCTCGGGCTCGGCCTGCGCGCGCGCGATCGCATCGGCGTTCGCGCGCAGCTCGACGATCTCGCGCATCACGGTGTCGCTGGCTTCCTCGTGAGCGAGCCGGTCGGCGATCTCGACAAGCGCGTCGGGCTCCGTATCGAGCGCCAGCGCATAGTGCTGCGCGAGCGCCGTGATATGCGTATCGCGCTGCGGACCGTCGGGCATCGCGAGCGCACTCGCGACGTCGGTCGAGCAGCGGCTCACCGCGCGCAGCCAGTTCACGCGTTCGATCATGTCCTCGTCGGCGGCGAGTTCGCGGCCGAACGCGTCGGCGCGGTTCACGTGGTGGTGATCGTCGGCGATGCCGTCCCGGATCATGTCGGGCAGCCGCCAGCGCGTCGCTGCCTCGAACCCGATCTCGTCGAAGCCGACGCCGAGCACCTCGAAGCAGGCGCCCGATTCGTCGCCGTGCATCTCGGCCGCGCGGCGGCGGATCTTGTCCCATTCGCTGTCGAGATAGCAGACGACGAGCAGCTTGCCGACCTGGCGCATCAGCGTGCAGACGACGGCTTCCTCGCCCGCGCGCAGGTCGGCGCGCTCGGTGAGCTTGCGCGCGACGCAGCCGGACAGCAGCGCACGGTTCAATTCGAGTTTCGCGTCGATGCGCCGCGGCGTGCTGTGGTGGAAATGGTCGACGAGCTTCAGCCCGACGACCAGATGGCCGACGGCGTCCATGCCGAGCACCATCAGCGCGCGGGTCACGGTCGTGATGTTGCCGCCGAATGCCATGTACATCGCGGAGTTCGCGAGCCGCAGCACTTTCTGCGTGAGCGCGAAGTCCGACAGCACGACGCGCACGAGCGCGGTGAAATCGAGGTCGTCGTTCTTCATCGCTGCCATCGTCGCGCGCAGCGACTCCGACAGCAGCGGAAAGTCGCCCCGTTCGCTCATCCGGGCCCACAGCTTGTCCAGCAAGGCCGTGCGAGGCATGTGTTCGGTGATTGACATACGGTGTCCGGTTCGCCGCGCGCGTCAGGCGGCGGCGTGCAGGTGCAGCTGCTGCGCCTCGAAGCGCCGCGCGAGCTCCTCGGACGGCAGCGCCTGGCAGACGAGCCAGCCCTGGATGTGATTGCAGCCCATCTCCGTCAGCAGTTCGCGCTGCGCCTCGGTCTCGACGCCTTCGGCGACGAGTTCGAGATCGAGCGTCTGCGCGAGTCCGACCACCGCCGACACGATCGCGCGGTCGTTGCGCGACGTCAGCAGGTTCTCGACGAAGCTGCGGTCGATCTTCAGCTTCGCGAGCGGGAAGCGCTGCAGGTAGGCGAGGCTCGAATAGCCGGTGCCGAAGTCGTCGATCGCGAAGCGGATGCCGAGATCGGTCAGCTCCTCGAGCAGCACTTTCGCATGGGCGGGATCGTGCATCAGCAGGCTTTCGGTGATTTCGAGCACGATGCGGCGCGGGTCGATGCCCGTCAGCGCGATCGCCTCACGCACGCTCTGCGTGAAGCGCGGGTCGCGGAACTGCTGCGGCGACACGTTGACGGCCACGTACTGCAGCGCGAGCCCCTGGCGGTCCCACGCGACGAGCTGCATGCACGCGGCCTTGAGCACCCAGTTGCCGAGGTAGTTGATCAGGCCGATCGATTCGGCGAGCGGAATGAAGGTCGCCGGCGGCACGAGGCCGTGTACCGGATGGCGCCAGCGGATCAGCGCCTCGACGCCGACCACCGCGCCCGACTGGCTGCGCGTGATCGGCTGGAAATGGAGCGAGAACTCGCCGTTGCGCACGCCGTCGTACAGGTCGGCTTCGAGCTTCAGCCGTTCGGCGTCGGCCGGATCGTCGACCGGCGCATGGAACGCGAGCGCGTTGCCGCCCGATGCCTTCGCCTGCGCGAGCGCGTGGTCGGCGCGGCGCAGCAGCGGGCTGTGATGCTGCGCGCGATGCGGCGCGGCCCGTTCGTCCGGATACAGCGCGATGCCGATGCCCGCGGACAAGTGCACGGTCTGCCCCTGGTACGCGTAGGGCTCGCGCACCGCGGCCTGCAGCCGGCGCGCGAGCGCGTCGGCTGCATGGCTCGCCTGCGTGCGGTCGGATGCGCCGAGCACGACCGCGAACTTGTCGCTCGCGACGCGCGCGAGTCGCTCGTTCGGCGTGACGAGCGCCTTCAGCCGCTGCGCGGTCTCGCGCAGCAGCGTGTCGCCCGCGTCGTAGCCGAGCGCGCGGTTGATCCGCTGGTAGTCGTCGAGGTCGAGCAGCAGCAGCGCCGCGCAGGTGCCGTCCTCGTCGGCGGCCTGCTGCGCGCGCATCAGCGCCGGCACGAGCGCGGACAGGTTGTCGAGCCCCGTCATCGGGTCATGGTGCATTTCGTACGTCAGTTTCGCCTCGAGCGCGCGCCACGACGACACGTCGAATGCCGCGATCGCGAAACCGTCGACACCGTGGTGGCGGCTCTTGAACGCGCGGACCTCGACGTCCAGCGGATAGGTGAGCGACTTGACGATGCACATCGTCGCCTTCTCGACCTGGCCGGAGCGCGCCGCGCGCGCAAGCAGGCCTTCGAGCGCCGAGGTATCCTGTTCGGCGATCAGGTCGCGCAGCGTCAGCGTATGCAGGTAGTCGCGGTGGTAGCCGATGAAGCGCAGGCTCGCGTCCGACACGTACAGAAAGCGCAGCTCGCGGTCGACATGGGCGAGGAAGTCCACCGTGCCGACCGTCTGTTCCAGCCAGTTGCGCACGGAGTCGTCGCGGCGCGGCGCGCCGGCGCGCGCGGGCATCAGCGCGCCGCCCGACCAGGCGAAGCGGCGCAGCGTATGCAAGGCACTGCGCCAGGAGCCCTTGCGTGACGTCTGTTTCCTGTTGGCTTCCATGTTTCTCGCTGACGTGAAGGGCTGGAACCGGTTGTCCGCAAGGAATAACGGCAGATTGTGCGGAATCTTTAACGGGCCGGCCGCGGATGGCGCTGCCGCTGGTCCGGATTGCAAACCGGATGTTCGGCAGTCGAACGCCGGCGTGGCCTACATTGAGGCTGACTTTATAAGAAATGAGGACGCAGATGAAGCGAAAACTGTTGCTGGGCGCCGTGGCGGCGCTGGTGGCCGGCCATGCGCTGATGGCGCAGGCGGAACTGAAGCCGGGCGCCGCGGCGCCGGACTTCACGACGCAGGCGTCGCTGGGCGGCAAGACGTACACGTACTCGCTCGCCGATGCGCTGAAGCAGGGGCCGGTCGTGCTGTATTTCTACCCGGCCGCGTTCACGAAGGGCTGCACGATCGAGGCGCATGCGTTCGCGGATGCGGTCGACCGTTACAAGGCTTACGGCGCGACGGTGATCGGCGTATCGGCCGACAATATCGACACGCTGACGAAGTTCTCGGTGAGCGAGTGCCGGAGCAAGTTCCCGGTCGCGGCCGATCCGGACGCGAAGATCATCCGTGAATACGACGCGAAACTGCCGGCGCTCGACCGCGCGAATCGCGTGTCGTACGTGATCTCGCCGGAAGGGAAGATTCTGTACGAATACACGAGCCTGTCGCCCGACAAGCACGTCGAGAACACGCTCGCCGCCGTGAAGGCGTGGGCCGACGCGCATCCGAAGCAGTAAGCGCGCACCGGGGGCGACGACGCGGCCCGTCGTGCGGGCCGCGGGCATGGAAGCACGCGCCGCCGGGCGGCGGCGCGCGACCGGTGGCTACGCGCGCAATGCCTGCTCGATCGGCACGCTGCCGCCGACGAAGCCGACGATCTTGCGCGAGATGCCGAGCTTGATCGCCTCGATCGCGGCCCACGCGACGTCCTGGCGCGATACCGGCGGCGCAGGGTCGAGCCACGCGTCGGTCAGCGCGATCTTGCCGACGCCCGGATCGTCCGTCAGCGGGCCCGGGCGCAGGATCACGTAGTCGACACCCGACGCGGCCACGCCGTCGTCGCCTTCGCGCTTCATCTGCGAATAGTGGCGCAGCGCATCCGGCGCCTGTTCGGGCCGGTAGGCCGACAGAGAACTGATCACCACGAGCTTCTGCGCGTTGTAGGCCAGCGTGTATTCGGCGGCGCGGGCCACCGCATCGCGGTCGACCTGTTCCTCTTCGGCCGCGCCGTCCGATTCGGCCGAGCCGGCCGCATAGATCACGTGCGTGATGCCCTGGAATGCGTGCGAGAAATCGTTCGTCAGATCGGCCTCGACGACCCGTGCGCCCGCCAGCGCATAGCCGTGCCGGCGCACGAGCGCCGTGACCTCGAACTCCGGCTGCTTGAGCAGCAGATCCGCGCAGGCCTGGCCCGTTCGACCGGTCGCGCCAATCAGCAGTACCTTCGTCGTCATGAAACCGCTCCTTGCTCGATGCGTCATCCGTTCAGATAGGGACGGACGACCGATAACTCAAGTGTAATGTCGATTTGCCCCGCCGGCGGGTGCGTATTAAGGGGCGTACCGGCATCGGGCATACCCGCATCGGGCCTTCCCGCGCAGGCATCCCGGCGCGGGCATGCGATCTGCGGCGGCTCGACTGGCGTTCGTGCGTTCATTCATGTACACGAATGCGGGAATGACGCGCCGACCGGCTATCATGTGCGCGATGCTTTTTTCGCCGCACCGTCATACAACGCGTCGGCCCACCGGTTGGAGTACACATGGCATTACCCCTGGACAACGTCAGCATGGCCGTGTTCTGCGACTTCGAGAACGTCGCGCTCGGCGTGCGCGACGCGAAGTACGAGAAATTCGACATCAAGCCCGTGCTGGAGCGCCTGCTGCTGAAGGGCAGCATCGTCGTGAAGAAGGCCTATTGCGACTGGGATCGCTACAAGGGCTTCAAGGCGTCGATGCACGAGGCGAGCTTCGAATTGATCGAGATTCCGCACGTGCGCCAGTCGGGCAAGAATTCGGCCGACATCCGGCTCGTCGTCGACGCGCTCGACCTCTGCTACACGAAGTCGCACGTCGACACGTTCGTGATCATCAGCGGCGACTCGGATTTTTCGCCGCTCGTGTCGAAGCTGCGCGAGAACGCGAAGAAGGTGATCGGCGTCGGCGTGAAGAAATCGACGTCGGACCTGCTGGTCGCGAACTGCGACGAATTCATCTTCTACGACGACCTGGTGCGCGAGCAGCAGCGCACGCTCGCGAAGCGCGAACAGCAGCAGCGTGCGGGCAACGGCGGCGCGAAGCGGCCGGACGAGCCGTCGTCGCGCAAGCACGACCTGGACGCCCGCAAGGCCGAGGCGATCGCGCTGGCGGTCGAGACGTTCGATGCGCTCGCGTCGGAGCGCGACGACGTCGGCAAGATCTGGGCGTCGGTGCTCAAGAGCGCGATCAAGCGCCGCAAACCGGATTTCAACGAGTCGTATTACGGGTTCCGCGCGTTCGGCAACCTGCTCGACGAAGCGCAGGCGCGTGGCCTGCTCGAAGTGGGACGTGACGACAAGTCGGGCGCGTTCGTGTCGCGGGCCCGCCAGCCGGCGGCCGTCGAGCATGTCGCGCTGGCCGGTGACGGTGGCGCGCACCGCGGCACGCGGGCGGCGGAGCCGGCGCGGGCCGGGCGCCATGCGCAACGCCGCGGGCAGCGGGCGGAAGCGGTCGTGCACGAAAGCGTGCAGGTCGAGGCGGAAGCGGTCGAGACGGCCGAGTTTGCCGACGTCGTGCCGGTTGCGCCTGCTGAAACGATCGAAGCGGCCGAGGTGCACGGCGAAGCGCAGGATGGCCGCAAGCGTGCGCGCAAGAGCGCCGCGAAGAAGACCGGCGCGAAGAAGGGGGCCGCTGCGAAGAGCGCCGGCGCGGCGAAGCACGGCGGCGACAAGCACGCGCACGGCAAGCATGCCGACGACGCGCATCGCGACGCGGAGCAGGGCGACGCGCCGCACGTGGCCGTGACGCATGCCGGGACGGCGGCCGACGATCGCGGTGGCGAGATTGCTGTCGCGCAGCCGTCGCACGACACGGCGCCGGTCGAAGCGCATGCCGAAGCCGCTGCCGAAGCGCCGGTCGCTGCCAAGAAGAAGCCTGCCCGCAAGGCCGCACCGCGCGCGCGTCGTCCGCGCAAGACGGCGGCGGCCGAGTAACGGCAGCCGGCCGGATGCCGCCCGAAGCGCGGCATCCGCACCCTACAGGCCGGCGCGACGCCGGCCTGCCGCGCTAGCCGTTCAGCGCATACGGCTGCGTCATCACTTCGAGGAAGTGGCCGTCCGGATCGTCGAAGTACACGCCGCGCCCGCCGTTGTGGCGGTAGATGTCATCGGGCTGCCGCTTCGCCGGATCGGCCCAGTGCGCGAGCCCGTGCTCGCGGATGCGCGCCAGCACGCGATCGAAGCCGGCTTCGTCGAGCAGGAACGCGTAATGCTGCGACCTGATTTCCCCCGCCTGTTCGTAGAAATCGAGCGATACGCCGTTGTCGAGCGCGACGACCAGCATCGCGCCGAACGGCGTCGGCGGCGGCAATTCCAGGAGTTCAGTGAGGAAGCGGCTCGACGCGCGCTTGTCGCGGCACCAGACGATCGTGTGGTTCAGCTGGACGTTCATGGCGGATTCCCGGCGAAGGGCATCGCGGTGAGTATGGACTCACGATAGCCGATCGCCGCTGCGGTTCAAGCACGAAAAAACGGCCGCCCGAGGGCGGCCGTTTCCCGTTACTCGCCGGCGACGGCCGGCCCGCCGGTATTGCCGCGGCGGTTGCGACGCTTCTCTCCCCACACGCGGAACCGGTCCATGTACAGGTAGACGACCGGCGTCGTATAGAGCGTCAGCACCTGCGACACGATCAGGCCGCCGGCGATCGCGATCCCGAGCGGCGCGCGCAGCTCGGCACCGTCGCCGCTGCCGAATGCGAGCGGCAATGCGCCCAGGAGCGCCGCCATGGTCGTCATCATGATCGGACGGAAGCGCAGCAGGCATGCCTCGTGGATCGCGTCGAACGACGACTTTTGGTTGTTGCGCGTCTGGTCGATCGCGAAGTCGACCATCATGATCGCGTTCTTCTTCACGATACCGATCAGCAGGATCACGCCGATCAGCGCGATGATGCTGAACTCGGTCTTGAACAGCAGCAGCGCAAGCAGCGCGCCGACGCCGGCCGACGGCAGCGTCGACAGGATCGTGATCGGGTGGATGTAGCTCTCGTACAGGATCCCGAGCACGATATAGACGGCCAGCAGCGCGGCGAGGATCAGGATCGGCTGGTCGTTCATCGACTGCTGGAACGCCTGCGCGGTGCCCTGGAAGCTGCCGACGATCGTCGGCGGGACGCCGATCTGCGCCATCGTCTGGTAGATCACCTGCGTCGCCTGCGACAGCGATACGCCTGGCGGCAGGTTGAACGAGATCGTCGTCGCGACGAACAGCCCCTGGTGGTTGACCGACAGCGGCGTCGTGCTCGGCCCGAACGTCGCGATCGCCGACAGCGGGATCATCGTCGACTTCGACGTCGACACCGATGCACCCGACGACGCGCTCGACTTGCCGCTCGCCGCGATCGCGTTGAGCGCCTGGTTGCGCGCGGAATCGGACGCGATCGCCGCGGCGCTCTGCGTGCCCGTGCCGGCGCTCGATGTGCCGGCCGATGTCGCGACAAATGTGCCGGCGGCCGCGTTGGTGGTCTGCGAGCCGTTCGCGCTGCCGCCCGACGTGCTGATCCACACCTGGTTCAGCATCTCGGGGCTCTGCCAGTATTTCGGCGCGACTTCCATCACGACGTGGTACTGGTTCAGCGGGTTGTAGATCGTCGAGACCTGGCGCTGGCCGAACGCGTCGTACAGCGTGTTGTCGATCTGCGCGGGCTTGATGCCGAAGCGCGCGGCCGTCGCGCGATCGATCGTCACCATCGCCTCGAGGCCGCCTTGCTGCTGGTCGGAGTTCACGTCGGTCAGCTCCGGGCGCTTCTGCAGCGCCTCGGTCAGGATCGGCCCCCACTTGTACAGGTCGGCGCTCGAATCGCCGAGCAGCGTGAACTGGTACTGCGCGTTGCTCTGCCGGCCGCCGACGCGGATGTCCTGCGCGGCCTGCAGGAACGTGCGCGCACCCGCGACGTCCGCCAGCGGCGGGCGCAGCTGCTGGATCACCTGGTCGGCCGACAGCTTGCGTTCGGTGCGGTCCTTCAGCGTGACGAACATGAAGCCCGAGTTGGTCTGCGTGCCGCCCGTGAAGCCCGCGACGCTCTTCACGTTCGGGTTGCTCTGCACGATCCGCATCATCTCGGAGAATTTCAGCTTCATCGCCTGGAACGACGTCGACTGGTCGGCCTGAATGCCGCCGATCATCAGCCCGGTGTCCTGCTGCGGGAAGAAGCCCTTCGGCACGACGATGTACAGGTAGACGTTCAGCCCGATCGTTGCGAACAGGGTCAGCAGGATCAGCAGCGGCCGGCGCAGCGCCCACGACAGCGAGCGCTCGTAGCCGCGCTGCATGCGCGAGAAGCCGCGCTCGAGGAAGCGCCCGAAGCGGCCCTCGCTTCGCGGGTCGTGCGACTCGGGCAGCAGGCGCGCGCACATCATCGGCGTGACGGTGAGCGATACCGCGAGCGACACGGCGATCGCGAGCGACAGCGTCAGCGCGAACTCGCGGAACAGGCGCCCGACGATGCCGCCCATCAGCAGGATCGGCAGGAACACCGCGACGAGCGAAATGCTCATCGACAGCACCGTGAAGCCGACTTCGCGTGCGCCGTCGAACGCGGCCTGCATGCGCGACTTGCCGTTCTCGATGTGCCGCGAGATGTTCTCGAGCACGACGATCGCATCGTCGACGACGAAGCCGGTCGCGACGATCAGCGCCATCAGCGACAGGTTGTCGATCGAGAAGCCGAGCAGGTACATCGCGCCGAACGTGCCGATGATCGAGATCGGTACCGCGACGCTCGGGATCAGCGTCGCACGCCAGTTGCGCAGGAACAGGAACACGACCATCACGACGAGGCTCACCGCGATCAGCAGCGTGTGCTCGGTGTCCTTCAGCGATGCGCGGATGGTGGTCGAGCGGTCGAGCACCGGCGTGACCGTGATGTCGGCCGGCAGCGACGCGGTGAGCTGCGGAAGCGCCGCGCGCACGCGGTCGATCGTATCGATGATGTTCGCGCCGGGCGAGCGGTAGAGGATCACGAGCACCGCGCGCTTGCCGTTCGACAAACCGAGGTTGCGCAGGTCCTCGACCGAATCGACGACGTCGGACAGGTCGGACAGCCGTACGGCGGAGCCGTTGCGGTAGGCGACGACGAGGTCGCGGTATTGCGACGCCTGGGAGGCCTGGTCGTTCGTATAGAGCTGGTAGCGCTGCGGACCGAATTCGATCGCGCCCTTCGGCGCGTTGGCGTTCGCGGACGCCAGCGCCGCGCGCACGTCCTCGAGGCCGATCCCGTAGTGGAACAGCGCCTGCGGTTCGAGCTCGACGCGCACGGCCGGGTTCGCGGAACCGCTCACCGAGACCTGGCCGATCCCGTCGATCTGCGACAGCGACTGCTGCAGCACCGTCGACGCCGAGTCGTACAGCTTCGCGGCCGACGACGTTTCCGACGTCAGCGACACGATCATGATCGGCGAATCGGCCGGGTTGACCTTGCGGTAGGTCGGGTTGCTCTTCAGCGCGGCGGGCAGGTCGGCGCGCGCCGCGTTGATCGCGGCCTGCACGTCGCGCGCGGCGCCGTCGATGTCGCGGTTCAGGCCGAACTGCAGGATGATCCGCGCGTTGCCGACCGTGCTCGTCGACGTCATTTCGGACACGTCGGCGATCGAGCCGAGGTGCCGCTCCAGCGGGCTCGTCACGCTGGTCGCGACCGTTTCCGGGCTCGCGCCCGGCAGCGACGCCTGCACCGAGATCGTCGGGAAGTCGACCTGCGGCAGCGGTGATACCGGCAGCTTGATGAACGCGAACAGGCCCGCGAGCGCGACGCCGATCGCGAGCAGCGTCGTCGCGACGGGGCGGGTGATGAAGGGGCGCGACAGGTTCATGTCGGCACTCGCTGGGCCGCCCCAAGGGCGCCGACCGCCCCTTTGGGCGGCAGCGAACGAAGTGAGCGTGGGGGTCGTTTCATTTACGCATCCGTGCGCGTGCCGGCGTCAGGGCCGTGGCGTTCGAACCAGCCGCGCACGCGGCGCGCGAGCGAGTCGAAGCCGAGGTAGATCACGGGCGTCGTAAACAGCGTCAGCACCTGCGACACGATCAGGCCGCCGGCGATCGCGATCCCGAGCGGCTGGCGCAGCTCGGAACCCGCGCCGGAGCCGACGATCAGCGGCAGCGCGCCGAGCAGCGCGGCGAGCGTCGTCATCAGGATCGGCCGGAAGCGCAGCAGGCACGCCTGGTAGATCGCCTCGCGCGGCGGCTTGCCTTCGACGCGTTCGGCCTCGAGCGCGAAGTCGATCATCATGATCGCGTTCTTCTTCACGATACCGATCAGCAGCACGATGCCGATGATCCCGATGATGTCGAGATCGTGCCCGGTGATCATCAGCGCAAGCAGCGCGCCGACGCCGGCCGACGGCAGGGTCGACAGGATCGTGATCGGGTGGATGTAGCTCTCGTACAGCACGCCGAGCACGATGTACATCGTGATCACCGCCGCGAGGATCAGGAACAGCTGGTTCGACAGCGATGCCTGGAACGCGAGCGCCGCACCCTGGAAGCGCGTCTGGAACGACGCGGGCAGGTTGATGTCCTTCTCGGCGGCCTCGATCGCCTTGACGGCTTCGCCGAGCGACGCGCCCTGCGCGAGGTTGAACGAAATCGTCGTCGACGGGAACTGCGACAGGTGCGCGACCAGCAGCGGCGACGGCCGCTCGTGGAACGATGCGATCGACGACAGCGGCACCTGGCCGCCGCCCGCCGACGGCAGGTAGATGTCGTTCAGCGATTGCGCGTAGTGCTGCTCCTTCGGCTCCGACTCGAGAATCACGCGGTACTGGTTCGACTGCGTGAAGATCGTCGACACGATGCGCTGGCCGAACGCGTCGTACAGCGCGTTGTCGACGGTCGCCGGCGTGATGCCGAAGCGCGCGGCGCTCGCGCGGTCGATCTCGATGTACACCGACTGGCCGTTGCTCTGCAAGTCGGTCGCGACGTCGGCGAGCGACGGCTCCTGCTGCAGCCGCGCGACGAGCTTCGGTACCCAGGTCGCGAACTCGTCCGAGTTCGGGCTCGTCAGCATGAACTGGTACTGCGTCGGGCTGACGGTCGAATCGATCGTCAGATCCTGCACCGACTGCATGAACAGCGAGATGCCCGTGATGTTCGACACGCGGTGCTGCAGGTCCCGGATGATCTGCGCGGCCGTCTCGGAACGATCGTCGCGCGCCTTCAGGTTGATCAGCATGCGGCCGCTGTTCAGCGTGATGTTGCTGCCGTCGACGCCGATGAACGACGTGAGGCTGTCGACGTTCGGATCTTTGAGGATCTCGGCCGCGAGCGCCTGCTGCCGTTCGGCCATCGCGCCATACGAGATCGACTGCGGCGCCTGCGTGATCGCCTGGATCACGCCGGTGTCCTGCGCGGGGAAGAAGCCCTTCGGAACGTAGATATAGAGCAGGGCGGTCAGCCCGAGCGTCAGCAGCGCGACGACGAGCGTCGAGCGCTGGCGGTTCAGCACCCACTCGAGCGCGACCGCGTAGCGCGCGATCACCCAGTCGATCGCGCGGTGCACACGCGCCTCGAAGCGGTGGCTTTCCGGCGGCGGCGAATGGCGCAGCAGCTTCGCGCACATCATCGGCACGAGCGTGAGCGACACGATCGCCGAGATCACGATCGTCACGGCGAGCGTGATCGCGAATTCGTGGAACAGGCGCCCGACCACGTCGCCCATGAACAGCAACGGGATCAGCACCGCGATCAGCGACACCGTCAGCGAGATGATCGTGAAGCCGATCTGCTTCGAGCCCTTCAGCGCGGCCTCGAGCCCCGTTTCGCCTTCCTCGACGTAGCGTGCGATGTTCTCGATCATCACGATCGCATCGTCGACGACGAAGCCGGTCGCGATGGTGAGCGCCATCAGCGACAGGTTGTTCAGCGAGAAGCCGGCCATGTACATCACCGCGAGCGTGCCGATCAGCGACAGCGGCACTGACAGGCTCGGGATGATCGTCGCGTAGACGTTCGCGAGGAACAGGTACATCACGAGCACGACGAGCCCGACCGCGAGCAGCAGCTCGAACTGCACGTCGCGCACGGCCGCGCGGATCATCGTCGTGCGGTCGGTGACGATCTCGACGTCGAGCGCGGCCGGCAGCGTTTCCTGCAGCTTCGGCAACTGCGCCTTGATTGCGTCGACCGTCTGGATCACGTTCGCGCCGGGCTGTCGCTGCACGTTCAGGATGATCGCGGGATCGGCATTCACCCACGCACCGAGCTTGGTGTTCTCCGAGCCGGCGACGACCGTCGCGACGTCGGTCAGCATCACCGGGCGGCCGTTCTTGTATGCGACGACCGCGCTGTTGTACTGGTCGGCGCTCGTCAGCTGGTCGTTCGCGTTGATCGTGTACGCGCGCGTCGGGCCGTCGAAGTTGCCCTTCGGCGTATTCACGTTCAGGTTCGAGATCGTCGTGCGCAGGTCGTCGAGGTTCATCCCGTACTGCGCAAGCGCGGTCGGGTTCGCCTGGATCCGCACGGCCGGCCGGTTGCCGCCCGACAGGCTGACGAGACCGACGCCCGCGATCTGCGAGATCTTCATCGCGAGGCGCGTGTCGGCGAGGTCCTGCACTTGCGTGAGCGGCAGCGTCTTCGACTTGACGGCGAGCGTGATCACCGGCGCATCGGCCGGGTTGACCTTCGCGTAGATCGGCGGAGCGGGGAGGTCGGACGGCAGCAGGTTGCCGGCCGCGTTGATCGCGGCCTGCACTTCCTGTTCGGCGATGTCGAGCGGCAGGTCGAGCGAGAACTGCAGCGTGATTACCGACGCGCCGGCCGAGCTTTGCGACGACATCTGGTTCAGCGACGGCATCTGCCCGAATTGCCGCTCGAGCGGTGCGGTGACCGACGAGGTCATCACCTCCGGGCTCGCACCCGGGTAGAAGGTCTGGACCTGGATCGTCGGGTAGTCGACTTCGGGCAGCGCGGCGAGCGGCAGGAAGCGCAGCGCGACGAGACCGGCCAGCATGATCGCCGCCATCAGGAGGGCGGTGCCGACCGGCCGGAGAATGAAGAGGCGGGATGGATTCATCGAGCGGCCCGCGCGTTATTGGGCCGCTGCTTGCGACGCACCGTGCTTGTGTCCGCCGCGATGGCCGGCGGTGCCCGATGCAGCCGAGGCACCCGACGCCGCACCGGCGCCGCGCGCGCCCGACGCGCCTTTCGGCTTGTCGGCCGGGATCGAGATCTTCGCGCCTTCGCGCAGGCGGTCGGAGCCGTCGGTCACCACGCGCTCGCCGAGCGCGACGCCGCTGACGATGCTCGTGCGTTCGCCGTCGACCGGGCCGATCGTGACCTTGCGCACCGTCACCGTGTTGTCGGGTTTCACGACATAGACGAACTGGCCGATCGAGCCCGTCAGCACCGCGGAGGTCGGCACGATCGTCGCGTTGCGCAGCACGTCGACGAGCAGCCGCGTGTTCACGAACTGATTCGGGAACAGCATGCCTTCCTTGTTATCGAAGTTCGCGCGCAGCTTGACCGTGCCGGTGCTCGTGTCGATCTGGTTGTCGAGCGTCGCGAGCGAGCCCGTCTCGAGCGGTACCGTGTTGTTGCGGTTGTACGCGGTGACCGACAGCTTCTGGCCCGCGTTCACCTGCTTGAGGATCTGCGGCAGGTTGTCTTCCGACGTCGTGAAGATCACGCTCATCGGTTGCAGCTGCGTGATCACGACGAGGCCGTTGGTGTCGCCGGCCGTCACGTAGTTGCCCGGGTCGACCTGGCGCAGGCCGACGCGGCCCGACACCGGCGCCGTGATGCGCGCATAGGTGAGGTTCAGTTTCGCGGAATCGATCGCGGCCTGGTCGGTCTTCACCGCGCCTTCGTACTGCTTGACGAGCGACGCCTGCGTATCGACGGTTTGCGACGCGATCGAATCCTGCGACAGCAGCGTCTGGTAGCGCTTCAGGTCGAGGCGCGCCGTCGCGAGCAGTGCCGAGTCGCGTGCGTGCGTGCCTTCGGCGTTCTCGAGCGACACCTGGTACGGGCGCGGGTCGATCTGCGCGAGCACGTCGCCTTTCTTGACGATCTGCCCTTCCTGGAACGACACCGACTGCAGGTAGCCCGACAGTTGCGTCTTGACCGTCACGTTCGCGAGCGGCGTCACGGTGCCGAGTGCGGACAGCACGATCGGCATCTCGCCCTGCGTCGCGGTCGCGACCTGCACGGGCTGCGGAACGTTCGCCATGGCAGCCGGGCCGCCGCGGCCGCGATGGCCGCCTGCGCTGCTGCCGGCGGTTGCGCTCGCGCCGTTCGCCGTGCCGCCCGCGGCCGGCGTGCGGTTCCACGGGTGCCACCACAGCAGGCCGCCGATGGCGACGACCGCGACCGTGCCGATCATCAGCGTGCGGCGTGGACGCCGTGCGGCGGGCGACGCGGGGTCTTTCGAAGGGGGCGTGGGCTTTTGTTCGTTATCCATCGTGATCTGTCAGGAAGACGGCGCGGCGTGCCGGAAATCGGACTGCTGGGCTGCGCGTGGGCGAGCGGGTGACGGGAAGGGGGCCCGGCTCGGTCCGGGGCCCCGCCGACCCGCGCGGGAAAAGAGCGGTGCGCACCGCGAATGCGGCGCGACGATGGGCATGATCCTACGTCCCGTCCCCGTTACAGTCCAGTGGTCTATCTTTCAACGGGTTACGGTCGTTACAGAACGCGACAGGACGATGACGGAACGATTACACGCTGATGCGCCGGGCCGGTGCGCCGCCGATCTCGCGGGTGATTTTCGCGATGCATTCGTGCAGCGCGGGCACGACGTGTTCGTGCAGCCATTCGGGCGAGCACTGGTGCGCCGCGCCGCCGCAATTCACCGAGTAGCGCTGGCCCGACGGGCCGACGAAACCGGCTGCGACCGCATTCAGGCCCTCGCGCCATTCGCCGATCGCGATCGCGTGGCCGTCGCGCATGGCTTCGTCGAGCGCGGGGGTCAGGCGCGACGAGACGTGCGGCCAGTCGTCGCCCGCCGTGGTGCGCAGCGACTCGAGCAGCAGGCGCCGCTCGTCTTCCTCGAGAGCGGCGAGATACGCGCGGCCCACTGCCGTGCGTGCGATGTCCATTCGCGAGCCGATCTCGAGGCGCGTGACGAGCACCGCGGAGCGCGGGCGAATCACGTCGATCGCGACCATGTCGAGCCGGTCGCGCACCGCGAGGTGCACGGACAGCGACGTGCGTTCGGCCAACTCGATCATGAACGGCCGCGAGCGCGCGCGGATGTCGAAGTTGCGCAGGAAGCCGTGACTCAATTCGAGCACTGACGCGGTGAGTACGAAGCGCTCGCTGTCGGGCAACTGGAACAGGAAACCGGCGCTGACGAGCGTCGCGGTGATGCGCGAGACGGTCGGCTTCGGGATGCCGGTCAATTCGGTCAGTTCGCGGTTGCTGACGGGCGCGTCAGCAGCCGCGATGCGGCGCAGCACGGCGAGGCCGCGGGCGAGGGCGGTGATCTCGTCGGGCGAGGATTCACGGTCCCGCGGCGCGGGAGGGGTTACAGTTGTCGACACGAGGGATTCTCTCTAATTCCGAAACTCGATTTCAATTTTGTTGGTATTGTAGGACTATTGTCAAAAGATGCATGTTCTGCAGGCGAACCGGTCATTGGATGAGATTTTACGGGTTCACCCTTGGTTTATTAGGAAAACGCTCAAATGAGCGTTGCCAGAAAGTGCATGAACCGGTGCAAATACCGCTTGACTTGTCGGGCGGAAACGGAAAGAATGTCTCACGTTTTCGAAACATCGTTTCAAGAGTTTAACCGGCAACGATGTTTCGCGCAGTCTCTCAGGTTCTAGCACGGCCCTCGGAATGGCTAGAACTTTTTTAGCGCCACGGTCTCCGTGGCGCTTTTTTTTGCCCGTCATTTGACTGTCCGCCCGGACGCGTCAGGCCCGTATTATCCCCCGATCGCTGGAAACGCCCGGCCGAGCCCGCTCGGCGCGCGCTTGCGCACGCCATTCACGCGATTCGCGCGCGCAAAAAAAAGCGCGACGCCCGCACTGGGCATCGCGCACAAAACGGCGTGGAGCGCCGACGAATGAACGGTGATGAAGATGGGGCGCCCGGCCAGGAGCGCCTGGTCACGGGCATTGCCCTCGCGCGGCCCGGTCAGGCCTTCGCGAGCTTGATGCCGGTCTGCTCGGCCGTCAGGTAGCCGACGCTGGCGCCGAAGCGGTCCTTGAAGTTCGCACGCACGAGCGGATCGAGCGTCGGCTTGACCTTGTCGTGCAGCGGCGATTCCCAGTCGCCCGCGTGCTGGAAGTTGCTCATGATGTACGTCCAGCCATTGATCTCGTCCACCGCGTGCAGGCCCGTCGATTCCGCGCCGGCCGGGCACGACAGCACGCGCACCAGCGACTTCGTGTCGACGTTGTACGCCCACAGGAAGTTGTTCACGTGCATACCCGAGTCTTCGCCGATGAACAGCGTGCGCAGCTTTTCGGAGAACTTCAGGTTGTCCGGGTTGGCGATCTTGTCCGGGTTCGCGAGGTTGCCGAGGCCGTCGGCCGCGGCGAGATCCTCGCCGACGAGCGCGGCCGGCGCGCCCATGTCGACCGGCACCCATTCGCTGTCGATCGCGCCGCCGGTCGTGTCGCGCTGGCTGGCCTTCAGGTTCAGCGCGTAGACGGCGCCCGCGGCGATCTTCTTGTCGACCGCGACATCGCGCGACACGGCGTTGCCCTTGACCATCGACGTTTCGATCCGCGACATCGCCGTGTAGACGATCTTGTCCTTCGCGTTCACCGTCGTGCCTTCGAGCTTCGTGAAGCCCATGCTGCCGCCGAGCAGTGCCGCGTAGCGGTGTGTCTCGAGGAACGCGGCCGCCTTTTCCATTCCCGGCTTCACGCGCATCCAGTTGAACTTGCCGCCGAAGTGGATCTTCGCGTAGCTCGCATCGTTCGGGTCGGTGGTCACCAGGTCCATGATGTCCGACGCCTTCAGCGTGTTCGCGAGCGCTTCGATCTCGCTGCTCGTCGCGTGGCCAATCTTGATCCACGTGAGCGTCGCGGTGCCGGCGCCGGCCGACGACGTCTGCGTCCACTTCGCGACGTACAGCGTGCCGGCCGACAGGTCGGCCGCCTTGTCGGCGACGAACATGAACAGGCCGCCGTTGGTGGCGTCGTCACCCATCATCACGGTGCGCTGGTCCGGCATCACCTGGATCAGCTCGTGCGAGATGCGGCCGAGGCAATAGTGCTTCTTCACGGTGCCCGTGCCGTCCGGATTCACCGTGATCTCGGGCAGGTGGCCGTAATGGTAGGGGTTCGCCTTCGTCTCGTCGCCGAACGTGTTCTTGCTGAACGCCTTGAACTGCGCGTCGGTCGCAACCTTGGTCGCGTCCGGTTCGTATTCCTCGCTCGACAGGTGCGTGCCCCACGGCGACAGGCTCGCGCCGCAGGTGATCCACAGGCCGTGCGCCTTCGACGTGTCGACGTTGTGGTACTTCACGACCTTCAGCGCGCCGGTGGCCGGATCCTGGTCGAGCGAGAGCACCGCGATCGGCGACGGCAGCTGGCCGTACTGCGATGCGCTCGCCTGGTCGCGTGTCGTGTATTCGAACTGGACGACCGCGAACACCGTGTTGCCCTTCACGCCGGGCACGTTCGCGTTCTTCAGCGTCAGCAGCGAGCTGCCGTCCGGGCAGTCGGAATAGAACTGGCGCTCCTTGCCGGCGACCGAGCGATCGATGATCGGCTGGTTGTTGATGTCGTAGTAGCCGCCCGCGAGCGTCGTGCCGCCCTTGCCGTCCGGCACCATGTCGCCCGTCACGAAGAACGGCCGGTACGCGAGCTTGAAGTTGCGCGACGAGCCGTCCGAGAACGACACCGACAGCGTCGAGCCGACCGTCGTCGTGGCCATCGCGGCCGCGTTGTCGAGCGTGGGTGCAGCCATCGCCGAGAATGCCGCCGACGTATAGGCAGCGGTGACCGGGGCCGGCGTCGATGCGGGATTGTCGTCGCCGCCGCAACCCGTCAGCAGGGCCGGCAGCGCGAGACCGGAAAGGGGGAGCATCGGCGCGCCGGCAAGGATCTTCAGGGCCTGACGACGGGCAGCATTGGGCAACGCGGGCATGTGGAGTCCAGTTTCAGTTGTTGGAAGAATGGCCTTCGCGAAGCAGGCGATCGGCAAGCTCGGCGAAGGCTTATTGAAAACTGGACGGGAGTGTAAGGGTGCTAGATGAAAGTTTTTTGAATTGAAAACGTAATGATGCGTCGGTGTTCGTCAACGGATCAATCGCGCTCGGGCGTTGCCGAGATGCGATGGATCGACAGGTCGGCGCCGTCGAACTCGGCTTCGCGGTCGAGGCGCAGCCCGACGGTCGCCTTGAGCGCGCCGTAGACGAGCGTGCCGCCCGCGCTTGCGATCACGATGCCGCCGAGCGTGCCGACGAGCTGCGACATGAACGACACGCCGCCGAGACCGCCGAGCGCGGGCAGGCCGAACACGCCGGCCGCGAGGCCGCCGAGCGCACCGCACATGCCGTGCAGCGGCCACACGCCGAGCACGTCGTCGATGCGCCACTTGTTCTGCACGCAGGTGAACATCGCGACGAACAGTGCGCCGGCGGCCGCGCCCGTGACGAGTGCGCCGATCGGATGCATCACGTCGGAGCCCGCGCATACCGCGACGAGGCCGGCGAGCGGCCCGTTGTACGTGAAACCCGGGTCGTTGCGGCCGGCCATCCACGCGGCGAGCGTGCCGCCGACCATCGCCATCAGCGAGTTCACGGCGACGAGGCCGCTGATCTTGTCGAGCGTCTGCGCGCTCATCACGTTGAAGCCGAACCAGCCGACCGCGAGCACCCATGCACCGAGCGCGAGGAACGGGATGTTCGACGGCGGGTGGGCGGCGATGCGGCCGTCCTTCGCATAACGGCCGTGACGCGCGCCGAGCAGCAGCACGGCCGGCAGCGCGACCCAGCCGCCGAACGCATGCACGACGACCGAGCCGGCGAAATCGTGGAACGGCGCGCCGAACGCGTGCGTGAGCCAGGCCTGCACGCCGAAGCGCTCGTTCCACGCCATTCCTTCGAAGAACGGATAGATGAAACCGACGATGATCAGCGTCGCGACGAGCTGCGGGTTGAACTTCGCGCGCTCGGCGATGCCGCCGGACACGATCGCGGGAATCGCCGCCGCGAAGGTCAGCAGGAAGAGGAAGCGCACGAGCGCGTAGCCGCTGTGCTGCGACAGCGTGCCGATGTCGTCGAAGAACTCGACCCCGTACGCGATCGTGTAGCCGATGAAGAAATACGCGAGCGTCGACACCGAGAAGTCGACCAGGATCTTCACGAGCGCGTTGACCTGATTCTTCTTGCGGACCGTGCCGAGTTCGAGAAATGCGAAGCCCGCGTGCATCGCGAGCACCATGACGGCGCCGATCAACAGGAACAGTGTGTCGACGCCGGATTTCAGACCATCCATGCCGTGGCTTCCTTGCGCAAAAAACGGGCAAGGAATGCAAGTATCGAGCCAACTTGGTGAACGGACGCGTGGAGTTGGTGCTCCCGCACCGCGCGATGCGGCATTCCGGTGAATCGTGCACGGGATGAGGGCGCAGCCGATGGCGATCGACCACCGTACGGGGTGCACGCACGTGGTGCGGTGCGTGCTGAACTGGTGCGTGCTGCGAGTGGGGTGATGCGGCGTGGTGCGCGGTGGTGCGCCGCGACGCACCGATCTGGCGCGTCAGTGGCGGGCGAACAGCGCGGGTGGCCGGCGCAGCCGCAGCGCGCACGCCGACCAGTAGGCGGCGACGGTCGACAGCCCGAGCGCGGCGAACGCGAGCGCCGCGAAGCCCGTGAGCGACTGGCCGTCGCCATCGGGGCCGAGGATGCCTTCCACGACGATCAGCGCGGCCGTCCAGAAACCGATCACGGCCTGCGTGAGCAGGCGCGCGCAGGCGACGCGACGCGGGCGTCCGGATTCGGTCAGGGAGCGCGCCGACGGCGCGCGCAGGCACAGGAACAGGGTGGCGGCGAGCAGCGCGGCCAGGGCGATGAGCCAGTCGACAAGGAAAGCCATAAGAAAAAGGGGGCACGTACGAAACGGATTGAAGCGTGCCCACTTTAGTGATGTAGCGCCTGCGATTGAATCAGACGAATCCGAAATTGAAAGGCATTTTTAATGGCCGGTCGTTATTTGGCCTGTTCCACAGGCGGTATCATCGACACCGGTCCAACCCTAAGGCCGTGCGACGCGCGGCCGGAGATTGCTGATGAACATGAAGACATCGCGGGCGCGTCGCGTGCCCGGGTCCGTGCTGGCGGCGGTGGCCGCCGGTGCGCTGCTGTTGCTCGCGGGCTGCGAGAAGTCCGGTACGCCGGTCGCCCAACCCGATACGGCCGCGAGCGCGGCCGCCGATGCCGCGAACAATGCGGCCAAGGCGCTCGACCAGGTGGCGAGCACCGTCAACCAGCAGATCAACGCCGCGAAGGCCGGCATCGCGTCCGCGGCGTCGGCCGTGCCGCCGCTGTCCGCGAGCGGTCTCGCGTCGGCGGCGCAGGCGCAGATCGACGCGGCTGCTTCCGCGGTCGTCGCGCATGCGGCTTCCGAAGCGGGCGCGAAGATCGCGGAAGCCGGCAAGAAGCTCCAGCAGTGGAGCCAGCAGAACGCATCGGGCGCCAAGCCCGCGAGCGGTGAATGACGCGGGCTTGCATGATCCGCAAAATGTAATTATGATGGTTACACATGTCGCCGGTTGCGGGTCGGGCCGGCGTCGCCGAGTGAGTGAGGAATGAATACCAGCAGCCGGTTCGCGTTTGCCGTCCACGTGCTCGCCTTGCTGTCGATGCAGGAAGGCGTGCCGCTGTCGTCCGACATCATCGCGGGCAGCGTGAATACGAATCCGGCGCTGATACGCCGGTTGTTGTCGATGCTGGCAGCCGCGGGGCTGACCACGTCGCAGCTCGGTGCTGGCGGCGGCGCGCTGCTGGCGCGCGAACCCGGCGAGATCACGCTGCTCGACGTGTATCGCGCGGTCGACGATGCGCAACTGTTTGCGTTGCATCGCGAGGCACCGAATCCCGCGTGTCTCGTCGGGCGGCACATCCAGGGCGTGCTGACCGGCTATATCGGCGATGCGCAGCGCGCGATGGAAGCGTCGCTCGCCACGCGCACGCTCGTCGATGTGACGGCCGACATGCTGGATCTCGAGCGACGCACGCAACAGGCAGCACGCGCCGGCGGATAGCCGGCAGCAGGCAGGGCAGGAAGCCGGACGGCGCGCAGGCGCGGTGTCCGGTGCAACGGGGGCTTCGCCCCGTTTTTTTCGATCTTATGTGTAATTAACTGTGTTACATATTTTTCTTACTGGAGAATCGCCATGACGCAACGTTCCTTGAATATCGCGCTGTTCGGCGCCACCGGCATGATCGGTTCGCGCATTGCGGCGGAAGCCGTGCGACGCGGCCATCGCGTGACCGCGCTGTCGCGCCATCCGGGCGCATCGGGCGACGGCATCACCGCGCAAGCGGCCGACCTGTTCGACGCGGCCAGCATCGCTGCCGCGCTGCCGGGTCATGACGCGGTCGCGAGCGCGTACGGTCCGAAGCAGGACGATGCGGCGAAGGTCGTCGCGGCCGCGAAGGCGCTGGTCGCCGGCGCGCGTCAGGCGGGCCTGAAGCGTCTCGTGGTGGTGGGCGGCGCCGGTTCGCTCGAAATCGCGCCGGGCAAGCAGCTGGTCGACAGCGAAGGCTTTCCTGAAGCGTACAAGGGGCAGGCGCTCGCGCACCGCGATGCGCTCGGCTATCTGAAGACGGTCGCCGATCTCGACTGGACGTTCTTCGCGCCGGCCGCGATGATCGCACCGGGCGAGCGCACGGGCACATTCCGCACGGGCGTCGGCAAGCTGATCGTGGATGCGCAGGGCAACAGCAAGATCTCGGCGGAAGACTACGCAGTCGCGTTCGTCGACGCGCTCGAACAGGACAGCTTCGTGCACGAGATCGCGACGGTCGCGTATTGAGCGGCGCGATGGCCGGCGGCGTATGCGCGCCGGCCCGGACGCGGCCGTCACGCTGCGACGCGCAGCGACTTCAGGCGATTCCACCTTGACGGGCGGAGTCGCCTGTTTCGTTTGGCGACGCGGGATAGCCGGCGGAACTGTTCAGGATCGGTATTTATACCGGTCGACGCGGTGCAGCCGTTTTCATATTGTTCCCCGTTGTGCAGGATGAATAGAATAAATTTCTATCTACGAGGGACTGGAGAAATGGACGCCATCGATCGCAAGCTGCTGGAACTGCTGCAGGCGGATGCCACACTGCCGATCGCGGAGCTGGCGCAGCGCGTGAACCTGTCGCAGACGCCATGCTGGAAGCGCGTGCAGCGGCTCAAGGAAACCGGCGCGATTCGCGCACAGGTTGCGCTGTGCGATCCGCGCAAGCTTGGCGTCGGCACGACCGTGTTCGTCGCGATCCGCACGAACCAGCACACCGAGGAATGGGCGCAGCGTTTCACGCAGGCCGTGCGCGACATGCCGGAAGTGGTCGAGGTCTACCGGATGAGCGGCGAGACCGATTACCTGCTGCGCGTCGTGGTGGCCGGCATCGACGACTACGACCGTGTCTACAAGCAGCTGATTCGCACGGTGCCGCTGTTCGACGTCAGTTCGTCATTTGCGATGGAGCAGATCAAGTATTCGACCGCGCTGCCCGTACGCGATCTTGCGGAGCCGGCTTAGCGCGGCGATGAAGCCGCACGGATGCCGACGGCGCGGCGTGACGAGGCCGCGGCGCCGCTTCAACGGCCGCGCGCCAGTGCGCGCGCGCGTTCGTCGGCCAGCGCGTCGCGGCGCACGAAATCCGCGACGAATGCGCTTGCTGGATGATGGTGTAGCGCGTACGGCGTGTCCCATTGCGCGAGCTGGCCGTCCTTCATCACGCCGATCCGGTCGGCGATCGCGAACGCTTCGGCCTGGTTGTGCGTGACGAGGATGGCGGTGTGGCCCGTGCGTTTCAGGATGTCGCGCAACTCGAACGCGAGTCGCTCGCGCGTATCGACGTCGAGATTCGAGAACGGCTCGTCGAGCAGCAACAACTCCGGTGACGGCGCGAGCGCACGGGCGAGCGCGACGCGTTGCTGCTGGCCGCCCGACAACTCGTGCGGATAGGCGCCGCCGGAATCGGCGAGGCCGACGAGATCGAGCATTTCGGCAACACGCATGCGCCGTTCGGTCTTCGGCATGCGCCGCAAACCGAACGCGACGTTGTCGGCCGCGCTGAGGTGCGGGAACAGCGCGTAGTCCTGGAACATCATGCCGATGCGCCGCCGCTCCGGCGGCACGTCGAGCGATGGCGCCGCGACGGGCGCGCCGTCCAGCATGATGCGTCCCATGCGCACGGGTTCGAACCCGGCGATCGCACGCAGTACGGTCGTCTTGCCGCAGCCCGACGCGCCGAGCAGGCAGCCGATGTCACCGCGCGGCAGCGCGAGGCTCAGCCCGTCGACCACCGTGCGGCGGCCGTGCGGCGTGTCGTAGGCGACGCAGAGGTCATCGAGTTCGAGCAGGTTCACGGGTTCAGGCTCCAATCTTGTGGCGGGTGCGCGCGAGCAGGATCACGGGCACGAGCCCGGCCAGCACGATCGCGAGCGCGGCGACCGCGCCTTCTTCGTAGGTGCCGCGTGCGGCTTCCGCATACAGCCAGGTCGCAAGGGTGTCGAAATTCAATGGGCGCAGCAGCAGCGTGGCCGGCAATTCCTTCATCGCGTCGACGAACACCAGCAGCGCGCTTGTCGTGAGCGCGGGCCGCAGCAGCGGCAGGTGGACGCGGCGCAGCGTGCCGCCGGCTGTTTCGCCGAGCGAGCGCGCCGCGTGTTCGAGCGATGGCGGAATGCGCGCGAGGCCGGCCTCGATGCTGCCGGCCGGGATCGCGAGAAAGCGCACGGTGTACGCGATCACGAGCGCGGTGACCGAGCCCATCAGCAGCAGCCCGTCGCGTCCGAGCGCCGCGCCGAACAGCCGGTCGGCCGCCGCGAACGGGATCAGCAGGCCGATCGCGAGCACGGTGCCCGGCACCGCATAGCCGAGGCTCGCGATTCGCGCACACAGGCGGGCAGGGCCCGCGCGGGCGCTGTCGCGTTGCGCGCGCGCGGCCCACGCGACGACGAGCCCGCACGCGAGCGTCGCGGCGGTGGCGGCGGTGGCGATCGTCAGCGTGTTCGCGAGCCCCGTCATCAACTGGTCGGACACGCCGCCGACGAGATGCAGCCGCTTGCCGGTCTCGACCGCGAGGTACGCAGCGGGCGCGCCGAAACCGAGCAGCACGGGCAGCCAGCCGAACACGGCGGCGCCGAGCGCGGCCGCGCCGGTGAGACGACGCGGCGAGATCGGCCGCATGCGCCGGCCATGCGCGTAGCGCTGGCGGCGGCGCCCGTAGCGTTCGAGCACGATCATGCCGACGACGATCGCGAGCATCGCCAGCGCGATCTGCGCGGCGCCGGCGAGGTCGGAGCGCGTGATCCAGGTCGTATAGACGGAGACGGTCAGCGTTTGCACGCCGAGGAATTCCGACGCACCGATGTCGTTCAGCGTTTCGAGCAGCGCGAGGCTCACGCCGACCGCGATCGCCGGCCGTGCGAGCGGCACGACGACGCGCCAGAATGTCGCGATGCGTCCCGCGCCGAGCGTGCGCGCGGCTTCGAGCAGGCTCGCGGATTGCGTGACGAACATCGCGCGCGTGCTCAGGTACACGTACGGATACAGCACGAAGCCGAGCACGAAGATCGCACCGGGCAGCGAACGCAGGTCGGGCAGGCGGAACTGGCGCGGGCTGTCGAAGCCGAGCAGCCAGCGGATCGCGCCCTGGACGGGGCCGATCGGGTGCAGCAGGTCGAGATACGCGAACGCGACGATGTAGGTGGGCACCGCGAGCGGCAGCAGCAGTGCCCATGTGAGCACGCGGCGGCCGGGAAAATCGTAGGCCGTGACGAGCCACGCGCACCCGGTGCCGACGATCGACACGATCGCGCCGACGCCCGCGAGCAACAGCAGCGTATTGACGAGTGCCTGCGGCAGCACGAATTCGGCGAGATGCCGCCAGTGCGCGAGATCGGCGTCGAACGCGGCGGCGACGAGCACCGCGAGCGGTGCCGCGACCGCCGCGGCGATCGCCAGCGCCGCGAGCAGCCACAGGCTGCCCGCGCGCGGCCGGGATGGCCGGCGGTACGCGCCGGCCGACGAAGCGTCAGTTGTCAAAGCCGACCTTGTCGACGAGCTGGCTCGCCTGCTTGCGATGCTTCGCGATGTCGGTCAGCGGCAGCGGATCGACCTTCAGCGCACCGAAGCTCGCGATCACCGGATCGAGCTTCACGTTCGCGCGCACCGGGTATTCGTAGTTCGCCTGCGCATACAGCGCCTGCGCTTCCGGCGACACGAGGTATTCGAGCAGTTTCACCGCGTTGGCCTTGTGCGGCGCGTGCTTCGCGACCGTCGCGCCGCTGATGTTCACGTGCGTGCCGCCGCTCTTCGCGTTCGCGAACGTCGGCCGCACGACCTTGATGGCATCGCCCCACTTGCGCGCATCGCTGCCCGGTTCCGCATTCTTCATGTGGCCGACGTAGTACGCGTTCGCGAGGCCGACGTCGCAGATGCCGCCGAGGATGTCGCGTGCGACATCGCGATCGCCGCCCGTCGCCTTGCGCGCGAGGTTCGCCTTCACGCCGCGCAGCCACTTCTCGGTCGCGGCTTCGCCATCGTGCGCGATCATTGCCGCGACGAGCGCCGTGTTGTACGGATGCTGGCCCGAGCGGATGCAGACCTTGCCCTTCCATTTCGGATCGGCGAGATCCTCGTAGCGGAATGCGTCGACCTTCAGGTCCTTTTCGACGTACAACACGCGGTCGCGCAGCGACAGTGCATACCAGTCGCCGTTCGCGCCGCGCAGGTTCGCGGGAATCGCATCGTCGAGCGCCTTCGAGCGCACCGGCTGCGTGATGCCGCCGTCGACGAGATCGAGCAGGTTGCCGACGTCGACCGTCATCAGCACGTCTGCCGGCGACTGCGTGCCTTCCGCCTTCACGCGCTCGAGCAGTCCGTCCTTCACGAACACCGTATTGACCTTGACGCCGCTCTGCTTCGTGAAGGCGTCGATGAGCGGCTGGATCAGCTTGGGCTCGCGAGTGGTGTACAGGCTCACTTCCTCGGCCGCCTGGGCAAGCGGCGCGAAAGCGGCCGCAGCTACGGCGAGGGCGCCGGCGAGCGGCAGCAGGCGGGTGCGCGGATTCGACATGGAGACTCCGGTGGAACAGGTGGACGAAGGGAATATTACAAAATGAAAGACTCCGGATTCTAGATCGAAATGGGAACGATTACCAACTGAAAGCTTGCGGAAAGCGACGGGGACGGGCGGAACGGCGATCGGAAACCGGGCGTCGCAGCTCGGTCGCAAGCGCGTAGAATGCCCGCTTCGATGAATTTGACGGAGACGCACCGACCATGAACGATCAGCGCAAGAAGAACCCTGTCCGCAACGTGAGCATCCTGATCGTCGTGGCCGTGCTGCTCGTGATCGGGACGATCCTGTACAACGCGATTTCGCAGAAGCGTGCGTACGACGAGGCCCATCCGGCCGAGGCCGCGAGCGCGGCATCGCACTGACGTGCCGGTGCGCGGCCCGGCCGGGCCGCGTGCGCGGGGCATGCGAAGGGGGCAATCCGCGGCTTCCGGCGCGACTGGCGTCGCGCGGAGTCGGGGCAGCAGCGGGCGCCGAACGGGGCGCGCCGCGTATTCAGGTCAGCTGTGCGTCAACGTGACGCAGGGGCGAATTTCGGGCGGATCCGTGCGTAGAACACGACCGCGAGCAGCGCGAGCCACGCCGCGCCGACATACAGCGCGACGCGCGTATCCTCGAACCAGCCGAGCATCACGATCACGAAACCCATGAATGCGATCGTCAGCGCCGGTGCGACCGGCCACAGCGGCACCTTGAACTTCAGCGCGGCGACTTCGGCGCTCGACAGGCGGCGACGCATCGCGACCTGCGACAGCAGGATCATCAGCCAGACCCACACGGTCGCGAACGTCGCGATCGCGGCGACCATCAGGAACACGTCCTTCGGCATCAGGTAGTTCAGCACCACGCCGACGAGCAGCGCGCCGGCCATCACGAGCACCGTGACCCACGGCACGCCGTGCCGCGACGTCGTCATCAGCACGCGCGGCGCCTGGCCCTGTCGCGCCATCCCGAACATCATTCGGCCTGCGCCGAAGATATCGCTGTTGATCGCCGAGATCGCCGCGCTGATCACGACCAGGTTGAGGATCGTCGCAGCCGACTTCACGCCGAGCGCCGAGAAGATCTGCACGAACGGGCTGCCGTCGCCGCCGACGCCCGTCCACGGGCTGATCGACATCAGCACGACCATCGTCAGCACGTAGAACAGCAGGATGCGCGCGGGTACCGCGTTGATCGCACGCGGAATCACGCGTTCCGGGTCCTTCGCTTCGCCGGCGCTCATCCCGATCACCTCGATCCCGCCGTACGCGAAGATCACGACCGACAGCGACGCAATCAGCCCGCCCATGCCGTTCGGCAAGAAGCCGCCGTGGTTCCACAGGTTCGCGAACGTGGGCACGTCGGCCGAATGGCCGAAGTGCATGCCGGTCAGCAGGATCGCGACGCCGCCGCCGATCATCGCGACGATCGCGCCGACCTTGATGATCGACAGCCAGAATTCGAGCTCGCCGAACACCTTGACGTGGCACAGGTTCAGCCCGCAGATGATCGCGACGACGCCGAGCACCCAGATCCATTGCGGGACGTCCGGAAACCAGAAGCCCATGTAGATGCCGAACGCGGTGATGTCGGCGATCGCGACGATCACCATTTCGAGCGTGTAGGTCCAGCCGGTGACGAATCCCGCGAACGGGCCGAGGTTCTCCGTCGCGTAATGGCCGAACGAGCCGGCGACGGGTTCGCGCACGGCCATCTCGCCGAGCGCGCGCATCACCATGTAGACGGCCGCGCCGCCCAGGATGTACGCCAGGATCACGGCCGGGCCCGCGAGCTGGATCGCGGACGCCGAACCGTAGAACAGGCCGGTGCCGATCGCCGAGCCGAGCGCGAGAAAGCGGATGTGCCGCGCGCTCAGGTGGCGCTGCAAGTTTTTCATCGAGTCTCCGATATCGTTATGCGACGGACCGGGCGAGCGGGACCGGTCCGATTGGCTCAAGTTGTCTATACAACTTGAATGTGAGCGAATGATAACAAGCCGGGACGGGTGACCGGAATCGGGTATTCCCTGACTGGCGCGATGAGCGGAATCGGGTGTGGGGCGATCGCGCGGCGCGCGAGCGGGCCACGTGAGGCGGACGCGACATGCTTGGGGAGGTCGTTGAATCGGGGCGTGCCAGCGGCCGACCCGCGGTGTGCGCGGGCCGGCTAGCCGGCCGGTCATTCGGGGTCAGGCGGGCAGGCGGATCACGCTCGCATCCTTGCGGATCAGCAGCGACGACGCGAGCATCTGCTTGCACTGGTGCGCGAGCACTTTCAGGTCGTGCGTAAGCTCGGCGCCGACCGCATCGGATTTTTCCGCGGACACGACCATCGCGTCGAGATCGCGCGTGATCTGCTTCGATGCATCGATCTGGTCGGCAGGTGGCGGCTCGCCGGCTTCGGCCTTCTCGAGATTGTCGAGCACGGCGGCGAGGCCGCGCTGCAGCGCGTCATCGTGCAGGATGCCGCCGTCGGCCGCGCATGCGCTGCGGATCAGCGGCGCGGCGGCCGTTATCTGCGCGCCGAGCACGTGCGTTTGCACGAGCAGGTCGTTCAGCTCGGGTACGAAGCGCTGGTGCGCCTTCGGTTCGATCATCATGCGCTGGAACGCCTGCCCGAGGTTCGCGAATGCGATGTGCACGTCCTTGCGTGCAAGGCGGTAGCGATAGTCGTCGTCGAGGCTCGCGGTGGGCGACTCGACCACTGCCGCCACGCCCGGGACGACGGCCGCGCCGTCGGCGGCCGGGACCGGCGGCGGCGACATGCCGCGCCCGGCGCGCCACACGGCCTCGAAATACTTGCGGGTGGACGTCAGCATGTCGGTGACGAGCTTGCCCATCAGCCGGTATTCCCAGTACGGGAACAGCCGGCTCGCGGCGATCGCGATCATGCAGCCGACCACCGTGTCGATCGCACGTTCGCCGATGATCCGCATGCTGCCCGGCGCGAGCAGGTGGAACATCAGCAGCACATAGGACGACGTGAAGACGACGCTCGCCGCGTAGTTGAACAGCAGCAGGCTGTAGCTCATCACCATCGACCCGAACATGATCGCGATCAGCAGGTGCGGCTCCTTCACCGTGTAGATCAGCGCGATGCTCGCCGCGCAGCCGATCAGCGTGCCGATGATCCGTTGCGCGTTGCGCTGCTTGGTGAGCGAGTAGCCGGGCTTCAGGATGATGATGGTCGTCATCACGATCCAGTACGCGTTCGTGAGCGGCAGCAGCCGGCCGATCCAGAAGCCGACCGCCACCGCGATCGTCACGCGCAGCGCGTGGCGGAAGCTCGGCGAGCGCATGTTCAGGTTCGAGAAGATCAGGAGCGGCGACATCCGGCGACGCTGCAGGAAGCGCGTGAGCGCCTTGTCGATCTTCAGTTCGGTTTGCTGCGGATCGGCGTGGCCCGACAGGTTGCGGCGCATCCGGTCGATCAGGCGCGTCGCGCTCCAGATGCGCCGGAACGTCGCGAGCACGGCCGCATACGCTTCCGCGTTGGTGGCCGCGAAGTTCTTCTTGCGCATCAGCTCGATCTCGTACTCGATCGCGCGCAGCTCGGCTTTCACGCTGATCCGCGAATGCGGCGCGCGGTTCTCGAGCACCGCGAGGCCGATCTCCTCGAGATCGGCGGCCGCCTTGCGGATCAGGTCGCGGTAGAAAATGATCAGGTCCGAGCCGCCGAACGTATTGCGCACCAGCGGATAATCGGTGTGCGCGCCGACGAACAGCTCGTGCAGGTCGACGCTGTTGATGAACAGGTTGTACATCGTCGTGCGGCCGGGATCGAGCTTGCCGCGCCGCAGCTTCGGCAGGTTGCGCAGCACGATGTCGCGCGCGGTTTCCTGCGTTTCGACCGCGGTGATCTGCCGGGCGACCAGATTGCGGTAGCACTCGTCGAGATCGGCATCGAGATCGTAGAATTGCGCGCGGGCGAGCAGGTAGTCGGCGCAGGCGAACAGGCTTTCGGCCAGCGCCTGCTGCTCGATCCGGCGTGCCTGCCATTGCGACACGAGCGTGGCCCAGTACGTGTACCAGAGGCCGCCCGCGAGAATCCAGCCGGCGTTGATGAACGCCTGCAGCGGCGTGAACTTTTCCTCGAGCGTCATCACCATCATGAACAGCGTCGCGAAGCTGATCTGCGGCCAGCGGTTGCCGTAGACGACGATCAGCGACAGCACGAACGTGAGCGGTACGATCGTGAGCCACAGCGCGAAGATGTTCGGTGTCGCGAGGCCGGTGGCGAGCGCGGCCAGGAAGCCGATCACGCTGCACGCGAGCATTTCGTTGTGCTTGTACTTGAGCGGGCCCGGCATGTCGACGACGCAGGCGCCGAGCGCGCCCGTCGAGATCGTGAAGCCGAGTTCGCGGTTGTGGAACACGATCAGGCACAGCACGGCCGGCAGCGAGACGCCGACCGCGATCCGCAGGCCGCCGAAAAAGTACTGGCTGTAGAAAAACTTTCTGATTTCGACCGAATAGCGCATCGATGGGCTGAATGGCAGACGAAGACGCCCGGGGCGGCGTATTGACTGGCGACGAGTCTATCGTATTTCGCGGTCCGTAAAACCTGGCTTTCCGGCCGAGGTTCGCGGCGGCGGTCCATTTGCTATCCTTGGGGACCCTGTTCGCCCGGCTCGGCCGGTGCGAGGTTCCGACGCCCGCTTCATGCTCCATCTCTTCTATTCGAACCGTCACGAAACGCTGGCCGACGCACTGCTCGAGGATCTGGCCGCGTTCCCGTCCCGCAACGGCCCGTGGGCGCCGCAACAGGTCATCGTGCCGAGTGCGGCGCTGCGCCGTCGCCTCGAGCTCGACATCGCCGCGCGCAACGGCGTGTGCGCGAACGTCGAGTTCACGTATCTCGCGCAATGGCTGTGGGCGCAGATCGGCCGCGTGATGGACGTGCCCAAGCGTTCGCCGTTCGCGCCCGACCGCCTCGTGTGGCGCTGCTACCGGCTGTTCGCGCAGGCGGCCGGCGGCGCGCCGTGGCTCGCCTCGCCGCGGCTGGCCGCGTATCTGTCCGCATCCGACGATGCGATGCGCTACGAGCTCGCGCACCGCGTCGCGGCCGTGCTCGATCATTACCTGACCTATCGTCCCGAGTGGCTGGCCGCGTGGCAGGCGGGCGAATCCGTGCTCGCGGGCGACGGCGCGCCACGGGGGATCAGCGACGCCGCGCGTGACGACGAGCACTGGCAGGCCGCGCTGTGGCGCGCGCTGCTCGCCGAGCTGAGCGACAGCGGCACGCCGCCTGCGCACCGCTTCCTCGTCGAAGCGCGCCATCTCGATCCCGAAGCGGTCGCACGTGCCGACTGGCCGGAATCGGTCAGCGTGTTCGCGCTGCCGACGATGCCGCCGCTGCACGTCGCGCTGCTACGCGAGCTGTCGCGCTGGATCGATGTGCGCGTCTATGCGCTGAACCCGTGCCGCGAATTCTGGTTCGACATCGTCACGGCCGCGCATGCCGAGGCGCTTGACGCGGCCGGGCGGCTCGACTACCAGGAAGTCGGCCATCCGCTGCTCGCCGAGTGGGGCAGGCAGACGCAGGCGCAGTTGCACATGCTGCACGAACTGACCGAAAGCGCCGCGTCAGGCGATGCGTCGCGCTTCGTCGCGAATCCCGAATCCACGTGGCTCGCGCGCGTGCAGAACGCGATCCTCGAACTGCAGCCGGAGGCCGAAACCGGCGACACGCCGGCCGAGCGCGGCATCGAGGTGCACGTGTGCCACAGCCTCGCGCGCCAGCTCGAAGTGCTGCACGACCGCCTGCTCGCGTGGTTCGACGCCGACGCGAGCCTGCAGCCGTCCGACGTGCTGGTCGCGGTGGCCGACCTCGCGGCGGCCGGGCCGCTGATCGATGCCGTGTTCGGCACGGCCGGCGCCGGCGGCGCGCGCGTGCCGTACCGGATCACCGGCCTGCCGCCGTCGCAGGCGAACCCGGTCGCCCGCGTGCTGCTCGACTGGCTCGCATTGCCGGAACGGCAGGTCGGCGCGCCGGAGCTGGTCGAATGGCTGCGCGTCGATGCAGTGGCCGCGCGCTACGACATCGACGCGGCTGCGCTCGAGACGGTGCAGACCTGGCTCGCGGCCGCCGGCGCGCGGCGCGGGTTGTCGCCGCTCGCCAGCGATGACGCGGCCGTGCCCGCGCCGCGCCACACGTTCTCCGATGCGCTCGCGCGGCTCTTTCTCGGCTACGCGATGCCGGAGGGGGCTGCGCCGATCGGGGCGTGGCTGCCGATCGAGGCGGCCACGGGCAGCGAGGCCGAACTGCTCGGCCGGCTTGCGCGCTTCACCGACGATCTCGACGGCTTCGCGCGGCGCCTGGCTGAATCGCACACGCCGAGCGGCTGGAGCGAACTGTTCGCCGACACGCTCGCACGCTTCTTCGATTCGGGCGCCGCGTATGCGGACGCGCTGGCCGGCGTGCGCGATGCGCTCGACGCGATGCTGGCGGCGATGACGGAGGGCGCGCCCGACGAAGCATTGCCGGCTGCCGTCGTCCGCGCGGGGCTGGCCGCGGCGCTCGACGATCCGGCGCGCGGCGGGGTGCCGTGGGGCGGTGTCACGTTCTCGTCGCTGACGAGCCTGCGCGGGCTGCCGTATCGCGTCGTCTGCCTGCTCGGGATGGACGACGGCGTGCTGCCGAGCCTCGCACGCGCGGACGAATTCGACCTGATGGCCGTGTTGCCGAAGCTCGGCGACCGGCAGCGCCGCGACGACGAGCGCAACCTGTTTCTCGACCTGCTGCTCGCCGCCCGCGACCGGCTGCTGATTGCCTACACGGGCCGCAGCATTCGCGACAACGCACCGTTGCCGCCCGCGGCGCTCGTCGACGAGTTGCTCGATCATCTGGCGATCGTCACGGCCGGGCCCGACGCTGCACCGGATGAAGTCGATGCCGCGCGGCGCGCGTTCATCGTCGAGCATCCGCTGCAACCGTTCGCGGCCGCGTATTTCCAGCCCGGCAGCACGCTCGTGTCCTATGACGCCGAGCGTGCGACGCTCGCGTCGCTGCTCGCCGCGGAAGTGTCGCGCGACGGCCCGCGCGAGTTGCCGTTCTTCGCGCAGCCGCTGCCGGCCGAACCGGTCGAGCCCGTCGCGTTCAGCGAATTCGAACGCTTCTGGCGTCATCCGGCGCGTGCGTTGCTGCGCGGCCGGCTCGGCATCGTGCTTGCCGATGCGCAAGCCGAACTGCTCGATACCGAACCGTTCTCGCTCGACTTCGCCGGCAGCGATGCGCTCGCCGAGCGCGTGTTGCCGCTGTTGATCGAATCGGACGAGGGCGGCGTGCACGATCACGCGCTGCGCATTGCCGACGCGAGCCCCGAACTGCCGGGCGGTGCGACGGGCGCGGTGTGTGGCGCGACCAGGCGCTCGGCTCGATGACGCAACTGGCGTCGAGCGTGCGCCGAGCGCTGGCCGACGGCATCGAGCGGCGGCCGTTCTCGCTCACGGTCGTGCCGGCGTGGCCCGATACGGAGCAGGCGTTGTTCGGCACCGACGACGCGATGCTGTTGGCCGACGCGGTGAGCGCGCCGCTCGAACTGCACGGCACGCTGAACCGGTTGACGCCGGCCGGCCAGATCATCTACCGCTACGCACGGCCGAGTGCGCGCGACTATCTGTCCGCGTGGCTCGCGCATCTCGTCTACTGCGCGGTCGAGCCCGACGGCCCGCGCCGTACGCTGTGGTACGGCAGCGGCGGCGCGTTCGAGCTGACGCCCGTCGCGGCGCCGCTGGAGCGGCTCGCGCCGCTTGCCGCGCTGTTTCGCGCGGGGCGGCGCATGCCGCTGCGGTTCTTTCCGCGCAGCGCGTGGGCGAGGGTATCCGACGGCGAAGCCAAGGCCGCAAGCGTGTGGATCAACGAACGCGTCGTGAGCGAAGCCGACGATCCGGCCATCGCGATCGCGTGGCGCGGCGCGCACCCGTCGCTCGACGAGCCGTTCGGCACGCTCGCGAAGCTCGTGTTCGAGCCGCTCATCGAGCATCTGAAGGAGGTCGCATGAGCGCCGTGTCGCAGCCGCAGCAGGCGCTCGAATTCGACGTGTTCGCGTGCCCGCTCGACGGCGTCAACCAGATCGAGGCATCGGCCGGCACCGGCAAGACCTGGAACATCTGCGCGCTATATGTGCGCCTGTTGCTCGAGAAGGATCTTGGGGCGGACGAGATTCTCGTCGTGACCTTCACGAAGGCGGCGACGGCCGAACTGCACGAGCGGATTCGCAGCCGGCTCGCGCAGCTTGCGCATGCACTCGACACGGGTGACGACGGCGGCGATCCGTTCATCGCACGCCTGCTCGAGACCACGCTCGGCGAAGACGGCGCGCTCGATCCGGAGACGGCCGCGAAGCGGATCCGGCGCGCGCTGCGTGCGTTCGACCAGGCCGCGATCCACACGATCCACGCGTTCTGCCAGCGCGCACTGCAGGAAGCGCCGTTCGCGGCGGCGATGCCGTTCGCGTTCGACATGGAGGCCGACGACGCGTCGCTGCGCTTCGAACTCGCGGCGGATTTCTGGCGCACGCGCGTCGAACCCGCGGCCGCGCGCTGGCCGGGATTTGCGACCTGGCTCGTCGAATCGGGCGCCGGTCCGGCGGCGCTCGACGCGCAGCTCGCGCGCCGGCTGAAGAAGCCGCTCGCCGCGCTGCGCTGGGATGGCGTGACCGAACCGGACGAGTCGGCTGAAGCCGCCGCGGCCGAATGTTTCGCCGAGGCGTCGCGGATGTGGGCGGCCGAGCGCGATGCAATCGATGCGTTGCTGCGCACGGCGCAGCCGGTGCTCAATCAGCGCTCGCACAAGCCCGATGCGGTCGCCGATGCGCTGGCCGCATGGACTGCGCATTTCGCGCAGGGCGACGCGACGGCCGCGCTGCCGAAGGCCGCGTTGAAGCTCACGCATTCCGCACTGGTGAAGGCGACCAAAAAAGGCGGCGTGCCGCCCGAGCACGCGTTCTTCGATGTCGCCGATGCGCTCGAAGCCGCGGTAGCGGCCGCCGAGGCCGCACAGCGTGCGCGCTGGCTCGCGCTGATCGCCGACTGGCTCGACGTGGCGCCGGGTGCGCTGGCCGAGCGCAAACGCACGCGGCGCGTCGTGTCGTTCGACGATCTGCTGGCGAACCTGTACCACGCGCTGCATGCGCATCCGTGGCTCGCCGAGACGCTGCGCGCGCGCTATCCGGCCGCACTGATCGACGAGTTCCAGGACACCGATCCGCTGCAGTTCGCGATCTTCGACCGGATCTTCGCGCCCGGCGGCCCGCTGTTCCTCGTCGGCGATCCGAAGCAGGCGATCTACAGCTTCCGCGCGGCCGATCTGCATACCTATCTGGCGGCGCGCGCGCGGGCGAGCGCGTGCTACACGCTTGCGGTCAACCAGCGTTCGACGCCCGCGATCGTCGATGCGTGCAACCGCTTCTTCATGTCGAATCCGCGCGGCTTCGTGCTCGACGGGCTCGACTATTACGCGGTGCGCGCCGGCACGCGCGTGCGTGCGCCGTTCGTCGACGAAACCGATCCGGGCCCCGCCGGCGACTTCCGGGTCTGGGCGTTGCCGGGCGGCGAAGGCACGTTGCTCAAGCGCGATGCACAGGCACAGGCCGCGCAGGCGTGCGCGGCCGAGATCGCGCGGCTGATGCGTGGCGCGCGAGAAGGGCACGTGCGGCTCGGCGAATCGCCGCTGTCGCCGGGCGACATCGCGGTGCTCGTGCAGACGCACCGGCAGGGCAGTCTCGTGAAGCGCGTGCTCGCCACGTGGGGCATCGGCAGCGTCGAGCTGGCGCAGGCGTCGGTGTTCTCGACCGGCGACGCCGAGCAGCTCGAACGCGTGCTGGCGGCGATCGATGCGCCGGGCGACTTGCGGCGTCTGCGCGCGGCGCTCGCGTCCGACTGGTTCGGCCTCGATGCCGGTGCGCTGTGGCGGATGGAGCAAGGTGACGGCGATGCGCGAAGCGAAGCATCCGACAGCACCGACGCGATGAGCTGGGTCGAGCGCTTCTCGCGATATCGGCTGCTGTGGCGCGAACGCGGTTTCGCGGTGATGTGGCGCACGTTCACGCGTGAGCTGCGGATCGCCGAGCGGCTGATGGCCGGTGCAGACGGCGAGCGTCGCGTGACCGACATCAACCATCTGGCCGAACTGACGCAGGCGCGCGCATCCGCGCAGCCGGGCATCGCACCGACGCTGCGCTGGCTTGCCGCGCAACGGCTCGACGGCGGCGGCGAGGAAGCGCAATTGCGGCTCGAATCCGATCGCAACCTCGTGCAGATCGTGACCGTGCACAAGTCGAAGGGGCTGGAATACGCAATCGTGTTCTGTCCGTTCCTGAACGACGGCGGATTGCGCGAGCCGCCTTCGTCCGCGCTGCCCGATGCGCGCGAATATCACGACGAAGCGGGCGACGCCGTGCTGCATTACGGATGCGACGACGAAGCAGCTGCGCACGCGGCGCGGCAGGCGTTGCGCGAGCAGGCCGCGGAGCGCGCGCGGCTCGTCTACGTGGCGCTTACGCGCGCGGTCTATCGTTGTTATGTGGTTGCCGGGCCGTACCTGTCGTCGCGCTCGACGCGTGAAGCGCGGCGCAGCGTGCTCAACTGGCTCGTCGCCGGCGCCGGCCAGTCGTTCGATGCGTGGCTTGACGAACCGCCCGACGAAGCTGCGCTCGATACGGCGTGGCAGGCGCTCGCGGGTGGCCCCGTGAGCGTCGCGCCGCTGCCGGTGCCGGCGCGCCGCGAGCGTCTCGCGGCCGGGCACGACGCGTCGCAGACGCTCGCGGCGCGTCATGCGACGCGTGTGCTGCGCGACGCGTGGCGGATGGCGAGCTTCAGCTCGCTGACCGCGTCGATGGCGCGCGAGGAAGCGGGCGTCGCGGCCGTCCCCGACGAAGAGTTGCGGCCCGATCACGATGCGCTTGCCGAGGTGACGCCGGACGGCGAATGGATCTTCGACGAGCCGGTCGCAGCCGTTCCGCCGGACGACGACATCCTCGTGTTCCCGCGCGGAGCGGCAGCCGGCGAATGCCTGCACCGCCTGTTCGAACTCAGCCGCTTCACGGAGCGCGAGTCGTGGCACAAGGCCGCGCTCGGTGCGCTGCACGACCGGCCGGTCGAGGCGGAGCCCGGGCTCGCTACGCGGTTGCCGGCGATGATGGCGCAGCTGGTCGACGATGTCGTGCACACCGAGCTCGTGCCGGGCATGCGGCTCGCCGATCTCGATCCGGCGAAGCGGCTCGACGAAATGGGTTTCCTGTTCCCGGCGCCGTCGCTCGACCTGATGGCGTTGCGCCGTTTGCTGGTCGCGCACGGCTATCCGGACGTTGCACTGGAGGCGGGCATGCTCGCCGGTTTCATCAAGGGTTTCATCGACATGATCGTCGAACACGACGGCCGTTTCTGGATCGTCGACTGGAAGTCGAACCATCTCGGCACGACGCCGGATGCCTACGGCCCGCGCGCGCTCGACGTCGCGATGGCCGATCACGCATATCACCTGCAGGCGCTGCTCTACACGGTCGCGCTGCATCGCTACCTGCGCGGGCGGCTGCGCGACTACGACTACGACACGCACATCGCGGGCTACCTGTACCTGTTCGTGCGCGGTGTGCGGCCCGACTGGCGCAGCGGCGGCGAGCCGTCCGGCGTGCATGCGCGCCGGCCCGCGCGTGCGCTTGTCGATGCCCTCGACCGGATGATGGAAGGGGGCCGCGCATGAACGCGTCGGACGACACGCTCGAATTTACCGGCGGCCTCGTCGCGCGGCTGCCCGAGCCGGCCGATTTCGGCATCGCGCTCGCGGAAGGCTTCGCACGTCGGATCGGCGATCTCGCGCGGCGCGCCGGCGCGCCGTCCGCAGCAGCGCGCTGGGCGGCGCGCGCCGCGTTCGCGACGAGCCGTGCGACGGCCGGCGGTCACGTATGCGTCGCGCTCGGCGCGCTCGCGCAGCGCTACGAAGCACCGCTTGACGAGGTTCGCGCGGCGCTCGCCGCGAGCGGCGTGGTCGCGTTCGGCACGCTTGCGCGTGGCGACGAGCGGCCGCTGATCGTCGACCGGCACGACCACCTGTATCTGTCGCGCTATTTCGATTACGAACGGCGGCTTGCCGATGCGCTCGTCGCGCAGGCCGGTGCCGCAGCGCCGGACGAAGGGCTGTCGCCCGACCGGCTGCGCGACAACCTTGCGCGTTACTTTGGGCCGGCCACCGGCGAAGTCGACTGGCAGCGCGTGGCGGCGATCGTCGCGCTGACGGGCCGCGTGACGATCGTCAGCGGCGGCCCTGGCACGGGCAAGACGACGACTGTCGTCGGCGTGCTGGCTTGTCTGCTCGACGCGCACCCGGGGCTGCGCATCGCGCTGGCCGCACCGACCGGCAAGGCCGCACAGCGGATGCAGGAAGCGCTGCATGCACGGGCCGGCGACTTGCCGCCCGAGCTGGCGGCGCGTTTGCCCGATACGTCGTATACGCTGCATCGGCTGCTGGGCGGCGGCGGGGCGGCCGGCTTTCGCCATCATCGCGACAATCCGCTGCCGTACGACCTGATCGTCGTCGACGAAGCGTCGATGATCGACGTCGCGCTTGCCGCGCATCTGCTCGACGCGCTTGCGCCGGGCGCGCGGCTCGTGCTGCTCGGCGACAAGGATCAACTGGCCGCGGTCGAAGCCGGTGCCGTGTTCGCGGAGTTGAGTGCGCGGCCAGCCTTTACGGCTGCGGCGCGCACGCGCATCGCACAGGCGCTCGGCATCGACGAGGCGGCATTCGTCGCGGCATTGCCGGTGCCGGACGAAGCCGCAGCCGCAGGGGTTCCGGCCGCGAGTTCAGCTTCAGCTTCGGCGCAGGCCCCGGCGTCACCTTCGACATCGGCTTCCGTTTCACGCAAACCGGCGTCCCGGTCGAAGGCCGATCCGCGACAGGCATCGCTCTTCGGCGACGAACCGCAGGATGACGAAGTTTCGTCGGCCGGGATCGTGTCGCCATCGCCCGCCGTCCCGGCGCCGGCCGCTATCGGCGGCACCGCTACAGCGGGTGATACACCGGCATGGATCGAAGCCGACGAGCTTGCATGGCTCGATGCCGTCGAACTGCCGCCGTTCGACGCCGGCGACGTGGCGCTTGCATCGGTGACGGCGACCACATCGCCATCGACCGGCGAAGCCGCCGCAGCGTCCGCCATGCCCGGGCCGGCACCACTCGCGGACTGCGTTGTCTGGCTCGAACGCAATTACCGTTTCGGTCTCGATTCACCGATCGGGCGGCTGTCGCTCGCGATTCGCAGCGGCGACGTGCAGGCCGCGCTCGATGCGCTGCCCGCCGACGACGCGGCCGCCGCGTCGTTCCTCGACGATGCGGGCGATGCGCTCGCACCGTCGACGGTCGAGCGGCTCGCAAGGCGGTTCGGCGCGTACCTCGACGCGTTGCGCGACGCACTGACCGCGCCGGTGCCCGATCCGCTGCCGCTATTCGATGTGCTCAACCGGTTTCGGATCCTGTGCGCGACCCGCAACGGCTCGCGCGGGGCGGAGCACGTCAACGCGCTCGTGGCCGCGCATGTGCGGCACGCCGCTCGCGTGCCGCTTGCGGTCGGCGCGCACTGGTTCACGGGGCGGCCGATCATGGTGACGCGCAACGACTATGCGCTCGGGCTGTTCAACGGCGATATCGGCATCGCGTTGCCCGATGCGCACGGTGTGCTGCGCGTGTGGTTCAGGCGCGCGGACGGCACCGCGCGTGCGGTGTCGCCGGCTGCGCTGCCGCCGCACGAAACGGCGTTCGCGCTGACCGTCCACAAATCGCAGGGCTCGGAATTCGACGAAGCCGCGCTCGTGCTGCCGGCATCGTTCAGCCGGGTGCTCACGCGCGAGTTGATCTATACGGCCGTCACGCGTGCCCGCACGCGCGTCCAGGTGATCGGGCCGAGGCGCGTGCTGGCGCAGGCGGTCGCGACGCGCACGCAGCGCGATTCGGGGCTCGCGGCGCGCGTCGACGAAGCGCTTGCGCGGCGCCGCACGGAGGCTTCGCGATGATGATCCGCTATACGCTCGATCCGGCCGACGTGGAATGGACGGCCGTGCGCGCACAGGGCGCGGGCGGGCAAAACGTGAACAAGGTGTCGAGTGCGATTCACCTGCGCTTCGACATCCGCGCGTCGTCGCTGCCACCGGTCATCAAGGAGCGGCTCCTCGCACTGTCCGACCAGCGCATCACGCGTGACGGCATCGTCGTGATCAAGTCGCAGGAATACCGCACGCAGGAGAAGAATCGCGAGGCCGCGCTGGCGCGGCTCGATACGCTGATCGGCAGCGTCGCGTTCACGCCGCGCGCTCGCGTTGCGACGCGGCCGACGCGCGCGTCGAAGGAGCGGCGGCTCGAGCACAAGTCGCGCCGCAGCGTGGTGAAGTCCGGAAGAGGGAAGGTGACCGACTGACAAATGAATGGCCGGCGGCGCGCGCAGGCCAATGTCCGCTGCCCGCGCGGCTAACGCATCACCGTTCCCGCGCTGTCGAGCACGAAGTCGACGCAGAACACGACGAGGCGGCTCTGTGCCCGGATTGCGACGGCGGCCGTATAGCAGTCGCGACCTTCCGTCAGCGAGAAGTGCGGGCCCATCAGCGCGACGCGTCCCGGTGCGGCGATTGCACGCTGGAAATACGGGCGTCGCGACCAGTTGCTGTGGGTTTCCGGGAACAGTGGCGCGAGGCGCGTGGCGCCCGCCTGGCCGTCGTCGGCGCGGGCGCCGATCGACGGCAGGAACTGCTCGCCGATCTCGTCGGTGACGAACACGCGGCGCGCGGCCGGTACCGCAAACACGCGTTGCGCGGCGTCCTGCAGGTTGCCGCTCGCGGAAAACGCGGCCGCGCCGGTGAGCACGAGCCGCTCGATTGCATCGAAGCCCGGTTGCTCTGCGATGACCGGCGTGTGCCGGCCGGCGATGAAGCGTTGCCACGCGGCGTCGAGCATCGCGGGCGCGGCCGCGCTCGCGTGCGCGATCGAGGCGTCGGGCTGGCCGAACCGGAAACCCTGCACGAAATCGATATCGGCTTCCATCAGCGCCTGCAGCGCGTCGTCGCTTTCGACGCCTTCGGCCAGCACCATTGCGCCGGCCTGGTGCAGCATCGACACGAGGTGATGCATGATGCGTCGATCCTCGGCCGATCCGGTCGAGCGTTCGACGAGCGAGCGGTCGAGTTTGACGATGTCGGGCCGTGCGCGCCAAACGCGGTCGAAGTTCGAGAAGCCGGTGCCGAAATCGTCGATCGCGATCAGGAAATCGCGATGCTGGATCATGTCGATCGTGCGGGCGAGCGCGGCTTCGTCGCGCGCCGGTTGCTCGACGACTTCCAGCACGATGCGATTCGGCGGCAACGAGAAATGCCGGCACAGCGCCTCGACGAACTCGCGCTGCACGAGGCCCGTATCGAGCACGCGCGGCGTCACGTTCAGGAACAGCCAGCCGTCACCGATTCCTTGTGCGACAAAGTTGGCCGTGTGCAGGCAGCGCGCGAGCCGGTCGAGCAGCAGCGCGTCGGCGTCGCCGCGCGTCCGGTCGAACAACGCGGTGGGCGACACCAGCGCGCCGTTCGCGTCGACGACGCGCAGCAGCGCTTCGTAACCGACGACACGCTTGTGCGTGATCGACAGCACGGGCTGGAACACGCTGCGCAGCTTCGTGGTGCGATAAGTGGCGAGCCAGCCGCCGGGCGTCGGCGTGAGGCGTTCGAGCAGGGAGTCGAGCGATAGGTCGCGGGCGGGCTTCATGTCAACGGTGCCCGGGGGCGAGCGGTGGGGCGGGAGCGAGCCGCCACGCCAATGCAGTCGCACGCGCAGGCGGACGCGAAAGAACGTGGAGCATCGATGCCGCCTTCTGCGGGTAAGTGTTCCGAGTGTAACGGGATTGCAGCGGCGCGCGTATCAGGGTAACTCCAGACGCAAACGGTACACGGCTCGGCCGTGGCTGGCGCGCAGGGGTATCTGGCGCCGGTCGAGTGCGCGCCGCGCATGACTGTCACGCAGCGAAGCGCGCCGCCGCGGGACATGACAACCCGGCCGCATGGCGAATGGTGGGGAGTGGCGTACGGGAAATCCCGGCGGCCGACACGGGCGTAGCCGGGATTGGCCGTCAGAGGAATGCGGGCGTGCCGCGACACCGTTCGCGGCGCGTTGGCAGGCGGGCGTTGCGCGTCACCGGCGGTTGACGATGGCCGCGCGACGAACGACGGCGCCCGCGCCCGGCTCGTCAGGTCGCTTCGCCACCGCGCGGCCCGAAGCCGGGAATCCGCTTGATCACGCCGGTCGCGAGCGCGGTGCCGACGAGCACGATCGCGCAGCCTTCGATCATCACGGCCGACACGTGTTCGCCGAGGAACAGCGCCCCCCACAACAACCCGAACACGGGGATCACGAACGTGACGGTAATCGCGCGGGCGGGGCCGATATGTGCGATCAGGTAGAAGAAGATGAAGTACGCGACGCCCGTGCATGCGATGCCGAGGGCGAGCACCGAGCCCCACGCGTGTGCGCTGACCGGCGCGGCCGGCCACGTGGCGATCGCGAACGGCAGCAGCAGGATGGACGAGCCGATCATGCTGCCGGCTGCGTTGACGAGCGGGTCGACGCCGCTGAGCTTGCGCTTCGTGTAATTGGCCGCGATGCCGTAAAGCAGCGTCGCGCCGAGCGCCGCGGCGGCGGCGAGCGCGGTTGCGCTGGCGCCCGTGTCGCCGTGCGCGTTCGCGATCTGGTTCCACACGAGCGTGAGCACGCCGGCAAAGCCGATCACGAGGCCGAGCGCGCGCGGCAGCGACAGCTTGTCCTTCAGCCACAGGTACGCGACGAGCGCGCCCCACAGCGGCGTCGTTGCATTGATCACCGACGTCAGGCCGGCCGACAGCGTCAACTCGGCGAACGCGAACAGGCAGAACGGGATGCCCGAGTTCAGCGCGCCGACGACGAACAACGGCCACGCATGATCGCGCAGCCGCGCGCCGAGGTCGGCGGGTTTGAAGCGCGTCAGCGCGAAGCCCGTGAGAAACAGCGCGCCGATGCCCACGCGTAACGCCATCAGCGGCGCGACGCCGAGATCGACCACGCCGATCCGGATGAACAGGAACGACGCGCCCCACAGGGCAGCGAGCACGGTCAGCAGAAAAGCGTTCTTGGGCGACATCGATCGTGAGGGCGGGGACGGGATGCGATGAATCTTACACCGCGTTACCGTGCCGTCGTTTCACGATTGGATGAAACGACAAGAAACGGGAAGGTCGCCGGTTGCGGGGGACGGGCGGCCTTCCGTCGGCGGCCGTATCCGGTCAGTGATGGCGCCAGCCGCCGCGTCCGCCGAAGCCGAAATTGAGCGACAGCGCCGGTCCCCAATAGCCGCCCCATGCGGGTGCATAGGCGGGTGCCGGATAGTAGTAGGCGGGGCCGGGATCGACGTACACGGGCGCCGGCTGCACCGGCGCGGCCGTGTAATAGCCGCCAGGATAGTAGCCGTACGGGTAGTAGCAGCCGGCGAGCGTCGTGCAGGCGAGCGCCGCTGCGACGAGGGTCCTGTTCATGATGTCTCTCCGGCGGAGCCGGCAATCGGCAGATGCTTAAGCTTAGGCCGCGCGCCGATGACACGGTGTGCAAAACGGTAACCGATCATTTCCGGGCGGTTGACGCGCATATTGCGGCGCCGCATGCGAAAACGGCGCTTCCGCATCGCGGAAACGCCGTCTGGACGAATGTTGCGCCGGGTCCGGCCGGCTGCTTACTTGCCGACCTGGTTGCCGATGATGCCGCCGGCTGCCGCGCCGCCCAGCGTCGACAGTGCGCTGCCGCCGATCGCCGCGCCGGCGACGCCACCGACACCCGCGCCGATTGCCGTGTCGCGCTGCCGCCTCGTCATCGAATCGCAGGCCGACAGGCTGGTCACCGTTGCGACGAGGAGCGCGCATACCCCAATACGCCGAATCGAAATCATGATCGTTGTCCTTGTGGTAGTGAACGGAGGACGCGCGACCGGCTGGCGGCCACGCATGTCCCCAATCTACGCGCCGCTCCACGGGGCTGCTGTAAGGACTTGTTAAGGCTCGCGCGGTTTCGTAATCAATTGTGTCCCGCACGTCGGCAGGCACACGACATGCGCAAAAAAGCCCGCTCGAAAGCGGGCTTCGTGCATTGCGATGCGATTCCGGTGTGGATCGCCGCTTGCGTTTACTGACGGTGATAGATCTCGGCGCCGGTCTTGACGAATTCGACCGCCTTCACTTCCATCCCTTTCTTCAGCGCCTCGGTTTCCGATACGCCCTGCTGCGCCGCGAACTCGCGCACGTCCTGCGTGATCTTCATCGAGCAGAAGTGCGGGCCGCACATCGAGCAGAAGTGCGCGACCTTCGCCGAATCCTTCGGCAGCGTCTCGTCGTGGAATTCGCGCGCCTTGTCCGGATCGAGACCGATGTTGAACTGGTCTTCCCAGCGGAACTCGAAGCGTGCCTTCGACAGTGCGTTGTCGCGAACCTGCGCGCCGGGGTGGCCCTTGGCGAGATCGGCGGCGTGCGCGGCGAGCTTGTACGTGATGATGCCTTCCTTCACGTCGTCCTTGTTCGGCAGGCCAAGGTGTTCCTTCGGCGTCACGTAGCAGAGCATCGCGGTGCCGAACCAGCCGATCATCGCGGCGCCGATGCCCGACGTGATGTGGTCGTAGCCCGGCGCGATGTCGGTGGTGAGCGGCCCGAGCGTGTAGAACGGCGCTTCCTTGCACCAGTCGAGCTGGAGATCCATGTTCTCCTTGATCAACTGCATCGGCACGTGGCCGGGGCCTTCGATCATCACCTGCACGTCGTGCTTCCACGCGATCTGCGTGAGCTCGCCGAGCGTCTTCAGTTCGCCGAGCTGGGCTTCGTCGTTCGCGTCGTAGATCGAGCCGGGGCGCAGGCCGTCGCCGAGCGAGAAGCTTACGTCGTACGCCTTCATGATCTCGCAGATCTCTTCGAAGTGTTCGTACAGGAAGCTTTCCTTGTGGTGCGCGAGACACCACTTCGCCATGATCGAGCCGCCGCGCGACACGATGCCCGTCATCCGGTTCGCGGTGAGCGGCACATATTGCAGGCGCACGCCCGCGTGGATCGTGAAGTAGTCGACGCCTTGCTCGGCCTGCTCGATCAGCGTGTCGCGGAAGATTTCCCAGGTCAGGTCCTCGGCCTTGCCGTTGACCTTTTCGAGTGCCTGGTAGATCGGCACCGTGCCGATCGGCACCGGGCTGTTGCGGATGATCCACTCGCGCGTTTCATGGATGTGCTTGCCGGTCGACAGGTCCATCACCGTGTCGCCGCCCCAGCGGATCGCCCACGTCATCTTGTCGACTTCCTCGCCGATCGACGACGTGACGGCCGAGTTGCCGATGTTCGCGTTGATCTTCACGAGGAAGTTGCGGCCGATGATCATCGGCTCGGATTCCGGGTGGTTGATGTTCGCGGGGATGATCGCGCGGCCGCATGCCACTTCCGAGCGCACGAATTCCGGCGTGATCTCGGCCGGCGCGTTCGCGCCGAAGGCCGCGGCGCCGAACGCCTGGCCCGGGTGCTGGCGGCCCATCATCGCGGCGAGCTTCGCGCCGTTCGGGCCACTCGACTTCAGGCTCTCGAGGTACTCGGCGCGGCGCTGGTTCTCGCGGATCGCGATGTATTCCATTTCCGGCGTGATGATGCCCTGGCGCGCATAGTGCATCTGCGTGACGTTCTTGCCGGTCTGGGCACGGCGCGGGTTGCGGTGCAGGCCCGGGAACCGCAGGTCGGCGGTGGCCGGGTCGGCCGCGCGCTCGAGGCCGTACTGGCTCGACAGGCCGCCGAGCATTTCGGTGTCGCCGCGTGCTTCGATCCAGCCTTGACGCAGCGCGGCCAGGCCCGCGCGGATGTCGATCTTCGCTTCCGGATCGGTGTAGGGGCCCGACGTGTCGTACACGTAGATCGGCGGATTCTTTTCGCCGCCGAAGCCGGTCGGCGTGTCGGCCTGCGTGATTTCACGCATCGGCACGCGGATGTCGGGCTGAGAGCCGGTTACATAAACCTTGCGGGAATTCGGCAGCGGGGCGACGGCCGCGGCATCGACATGAGCGTCGGCGGACAGAAACTTCGGATTGGCGTTCATGCAATCTCCTGTGTGAGCGCCGGACAGGCGCTTCGGCGCTTGCCCGGAGCCCTTGACGTATGTGGGGCTCGAGCTAAGCAGGAGACGAGGCTTGGTGAGGCGGCGGATTTCGTCAGAAGGATGGCGGCGAAATCCGTACGCTTCCCTGCGCTGGCATTATCCAGATCAGGTTCAAAGGGTATTTCTCACCCGCAATGCCGGTTGTTTGACCGAACGCATTGCAGGACCCCCGCGTTAGCAGCGCACACGATACACCGGCTTGGCGGCGGTTTCAACCGGGAGCGGATCGGATGCCGCCTGGCGATCGCCGGATCGCCGCCGGCGAACCGGGCAGGGTGCAGTGCAGCAATCGCGGCTTCCTTGCGGCGTCCCGGCCAAGCCGGCACGCGTCGAGCGGTGCAGCATTCGCATCTTCAGTTCAGGCGTCTAAAATTTTTTTTGACATCGCTGTCATTTCCGGCGGTGTGCTCCGTCTATTCGGCTCCTAAACCCATGTAGTGGAGAGATGTCATGAAAAACGTATTCCTGGTTGCCTGTGTCGCCGCACTTGCCACGATCGCAACGGGCGCCTACGCGCAGAACGATGCGATGTCGAAGGACGGCATGTCGATGTCGAAGGACGCGATGGGTCACGACGCGATGGCGAAGGATGGCGCGATGAAGAAGGACGGCATGAAGAAGCACGCGATGAAGAAGGACGCCATGTCGAAGGACGCGATGGGCCATGACGCGATGTCCAAGGGCGACGCGATGAAGAAGGACACCATGAGCCCGTCGAACTGATCGACGTGCGCGGGGCGCGGCCGGCCGGCTGCGGACGCATCGCGTCCCGTCGCATCATTCCGGGAGTCTTCATCATGCAAACGGTTCCTGTCACGGATCGCGCGAGCCCGCCGCCGCCCGCGCCGACGATCCATCCGCCGTGGGTGCGCGTGAGCCACTGGCTCAATGCGCTCGCGGCGATCCTGATGGCGCTGTCCGGCTGGCGTATCTACGACGCGTCGCCGATCTATCCGTCGTTCACGTTCGCACACGGCATCACGCTCGGCGGCTGGCTCGGCGGCGCGCTGCAATGGCATTTCGCGGCGATGTGGCTGCTGGTCGGCAACGGGCTGTTCTATCTCGCGATGTCGATCGCGACGGGGCGCTTCGCGCGCAAGCTGTTGCCCGTCACGCCAGCGTCCATCTGGCGTGACGTCCGCGCCGCGCTCGGCGGGCGGCTGTCGCACAACGACCTGAGCGTCTACAACGCGGTGCAGCGAGCCGCGTACCTGACCGCGATCGTCGATCTCGTCGTGCTGGTGCTGTCGGGGCTCACGATCTGGAAATCCGTGCAGTTTCCGCTGCTGCGCGAACTGTTCGGCGGCTACGACAACGCGCGCGTCGTGCATTTCTGGGCGATGTCGCTGCTCGTCGCCTTCTTTGTCGTCCACGTCGCGATGGCGCTGCTGGTGCCACGCTCGTTGCTCGCGATGCTGCGCGGCCGCTGACCTGCTCATCGCGAGCGAAGGAATTCATCATGTCGGAATCCGAAAAAAACCGTGGCGCGCCGCGCTGGACACTCGACCGGAAGTCGCTCGAACTCGACGTCCGCCGCGAGCTCGAGATGCCGTCGCGGCGGCTCTTCAACCGACGCGTGCTGACGCTCGGCGGCCTCGCGATGCTGACCGGCTGCACGCTGCAGGACGACGCGTCGGTCAACACGTTTCTCGAGAAAGTGTCGCGCATGAACGATCGCGTGCAGGCGTGGCTGTTCAACCCCGACCGGCTCGCGCCGACCTACACCGAGGCCGACATCACGCGACCGTTCCCGTTCAACGCGTACTACGGGATCGACGAAGTGCGGCATGTGGATGAGTCGACGTACCGCCTCGTGCTGTCCGGCCGCGTGACGGGCAAGCGCGTGTGGACGCTCGACGAGCTTCGCGCGTTGCCGCACGCGGAACAGATCACGCGGCACATCTGCGTGGAAGGGTGGAGTGCGATCGGCCGCTGGGGCGGCACGCCGTTCGGCGCGTTCCTCGCGCGTGCCGGCGCCGACACGCGGGCGAAATACGTCGGCTTCAAGTGCGCGGACGATTACTACGAAAGCATCGACATGCCGACCGCGCTGCATCCGCAGACGCTGCTCGCGCTCGAGTACGACGGCCGCCAGTTGCCGCCGGAATACGGCTTCCCGATGAAGCTGCGGATGCCGACCAAGCTCGGCTACAAGAACCCGAAGCACATCATGGAAATCTTCGTGACCGATACGTTCCCGGGCGGCTACTGGGTCGATCAGGGGTACAACTGGTTCGGCGGATCGTGAGCGGCGCGCGAGGTGCGCGCATCCGTCATGCGGATTCGCGCACCTGGAGATCGACGCGCAGGCCGACTGCCGCGGCCATGTTCACGAGCGCGTCGAGCCCGAACAGGTTGATCTTGCCGCGCATCAGGTCGGACACGCGCGGCTGCGTGACGCCCAGCTGCTTGGCGGCCTGGGCCTGACTGAGTTCGAGCTGCGCGATGCGCTGCTTGAGCGCGATCATCAGTTCGGAGCGCAGCTTCATGTTCTCGGCTTCGGCCGGCTGGCCCTCGATTGCATCCCAGACGCTCGTGTAGCGTTCGTTGGTCATGGTTTCTTCAACTCCATCGGCAGGGCGCGATAGCGCCGGGCGGCCAGGTCGATATCGGCTTTGTTCGTGCGCGCCGATTGCTTCCGGAAGCAATGCAGCACGTAGATCGCTGCGGCGAACGTCGCGACATAGACGATCCGGAACGCGCCGCTCGCATCGCGCACGCGGATTTCCCGTACGCCGGCGCCGATCGTGCGCATCGGTTTCCAGTCGTCGGGCGCGAGGCCGCGCTGTACCTGGTCGATCTGGTGGCCGGCTTCGCGCCGGGCAGGCAGCGGAAAGCCGCGGAGATCGCCCAGTGCGCTGCCGACGAAAACGACGGGTTTCGGCGGAAGTACGGTTGAATTATACAAAATATTGTATGAGAAGGGCGGGTTTCGAAGAGAAGCGCTGGACGGCAAGGGAAGGGCGCGTCGTCCGTCACGATAGGCGTGACGGGGCGCCCCGGCGCGCGTGACAGGCCGTTCGGCCGACGCTGGATCCAACTGCCGCGGATGGCGATGGCATGCGCACGGAACCGGCGGTGGCAACGCGTGCGTCCTGCGCATCCGGCCCCGGATTTCACCGGCCCGCCGGCGGAAAAATGTCGCGCCGAAACGTCAGTCGTTATCCTTTCAGCCAGGTCTGGCGTTGCTTTCGAATCCTTGATGCCATAATGCGGAGCGTGTGCAGCCGAAGTGGCTGCGCACGTTTTTTTTGTCCCTCTGCCGCCGCTTGCCGGTTCTCTTTCGTCGCCGTTCGCACTGCCATGTCGTTCCGCACGTTCGCTCTGCCTTCCCGGTCCCGCCAGGACCGTTTGCCGGCATTGCCGGCGTCTTTCAGCGGAGCACGCGGCGTGACGTGCGGGCGGGCTGCACGATGACGCCGCTCGACCGCCTCCTCGATTTCTTCGCCCGCTTTTCGTTCCGGATCCGCCTGCCGCAAAGCCGCGGCGGCCGCGTCGCGCTGGCGCTCGTGTTCATCTATTTCGTCTGGGGTTCGACCTACAGCGGGCTGCATTTCGCGCTGCAGTCGTTCCCGCCGCTGCTGCTGTCGGGGCTGCGCAACCTGCTCGGCGGGATCGGGCTGTTCATCTTCGCGCTGCGGCGCAAGCCCGAATGGCCGACGCTGCTGGAGATCCGCAACGCGGGGATCGTCGGCACGATGCTCGTCGCGCTGTCGTCCGGCACGATCGCGCTCGGGATCAGCTCGGTCAGCAGCGGCTCGGCCGCGGTGATGGTGGCCACGGTGCCGCTGTTCGCGACCGTGATCGCGGCGGTGGCTGGCCGGCCGGTAACGAAGGGCGAGTGGGCGGCCGTCGGGCTCGGCATGGTCGGTATCGTCGTGCTGAATTCGGGCGGTGCGGCCGCCCAGAATTCGGCGCTCGGCACGATCTGCGTGCTGGCCGGCGCGCTGTTCTGGGCCGGCGGCGCGCATCTCGCGACGCGGCTCAAGCTGCCGTCCGACCTGTTCCTGTCGACGTCGCTGCAGATCGGCCTCGGCGGCCTGATCTCGACGCTCGTCGCCTGGCTGATCGGCGAACGCATCGAGCACGTGATGGTGGGGCCGGTGTTCGCGTTCCTGTACCTGATGGTGTTCTGCACGATGGCCGCGTACGTCGCGTACGGCTACCTGATCCGTCACACGAGCCCGATCATCGCGAGCAGCTGTATGTACGTGAATCCGATCGTCGCGGTCGCGCTTGGTGCGCTGCTGCTCGGCGAACCGGTGACGATGGCGACCGTGGTCGCGACCGTCGCGATCCTCGGCAGTGTCGGGCTGTCGTTCGTGTTCGATCCGGCCCGCCGGCCCGCGACGCGTGCGGCGGCCGTGGCGGCCGAGCAGGCGCCGATGGCGGACGCTGCGTCCTCCCCCGAGCAGATCGCGATTCCCGAAGCGGCGCCGATCCTCGCGCCTTCCGCTGTCCCGCTCGCGGTGCCGATGCCGGCGGCCGTGATGGATCCCGCCGCGGTGATCGACCCGGCACCGGCGTTCGCACCGCCGCCCGTCGACGAACCGGCCGCGCCGCGCGCAGACGCGTGACGCCGCCGTGGCCGGCCGCGCTCAGCCGTGCCGGCCGCCGCGATGGTGGGACCAGCCCGCGAGCGCGGCAAACAGCAGCCCTGTCGCGCACATGCCGGTCCAGCCGAATGCATGCCACGCGGCAACCCCGGCCGACGAGCCGAGCGCGCCGCCGATGAAGTAACACACCATGTACACCGTGTTCACACGGCTGCGCGCTTCGGGCTTCAGCGCGTAGATGCGCGACTGGTTCGAGATCTGCGCGGCCTGTACGCCGACATCCAGCACGATCACGCCGATCACGAGCCCGACGAGGCTCGAACCCGACAGCGCGAAGATCACGAACGACAGCGCGAGCAGCGCGATCGCGAGCGAGATGATCGCGCGCGGGCCGCGCTTGTCCGCGAAGCGGCCCGCGTACGGTGCGGCGAGCGCGCCCGCTGCGCCGACGATCCCGAACAGGCCGGCTGCCTGCGGGCCGAGATGGAACGGCGCGCCGGCGAGCAGCAGCGTCAGCACGGGCCAGAACGCGCTGAATGCCGCGAACAGCGCGGCGCCCGTCAGCGATGCCTCGCGCAGCCCGCGCAGTTCGACCGCCAGATGCCACATCGAGCCGAGCAGCTTGCCGTACGACAGCGTCGACGTTGGCGAACTGCGCGGCAGCCGCATCACGATGACGGCGGCGAGCGCGACGAGTGCCGCGACCGACGCGGCGAACACCGCGCGCCAGCCGAAATACTCGGCGACGAAACCGGCCGCTGTGCGCGCGAGCAGGATGCCGAGCAGCAGGCCGCTCATCACGGTGCCGACCGCATGCCCGCGTTCGGCGGGCGGCGCGATTTCGGCGGCGAACGGCACGGCCTGCTGCGCGATGGTCGCGAGAATGCCGATCGCGAGGCTCGCGACGGCGAGTACGGCCAGCGACGGTGCGGTGGCCGCCACGATCAGCGCGACGGACAGGCCGGCGATCTGCATCAGGATCAGCCCGCGGCGATCGAACCGGTCGCCGAGCGGTGCGAGCAGGAACATGCCGGCTGCATAGCCGAGCTGCGTCGCGGTCGGCACCGCGCCGATCCATGACGCGCCGTCGGGGAACGCCGAGCGGAAGCTGTCGAGCAGCGGCTGGTTGTAGTAGATGTTCGCGACCGATACGCCCGCGATCGTCGCGAGCAGCAACAGCAGGCTGCGTGAGTAGTGAGGCGAGGCGGCGTCGGTCGGACGGTCGGTGGAGGCGGTGGACATGGCTGCGCGGACGAAGTTGGACGGCGTGGCAAGCGGCGCACGCGTCGGGTGCGCAGGCGGGCCGGGCGCCGGTCGAGGCTGCCGATCATACCGGAGCGTCGTGAATCCTGCCGGGCGCACGGCGAACCGGCCGCCGCCCGTCGTCGCGCGTGCCGCAAGCCGTCAGTCGACCAGCTCGCCCGTCGGTTCGTAGAACGGATACGGGCCGGCGCCTTCGTCGACATACACGTGATGCGACGTCATCCCCGTATCGGGCGCATAACGATGGACCGCGAACGCCGGCGGTTCGAGCCGGAACGCGGACGGCGCATCGGTCCGCAGGTCGAACGCGACCTGGTGCGCGGGCGACGGCACCGCCGACGCGAGCGTGCCGCCGAAGCGCGTGAACATCGTGCGGTGCACGTGACCGCACAGCACGCGTTCGACGTTCGGATGACCGCGCAGCAACGCGTCGAGTTTCGCGGCAGCCGCAGGCGCGAGGCGCAGCTTGTCCATGTGGCCGATGCCTGCCACGAACGGCGGGTGATGCAGCGCGACGATCACCGGCCGGTCGCGGGCGGCGTCGAGCTGCGCGGCGAGCCACGCGAGCCGTGCGTCGCACAGGTCGCCGTGGCTCGCGCCGGGTACCTGCGAATCGAGCGCCAGCACGCGCACCGCGCCGACGTCGAGCGCGTATTGCACGAATTCGCCGTCCTGCAGCTCGGCGCGCTCCGCAAACGCGCGGCGCAGCCCGGCGCGGTCGTCGTGATTGCCGATCATCAGGTAGTACGGAATCTCGAGCGTCGCGAGCAGCTCGCGCAGGTTGCCGTACTCTTCATCGTGGCCGAAGTCGGTCAGGTCGCCGGTGACGAGCACGGCGTCGGGGCGCGGTTCGAGCGCGTTCAGCTTCGCAATGCAGCGCGCGAGCGCGGCAGCCGTGTCGACGCGCCGGTACGCGAGCTGGCCCGGACGCTTGATGTGGAGATCGCTGATTTGAGCAAGCAGCATCGTCGTTTCTCGGAATCGTCTGTTTGTTGTGGGGGCGGCGTCGTGCGCCGCGATGGGGTGCTGCATGAATGATGCCCGAACGACGGATTACGCGCCGAGCGCGATCAGGCCTTCCGGGGCGATCGTGAGGCCGACCGCCGTGCCGCGTGCGAGCGCGATGCGGCCCGGCACGTCGATCACGAGCGCATCGGGTGCCGCGTGCTCGATCGTGAGCCGCGTGCGTTCGCCGAGGAACGCACACGCGCCGACCGCGCCGCGCAGCGGCGCATGCGCGGGATCGGCGAGCTGCGCGTCTTCGGGGCGGAAGAACCATTCGTCGGCGGCGTGCGGCGTCGCGATCGCGCCGCCCGTCGTCACCAGCGCGCCATCGCGCCATTGCCCGGCAAGCCGGTTCAGCGTGCCGATGAACTGCGCGACCGTACGGTTCGCCGGATGGTAGTAAATCTCGCGCGGCGTGCCGATCTGCTCGATGCGGCCCGCGCCCATCACGACGATCCGGTCGCCGAGTTCCATCGCTTCCGCCTGGTCGTGCGTCACGTAGACGGTCGTCACGCCGAGCTCGCGCAGCAGCGCGTTCATCTCGCGGCGCAGCACGTCGCGCAGCTTCGCATCGAGCGCGGTCAGCGGTTCGTCGAGCAGCAGCACGCGCGGGCGCACCGCGAGCGCGCGCGCCAGCGCGACACGCTGGCGCTGGCCGCCCGACAGCTGATCGACCGGCTTGTCCGCATGTGCGTCGAGCCGCATCATCGCGAGCAGCTCGTCGACGCGTTCACGCAGCGCGCGCGGCTCGGTCTTGCGGATCTTCAGCCCGTAGCCGACGTTGCCGCGCACCGTCAGGTTCGGAAACAGCGCGTAGTTCTGGAACACCATGCCGACTTGCCGGCGCTCGATCGGCAGCGCGGTGACATCGTCGTTGCCGAATGCGATCGTGCCGCCGGCGTCCGGCGTGTCGAGCCCCGCGATCAGGCGCAGCGTCGTCGTCTTGCCGCAGCCCGACGGGCCGAGCAGCACGAGTGTTTCGCCCGCGCCGATCGACAGGTCGAGCGGTTCGAGTACGCGCGTGCCGCGGAACGTCTTCGCGCAGCCGGTCAGCGTGATGGGAGTGGAATCGAGTTTCATGTCTGCGAGAAATTCAGCGCGGGCGCTTCTTGAGCGCGCGCGTGCCGGACGGATCGACGCCGAGCCACTGCATCGCGATGAGCAGCGGCAGCGTCATCAGCAGGAACAGGATCGTGTACGCGCTGCCGACTTCAAGGCGCAGCGATGCGTAGGTATCGGCGAGTCCGACCGGCAGTGTCTTGGTGTCGGGCGTATGCAGCATCCACGTGAGGTTGAATTCGCCGATCGACAGCGTGAGTACCGCGAGCGCGCCCGCGACGATGCCGGGGCGCAGGTTCGGCAGCACGATCGTGACGAAGCGCGTGACGAACGACGCACCGAGGCTCGCCGCGCCTTCCTCGAGCGTGCGCAGGTCGGCGCCGGCCGCGACGGCGGCCACCGCACGGACCATGAACGGCAGCGTGAACACGACGTGGCCGACGACGATGAACCACAGGCTCATCCGGAACGAGGTGAAGCCGCCGTACACGATCAGCAGCGCGAGCGCCGACGCGAGGCCGGGCAGCGCGACCGGCAGGACGAGTGCCTCCTCGATCGCGCGTGCGACGCGGCTCTTGCTGCGCGCGAGTGCATAGCCGGCCGGCACGCCGGTGACGAGCACGATCGCGAGCGTCGCGAATGCCACATAGAGCGACAGCGCGACCGAGCCGTGATACTGCTGCCACACCTGTTCGAGCCAGCGCAGCGTGAGGCCGCTCGACAGGCCGCGGAAATAGTTGACGGTCACGCCCGCGAGCACGGACATCACGACGGGCACGATCAGGAACGCGCACAACAGCAGCGTGACGCCCCATTGCAGCGCGGCGATCGCGCGCGCGCCGGTGACGCGCGGCGCGCGGCGCGCGACACCGTTCGCCTGCGCGGGAGCGGGTGCCGGCGAAGGCGACGGCGATGGCGACGGCGCGGAAGAGCCGGAAAGCGATTGCATGCAGGAATCCTCAGGCCGCGGCGGCAGCAGTGTGGCCGGTGAAACGACGCGCGAGCGCGAGCACGGCCCAGGTGACGATACCGAGCACGATCGACAGGCCGGCCGCCGTCGCGATGTTCGCGTTCAGCGTGAACTCGGTATAGATCGTCATCGGCAGCACGTTCAGGTCGGTGGCGAGCGTGAACGCGGTGCCGAATGCGCCCATCGCGGTCGCGAAGCAGATCGCGCCGGCCGCGATCAGGCCCGGCGCGAGCGCGGGCAGCACTATGTCGACGAAGATGCGCCACGGCGACGCGCCGAGCGAACGGGCGGCTTCCTCGAGCGACGCGTCGAGCTTCGACGCGGCCGCGATCACGGTGACGATCACGCGCGGAATCGAGAAGTACAGGTAACCGATAAACAGGCCCGCAACCGAGTACGCGAATACCCACTTGTCGCCGGTGAGTTTCGCCGACAGCATTCCGATCAGCCCCTGACGGCCGGCGAGCATGATCACCATGAAGCCGACGACGACGCCCGGGAACGCGAGCGGAAACGTGAGCAGCGCGAGCAGCACGCGCTTGCCGGCGAAATCGCGGCGCGCGAGCAAGAGGCCCGAGATCGTCGACAGGGCGAGCGTCGCGAGCGTCACGCCCGCGGACAGCGCGATGGTCCCGCCGAGGCTCTTCATGTAGCGCGCGTTGCCGAGCAGCGCCGCATACTGCGAGAAGAACGCGCCGTCGGCGGACACCTGCACGAGCGCCGCCATCGGCAGCAGCCAGAACGCGGCGAACACCGCGAGCGCCGGCGCGACGAGCGCGACGCGCCAGCGCAGCGGGAAAGTCAGGTCGAGCATCGGTCGTATCCTGCCGCTTACTGCATCACCTGCAGGTACTGCTGGCCGAACGCCTGCTGGCCGGCCGCCATCTTGCCGAAGTCGACCGATTTCGCCCGTGCGTACTCGCTCGCCGGCAGGAACTTCGCGGCGATGTCGGCGCCGAGCGCCTGCGCGCGCACCGGGCGCAGGTAGGCGTTGGCCCACAGCTTCTGGCCTTCGTCCGACAGCACGAAGTCGAGCACCTTCTTGCCGTTCGCGTCGTGCGGCGCACCCTTGACGAGGCTCATCACGTACGGCACGGCGATCGTGCCTTCCTTCGGAATCACGAACTCGACGTTCGCGCTGTCCTTGTACTTCGCACGATACGCATCGAAGTCGTAGTCGAGCAGGATCGGAATCTCGCCGGACAGCACGCGTGCATAGGCGGTCTGCTTCGGCACGATCGGCGCGTTCGCCTTCAGCTTGCGGAACCAGTCGAGGGCCGGCTTGAAGTTGTCGAGGCTGCCGCCGAGCGCCTGGTTGACGGCGACCGCACCGGCGTAGCCGACGAATGCGCTCGACGGATCGAGATAACCGACCATGCCCTTGTATTCGGGCTTCAGCAGATCGGCCCATGAACGCGGCACCGGCTTGCCGTCAAGCGCGTCCTTGTTCACGAAGAAGCCGAGCGTGCCCGAGTGAATCGCGAACCAGTAGCCTTGCGGATCCTTCAGGTTCGCGGGAATGTCGTTCCAGTGCGCGGGCTTGTACGGCGCGATCACGCCCTTGTCCTTCGCCTGGAATGCCGACGACACGCCGAGGTAGACAACGTCGGCCACCGGGCTCTTTTGCTCGGCGATCAGCTGCGCGATCGACTGGCCCGAGTTCTTGTTGTCGAACGGTACGCGGATGCCCGTCTTCTGCTTGATCGCCGCGATCTGCGCGGCCCAGTCGGCCCATTCGGGTGGGCAGTTGTAGCAGATCGCCGTTTCGTCGGCGTGGGCGGCGGGCGCGCCGGCGATGAGTGCGGCGCAGGCTACGGGAGCTGCGAGCGCACGCAGCAGCGAGGTCAGGCGAAAGGACACGGTGGGTCTCCGGGCGAGTGGGTGCGGCGCTGGGGTGGTGTGGTTGTCGGTATGCGTAGCCGTGCGGCCTGCGTTCAGGCTTTGCGCAATTGCAGCTCGGCGGCCGGCGGCGCAACCGTCGCGCCGTCGCGCACCGTATGCGGCAGGATCATCGATGTGCGTTCGATCGCCGCACCGCCGATGCATTCGACGAGACGCTGCCACGCGTGGCGACCGATGTCGCGGTTCGGCGTCGCGACGCTCGCGAGCGGCGGTGCAAGCAGTTCACCGATCGCGATCCCGTCGAAGCCGAGCACCGACAGGTCGTCCGGGATCGAGAAGCCGGCGCGGCGCAGGCCGCGCATCACGACCATCGCGAGCAGGTCGTTGCTGCAGAAGAGGGCGGTCGGGCGCGTTGCGTGCGCGGTCAGGTGCGCGAGCACGGCATCGGGTAGCTCGGGTGCGTTGAAGTCGACTTCGACCGGCGGCAGCGTGGCGACGCCGCTTTCCTCGAGTGCCTGCGCATAACCAAGGTGGCGCTGACGCGCGCGATCCGACGCGGCGAGCGAGCCGGCCAGCATCAGCACGCGGCGGTGACCGCGCGCGGTCAGCATCCGCACGCCGTCATATGCGGCGCTGCGGTTGTCGACCGACACCGACGGGCGGCGCTGTGTGTCGTTGTGCATCAGCACGTAGTGCGGGCCGTCGCGGTCGAGCATGTCGAGCAGCGGGTGCGTGTCCGCATCGGCGACGGTGAGGATCAGCCCTTCGACGCGCTGCTCGCGCAGCGTCTCGATCGCGTGACGCTCGCGCGCCGCGTCGTACTCGGTCGTCATCAGGATCAGCTTGAAGCCGGCCGCGGTCGCGAGCTCGTCGATGCCTTGCAGGCAGTCGGCGAACACGGGGTTCGACAGTGTCGGCAGGACGACGCCGACGAGCCGCGTGCGCTCGCCGCGCAGTTGCCGGCCGAGCGGGCTCGGGCGGAACTGCAGCGTATCGATCGCTGTGCGGATCGTTTGCAGCGTGGCGGGGCTGACGGTATGCGGTGCATTGATCGCGCGCGAAACGGTGGCGATCGAGAAGCCCGCGAGGGCAGCGACATCCTTGATGGTCGAGGTCATGAAGTAGCGCGATGTAAACGTTTTCGGCGAGGAAATTATCGAAAACGTTTGTGACTTCGCGATGACGCAAGCGACGCTTGTTTCGCAAAAAGCACGATACAAACGTCAGACGGTTGGGGCCGTCGGACGACGCGGGCTCGATTGTATCGGGGATGTTGCGGCGCGGGAGGAAATGGGTGGATGTATCGTGTCGGTGGTGATGACACGCGCCGGACGCGTGGGGCGCGGCGGAATAAGGGAACGCATGCGCAAGCAATGGTAGAATCGCGTCCGCCCTCTTGCCGGGGTGATGAAATTGGTAAACATAGCGGACTTAAACGATTGAGTGCCCGGTCGGAAACGGTCGGTGCAGAACCCTTCAAATTCGGTGAAACCCCTGATGCGCGCATCGAGGCAACGCCGAGCCAAGCCTCGCGGTTTTCGCGAGGAAGGTGTAGAGACTAGACGGGGGGCGCCTAAGGCGCACGGGCAGCGGTTACGCCCGCGCGCGACGGTGAAGGCATAGTCCAGCGCACGAACGGCATCGCTTACGCGACGCCGGCTTTGAAAGAAGCAGTGTGACGAAAATCCGCCGCCTTAACTGGCTTGCCGGTTCAAGTCCGGTCCCCGGCACCACGATCGCCTTCATGGCGATGCGACGACGGTTCGAAAACCCGCGAGAAATAAAGCGCTCGCGGGTTTTTTGTTTGTACGGCGCCTGGATTCGCGCATGTGCAGAGCGTCGGGCCGTCGCCCCGTCATTCAACGCATGGTATCGGCGTGCTGGTCGCTCGACCTGCCCGAGGGCGCTTCGCGTTCATCGATATTCCCTTGCCACGTCGCTGCGACGAAATCAACGCCATGTGATACTGGCGCGCACGTCGTACCGGACGCCTCGCCGTGATCCGCACACGCGCTCTCGCCGATAGACTTCAACGCAATTTGCTTCTCGCCAGACTCACTGTCATGACCGACTCGACCTATCACTATTACGAACCGTCGCAAGGCCACGGCTTGCCGCACGATCCCTTGAATGCGATCGTCGGCCCGCGGCCGATCGGCTGGATCTCATCCCGCGGCAGCGACGGCACGGTCAACCTCGCGCCCTACAGCTTCTTCAACGCATTCAACTACCGGCCGCCGATCATCGGCTTTTCGAGCACCGCCGCCAAGGACAGCCTGCGCAACGTGCAGGAGACCGGCGAGTTCGTCTGGAACCTCGCGACGCGCGAACTTGCAGAGCGGATGAACCAGACGTGCGCCGCGGTGCCGTACGACGTGGACGAGTTCGAACTCGGCGGCCTGACCGCCGTGCCGTCGCGCCTGGTCGACGTGCCGCGCGTCGCGGAAAGCGGCGTCAACTTCGAATGCAAGGTGACCGACGTGATTCGCCTGCGCGATCACCATGGCGTGGAAACGCCGGCGTCGCTCGTACTGGGCGAGGTCGTCGCGATTCATATCCGGAAGGATCTGTTGAAGGACGGCATCTTCGACACGTTCGGTGCGGGCATCATTCTTCGCGCGGGCGGCCCGTCGGCCTATGTGCACGTCACACCCGACAGCCGTTTCGACCTCTTTCGCCCCGACGCATGATTCAACGTGCGCCGGGACAACCGGCTTGCGGGCGCTGACGCGCCCGATCGGACAGCAACAGGCCCCGCGGAAATCCGGGATTTCGCGGGGCCTGTTGTTTTCGTGGCGTTCGAGGGGATGCGTCGGCGGTCCACGGGGCACGGCGTCAGTCTGCCGCGTTTTGGATATTTGCCCATAAAACAGCCGCCGATCTCATGAAAAATCGTGCATCCTGACGATGAGTCGGCCCGCCGGACTGCGTACCATGCGCAGATCAAAATACCCAATATCCGGAGACAAGTATGGGCATCGCTCCCGCCACCGCGCCCCTCGCGACCGACGCATTGAGCAGCGGTTATCGGAAGGTCACGTCACGCGTGATTCCGCTGATCTTTATCTGTTATCTGTTCAATTACCTCGACCGGGTCAACGTCGGGTTCGCGAAGCTGCAAATGCTCAGCGATCTCAAGATGAGCGAGACCGTCTACGGACTGGGCGCGGGCGTTTTCTTCATCGGCTACGTGCTGGCCGGTGTACCGAGCAACCTGATGCTCAGGCGCGTCGGCGCGCGTATCTGGATCGCGATCATCATGTGCGTGTGGGGCGCGCTTTCCGCGTCGCTGCTGCTCGTGAGGACCCCCGAATCGTTCTACGCGCTGCGATTTCTGACGGGTATCGCCGAAGCCGGGTTCTTTCCCGGCATGGTGCTCTTTCTGACGCAGTGGTATCCGTCGGCGCGTCGCGGCCGTGCGATTGCGCTCTTCATGTCGGCGATTCCGGTTTCCGGCGTGCTCGGCGGCCCGCTGTCGGGCTGGATGCTGACGCATTTCGCGGCCGGGCAGAGCGGGCTCGCCGCCTGGCAATGGCTCTTTTTGCTGCAAGGCGCACCGACCGTACTACTCGGTGTCGCCGTGTTCTTTCTGCTGCAGGACCGGATCGCCGACGCCACGTGGTTGACCGAAGGCGAGAAAGCCGCGCTCGCACAGGCGCTGGCGGATGACGCCGCGGCGCACGGGTCTGCCGCCGGCAAGCCGCAAAGTGCCACGCCGGTGCGCGACATCGTGTGCAATGTCGCGGTCTGGAAGTTCGGTCTCGTGTACTTCAGCATTCAGATGGGCGTGTACGCGATCAACTTCTGGCTGCCGACCATCATCAAATCGCTCGGGATCGGCAACGACGGCATGGTCGGATGGCTGAGCGCGGTGCCGTACCTGTTCGCGGCGATCGCGATGATCGTTGTTGGACGATCGGCGGATGCGCGCCGGGAACGCCGCTGGCATCTGAGCGTGCCGATGGCAATCGGTGTCGCCGGCCTGCTGATCGCCGCCCGGTTCGACGACCAGATCGCTCCCGCGATGATCGGCCTGACGCTCGCGACCTCCGGCGCACTGACCGCGCTCGCGATGTTCTGGCCGCTGCCGACCGCGGTACTTGCCGGCACGGCCGCGGCGGGCGGCGTCGCACTCATCAATTCGCTCGGGCAGATCGCGGGTTTCGTGAGCCCCTACATCGTCGGCTGGATCAAGGACGCCACGCATCGCACCGATATCGCGCTCTATCTGCTGTCGAGCGCGATGGTGGTCGGCTTCGTGCTCGTCATGCGAACGCCGGCCCGTCAGGTCAACCGTTGACACAGGGCCAGGTCGCGCGCACGGCGCGCGACACTGCCCGACATGCCGGTAAATGCATGAGGACACCTAAATGAAAATCGTTATCGCACCCGATTCCTTCAAGGAAAGCCTGAGCGCCGTCGACGTTGCCCGGCAGATCGAGGCCGGCTTCCGCGAGATATTCGCCGACGCGTCGTATCTGTGCCTGCCGATCGCCGATGGCGGCGAGGGCACGGTGGACGCATTGATCGCCGCCGTCGGCGGGGAGCTGCGCAGCGCGATGGTCGAAGACCCGCTCGGCCGACCGGTCGCCGCCGCTTACGGCTTGCTGAGCGACGGCACGGCCGTCATCGAAATGGCGGCCGCGAGCGGCCTGCATCTCGTCGCGCCGACGGAGCGCAACCCGCTCGTCACGTCGAGCCGCGGTACCGGGGAACTGATTCGTGCGGCGCTCGACGACGGCGCGCGGCGATTCATCGTCGGCATTGGCGGGAGTGCGACCAACGACGGCGGCGCCGGCATGCTGCAGGCGCTCGGCGCGAAACTGACCGACGCCGACGGGCGGGAGGTCGGCCGCGGCGGCGGCGCACTGGCGGCGCTCGCGCACATCGACACAGCCACGCTCGATGCGCGGCTCGCATCATGCCGCTTCGAAATCGCGTGCGATGTGGACAACCCGCTCGTCGGCCCGAACGGTGCATCCGCGGTGTTTGGCCCGCAAAAGGGCGCGACGCCGGCGACGGTTGCATGTCTCGACGACAACCTGCGGCATTTCGCCGACGTGATCGCGCGCGATCTGAACCGTCAGGTCGCGGCGCTGCCGGGTGGCGGCGCCGCGGGCGGGATGGGGGCGGCGATGCTGGCCTGTCTGAACGCGACGCTGCGTCCCGGCGTGCAGATCGTGACGGAAGCCGTGGGCCTGCATGAAGCGATTCGCGACGCGCACCTCGTGGTGACGGGGGAGGGATGCCTCGACGGCCAGACCGTGCGCGGCAAGGCGCCGATCGGCGTCGCACGGATCGCGGCCGAGCATGGCGTGCCGGTCATCGCGATCGGCGGCGCCGTGTCGGGAACCGCGGGCGCGATCTACCAGCATGGCGTCGACGCGATGTTTGCGTCGGTCAGACGCGCGTGCTCGCTTGGCGAGGCATTCGAGGAGGCCGCATCCAACGTGCGCTTCGCCGCACGCAACATCGCCGCAGCCATTCGGCTCGGTCATCGCATTGCGCAACGGAGTTAATCATGTCCATCGAGAACAGGTCACACGGCGGCCAGCGCCGTTCGACGAAGATCATCGCAACGCTCGGGCCGTCGAGTTCGAGCGAAGCGGCCATCGAGGCGATGGCGCGAGCCGGCGCCGACGTGTTTCGCCTCAATTTCAGCCATGGCACGCACGACGACCATGCGGCGCGGCATACGGCAATCCGTACGGTGGAAGCTCGCCTGGGCCGGCCGATCGGCATTCTGATCGACCTCCAGGGGCCGAAGCTCAGGGTCGGCAAGTTCGCCCAGGGGCGCGAGCGCGTGGTCAAGGGGCAGACGTTCGTCTTCGACGCCGACGAAGCGCCGGGCGATGCGCACCGTGTGCACTTGCCGCATCCGGAGATTTTCGCGGCGGTACAGCCCGGCCATCAACTGCTCGTCGACGACGGCAAGCTCCGTTTCAAGGTGCGGAGTGCTGCTCCGGGACGCATCGAAACGGAAGCGCTCGTCGACGGTGCAATCTCCGATCGCAAGGGCGTGAGCGTGCCGGACGCGCCGCTCGCGATACGGGCCATGTCGCGCAAGGATCGCGACGATCTCGCGTTCGGGCTGTCGCTCGGCATCGATTGGGTCGCGCTCTCGTTCGTGCAGACCGAAGACGACGTGCGCGACGCGCGCAGCCTGATCGGCTCGCGGGCGAACATCGTCGCCAAGATCGAGAAACCGCAGGCCGTCGCGAACATCGCGGGCATCATCGACGCGGCCGATGCGTTGATGGTGGCGCGCGGGGATCTTGGCGTGGAAATGTCGATCGAGGATGTGCCGGGCGTACAGAAGCGGCTCGTGCGCCTCGCTCGCGCGGCCGGCAAGCCGGTCATCGTCGCCACGCAGATGCTCGAATCGATGACGTCGTCCCCGACGCCGACGCGCGCCGAGGCCTCCGACGTCGCCGCGGCCGTCTACGAAGGCGCCGACGCGGTGATGCTGTCGGCCGAATCGGCGTCGGGCGAGTACCCGATCGACGCGGTGACTTTCATGCGGAAGATCGTGTCGACCGTCGAAGCCGATCCGCTGCGGCGCGAGCTCATGAAGGCGAACGCGACCGCGCATGCGCCGAATGCGACCGACGCGATCGGCGCGGCGATCGAGGCGGTGTCGGACACGCTGACGCTGGACGCAGCGGTGACCTATACGACGTCGGGCGCCACGGCGCTCCGGCTGTCACGCCTCCGGCCGCGGGCCGCGATCCTGAGCCTGACGCCACACGTCGACGTCGCGCGACGGCTCACGCTGGCGTGGGGCGTGCATTCGCGCGTCGGCGCCGAGGCAGTTGGGATTGAAAACGTCGTCGAGATCGCCATCGCGGCGGCACGCGAGGAAGGATTGTCGACGGGTGAACGGCCCCTCGTCGTCGCGGCCGGCGTGCCGTTCGGCCATCCCGGCTCGACCAACCTGATGCGCATCGTCTGGCCGACGGAAATCGTTCAGGGCGGCTCGCCGGCCTGAGCGCGCCCGTGCGCCGGGCTGCCGCCGTGGCTGTCATTTCCTGATAGACTCGCCAGCCGTGATGATCGATTCCCGCCTCGCGACAGCGATCGTGGAACGCACGCTCGACGTGATTCCATTCGATGTCAATGTCATGGACGCGCACGGCTCGATCCTCGCGAGCAGCGACGCGAAGCGCGTCGGCGAATTGCACGCGGGGGCGCAGCTCGCGCTGGCCGGCGCGCGCACGGTCGAGATCGATGCGGACATGGCGCAACGCCTGCACGGCGTGCGGCCGGGCGTCAATCTGCCACTCAGCGTGCGTGGGCAGCTGTGCGGGGTGATCGGCGTAACCGGCGATCCGGCCGAGGTTCGCCGGTTCGGCGAGCTGCTGAGAATTACCGCGGAAATGCTCCTCGAACGCGAACAACTGACGCACGAGCTGCGCCAGAACGCGCGCCACCGCGAGGCGTTCGTGCTGCAGCTGATCGAACGCCGGGGCGCGGCCGCCGAACTGGATGCGTGGGCGCAGCGGCTCGGCATCGACTGCGGGCTCCCGCGGGTCGCGATCGTCTGCCGTCTCACTGATGTCGATGCGAATCCCGAGGCCGGGGTGGCGCAGATCGAGCGGATGCAGTCGCAGCTCGCCGACGAGCGACCACACCAGCTGACCGCAAAGACATCGTTCCGCGAACTCGTGATCTTCGATCCGATCGACGTGCGAGCGGTCGCACTCGACGCGGTGGCCGATGCCGCCCGCAAGGCGCTGGACGCGCTCGAGACAATCCTGGGCCAGAAGGCGACGCAGCCGTTCAAGCTGGCACTCGGCATCGCGATGGATGGCGTCGCCGGCTTCGAGCGTTCCTACCAGTGCGCGCTGACGACGCTGCGCGTCGGCGTCGAGCGCATGCCGCAGCGGACGACGTTCTCGTACTACGAATTCAGTCTGCCGGTCCTGCTGTCGGGCATGTCGCAGAGCTGGCAGGCGCAGCAATTGCAGTTGCCGCTCAAGCGGCTGCTTGCGTTGGGCCGGCGTTCGGGCCCGTTGCTCGATACCTTGCGGGCATGGTACGCATCGGACGGACATCTCGGGGCGACCGCCGCGCTGCTCGGCATCCACCGCAATACGCTCGACTATCGGCTGCAACAGGTTTGCGACGCGACCCGTCTCGACCTGTCGGTGATGGACGATCGACTCCTGCTGTATATCGCGCTGCAGATCAGCGAAAAGTGACCGCGGCCGCGCGCCGGCCCGGCGCGCGTGCCCGAACCGCGCTGCTCACGACCCTCTCTCCCGTCTCTCCTCGCCCGACATGGCAAATCTGCTCACCGCAATCGAGCGGCTTGGACATCGACGTCCGGCTCCGCAAGGCATAAATTTCCAAGGTTGACGTGCTTATCCGCACGTCAGCCCGCGCGCGTGCCGGCAACCGGCGGCGCGTTCCCAAACAGCGTGAGACACAATCGAGCGTGGAGACGACACGATGAGCCTGTCAGAGCCATTGCGTCTGCATGTGCCGGAGCCCACCGGGCGTCCGGGCTGCAAGACGGATTTTTCCTATCTGCATCTATCGCCGGCCGGCGCAGTCCGCCGCCCGCCGATCGACGTAGCCGCGGCGGACACCGCCGATCTCGCCCGCAGCCTCGTGCGCGTGCTCGACGACAGCGGCAAGGCCGTCGGCCCGTGGGCGCCGGATCTCGACGATGCGCACCTGATCGCCGGGCTGCGCGCGATGCTCAAGACCCGCATTTTCGACGCGCGCATGATGATCGCGCAGCGCCAGAAGAAAATCTCCTTCTACATGTTGAGCCTCGGCGAAGAGGCGATCGGCACCGCGCACGCGATGGCGCTGCGTGACGGCGACATGTGCTTCCCGACCTACCGCCAGCAGAGCATCCTGATCGCGCGCGACGTGTCGCTCGAGCGAATGATCTGCCAGCTGATGTCGAACGAAGGCGACCCGCTGAAGGGTCGCCAGCTTCCGGTGATGTATTCGGATCGCGAAGCCGGCTTCTTCTCCATTTCGGGCAACCTCGCGACGCAGTTCATCCAGGCGGTCGGCTGGGCGATGGCGTCGGCGATCAAGGGCGACACGAAGATCGCGTCTGCGTGGATCGGCGATGGCGCGACGGCCGAGGCCGACTTCCATACCGCGCTCACGTTCGCGCACGTATACCGTGCACCGGTCGTGCTGAACGTCGTCAACAACCAGTGGGCGATCTCGACGTTCCAGGCGATCGCGGGCGGCGAAGGCACGACCTTCGCCGGGCGCGGCGTCGGCTGCGGGATCGCGTCGCTGCGCGTCGACGGCAACGACTTCCTTGCGATCTACGCGGCGTCGAGCTGGGCGGCCGAACGCGCGCGCCGCAATCTCGGTCCGACGCTGATCGAGTGGGTGACCTACCGCGCGGGTGCACATTCGACGTCGGACGATCCGACCAAGTACCGGCCGAGCGACGACTGGTCCCATTTCCCGCTGGGCGACCCGATCGAGCGTTTCAAGCGTCACCTGATCGCGAAGGGCATCTGGTCCGATAGCGCGCATGACGCGCTGACGGCCGAACTCGAAGCCGAGGTGATCGCCGCGCAGAAGGAGGCGGAGAAATACGGGACGCTGGCCGACGACCGGATTCCGTCGCCGGCCTCGATGTTCGACGACGTGTACAAGGAGCTGCCTGCGCACCTGCGCCGTCAGCGCCAGGAACTGGGAGCATGATCATGGCGCAACAAGAGACAGGCACGGCTACGCAGCCGATGACGATGATCCAGGCGCTGCGCTCCGCGATGGACGTGATGCTCGGGCGCGACAGCGACGTGGTCGTGTTCGGGCAGGACGTCGGTTATTTCGGCGGCGTGTTCCGCTGTACCGAAGGACTGCAGAACAAATACGGCAAGTCGCGCGTGTTCGATGCACCGATCTCCGAAGGCGGGATCGTCGGCGCGGCGGTCGGAATGGGCGCGTACGGGCTGCGCCCCGTGTGCGAGATCCAGTTCGCCGACTATTTCTACCCGGCGTCCGACCAGATCGTGTCGGAAGGCGCGCGGCTGCGCTATCGCTCGGCCGGCCAGTTCATCGCGCCGATGACGATCCGGATGCCGTGCGGCGGCGGCATCTACGGCGGCCAGACGCACAGCCAGAGCCCGGAGGCGATGTTCACGCAGGTGTGCGGGTTGCGCACGGTGATGCCGTCGAATCCGTACGACGCGAAAGGGCTGCTGATCGCATCGATCGAGAACGACGACCCGGTGATCTTCCTCGAGCCGAAGCGGCTGTACAACGGGCCGTTCGACGGCCATCACGAACGGCCGGTTACGTCGTGGCTCAAGCATCCGGCGAGCGCGGTGCCCGAGGGGTATTACACGGTGCCGCTCGATACGGCCGCCATCGTGCGGCCCGGCAACGATGTGACGGTGCTGACGTACGGCACGACCGTGCACGTGTCGCTCGCCGCGGCCGAGGAGACGGGCATCGATGCGGAGGTGATCGACCTGCGCACGCTGTGGCCGCTCGATCTCGACACGATCGTCGCATCGGTCCGCAAGACCGGGCGCTGCGTCGTGGTGCACGAGGCGACGCGCACCTGCGGCTATGGCGCGGAACTCGTGTCGCTGGTTCAGGAACACTGCTTCTACCACCTCGAAGCGCCGGTCGAGCGCACGACGGGCTGGGACACGCCGTATCCGCATGCGCAGGAATGGGCGTACTTTCCGGGCCCGACCCGGGTTGGTGAAGCGTTGCGACGCGTGATGGAGGCCTGAGATGGGGATTCATGTCATCAAGATGCCGGATATCGGCGAAGGGATCGCCGAGGTCGAGCTGGTGGCCTGGCATGTGGAAGTCGGGCAGATGATCAAGGAAGACCAGCCGCTCGCCGACGTGATGACCGACAAGGCGGCGGTCGAGATTCCGTCGCCGGTGACGGGCAAGGTGATCGAGCTCGGCGGCCGGATCGGCGAGATGATGGCGGTAGGTAGCGAGCTGATCCGACTCGAAGTCGAAGGCAGCGGCAACCTGAAGGCCGGTGCACCGGTGCGGGAAACAAAGGTGGAAACCGCACCGGTCGCGTCGGCGCCGTCGAAGCCGGCGGCCGACCTGCCGGCCGAGCCGCCTGCACGGCCGGCGGCGAGTCACGCTCCGGCGAAGCCGCGTCGTGAGGAATCCGCGACCCAGCCGCGTGCGGCGCTTGCGCCGGGCGAACGGCCGCTCGCGTCGCCGGCCGTGCGTCAGCGCGCGTGGGACATGGGTATCGAGCTGCGCTATGTGCGCGGCACCGGTGAAGCGGGGCGGATCCTGCATGCGGACCTCGATGCGTATGCGGGCGCCGGTAGCGGTGCTGCGCGCCCGTCGCACGCGCACGGCTACGACGAACGCAACGACGAAACCGAAGTGCCGGTGATCGGCTTACGGCGTGCGATCGCGCGCAAGATGCAGGAAGCGAAGCGCCGCATTCCACACTTCAGCTACGTCGAGGAAATCGACGTCACTGAACTCGAATCGTTGCGCACGGAACTGAACCGCCGCTACGGCGACACGCGTGGAAAGCTCACGCCGCTGCCGCTGCTGATCCGCGCGATGGTGATCGCGCTGCGCGATTTCCCGCAGATCAACGCGCGTTTCGACGACGAAGCGGGCGTCGTCACGCGCTACGGCGCGGTGCACATGGGCGTCGCGACGCAGACGGACGGCGGCCTCACGGTGCCCGTGCTGCGTCACGCGGAAGCGAAGGACGTGTGGTCGATTTCCGCCGAGATCGCACGGCTCGCCGATGCGGTACGCGCGAACCGTGCACAGCGCGACGAGCTGAGCGGTTCGACGATCACGATCTCGAGCCTCGGCGCGCTCGGCGGCATCGTGTCGACACCGGTCATCAATCATCCGGAAGTCGGCATCGTCGGCGTGAACCGGATCGTCGAGCGGCCGATGATCCGCGACGGCGCGGTCGTCGCGCGCAAGATGATGAACCTGTCGTCGTCGTTCGACCATCGCGTCGTCGATGGCGCGGATGCTGCCGAATTCATCCAGGCCGTGCGCGCGGTGCTCGAACGCCCGGCCATGCTGTTCGTGGAGTGAGCACGATGAAGAACGAACACACCACACTGCTCGTCGTCGGCGGCGGCCCGGGCGGCTACGTCGCCGCGATTCGCGCCGGCCAGCTCGGCATCCCGACCGTGCTCGTCGAGCGCGACCGGCTCGGCGGCACCTGCCTGAATATCGGCTGTATTCCGTCGAAGGCGCTGATCCACGTGGCCGATGCGTTCGAACAGGCGTGCGGTCATGCGGGCGAAGGCGCGCTCGGGATCCGCGTGCGCACGCCCGAGATCGACATCGCGAAAAGCGTCGCATGGAAGGACGGCATCGTCGACCGGCTCACGCGCGGCGTCGGCGCGCTGCTCAAGAAGAACGGCGTACGCGTGCTGCATGGCGACGCACACGTGGTCGACGGCAAGACCGTCGATGTCGTCACCGGCGGCCACTCGGTGCGGATCAGTTGCGAACACCTGTTGCTCGCGACGGGCTCCGAGCCGGTCGAGCTGCCGACGATGCCGTTCGGCGGGCACGTCGTGTCGTCTACCGAAGCCCTGTCGCCCGCGACGTTGCCGAAGCGGCTGGTCGTCGTCGGCGCCGGGTATATCGGGCTCGAACTCGGGATCGTCTATCGCAAGCTCGGCGTCGACGTCAGCATCGTCGAAGCGGCCGAACGCGTGCTGCCTGCGTACGATGCCGAACTCTCGCGGCCGGTGGCCGATTCGCTCGCGCGGCTCGGTGTCCGGCTGTGGCTCGGCCACAAGGTGCTCGGGCTCGGGGAGAAAGGCGCGGTGCGCGTGCAGGCCGCCGACGGCGCCGAGCAGACGCTGCCGGCCGATCGCGTGCTGGTGGCCGTCGGCCGCCGGCCGCGGGTCGACGGATTCGGGCTGGAGACGCTGCAGCTCGATCGCAACGGCCGTGCGCTGCGGATCGACGACGAATGCCGGACGTCGATGCGCAACGTGTGGGCGATCGGCGACGTCGCCGGCGAGCCGATGCTCGCGCATCGCGCAATGGCGCAAGGCGAGATGGTCGCCGAGCTGATTGCCGGCCGGCGCCGCCAGTTCGTGCCGGCGTCGATTCCGGCCGTGTGCTTCACGGATCCCGAGATCGTGACGGCCGGCTGGTCGCCGGACGATGCGCATGCGGCCGGCGTCGATTGCCTGAGCGCATCGTTCCCGTTCGCGGCGAACGGGCGCGCGATGACGCTGCAGGCGACCGACGGGTTCGTGCGGGTCGTCGCGCGGCGCGACAACCACCTGATCGTCGGCTGGCAGGCCGTCGGGCGCGGGGTGTCGGAACTGGCTGCCGCGTTCTCGCAGTCGCTGGAGATGGGCGCGCGGCTGGAGGACATCGGCGGCACGATCCATGCGCACCCGACGCTCGGCGAGGCGCTGCAGGAAGCGGCGTTGCGTGCGCTCGGGCATGCGTTGCATGTCTGACGCATAGCCATCCTGAAACGGAAGCGCCGATGCGCAATGTGCGCATCGGCGTCCTTTCGTTTAGCGTACTTTCGGTCGAGCATCGGTCGGGCTGAAACGGCCACCCGCGTGTTCGCCGTTCGTCACGAAAGCGTACGCGGCGGGACACGTCGCGCCGTCACCTCACGATAGAACCCGTCGATCGTATCGACCATCTGCGACAGCCCCGGCTGTTCGAGCGGATAGTGGCCCGCATTCTCCAGCATCGCGATCCTGACCGGCACGTGACGAATCCGCGCGAGGAACGGCTCGCTCAGATGCAGCGGCGTCCGGCGGTCCGCGGCCGGTTGCGTGAGCAGGGAAGGGCATACGGCAAAATTCTCCGGCCGCCGAGGATCATCGACATCTGTCGGCACGTTGGTGCCCACGCCATTGAACAGGATCACGTTCACCCGCGCCTGCGGGTTGCACCGAGCGTGTCGCGACAGGCCATGACCGCATCGTAGCGCTGCCGTCCGCGCGGATCGCGCACGGACGGCCGGCGCACCTGCTCAGGTGTGGCGCGTACCTCGTTTGCCCGGTTTCGCGGCGGACGTCGCGGGGTCTGGCGCCTCGTTGCCGTCGGCGGTTTGCAACTGCTGTACCAACTTGAGGAGCGAGCGTTCCAGTGTGGCCATTTCCGCGTCGCCGATCAGGCTTGCCCAATGTCGTTCCACACGTTCGCCGGTGGCGACGGCAAGCGGCCGGATCATCCTGCCGCGCGCCGTCAGGTGCACCAGCCGGGCGCGACGATCGTCGGGGTCGGGGCGGCGCTCCACATAGCCGAGTTTTTCAAGTTCCTCGACGGCCTCGGTGATCGACTGCTTGCGGACATGGGCGAGCTTGGTGAGCTCACTTACACGAATACCCTGCTCGGGCGTGAACGCGAACACGCTTGAATGCAACGGGCGGATGTCGCCGAACCCGGCATCCGCGAGCGCGGTGTCGACGGTCTGGGTCCAGTGCTGATACGCCAGGCGTAGGAGGATGCCGAGGGAGGCGGGAGTCCGGGAAGATTGCGTCATGATGATATAGACAGGCTCCTGTCCAATTCCTATAATGGACAGGTTCCTGTCTAATTTTGGGTGGTCCGACAGGCACCTTATCATTCTTGTTCTGGAAAGGGCTCTCACATGGCAACGCTTTCGGTTCTGGGTTCGACGATGTTCTACGAGGAGCAGGGGGCCGGCCGGCCCATTGTGTTCCTGCACGGTAATCCGACGTCCTCGCATGTGTGGAGGAAGGTCATGGCGGAGATGCCCACTGCCGGGCGGCTGCTGGCCCCCGACCTGATCGGCATGGGGCAGTCGGGGAAACCGCCGATCCGATACGATTTCGACGATCACGTGCGCTATCTGGATGCCTGGTTTGACGAAGCGGGGCTGTCCGATGTGGTGCTGGTCGGACATGACTGGGGCGGATCGCTGGCGCTCGACTGGGCAGCCCGACACCCGGACCGGGTCGCCGGCGTCGCGCTCATGGAAACCGTGGTCCGGCCGATGACGTGGGCCGATTTCCCGGGGCCGGCCCGCGAGCGTTTCGAAGCGCTGAGAACATCGGGCACGGGCGAGGCGATCGTGCTCGGCAGCAACGACTTCCTGGAGAAGTCGCTTGCCGCGACCATCCTGCATCCCCTTGCGACCGAAGATCTTGAGGTCTATCGGGCTCCTTATCAAACCCGGGAGAGCCGGCTTCCGCTATTGCAGTGGCCGCGCGCGTTCCCGATCGACGGGCTGCCGAGGAACGTGACGGAAAGGGTCGATGCCTACGATGCATGGCTGGCCGCGAGCCACGATGTTCCGAAGCTCCTGCTGACGTTCGACGGGCCGCCCGGCACGCTGCTGATCGGGCCGGAGGCGATCGCGTGGTGCGAGGAACATGTCGTCGGACTGAGCGTGACGGGCTGCGGGCCGGCGCGTCACAACGCACCGGAAGACCGACCGGAAGCGATTGCCGCGGCGATCGTCGCATGGATGCGGCTGAACGATCTGTATTGAACCGGCCCGGGCGCCGCGCGCGTGAAGCGCGCGGAGGGCCGCGCGACACGCGTGCCGTCGGCGTCCTTCACTTCGATGCGCAAGGACTCGCGTGTGGTTCGCCGCTCGCGGGTTCCGGGTCTCGGGGCGGGTGAACCGCCTCGCGCGGCATCACCACGAATGCCCGATGCCGCCGTTGACCATCATGCGCGAGCCGTTCACCGTGCCGACACCGAGCTTGATCACGGTGTTCTGCGTGATCCGCGCGCTACCACCGACCGCGATTGCCGTATAGCCGCCGTAGTTGCCGAACCCGGCGCCGACCGAGACGACCTTGCCCGGATCGACCTGCGGCATCCCCGCGAGCGCGCCGGCGATCGCGATCCCCGAATAGGCGTTGCGTGCGAGATCGTTCACGCCTTGCTGAATCGCGCCGACGCGCTGGTCGGTGTAGCGGTTCGCCGATTCGGTCGCCATCGTCAGCTGATTCAGGTTGACCGCGTCGGTGCCCTGCGTGCCCGGTGCGACGTTGACGATCTGGCGCTGCTGCTCCGCGGTGCCGACCGAGACCACGTTCGAGCGGCCGCCGTCGTTCGAGTTCGCGCCGATCGCGACCGAGTTGGAGCCGGCCGTGACGGTCGGCGCATCGGTGCCCGAACCGTTCATGTCCGCGGTGATGCCCGTGTTGCGCGACGCCGACGTCGACAGGTTGTTGATCTGCGTGTTGATGTTCGTCACGCTGGTCGACAGCGACGATACGCGGTCGTTGGTCGTCGACAGGCCGGTGGACAGCGACGTCACGCTCGTCGACGTGGAGGTCGACAGCGAGCCCAGCGCTTCGTTGGTCGACGACAGGCCGGTCGACAGCGAACCGATGCTGGTCGACGTCGACGTGGACAGCGATGCGAGATTGCTGTTCGTCGAGCTCAACCCCGTCGACAGCGATGCGACGTTGAGGTTGGTCGCATGCAGCTGGCTGCCGTTGATCGCATCGGTGCTATCGGCACTGACGCGGCCCGCCGCGACGTTCTGGATCTGGCGTTCCTGGCCCGGTGAGCCGACGCTGAACACGCCGAACGGGTTCGCACCCGCATATCCGCCGAAATGCAGGCCGCCGATGCTCGACGACGACACGCCGACCGCGGCGCCGGTGACCGAACGGTTGCCGATCGCCACCGAGTTGTCGAGGTTCGCGACCGCGTTCGGGCCGATCGCGACGCTGTTCGCGCCGGTGGCCTGGCTGTCGGCCTCGGTCGAGTTCGCGTGGAAGTACTTCGCGCCCTTCGCGTTGAGGTTGTCGATCGCGTCGCCTACGTTGGCGTGAGTCGTCGTCGTGCCGTCGTTGTTGTATGTCACATACGACGGCGCGGTGATCTTCCCGGTTACCGGATCGTATGTGGCGCCGCCGCCGAGCGCGTCGGCCGTGCTGTTGCCGAGGTTCGTCGTGTTGACGGTGACCGAGCTGATGCTCGTCGACAGCGAGCCGAGGCCCGACGACGTCGACGTGGACAGCGACGTCATCGTGCTGTCGGTCGCGCTCAGGCTGGTCGACAGCGAATGGACGCCCGTCGAGGCGGACGTGGACAACGACGCAAGCGTGCTGTTGGTCGTCGACAGTCCGGTCGACGTGGAGGTCGACAACGACGTGACCGTGTCGTTGGTCGTGCTCAGGCCGGTCGACAGCGACACGAAACCGGTCGACGTCGAGGTCGACAACGAGACCAGATTGTCATTCGTTGTACTGATCGTGGTGGACAAGGAACCGACGGTCGTCGACGTGGCGGTCGACAGCGACGTCAGGTTTTTGCCGAGCGTATCGATGCCGGTCGATGTGGACGTGGACAGCGAAACCAGCGTGTTGTTGGTGGTCGACAGGCCGGTGGACGTGGCAGTCGACAGCGATGCGACGGTGTTGTCGGTCGTGCTCAGGCCGGTCGACAGCGAGGCCATGTTGCTGTCGACGATGCGCAGACTGTCGGCGGTCGACGTCGACAATGACGTGAGCGTGTCGTTCGTCGTGGAGAGGCCGATCGACGTCGACGTCGACAGGCTCGTGAGGTTGGAGCCCACCGTGCCGAGTTCGACGTTGGTCGCGTTCAGCTGCGAGCCGTTGACGGCGTCGGTGCTGTTCGCGTTGAGCTGACCGGCCGCGACGTTGGTGACCGTCCGTTCGCGATTCTGGTTGCCGACGCTGACCGTCCCGACAGGCGCGGTGCCTTTGAAGTCGTATGCGCGACCGTTGATCGTCGCGCCGCTCGTGCCGGTGGCGGCAGCGGTTACCGCACCGCCGCCGAGCGCGACCGAGTTTGCGTCGGCAGCCGTTGCGCTCGCACCGATCGCGACCGCGCCGGCACCCGACGCAACCGCACGCGGCCCGATCGCGCTCGCGGCCGGTGCGCTGGCGTTGGCCTGTGTGCCGATCGACACGCTGGTGGCGGCCGAACTCGTCGCGCGGTCGCCCAGCGCGATCGCGCTCGTTGCAGTAGCGGCGGCGGACGAGCCTGCGCCCAGCGCGCCGCGAGCGGTCGCTTCCGCCGCGCGGCCGAGCGCCGTGCCGGTGTGGCTCGACGTCGCGTTCGCGCCGATCGCCGTGCTGTTCTCCGTGGCCGAGCTGTTGTAGCCGATCGCGGCGGCACCCGTGTAGCCGCCCGTGCCGGCCTTCGCGCCCGCGCCGAGCGCGATCGCGCCGAAGCCGCCGCCGGTGGTGATCGCGCTGGCGTCCTGGCCGATCGCGACGTTGCCGGCGCCGGTCGAGCCGCTGCTGCTGGCCGCACCCGCACCGATCGCAACGTCGCCATGACCGGCTGCCGATGCGTTCACGCCGGCTGCCATCGCGTTGAAACCGGTGGCGCCGTCGTTGTTGTAGTTCGCGCCGGCCGTGCCGCCATCGTTGACGCTGTAGTAGCGCGTGGTGGCGGCATCGATCGCGGCCGACGTGGAGGTCGACAGCGACGCGAGGCCGTTCGATGCGGCGGTGTCGACGGCGGCCAGCTGCCGGACGTTCACGGCATCGGTGTCCTGCGTGCCGCCGGCGACGCGGGTGATCTGGCGTTCCGCGCCGGCGCTGCCGACGGACACGACGCCGTTCGATGCGACGGCTGCGTTGGAGAAGCGTTCCGTGCCCGAACCGGTGCGGTCGGCGACCGAACCCTGGCCGAGCGCGACTGCATTGGCGACGCTCGCGTTCGAGCGGTAGCCGACGGCCACGCCGCTTGCGCCGGATGCGACGGACTTGCCGCCCATCGCGAGCGAGCCTTCGCCGGTCGCGTTGGCTTCGGCTGCAAAGGCCGCCGCATAGGTGCCGCCCGTCGCCTTCGAGCGCGAGCCGACCGACGTCAGGAAGCTGGCCGTCGTCGCACCGGCGCGCTTGCCGGTTTGCGTCGCCGTGGCTTCGTCTCCGATCGCGACGGACCAGTAGTCGGCGCAGGCTGCCCACGTGCCGGAGCACTGGTAGCCGGTATCGCCGCCGACGGAAACGTAGGCGAAGCTGTCGAGGGGAATCAGGGCCGCGGCGGCGACGGAGAGGATGGCGGCAACGCGTGCGGAAGCGGAGACCGTGCTCGACGCTTTCTTGCCGTTGGCGCGGGTGGTTTCGGAGGTGGCGACCCAGGCGCCCAGTGCGTCGTTCCAGATCGTACGGAAAGTGCGGTTCATAGTCTGTCTCGGAAAAAAGAGGACGCCGCACCGCGATACGATGACTTGAGGAATTAAGGCAGCTGGATGGGCGTTCCCGGGTGAATTAAGAGATAACGAATGAGACGAATCTTACAGAATGAAATGTATTTGTAATGTAAAACAACGAAAAATGAATGCACTTTCTTGCACTATTTGACATTATTTGTCGTACAAACATCGAATTAATCGATGCTTTGAGATATGGGGTGCGATGAAAGTGCCAAAAATGCGTGAAAAGGTGCGACGAAATGCTGCATGTGTGCGTGTCCGGGCAGAAGCCGGTTTCTGCAAATTCGAGATTTGTAATGAGCGACGTCTGTAATTTTTCGAGATGCAGGAAGGTTGTCGGCGCGAGGTCGGCCGACGATCATGTCGATAGCCGGAAACCGGGCCGCATCGGGCCCGCCAACGCAGGCTTCACACGGAAGAACCGGACATGAAACTGCTGCTCGTCGGCGCGACGGGACTCGTCGGGCGCCACGTCCTCGAAGTCGCGCTCGCCGATTCGCGGGTCGATCAGGTGATCGTCCTCGCGCGCCGGCCGCTGTCGCCGCATCCGAAGATGCGCGCGCTGGAGGTCGATTTCGACCAACTGCCCGACGCGGCCGACTGGTGGCAGGCCGATGCGGTCATTTGCACACTCGGCACGACGATGCGGGCCGCCGGCTCGCAGGCGGCCTTCCGGCGCGTCGATCACGACTATCCGCTGGCGGTTGCGCGGCTCGCGCACCGGCACGGCACGCCGGCCTACGTGCTGAATTCCGCACTCGGCGCGGATGCCGCGTCGCGCATCTTCTACAACCGCGTGAAGGGCGAGGTCGAGCAGGCGCTCGCCGGCGTCGGGTTTATGTCGCTCACCTATGTGCGGCCGGGCCTGATCGGCGGCAGCCGTGACGAATTCAGGCTCGGCGAGCGGCTGTTCGTGTTCGCGTTGAACGCTGTCGGGCCGGTGCTGCCGGCGAAGTGGCGCGTGAATCCGGCATCGCGGATCGCGCGTGCGCTGGTCGATGCCGCGATCGACGCGCGGCCGGGCGTGCACGTCGTCGCATCGGACCGGCTCGTCTGACGCGCAGCGGGCTGCCCGCGTACCCGGTTATCCGCCCGACAATCCATCGAGCCCGCCGAACTGTTCGGCGAGCGCCGCGGTGAACGCATCCAGCGCTTCGCTGCTGTCGCAGTTCCTCGGCGTCGCGAGCTGGAATTCGACCGTATGGCTCAGCTTGCTCGCGAGCAGCCGGCGCATCTTTCCGGCGGCAACCCAGGGTGCCGCGACGTGGTCGGGCAGGAAGCCGACATGCGCGCCGGACAGGATGAAGATCACGTCGGCGTCGACGTTCTCGGAGAATGCGGTCGGCTGCGCATTGCGCAGCGCGGTGCCCGACGTATTCGTCTTGTAGAGCCGCGCGACGTTGCTCGTGCGCGCGATGTCGTTGACCGAGACGGTCTTCTTCGCAAACAGCGGATGGCGTGCGCCGCAATGCAGCGACTGGTGCTCGACGAACAGCGGCGCATAGTGCAGGCCGGCCTGGTGGCCGGAAAAATAGCCGATCGCGAGCTGCAGTTCGCCTTTCAGCAGCCTGCGCTCCAGTTCATCGGGCGGTATCGCGATCATCTCGATCAGCACGTCCGGCGCCTGTTCGCGAAAACGGCCGACGGCCGCCGCGATCGATTCGACGACGTCGGGTGCAAGCCGCTCGGACAACCCGATGCGCAACTCGCCGAGCAACGTGCCCGACACGTGCTGCGTGTCGCGCGTGAACACGTCCATCGCCTGCAGGAGCCGCCGCGTCGACTGCAGCACGCGCTCGCCCTTCGGCGTCAGCCGGAACCCCCTTTTGCCGCGATCGCACAGCCGGAACCCGAGCCGCGTTTCGAGCTTGGCCATTTGCGTGCTGATGGTGGACGGCGCCATCCCGAGCGTGCCTTGTGCGGCGCTGAAGCCGCCGCTTTCGACGATCGTCAGAAAGAGCCGCAGCAATTGCAAATCCATGTCTCGCAGTCGGGTCAGCATGGCGATACATCGCGTTTCGTGAAGTTGGCTTATGTTAGTTCATATTTTTCGTTGGATGCCGTGCCGGCAGAATCGGGTACGAGGTCGCCTCCCGCGCGGCCGTGTCCCCCTTCAGACAGGACTCCGACGATGAGCCAGAACGATTTCGCGTTCACGCGCGATAGCCTCTACGGCACGCAGGCCGAACCGACCTTCGCAGGCGCGACGAGCTTCATGCGACGGCGCTTCAGCCGTGATCTCGACGGTGTCGACCTCGCGATCACCGGCGTGCCGTTCGATTCCGCCGCATCGCACCGGCCCGGCACGCGTTTCGGCCCGCGCGGGTTGCGGATCGCGTCGACGGGCATCGCGTGGGCGCGCCCGTGGCCGTGGTCGTTCGATCCGTTCGACGTGCTGGCTGCCGTCGATTACGGAGATTGCGCGTTCGATCTCGGGCAGCCCGAATCGGTGCCGGGCGCGATCGAGCGGCATGCCGATGCGATCCTCGCGCGCGGCTGCGCGATGCTGACGCTCGGTGGCGATCACTTCATCACGTATCCGCTGCTGAAGGCGCATGCGAAGGTGCACGGGCCGCTGTCGCTCGTGCATTTCGATGCGCACACCGACACGTGGCCCGATCGCGACGTGAAGCGCATCGATCACGGGACGATGTTCTATCACGCGGCACGGGAAGGGTGGGTCGTGCCCGAACGGTCGGCGCAGATCGGCATCCGGACGACCAACGACGAGCCGATGGGATTCGACATCCAGGATGCGCGCCGCGTGCATGCATCGACGCCGGCCGCGGTTGCCGCACGGATTCGCGAGCGCGTCGGCGATCATCCGGTGTACCTCACGTTCGACATCGACTGTCTCGATCCGGCGTTTGCGCCGGGCACGGGTACACCGGTGTCGGGCGGACTGTCGAGCCACCAGGCGTTCGAGATCCTGCGTCACCTCGACGGCATCAACCTGGTCGGCATGGACGTGGTGGAGGTGTCGCCGCCGTATGATCATGCGGAAATCACGTCGCTGGCTGGCGCGACGATCGCGCTGGAACTGATCTGCCTGTATGCATCGCGCCGGCGGCAGGCAAGGGAAACATCGATCGATGGATGAACTCGACTGGCGCAAGGCCGTGCCCGGTGACGCGGCCGCATGCATCGCACTGCGCGGAAAGACCCGCGAGAACGCGTTCACCGAAGCGCAGTTGCGCGATCTCGGCATCACCGTCGGAAGCTGGGACGACGGGATCCGCGACGGCCTGTTCTCGGGCCATGTGTGCTGCGCGAACGGGCGGATGGTCGGCTACTGCTTCGGCGATACGGCTTCGGGCGAGATCGTCGTGCTCGCGATGCTGCCCGAGTACGAGGGCGCGGGGATCGGCAAGCGGCTGCTGCGGCGCGTAATCGACGATTTCGCGGCGAACGGTTTCACGTCGCTGTTTCTCGGCTGCTCGACCGATCCCGCATCGCGCTCGTATGGGTTCTACCGGCATCTCGGCTGGATACCGACCGGCAAGCTGGATGAAGCGGGCGACGAAATTCTCACGCTTCAGGTCGGGCAGCACGCCTGACCGCGTGCGTTGCCGCGGATCGCGGCGTTTCAGCGATCCGTAAAACTGTTTTGTCATACAAAACAACAACGCAATTGCGGCCCGCGCGCTGATCTACGATGGAAGCATTGCCTCCACCGTCGGCACGAACCGTGTGCACTCACTACCGCGCCCCTGGCGAAGACCCGGGCATCAGCGAACTGAAGATCGGCATCGGCGATCTGTATCGCCGCGACCCGTGGGCGCCCGACGTGTATCCCGACTACGCGGCGCCCGTCGCATGCGCTGACGGCGACGGCCTTGCGGTCGTGGCGGCCGTGTTCGGCTTCTGGCCGAAATTCATGCAGCCCGAGCGGCTCGACGAGCACGGCCGGAAAAAGAAGAAGCTCGATACGGTGAACGCGCGCACGGAAACGGTCGGCGCGTCGCGTCTCTACGCGAACGCGTGGCGCAACGGCCAGCGCTGCCTGATTCCGGTGCGCTGGATCTGCGAGCCGTGCTACGAGAGCGGGCGCAACGTATGGCACCGGATCGGCGTCGACGGCTGGCAGCCGTACTGCGTCGCGGGTATCTGGCGCCGCTACGAAGACAGCGAAGGACGCGTATGCATCGGCATGGCGATGCTCACGGTGAACGCCGACGATCATCCGCTGTTCGCACGGATGCATCGGCCGGGCGACGAAAAGCGCGGCGTCGTGATCTTGCGCCGCGACGATTACGACGAATGGCTGCATACGCGCGACATCGAGACCGCGCGACGCATGCTGAACCTGTTCCCCGCCGATGACATGACGGCCGAGCCCGACCAGGCATCGCCGGCCAGCACGTGACCTTTCATTTTTCCGACGCCTGACTTGCGGCGAAATTGCCCGGCCGTGCACCGATTATTCGGACGATTTCGAGAATCGATCGATACCGGGTAATCACCGATATCTCGCAAGTTGTATATACAAGATCATCCGCTGGCAATGTCGGCACACGTCGTGCCGCTTGCGCGCCAGCGTGCAGACCGTGCGTGCGTGGCGCATGCCGGCGATCCACGGCGCCCCGCACTCGCAGAGCCGAAAGGGCGGCTCGCTGCATCCTGTCCCGTTCAAACCATGTGTGGTCCTGAGTATTTTGGAGATTGACCCGTGTCAACGAATTCCAGTGGAAAAGCCGGCGGACTGATCGAGGTACGCTCGATCGACTTCATTCCCGACGCCGAGCGCCACGGCGGCCTGCTGAGCCAGTTCACGCTGTGGCTGTCGGCGAACATGCAGATCACGGCCATCGTCACGGGCGCGCTCGCGGTCGTGCTCGGCGGCGACGTGTTCTGGTCGCTGGTCGCGCTGTTGCTCGGCCAGTTCGTCGGCGGCGCCGTGATGGCGCTGCATGGCGCGCAGGGGCCGCAGCTCGGGCTGCCGCAGATGATCTCGAGCCGCGTGCAGTTCGGCGTGTACGGCGCGATGATTCCGATCGTGCTTGTGTGCCTGATGTATATCGGTTTTTCCGCAAGCGGCTCGGTGCTGGCCGGGCAGGCCGTCGCGCAGCTGCTGAACATCGATGACGCAGCCGGCATCCTGCTGTTCGCGGCCGTGATCGTCGTGCTGACCGTGTTCGGCTATCGCGCGATCCATGCCGTCGGCCGGATCGCGAGCGTGGTCGGCATCGCCGCGTTCGTCTACATGTTCACGCAGCTGTTCGCGAACCACGACGTCGGCGCGCTGCTCGCGAACAAGCATTTCTCGCTCGCGAGCTTCCTGCTGTCGATGTCGCTGTCCGCGTCGTGGCAGATCGCGTTCGGCCCGTACGTTGCCGACTATTCGCGCTACCTGCCGCGCTCGACGTCGTCGGTCGCGACGTTCCTCGCAGTCGGCCTCGGCTCGGTGATCGGCGCACAGGCGGCGATGGTGTTCGGCGTGTTCGCGGCCGCGCTGGCCGGCAGCCAGTTCGCGCACCATGAAGTGTCGTATATCGTCGGCCTCGGCTCGACGGGCGCCGTGGCTGCGCTGCTGTACTTCAGCATCGCGTTCGGCAAGGTGACGGTGACGGCGCTCAACGCGTACGGCAGCTTCATGTCGATGGCGACGATCGTCAGCGGCTTCCGCGGCAAGGGCGCCGTGTCGTCGAAGAGCCGCCTCGTGTACATCTTCGGGATGATCTGCGTGTCGACGTTGATCGCGCTCGCGGGCCGTCATTCGTTCCTGAAGGAATTCACCGCGTTCATCCTGTTCCTGCTCGCGTTCTTTACGCCGTGGAGCGCGATCAACCTGGTCGACTACTACTGCTTCACGCGCTCGCGCTACGACGTGCCGGCGCTGTCCGACCCGAATGGCCGCTACGGCCGCTGGAACGTGATGGCGATCACGATCTACGTGGTCGGTATCCTCGTGCAGTTGCCGTTCATGTCGACGCACATCTACACGGGGCCGCTGGTCGATGCGCTTGGCGGCACCGACATCTCGTGGATCCTCGGGCTGATCGTGCCGGCCGTGCTGTATTACATCGGCGCGCGCGTATCGCGTCGCAGTATCCCTGAACGCCTGATCCTGCCGATCGAGCGCGGCGAAGTTCACCACTGACGGTGCCTCTCGCGCATCGGGCCGGCTCGTTGCCGGCCTGAGCGCCGAGCCGGGCGCCGTCTGCGCCAGGCTGACCGAGCCGATTTCCATTCCCGCGATACCGGTACGGCGTGATTGCCGCGCCCGGTATCGTTTCGTTCCCTGCCTATTGAATAGTATGACTAAATATATGAAAGCGCGCGGCGATGATTGCCGCGCGCGGCCGGTGCACGCCGGTCTTCGCACGACGGTCGCGGTTGCGTGCCTCGCCGCATCGGGCACCGTGCTCGCTCAGGACGGCGTCACGTTGTACGGCGTGATCGACGAATTCGCTCAGTACGTGAATACGGGTAACGGCTATACGGCGGCGATCAACTCGGGCGGCCAGTGGGGCAGCCGGTTCGGCTTGAAGGGCGGCGAGGATATCGGCGGCGGGCAGAAGATCGAGTTCGCGCTGGAAAACGGCTTCAATCCGAACGACGGTTCGCTCGCGAGTTCGGGCAGCATGTTCAACCGGCAGGCGTGGGTCGGCATCGCAGGGCAGTGGGGCAAGGTGCGTGCAGGCCGCCAGAATTCGCCGCTGTTCAACGACCAGGGCGGGCAGGACGCGTTCGGCGGCGTCACGCAGGCGTCCGGCATGGACAACCTGACCGTGTTCGCGTTCCGCACGAGCAACACGCTGTCGTACCAGAGCCCGGAGATCGCGGGTTTCCAGGGCGGGCTGTACTTCGGGTTCGGCGATGCGGGTGGCGTGCGCTCGGCCGGTTCCAGCCAGCAGTTCGACCTGACCTACGAACATGGGCCGTTCGGCGCGTTCGTCGCGGGGCAGTGGCTGAAGAACGCGACGGCGACCACGACCGATCGCACGATCATGGCCGGCGCATCGTACGAGATCGGCAAGGCAACCGTGTACGGCGGCTTCTCCGCGGTGAAGTGGGCCGACTTCGGGATCGATTCGCGTGTGTACGGGCTGTCGGTGAAATACCAGTTCAATCCGGCGAATTACGTCGCGCTCGGCTACGCGTATCTGCACGACCAGTCGTCGCAGGGCAACAACGCGGACCAGCTCGGGCTGATGTACGAGTACGACCTGTCGAAGCGCACAAGCTTCTATGGCGCGCTGTCGTACCTGCGCAACCGCAACCAGGCCGGCTACACGCTCGCCGGTGCGGCGAACCCCGGCCTGCCGCTCGCGTATCCGGGCGCGAATGCGCGCGGCGTGCAGCTCGGCATCGTGCATCGCTTCTGACGAGCGCGACGCGCCGGGCCGTGTGTGCCCGGCGCCTTCCTCCGGTGCATGCGCGCCGTCACTTCCCCAACCGCTCCGCGAGCGAATAGCGCTGCATGCAGCGCTCCATCGCGTCGAGAAACGCATGCTCGGCCGCGTTCATCTTGCGGTCGCGATGCCACAGCAGGAACACGTCGACATCGACGAGCCCGTCGTCGGGCGGCAGCCGCCACAGCCGCTGCTGCGCGATGTCGTCGCGCACGATGTGCTCGGGCAGGCAGCCGATTCCGTAGCCCGCGAAGATCAGCCGCCGCACTTCCTCGAGGCTCGGCGACGACGCGACGATGCGGCCCGTGAAACCTTTCTGGTCGCGGAACACGGTGAGCGGCGACAGGCTGTCGCCGATCTGGTCGCTCGTGAACGAGACGAAATTCTCCGCGAGCAGATCGTCCATTCGCAGTTGCGTCTGCCCGAACAGCCGGTGGTGGCGGCCGCAGTAGATCGCATAACGTTGACGCAGGAAGCAGCGCATCTCTAGCTTGTCGTGCGGCGTGCGGCACAGGCCGAGCCCGGCCGTCGCCGTCTTCTGCAGCAGCGACGACAGGATGTCCGACGAGCGCATCACCTCGATCTGCAGGTCGATGCGCGGATACGCGCGATGGAATTCCGCGAGGAACTCGTCGTAGACGGGCGATTCGATGCGGCTCACCGTCAGCAGCCGGATCGAGCCGGTCAGGTCGGCCGTGCTGTCGTCGATTTCGGTTTCGAGGCGCGAGATGCCGCCGTAGATGTCGCTCGCGATCCGGTACACGGCTTCGCCGGCCGGCGTCGGCGCGAAGTGCGCGCCGCGCCGCTCGATCAGCCGGCGTTCGAGCGTCTCCTCGAGCCGACGCAGCGCCTGGCTCACGGCCGGCTGCGTCACGTGCAGGCGCGCGGCCGCACGGCTCACGCTGCGCTCCTGCATGATCACCAGGTAGGTGCGCAACAGGTTCCAGTCGAGGCGATCGTTCAGGAACGGGGCGAGGTCGGGGCGCATCGGGTCTCCGGGCGAGGCGTCAGGTAGTCATTAGCTGAATTTATACGGTGAATAATAACTTGAAATTTGACTAATGATTTGCGGTCGCCGATAAAGGAGGGGTGCCGCAGCGTGCGGCGCGAGGCCGCGACAGACGGCCGTCGTCACGATATTGCGCGTCGCTCCGCCGCGGCGCGCGTCAGGAGCCCGCATGACCCAGTCCCTTCCTTCCGCCCGCCAGCCGGGACGCGCCGCGACGGCCGCGTTCATCGGCACGATGATCGAGTGGTACGACTTCTACATCTACGCGACGGCCGCCGCGCTTGTGTTCGGCGAACTCTATTTCCCGTCGCATGACCGCTTCGTCAGCACGATGGCGTCGTTCGCGACGTTCGCGGTCGGCTTCTTCGCGCGGCCGCTCGGCGGCGTGATCTTCGGCCACCTCGGCGATCGCATCGGCCGCAAGAAGGCACTGATGACGACGCTGATGATGATGGGCGTCGCGACCGTGTGCGTCGGGCTGCTGCCCGATTATTCGAAGGTCGGCATGCTCGCGCCGGTGCTGCTCGTCGCGCTGCGCGTGGTGCAGGGCATCGCAGTTGGCGGCGAATGGGGCGGCGCGGTGCTGATGGCGGGCGAGCATGCGCCGCAGGGGCGTCGCACGTTCTTCGCGTCGTTCGCGCAGCTCGGCAGCCCGGCCGGGCTGATCCTGTCGCTGATCGCGTTTCGTGCGGTCACGTCGATGGACAAGGCCGACTTCCTCGCATGGGGCTGGCGCCTGCCGTTTCTCGCGAGTTCGGTGCTGCTCGTGGTCGGCATCCTGATCCGGCTCGGTGTGAACGAATCGCCGGAGTTCGCGCGGGTGAAGGAGACGAACCGCACGGTGAAGCTACCGGTCGCGGAAGTGTTCCGCTCCGCGTCGGGGCTCGTGGCGCTCTGCATCGGCGCGAACACGATCGGCATCGCGGGCGTCTATTTCACGAACACGTTCATGATCGCGTACACGACGCAGTACGTCGGCGTGTCGCGTTCGCTGATCCTCGACAGCCTGTTCGCGGTCGCGATCATCCAGTTCATCGCACAGCCGATCGCGGCCTGGACCGCCGAACGGATCGGCGGCGCGCGCTTCCTGAAGCTCGCGGCGCTGCTCGCGATGCTGTCGCCGTATCCGATGTTCATGCTCGTACAGGGCGGCACGTCCGCATCGCTGATTGCGGGCATTGCACTCGCGGTCGTCTGCATGGCCGGCTTCTATTCGGTGATCGCGGGCTTCGTCAGCGACGTGTTTCCCGCGCACGTGCGTTATTCGGCGATCTCGCTTGCGTATCAGATCTGCGGCGCGATCGCAGGTGGCCTGACGCCGCTCGTCGGTACGTGGCTCGCGCATCGCTTCGCCGGTCAGTGGTGGCCGCTCGCGGTGTTCTACACGTGTCTTGCCGGCATTTCGCTGCTCTGCATCGTCGCGCTCGACGCGCGCCGTGCGGCGCAACCGGCCGCCGCCGAAGCGCTCGGCTCGCACTGAACCTCAACGAACGAATTCATCCGGAGTGCACATGAAAGACCTGCTGGAAATCAACGGCGCCCGCTTGTGGCAGAGCCTGGCCGACATGGCGCGCGTCGGCGCGACGCCGCGCGGCGGCGTGCGGCGCCTCGCGCTCACCGATGACGACCGGCGCGGGCGCGACCTGTTCGCGCAGTGGTGCCGCGACGCGGGGATGACGGTAAGCGTCGATATGGCCGGCAACCTGTTCGCGCGGCGCGACGGCACCGATGCGCAGGCCGCGCCGGTGCTGATCGGCAGCCACCTCGACACGCAGCCGGAAGGCGGCCGCTTCGACGGCGTCTACGGCGTGCTCGCCGCGCTCGAACTCGTGCGCACGCTGAACGACGCCGGCATCGCGACCGGCAAGCCGCTCGAGATCGTGTCCTGGACCAACGAGGAAGGCGCGCGCTTCGCGCCGGCGATGCTCGGTTCGGCCGTGTTCACGGGCGCGTTGCCGCTCGACGATGCGCTCGCGAAGCAGGATGCCGACGGCGTAACGCTCGGCGCCGCACTCGACGCGTGCGGCTATCGCGGCACGCGTGCGACGGGCGGCACGGTCGACGCGTACTTCGAGGCGCATATCGAACAGGGGCCGGTACTCGAGGCGAACGGCACCACGATCGGCATCGTCACGGGCGGGCAGGCGATCCGCTGGCTCGACGTGACGGTGACGGGCGTGGCCGCGCATGCGGGGACGACGCCGATGCCGTATCGCAAGGATGCGTATTTCGCGAGCGCGCAGATCGCGCTCGAACTCGAACGGATCGTCGCCGGCTATGCGCCACGCGGGCTCGCGACGATCGGGCAGGTCGGGATCCGCAATGCGTCGCGCAACACCATTGCCGGCGATTTGACGTTCACGGTCGACCTGCGCCATCACGACGATGCCGAAGTCGATGCGATGGAGCGCGACCTGCGCGACGCGTGCGCACGCGTCGCCGCCGCGCGTGGCGTGCAGGTCGCGATCGAAACCTGCTGGCGCAGCCCGGCGACGCCGTTCGACCGCGACTGCGTCGAACTGGTCGCGCAGGCGGCAGCCGCGTTCGGCTACACGAACGAGCGGATCGTCAGCGGTGCCGGCCACGACGCGATCCTGCTCGCGCGCCGTTTCCCGACCGCGATGGTGTTCATCCCGTGCGTCGACGGACTGTCGCACAACGAGGCCGAGGACGCGCTGCCCGACGACGTGACGCATGGCACGAACGTGCTGCTTCATGCAGTGCTGGCGCGCGCCGGCATGGCGGCGCGCGTCGAAGCGGCGGCCGCCGCGCACGATGCGTGACGCAGTGAATCGACGAGGACGAACGATGAGAACCTATTTCCATCCCGAACAACTGCTGCACCATCCGCGCAGCTACCTGTCGCGCGGCCAGATGCGCGAACCGCAGGAAGTACCCGAACGCGCGGCGCGGCTCGTCGCGGCCGTGCGCGCGCTCGACTTCGACGTGCGCGAACCGGCCGACCGCGGCACCGCGCCGATCGCGGCCGTGCACGACATGAACTACCTGCGCTTTCTCGAGGACGCGCATCGCGACTGGAAGCAGATGCCCGACGACTGGGGCGACGAAGTGATGTCGAACGTGTTCGTGCGCGACCCGAACCCGTTGCGCGGCGTGCTCGCGAAAGCCGCACGCTACCTCGCCGACGGCAGTTGCCCGGTCGGCGCGAACACGTGGCGTGCAGCGTACTGGTCCGCGCAGGGCGCGCTCGCGGCCGCGGCCGACGTCAACGACGGCGCGCGCGAGGCCTACGCGCTGTGCCGGCCGCCCGGCCATCACGCGCGCCGCGATGCGGCTGGCGGCTTCTGCTACCTGAACAATGCGGCGATCGCCGCGCAAGCGCTGCTCGGCCGCCATCGCCGCGTCGCGATTCTCGACACCGACATGCATCACGGGCAGGGTGTGCAGGAGATCTTCTACGGCCGCGACGATGTGCTGTACGTATCGATCCACGGCGACCCGACCAACTTTTATCCGGTTGTCGCGGGCTTCGAGGAAGAGACGGGCGCGGGCGCCGGCGACGGCTTCAACCTCAACCTGCCGATGCCGCACGGTTCGCCGGAATCGGCATTCTTCGAGCGGCTCGACGACGCGTTGCGCGCCGTCGCGCGATTCCAGCCCGATGCGCTCGTGCTCGCACTCGGCTTCGACATCTACAAGGACGATCCGCAGTCGCAGGTTGCCGTCACGACCGACGGGTTCGGGCGGCTCGGCGGTGCGATCGGTGCGCTCGGGTTGCCGACGGTGATCGTGCAGGAGGGTGGCTATCACCTCGACAGTCTCGACGCGAACGCTCGTGCGTTCTTCGGCGGGTTTGCCGCCGCACGCTGACCGATTGGGCGGGGCCGGATCGCGCGTGCGCGGGTTCAAGTTTTCCGTGTGCATGCCGATAATTCGTGCATATGCTGGATGGATGCACGAAGGAGGGCCGCACGATGACAGCCGGCCAAATCAGACGCGGTGCGATCGCGCTCGCCATGCTGGGCGCAGGGTCGCTCGCGGGCGCAGCGGAACCCTCGATTCCGCTGCGCGTCAGTCTCACCATTCCGGAAACCTGCACGATCGGCACGGACGTTCGACAGGCTGCCGACGCCGATATCCCGAGCGTCAGCTGCATGCACGGCACACCGTTCGTGCTGAGCCACGCGCCGCTGCCCGATCTGCGGTCGGCGCCGCGCAGCGTCGGCGCAGGCGCGCCGCCGGCATGGACCGTCACGTTCTGAACGGCGGGCCCGCGCGCGCCTGCCATTTCCGCTAGAAACTGATCGTCGCGGTGATCGTGTCGCTGTAGTTGCCGGGCGCGGGTGTGGTCTGCGCCGGCACCGCGCCGTACACGGTCACGACCTGCGACGTACCCGTGCCGACGCCCGTGACGGTCGAACTGCCGCTCGTGCCGTCGCCCCACGCGATCGAGCGTGCGGCATCCGTATAAAGCCCGTAATTGATCGTGCCGCCACCGCCGCTGCGCTGCATCTGGCGCGCGGTCACGCTGCCGGTGCCGCCACCGTTCAGCGCGATTTTCCACGCGTCGCCGTTCGTGCACTGCGCGGTGATCGAGCCGGTTGCCGTGAGCGCGCCGGACAGCACGCTCGCGGTGCCGAAGCTGACATTGGTCGCGCTGATGTTGCAGTTGTTGACCACGTTCGCCGTTGCGCTGAACGGGAAGGTGCCGTTCGACGCCGTCAACGACGCGCAGGTCGGCGCACCGAGCAGGTAGAACCCCGCGTTGATCGATGTCGTGTTGCCACCGAACGTCTGCGAATAGGTCGTCGTGTTGTTGCCCGTCGTCGGCACGGTCGGCTGGTTCGACGTGATCTGTCCGTAGATCGTGACCGTCGCGCTTGCGCTGGTGCCGAGCGCGGGTTTGACGAGCGTGACGGACGCGGGCGTCGTGCCGGAATACACGGAGCCCCATGCGACCGAATGGGCGGCATCCAGGTACAGGTCGTACTGCATCGCGTTGGTGCCGTTGACGAGGCTGCGCGGGCTCGTGCCGCCGAGATTCAGGCAGACGAGCACGTTCGGCGTCAGCGTGATGGCCGACCACGTACACGTGATGCTGACGGTGCCGGTCGCGGCGACCGACGCGCGCGAGATCGGGCTGACCGAGCCGAAGCTCACCGTCGACGCGGTGGCCGTGCAGGTCTCAGCCTGCGCGTGACGCGGTACGCCGCACCACGCCGCGATCGCCAGGACGAGCAGCAGCACGACCCTCATGGCGCCGCCCGGCAGGTGAGCGGGCCGACGGTCGGCAGCGTGCCGTTGCCGGGTGCGGTGAACGTGAATTCCGCGGCGCAGCGTTGCGTGCCGTAGTCGATCACGAGATGGTTGTCGTCCTTCAGCCCGTCGATGAACGTGAGCCCGTCGTAGCCGACGATCGTGTCCGCGCCGCTTTCGGCGTGATGCACGCGCGCGCCGGCCGGCAGCGGATTCCCGGCAGCGTCACGCAGGATCACCGATGCCCCGCGATAGCGCGACACGCCGAAATGCGCGACGACGCCCGATTGCGCCTGCGGCACGATCGTCATCGACGTGCGGGCGATCCGCGCATCGGCCGGCAGCTTCATCGAATCGATCGCCACCTGGTTGTTCTGGTACGCATTCAGGTCGGGCACGAGCAGATGCCCCGCGCGATCGGTCGTGCCGATCACGCGGTTCTCGTGCAGCACCGGGATGCCCGCGACGCCGTCGGTCGACACCAGTGCGAAGCCGTCGTCGATGCGGCGCGACAACTGCAGGCTGCTGTCCATCAACACGAGTGCGCCGCTGACGTCGAGCGACGCGCCGGTCTGCCGGTCGATGTTCTGCGCGGCCGCGATGACCTCGCCCGCACGGCCGAGATAGCGCAACTGCGCCTGCCGGTAGGGCACCGCGCCCGTGCCGCCGGTCTGCACGCCCCAGCCCCAGCCGCCGTCGTAGTCGGGCGGACGACTCGCGTCGACGCTGTAGTTCGACTGGCCGCGCTGGCGGCCGACGGTCGCGTTGATCGATGTGTTGCGGCCGAGCCCGATGTTCAGCGACACGAAGGCGCCGCTCGCGCCCTGCTGCGCGAAATCGCGGTACGCGCTGACGCTGACCGATGCGAGATCGCCGAAGCTCAGCGTGTACGACACGGTGCCGATCCGCGCACTCGGGCCTTGCGGCAGCCGGTAGCCGATATAGCTGAGCGACAGGGTCTGACGGTGCATGAACGGCAGCGCGAGCGTCGCCTGGTCGGTCGCCGACGGCACCGGCGCGCCGTCGCGCGATGCCAGATCGCCGTAGCGGCCGAATGCGCGGATCGTCTGCGCGTTGATCGAGAAGCGCGGTTCGATCAGCTGGTAGCCGACGCTCACCTGCGTGCCCGGATAGCGGCCGACGCTGCCCGCGACCGCGCCGCTCACGACGCCCGCGTAGCCGAGCCGCATCAGCGCGCCGACGCCGGCATTGAGTACGCCGCCGGTCGCCTCCGCATGCCCCTCGACGGTCAGCGCGTCGCTGACGCCGCGCCGCATCGAGCCGCTGACGGCCGGCCGCGCGTCGTAGTCGAACGACTGCAGCGCATAGTTGCGGCGCAGGAAGCCGGCTTCGAACGAATAGCTCGACAGCCCGGCCGAGAGCATGCGCGTATCGACGTAGAGCGGCACCGACGTCGCGACCGTGCGCCCGAGCGCGTCGCGCGTGATGACGGTCGCCTGGCCGGCGCCGGTGATGCCCGGCACGTCGTGGATGATGAACGGGCCGCTCGGTACGTTGCCGGTGTACTGCCGCACGTTGTTGATGTACAGGTCGACCGCCGACGGCACCGCGGCGGAGCCTGCGAGCGACGGAATCGGGAACGTCACGAGGTCCGGCCGCAGCGCGAAATTGCTGCGCCACTGGAAGCCGCCGAAGCGCACCGAGCGCGTCCACGCGAGCGATCCCGAGATCGCGTCGCCGATCTGCGTCGTGCTCGGTCGTGCAGGGTCCGAGCGGCTCCACGACGTATCGAAGCGCGTGTAGCGCCGCTGGCCGTTGTAGAAATACGCGGTGCCGGTGGTGTTGAACACGCCGTTCGGATCGAAGTAGCGTACGTCGGTGTAGAGCGAGAACTGCCGGTCGCCGATCGTCTGCGCGTACGCCTCGTAGTTGATCGCGAGCCCGCGCGACGCGGTGGCCGCCTGCGTGGCCGGCAATGCGCGGCTGTCGACCGCGTACGGGCGGCGCAGCGTGTCGGTCATCTGCAGGTCGACGCTCTGGCGCGCGGCGTCGTAGCGATAGTGCAGGCCGGGAATCGTGTCGAGCTCGACCGTCGCCGCGTCGGCGATGCCGAGCCGGTCGGTCGCGAAGCCGATCGTGCGCAGGTCGGCGCCGGTCGCGGACAGGTGGCCGTCGCGTTCGCGGAAATGCGCGAGCAGCGCCGTATTTTCGCCGTTGACGCTGACTTCGAGGATCACGTCGTGCGTGCTGTCGGTCATCACGAGTGCCGCCGGTTCGTCCGCGCGAGCACCGCCGGGCACGAGCAGGCGGCCAGCCACGACGGCCGCGAGCACGATGCGCCGGGTGCGTCGCGACGTTCCGCGTCCGTTGGCCAGGAGCGCGCCGGCGCGTGGCGAAGGGGAAGAGGCCGGGCGGCGCACCGGCGGGCTAGCCCGGCGGCTCCACCGCGACGACCGCGCTGGCCGGCTGCGAATTGACGGCCGCTCGCACCGTGACCTTGCCGCCGAGCGTGACGCCGGCCGGCAGCGGCACGCTCCACTGGCCCGTGCGGCCGGCGAGCGCATAGCCGAGCAGCCCGTGCGTGAGCGGGTACGCATGGCCGTCGCCGGTCACGAGCTCGACCGACGCCAGCTGCGCGCGCCGCGCGCCGCCGTTGCGCACGCGCAGCACCCAGCCGCCGTTGCTGCGCGCGAGCGCCCAGTCGAGCTGCGGCGCGCCGTTGGTCGGCGGTTCGACGAATACCGGAATCGAATAGCGCAGCCGGATCGACACGCCGTTGGTCGGCGTCTCGCCGGGCTGCGGCAGTTCGTCGATCAGCAGCCGGTAGCTCTGCTCGATGCCGGACGGCGTGCGCGATGTGCGCACGACGCGGATCAGCTGTTCGGACTGCGTGCCGACCTCGATCAGCGGCGGGCTCGCGACGAGGTCCTGCGTGGGCGTCAGCGTGTCCTGGCCGTCGGCCTGGTCCCACCGGAACACGCGCACCTGTCCGTAGACGGGCCGCTCGCCCGGATTGCGCAGCGTGATGCCGGTCGCCGTGTCGTCGGTACCGAATTCGATCGTGACGGGGGAGATCTGCAGCGACGCGGCGTGCGCGGCGCCGGCCGCGCACAGCAGCGCGGCGAGCGTTCGACGTAATGCGGTCATGCGATGCGGCGCCGGTCAGAAGTAGACGGTTGCGGTGACGGTCGTCTGATAGGTGTCCGGCTTCGGCGTGGCTTGCGCGGGCACCTGGCCGTAGACGGTCAGCGCCTGCGCGGAGCCCGAGCCGGTGCCGGCCACGGTGTTCGTGCCTTGCGTGTTGCCCCAGATCGTCGTGCGCCCGGCGTCCTGGTACAGCTGGAAGCCGACGGTCGTCGTCGTGTTGCCGGTCGACGTGCCGGCCATCAGGCGGCTCGCGACGCTCGACCCCGTGACCGTACCGGCATCGAGGCCGACGTTGTACGGCGTCGTGTTGGTGCAGGTGACGCTGACGGTCGTCTGCTGGTTGATCGCGGTAGCCAGCACACCGTTGGTCCCGAAGGCCAGCGGGTTCGCGGCGATCGTGCAGTTCGGCTGCAGCGTCAGCGTGACGTTGAACGTGGCGGTCGCAGTGCCGTTCGAATAGGTAGCGGCGTCGGCGGCGGGCGTCGAAAGGCCGATTGACAGCGCGAGCGACAATGTCGTTGAAGCGATGGCGACTTTCACCCTGATCCCTCATCGGTCGGTTTTTCATTGGATTTATGCCGCGCTCCGCCTGCCGCAGCATGGTAAATGCTGATACGAATCGATGAGTCTTTCAATCTTAAAGTTTGGGCTGTTTCATCTTGTTACAGTTTGGCCGAATAATGATTGAATAAAGCCGGAAAACATTACGCTTTTCGATTTTGTCATGCACAAGCAGGGCGGAATATTTTCCTGCGGTGCGGAAATTGCTGCGCGGTTCGTGCCGGGTGCGACTCGATTTTTCCGATTGATGTAGTGAATTGGATCGACTGGTGCGAAATGAATAATTAATGCGTGTCGCGAAATGAAAATGATGAAAGGTGAATCAATTCGGAAGACTGAGTCGATCTCGGAAATGCGTTAAGAGATTCAATTCGAGCGTTGAAGGAGGGTAGCGATTGGCGGGATTTTTCCCGATTGAGGAATCGGCGAATCCGGATTGACGGCTGAAAAAGAAAACGGCCGCATTGCGCGGCCGTGGGAGTCGGTACGTCGTATTGCCTGGCTTGCGATTACGAATTCGCGGTGGCCGGTGCGCGGCGGCGTTGCACGATCTGCAGCATGACGAGCGCAAGTCCGGCAGCGGCGATCAGTCCGCCGACGAGCGGCACGGCCGTGTAGCCGAAGCCTGCCGAGATCGCTGCACCGCCGGCAGCCGCGCCCACCGCATTGCCGAGGTTGAACGCACCGATGTTGACGGCGGACGCGAGGCCCGGTGCTTCGTGGGCGGCGCGCATCACGCGCATCTGCAGCGGCGGCACGACCGCGAACGTGGCGACACCCCACACGAGCAGCGTGACGGCGGCGCCGGCGTGCGTGCTGGCGAGCAGCGGGAACGCAGCCATCGTCGCGATCAGCAGCAGCAGGAAGCCGATCAGCGTGCCGTCGAGCGAACGGTCGGCGAGGCGGCCGCCCGCGATGTTGCCGATCGAGAAGCCGACGCCGATCAGCACGAGCATCGCGGTCACGAAGCCGGGCGTCGCGCCGGTCAGGTGTTCGAGCGTCGGTGCGACATACGTGTAGAGCGTGAACATCGCGCCGGCGCCGAGCACCGTCGTCCCGAGCGCGCCGAGCACGACCGGGCGCGTCAGCACCGAGAGTTCGGCGCGCAGATTGGGCATCTTGCCGGGTTCGCCCTTCGGCAGCGCGGCGAACAGGCCGGCGATCGCGATCAGGCCGAGGCCCGCGGTTGCCGCGAACGACATGCGCCAGCCGATGATCTGGCCGAGCCAGGTCGCGGCCGGCACGCCGCCGACGTTCGCGATCGTGAGGCCCATGAACATCGTCGCGACCGCGCTCGCCTGCTTTTCGCGCGGCACGAGGCTGGCCGCGACCACCGAGCCGAGCCCGAAGAACGCGCCGTGGTTGAGGCTCGTCACGAGGCGGGCGAGCAGCAGTGTCGTGTAGTCCGGTGCGACGGCCGACAGCAGGTTGCCGATCGTGAAGATCGACATCAGCGCGATCAGCGCCGAGCGGCGCGACCAGCGCGCGAGCAGCAACGTCATCAGCGGCGCGCCGACCATCACGCCGATCGCATACGCGCTGATCAGCATGCCGGCTTGCGGAATCGACACGTGCACGCCGTCGGCGATCACGGGCAGCAGGCCCATCGGCGAGAACTCGGTCGTGCCGATGCCGAACGCACCGGCGGCGAGCGCCAGCAGCGGCAGCGCGGCGCTGCCGCCCGGGCGGGAAGGAGAAGAAGTCGTGTTGTTCACGCGATGGGCTCCTGTAATCGAGGGGCAACGGCACGGGACCGTTGAGGACAGGACGAAGTGTGCCTGCATTACTTTTGTGGAAAAAGCCGCATGCGGGCGAAATTATCTTGATTTCATGTCAACAATACGGAGCGCGGGCGGCATGCCTGCGGGGCCCGTGGGCGTTGCGCCGGCGGGGCGGGCGAACGACGGTGTCTTTTGTGAAAGGCATTGGTAAGACGGAAGCCGGATTCTCGGGCCGTGAGCCGCGAGTCGGCGGCGGTTTGCGGCGGCCGGGGGCGTCCGGTGCGGCACGCCGGACGTTGTCCGGCGGCGGCCACGCGGCGACATGCGGCCGGGCGATTCGGGCCCGTCGCCCGGGCGCCTTCCATCACATGAAACAGGTATCGCGCAACAGCCGGAAACCCTTTACCGGCAATGCACAAGCGCAAAAAAGCCCCGACCACAGGGGGACCGTGACCGGGGCGGAAACGCATCCTCTCTTTGGCACGAGGGTTGGATGCGGGCGCAGTATATTTCGGCCCGCGACAATTCGAATCGGCGTTAAACGGCCGTTTTTGGTGCCAATTTAAGAATTCCGATGCCGCGGCATGAGTCGTCGGGATTTTGAAAGATTTTTCGCCGGCACGGCAGCCTCGTTTAGCGCGCTGAAGCAGCCGAAACGACGCATCGGCAGAGCGTGGATTCAACGCATCGCCGGTGGTGCGGATTGCGCTGCCTGATCGGGTACCGGGCGCCCCGTCGCCCGGTACCCGATCAGCCCGCGTCGCCGGCCGCATCGCGCACGGCCGCGAGAAATCGCGCGACGATCGGCGACGGTGCCGCCGCCGCGCCGTCGAACACGAATTCGATGTCGAAGCGGCTCGCGAGCTCGTCGAGCGCGACGAGCCTGACCGTGTGCGGGCAGGTCGGCGACGCGCTTTCCGGCACGAACGCGCAGCCCATCCCGGCCGCGACGAGGCCGATCAGCGTCGGGATGTCGCTGCCGACCTGCGCGATGCGCGGCGTGAAGCCGGCCTGCTGGCACTGCGCCATCAGGAACCGGTGGTGCGCGGCCGAGCGCTGCGCGTCGAACCAGACGAACGGTTCGTCCGCGACGTCGGCCAACGTGCGCGGCACGTTGAAGCGGCCGCCCGGCGGCGCGGGCATTGCGAGCACGAAGCGGTCGCTCAACAGCCGCACGCCCGACAGGTGCGGCGCCTCGTCGCGACGCCACGCCATGATCCCGGCATCGAGCTGGCCGCGCATCAGCGCGCTCGCCTGTTCGGCCGACAGCATCGGCGCGATCGACAGCTTCACGTCCGGGCACGCGTCGCGAAACGCCTTGAGCACGTTCGCGACGATCGGCAGCGGCAGACAGTTCGGCAGCGCGCCGAGCCGCAGTTCGCCGAGCTGGCCGGCCGCGCTGCGCAACGCGCGTTCACGGCTGTCCTGCAGTGTCGCGAGCAGGCTGGTCGCATCCTTCAGGAAGCTCGCGCCGGCCGCCGTGAGCGAGACGCCCGTCGCGCGGCGGATCAGCAGCGGCGTGCCGATCGCGTCCTCGAGTTCGCGGATCTGCCGCGACAGCGCGGGCTGGACGATGCCGGCCGCACGGGCGCCGGCCATCACGCTGCCGGCTTGCGCGACGGCCACGAAGTAGCGCAGGTGACGCAGTTCGATCTGGCGCATACGGTGTTCGTCCGGGTTCGTTGATATACCTGCGAAGCATAGCAAACGCCATTCGATGGTATTGGAAAGCATGGCGGACCTGCCGTACGATGACCGTCATTACCGCATGCGCTTGCTCGCGAGTCGCGTGCGCTTCCTCCGTTTCCACTGCACCCCGTCCCATGCCGCTTCATATCCCGACCCCTTATCTCCGCTCGCAAATCGCGTCCCGCCGGCTCGGCAGGACCATCCGGCTGAAACTCGATGCGCTGCAGCCGTCGGGCTCGTTCAAGCTGCGCGGCATCGGCGCCGTCTGCGAAGCACGGCACGCGGCCGGCGCGCGGCGATTCGTGTCGTCGTCGGGCGGTAACGCGGGCATCGCGGTCGCGTATTGCGGCCGCGAACTCGGCGTGCCGGTGCTCGTCGTCGTGCCGGAAAGCGCGTCGGCCCGCGCGCGCGAGCTGATTCGTGTCGAAGGCGCCGAGGTGGTCGTGCACGGCGCGAGCTGGGCCGAGGCGAACGCGTTTGCGCAGTCGGCGCTCGGCGAGCACGACGCGTTCGTTCACCCGTTCGACGATCCCGGGCTGTGGCGTGGCCACGCGACGATGATCGACGAGATGGCCGCGGCCGGCCAGAAGCCCGGTGCGGTCGTGCTCGCGGTCGGCGGCGGCGGGCTGCTGTGCGGCGTGCTCGAAGGGCTGGCGCGCAACGGCTGGCACGACGTGCCGGTCGTCGCGGCCGAAACGGAAGGCGCCGACTGTTATGCGCGGTCGGTCGCGCAGGGGCGCCCCGTCGAACTGGCCGCGATCGCGAGCATCGCGACGTCGCTCGGCGCGAAGCGGCCGTGCGATGCGGCGGTCGAATGGGCGACGCGGCACGAGATCCATCCCGTCGTCGTGTCCGATGCGCAGGCAGTGGCGGCGTCACTACAGTTTGTCGACGAACACCGGATCGTCGTCGAACCCGCGTGCGGTGCGGCGCTGGCAGCGCTCGAGCGGCCCGTGCCGGTGCTCGAGGCGGCGTCGGACATCGCGGTGATCGTCTGCGGCGGCGTGACGGCGTCCGTCGAATATCTGCAGACGCTGCGCGCGACATTGCGGTAAGGCGGGGAGCCGGCGGGCAGGGCGGTCACGCCCTCGGATGGCGGAAGCTGCTGCGGTGAACGACGTGGAAGGTGTGCGTTTCGTCGCGCCGAGCCGTGTGCGGCCGGCCGCGACGATACTGGCGTTCGGTCAGTTCGCGGCCGGTGCGCTCGCGCCGGACGGCGCCGACGATGCGACAGGATTGGCGATGGCCGGCGCCGACGATGTGACAGGATTGGCGGTGGCTGGCGCGGGCGATGCGCTCGACGGTGCGGATGCCGATGCGGGTGCGGAGGTGGCGGATGCAGGCGCGGGCACGGCCGATGCCGGTTTGGCAGCGGCCGGAACCGAAACGGCGGGCGCCGATGCCGCGACGGCAGGCGTTGCAGCCGGGCTGGAAGCCGATGCGGGCGCGGAAACCGGCGCGGCAGTCGAAGCCGATGCAGGCGCGGAAACCGGCGCGACAGTCGAAGCCGGTGCGGGCACGGAACCGGAAGCCGCCGCCGCTGCAGCAGCCGACTGCGAACCAGACGCCGCTACCGGCGCGGCAGCTCGCATCGCAGCCGGTACGGCGACAGCCGACGCCGCGCCAGGCACGGCATTCGCACCCGACTCGGGCGCGATACCGGGCACTGACAGCGGTACGGGTGCCGCAGGCGGCGTCGGCACGACCGGCGTCGTCATCTTCATCGGTTCGCCTTGCGGCGTCGGCGCGGGTTCGGGCAGCGGCGTGACGGCTTCCTTCTCGGCGGCCTTCACGGTTGCGCGATCGCGGCGCGCCGGGTCGATCTTCAGGAAATGGTCGACGAGATTGAAGAAGCGTTCATAGAACACGCCGGCCGGAATGGTCTCGCTCGCGGTCTTGACGAGCGCATCGTCGCTCGATCCGATCGGCAGCGACAGCGAGCCGAACACACTCAAGCCGACGCTGGCCGACGTATTCGACTTCTTCAGCGTGTAGCGGTCCTGCACGGCGTTCACGTACGCGATGCTCGACGTGCCATCGGCATTCGCATCCGCGCACACGACGTGAAATTCGATCACGACGTGCATGTCGTTGTTCGGCTGGAAGTTCTTGCTGCCGTCGACCGCGTCATTACGCGATGACGACACCACATAACCCTGGCTCAGCAGCGCGCGCCGCGCGGCCTCGCAGGTCGCGTCGGATTTCGAGTGGAACGTATGCGCATACGGGCTGCTGGTCGCGTCGAACTGTTCCTGCTGGTAGATCGGCTTGGGCGGCGACGAGCACGCCGCCAGCACGGTCGCGGCCGCGAGCGCGCACGAAACGGAAAACAGGCGAAATCGGTTGTGCATGGCGTCTTTCAGAAGGCTTGGCGAGAGGCCGCGCAACGGCGGCGCCTGGATGAGGCGTGCGGCAATCTCGTAAGGCCGGGGCGTCATTATAGTTTCGTTTGATGTCGCGCTCGCTTCAGTCGGCCGGCGCAACGCGCGCCGCGGCCAGCAATTGCGACGCCAGCGGATGATGCTCGCCGCGCCGCGAGCGGATCGCGTGGATCTCTTCGGTCACGTCGCCCGCGCGCCCCAGCCGCCGCAGCCCGCGCAGCAGCGACGCATCGTTCGCGCCAAGTTCGCTCAGCGGAAACACACCGAGGCCGCGCGCCGCGAACACGGCCATCAGTGCGCTGTCCTCGAATTCGCCGGCCACGCGCGGCACGATCCGCTCGCCTTCCAGCCACAGGTCCAGGCGTGCGCGCAGCGCCGAGTGCGCGGTCGGCAGCAGCACGGGCAGGTCGGCCAGGCAATGCGGAAAGCGCTGCCGAGCGGCCGGCGTGACGAGCGCCGCGGGCCCGTACCAGTCGACCGGCGACGCGACGAGCCGCTCGCTCGTCACGCGCAGGTTCGACCCCGACGGCGCACCCTGGCCGGCCAGCACGAGATCGAGGTGATGCAGCGCGAGTTCCGCCAGCAGCGCATCGTGCTCGCCCTCGTGGCACAGCAGTCGCAGCGTGGGCGTGTCGAGCACGGGGGCAAGGATCGCGTGCGCGGCGAGCTTCGAAATGCCGTCGGCGAGCCCGACCGCGAGCCTCACGGTCGGCTGGCTGGCCGCCGCGCGCACTTCGTCGGGAATCAGCCGCCCCATCTCGAAGATGACCTCCGCACGCGCAAACGCGGCCTGGCCCGCGTCGGTCATCGTGACGCCGCGCCCCGCCGGGCGCAGTAATTGGTGCCCGAGCGACTTCTCGAGCTCGCGCACCTGCGCGCTGATCGTCTGCACGGCCATGTCGAGCCGCCCGGCCGCGCGCGCGAAGCCGCCTTCCTTCACGACGACCCAGAAGTAGTACAGATGTCGGAAATTGAGCATCGGATCAATATATCGTAAAAACCGAACCTAAAGTCAGATTCTCTCTGATTTTTCCGAAGTTCGGGGCGGCATATCATCTGGCTTTCCACTTTCGTATCGGCCCATTTCATGGACTACCTGCTGACGCTTGCCGCCGACCCCGCCGTCTGGGCCGCGCTCCTGACGCTCGTCGTGATGGAAGTCGTGCTCGGCATCGACAACCTGATCTTCATCTCGATCCTCAGCAACAAGCTGCCCGAAGCGCAGCGCGCCCGCACGCAGCGCCTCGGCATCGCGCTCGCGCTGGTGATGCGCCTGGCGCTGCTCGGCAGCGTCGCGTGGATCGCGAGCCTCACCGAACCCGTGTTCACGCTGTTCGACCATGCGTTCTCGTGGCGCGACATGATCCTGCTGTCCGGCGGCCTGTTCCTCGTGTGGAAGGCGACCACCGAGATCCATCACCACGTATCGCACGATGGCGACGGCGCGGGCGGGGCGGGCGGTGCGGCCGGCCTGACGGTGTGGGCCGCGATCGGCCAGATCGTGATGCTCGACATCGTGTTCTCGATCGACAGCATCGTGACCGCGATCGGCATGACCGAGCACATTCCGATCATGTTCGTCGCCGTGATCGTCGCCGTGGCCGTGATGCTGTTCGCGGCACAGCCGCTTGCACGCTTCATCGACCGCAACCCGACGATCGTGATGCTGGCGCTGTCGTTCCTGGTCGTGATCGGCATGACGCTGATCGCCGAAGGTTTCGGTTCGCACGTGCCGAAGGGTTACATCTACGCGGCAATGGCGTTCTCGGCATTCGTCGAGGGCATGAACATGCTGGCGCGGCGTGCGAAGGCGAAGCGCGCGGCACACGTGGAAGGCGACTGAGCCACCGCGCGTGACGCCGGCTGCCGCGGCGGCCGGCGCGCGCGCCTCATACGGAATCCAGACGAAATTCGCACGGAAAGGAGAAACGCGATGAAATGCCCTGTCTGCAAGACGCCCGACCTGCTGATGGCCGAGCGCCAGTCGATCGAGATCGACTACTGCCCGACGTGCCGCGGCGTGTGGCTCGATCGCGGTGAGCTCGACAAGCTGATCGCCCGCGAAACTGGCGATGCGCCGGCCCGCCGCGACGATGCGCCGGCTCAGCACAATACGCAGGCGCCGCGCGGTCGCGACGATGGCTGGGGGCGCGACGGCCGCTCGCACGACGATCGTTACCGGCACGACGGTCAGCGTCGCAAGAAGTCGGTGTTCGACCTGTTCGATTTCGATTGAATCCGGATGCGGCGTGCCTGTACGGGCGCCGGCCGATTCAGGAAAAAGCCCCGCCCGGCATCGCGCCGGGCGGGGCTTTTTCTTGCGCGTCGCCTCGCGTCATGTCGCGTTGCGACACGCGCCAACGCCTACGCGTTGCCGGCCGTGACGTCGATACGGCGCGGGCGTGTTTCTTCGCGGCGTGGAATCGTCAGCGTCAGCACGCCGTCGCGCAGGTTCGCGTCGATCCGCGACGTGTCGAGGTCGGGACTCAGCACGAATGTGCGTGCATAGCGTGTCGCGCGCACTTCGGCATGCCGCACGCGCAGGTCGGGCGGCGTGTCGACGTGTGTGTCGGCTTCGATCGTCAGCGTGTTGTCGTGCACCTTCACGTCGAGGTTCTCGCGCGGCACGCCGGGCAGGTCGGCCCGCAGCGTGACGCCGCGATTGTTCTCGACGATGTCGACGGTCGGCGTGATCGCGGGCCGGCGCGCGGCCTCGGCGGCGGCAGGGTGAACGGTATTCGTTTGGCGTTCGGCCAGGGTCGGATTCGTATTCATGTCGGTATCCTGAAGATTACTGAACGGTGATCGCACGCGGCTTCGAGGCTTCGCGCCGGCCGACGCGTATCAGCAGGCAGCCGTTTTCGTAGCGCGCGCTGACCTGGTCGGGATCCGCGTCGCGCGGCAGTTCGACGACGCGGCGGAATGCGCCGTGAAAGCGCTCCTGCGCGTAGGTGCGTACGTTTTCGTCTTCGTCTTCGTCTTCGCCTTCGGCACGCGGCGCCGGCTTGCGCTCGCCGCTGATCGTCAGCAAGTCCTTGTCGATCGACACGTCGAATTCGCCCGCGGCCATGCCGGGTGCGAACGCAACGATCTCGATGGCTTCGTCGGTGGCGCCGACGTTGAGTGCCGGGAACACGCCATGCCGCACCGCACGGATGCCGGTCGGGCGTTCGCCGAGCAGATTGGCCACTTGCCGCTGCACGCGGGCGAAATCGTCGAACAGGTCGTTGCCGAAATGGATACCGCTCATGTTGGTCCTCCTGAACAGGGAACGCGGGAGACGTGACGGCGCGACGCCTGCGGCGGGCGCGACGGGTGGCTCCACTGGATCGAAACGGGGGCAGTGCAACGGATGAAGCACGGCCCGACGACGAGTAATTAGTGGCCGTCATCACGCATTTCAAGAGGGAATCTGCAATCTGCGTCAACGCATGCGCACAGGATTCGATGCGACAATCGCCGCGAGATATCTGCAGACCAACCACACGGGACAACCATGGACATTCGACGTATCGCGATCGTCGGCGCCGGCGTGATCGGCGCAAGCTGGGCGGCTTTCTATCTGACGCAGGGTTTCGACGTCGTCGCGACCGATCCGGCGCCGCAAGCGGACGCGCGACTGCGCGACGCGCTGGCCGCGTTTCTCGGCGAGCGGGCCGCCGAACTGTCCGCGCGACTGTCGTTCGACGCCGATCTCGTGCGCGCGCTCGACGGCGTCGATTTCGTGCAGGAGAACGGCCCCGAACGACTGGACCTGAAGCGCGCGCTGTATTGCCAGATGGACGACGTGCTGCCGGCGCACGTTCCGATCGCATCGAGCTCGTCGGGCCTGAAGATGTCCGACATCCAGACCGCATGCGCGAAGCATCCGGAGCGCTGCCTGATCGCGCATCCGTTCAATCCGCCGCACCTGATTCCGCTCGTCGAGCTGGTCGGCGGCGACGCGACCGGCCAGGATGTGATCGCGCGCGTGAAGGCGTTCTACGATGCGCTCGGCAAGCAGACGATCGTCCTCAACAAGGAGATGACCGGGCACGTCGCGAACCGGCTCGCGGCCGCGCTGTTCCGCGAGGTGTATCACCTCGTCGGCGAAGGCGTCGTGAGTGTCGCCGACGCGGACAAGGCCGTCGCATGGGGGCCCGGCCTGCGCTGGGGGCTGATGGGGCAGTGCCTGACCTATCACCTCGGCGGTGGCGCGGGCGGGATCGAGCACTTCCTCGAACACCTGTCGGGGCCGATCACGAGCTGGTGGGACGACCTAGGCACGCCTTCGTTCGATCCGGACGTCGATCGCAAGCTGAACGACGAATTGCGCGCGATCCAGGGCGAGCGCTCGATGCAGGAGCTGGCGGCCGAGCGCGACCGTTTGCTCGTCGAGCTGATTGACGCGCGGCGGCGCAGCTTCCTGCCGTGAGCGCGCCGCGGCGGAGCGTTTCGGTCGGGCCGCGATCGGTCGGGCCGCGCTCGGCTACTGCTGCGCTGCCGTTTGCGGTACCTGCGGCGTCTGGGCAAGCCACGAGGGGCTCGCGGCCTGCACGAGCTCACGGTTGCGCGCACGCGTTGCGGCATTCGGCGGGTAGTTGCCGTCGTTCGTCGGCAGTTCGCCGTCGAGATAGGCCTGCTTGAGCTGGGCGATGACTTCCGCGCGCGTCAGGCCCTGTTCAGGCGCAGCGGTATCGGTCTGGGCAAAGGCGGGGGACAGCAGGGCGGCTGCAGCGGTCGCGACGACGAATCGCAAGACGTTCATGGCGTGCTCCGATCAAGGGGACGGGACACCGGATGCGCGCGGCGGCTGGCCGTGCGTTCCGATGGGTCCCATTGTCGCGAGCGGGTGCTGCGCGGACGATGACGCGTTCCGGGCAAAGCTGTCAGGTGCGGGCGCGGCCGTGCATGCATGCGGCGCGCCCGGTGCGGTTACAACTCGGCCGCCGCCGTGATCAGCGTTGCTTCGAGCGCGAGCGTCGAACGCGACGCGGCCGCCGGCCGGTCGATCACGTATTCGAGTTCGCCGAGTTCGGGCAGCCCCGCGTCGAGCCGCGCGAGCCCGGCCGGGATCACGTAGCCGGCGAACGCGCTGACGCCGAGCCCCGCGCTCGCGGCCGCACGCAACACCGCGACGCTGCTGCTGACCACCGCGATCCGGTATGGCCGCCCGACGGCCTCGAGCGATTCGAGCACGCGGCGGCGCGACACGCTCGGTTCCGGATGCATCGCGAGCGGCAGCACGGTTTCATGGCCGGTGATGCGCGATTCGGGGCCGGTGCACCAGTACAGCGGTTCGCTGCGGATCACGCGGCCGCGCCGGCTGCCCGCGATGCGCTTCGCGAACACGAGATCGTGCCGGCCTTCGTCGAGCGCGTCGAACAGGTCGCCCGACAGCCCGGTCGAGATCGCGAGCTCGACCTCCGGATTGCGCTGCACGAAGCTCGCGAGCGCGGCCGTCAGGTGCGCCGACGCGAAATCTTCCGACATCGCGAGCCGCACCTTGCCCGACAGCGGCGGCCCGCACACCGACGTGACGGCTTCGTCCATCAGTTCGAGGATGCGCACTGCGTAGCGGAACAGCGCGTCGCCGTGCTGCGACAGGTGCACGTTGCGCGTGTCGCGCTCGAACAGCGGCCGGTCGAGCAGCTCCTCAAGGCGGCGGATATGCTGGCTGACGGTCGACTGCGACAGGCTCACACGCTCGGACGCGGCGGTGAAGCTGCCGGACTGGGCGACGGCGACGAAGCTGCGCAGCAGCTCGGGCGGTAACGGACGCATTGCTAAATCCACTGAATCGGTTTCGACAACTTCATAAATGGCCGGATGGTGCGGCGCTAGTATCGGATCACGCGCCGGTGCGTGCCCGCAACGGGGCGCACCGGGCGCGTAGCCCGCGTCGTGCCGGCGGCTGCATCGTTCAGTCTACGGCATCCGGCGTCCGGCCCGAAACCGCATCATCCTATCGACCGCCCGAGAACAGGCCCGCCAGACGGGCCGCCGGGCCGCGGTGCACCGCCGCAGGAGACAAGTCCGCGCACGGGATCGGCGTGCGGGGCCGGTTCCTGCACGCGTCCGGCGCCCGTCACGAAGAGACTGGAGACGACTCATGATCATCTACGGAACAGCGCTGCTGGCGTTCTGCCACCTGGCCGGACTGTTTCTCGGCGACCTGCTGGGCAGCGCAATCGGCGTGAAGACCAACGTCGGCGGCGTCGGCATCGCGATGCTGCTGCTGATCTGCCTGCGCCTGTGGCTGCACCGGCGCGGCTGGATGCCGAAGGAAACCGAGGCCGGCGTCGGTTTCTGGGGCGCGATGTACATTCCCGTCGTCGTCGCGATGGCCGCGAACCAGAACGTCGTCGCCGCGCTGAAGGGCGGCCCCGTCGCGCTGCTCGCCGCCGTCGGCGCGGTTGCGATCTGCGCATGCTGCATCGCGGTACTCGTGCGCACCGGGCGCGACGACACGGCCTTCGCGGGCGTGCCGCAATTCGAAGAACAGTAACGGAGGCCGCCATGCTGCAGATGCTCGAAAAAACCGTCGCCCACAACGGGCTCGTCGCGTCGTTCGCGCTGGTCGGCCTGATCATGTGGCTGTCGTCGATCGCATCCCGCAAGCTCACGTTCGGCCGCGTGCACGGCTCCGCGATCGCGATCGTGATCGGCCTCGCGCTCGCGTACGTCGGCGGCGCGTTCACCGGCGGCGAGAAGGGGATCGCCGACGTCCCGCTGTTCGCGGGCGTCGGCCTGATGGGCGGCGCGATGCTGCGCGATTTCGCGATCGTCGCGACCGCGTTCGAAGTGCAGCCGACCGAGGCACGCAAGGCCGGGCTCGTCGGCGTCGTGTCGCTGCTGCTCGGCACCGTGCTGCCGTTCATCGTCGGCGCTTGCATCGCGCGGGCATTCGGCTACACCGACGCGGTCAGCATGACGACGATCGGCGCGGGCGCCGTCACCTACATCGTCGGGCCCGTCACCGGCGCGGCGATCGGCGCGAGTTCCGACGTGATCGCGCTGAGCATCGCGACCGGGCTCGTGAAGGCGATCATCGTGATGGTCGGTACGCCCGTCGCGGCGAACTTCATGGGCCTGAAGACGCCGCGTTCTGCGATGATCTTCGGCGGCCTTGCGGGCACCGTCAGCGGCGTGAGCGCGGGGCTCGCCGCGACCGACCGCCGGCTCGTCCCGTACGGCGCGCTGGTCGCGACCTTCCACACGGGCGTCGGCTGCCTGCTCGGGCCGTCGGTGCTGTACTTCGCGACGCGCGCGCTGGTCGGCGCGTAGCGCGCTGCGAGGCGGCCCGCGCGTGCGGGCCGCATCCATCGCGGCGTCCTCTGAGTCGCATTCGTCAACATCATCAATCGGCGGCGGCGCCAGGCTTAGAATGCCGCTGAACCATCGAAGCGGGAGAACTGTTCATGACGGGATGGAATCACGCGCGGCAGGCGCGCGATGCACGGCTCGCGGCCGGTGCGCGTTTCGCGCAAGGCAAGCGGGTCGATGCGCGCGACACCGTCGCGTTGCTCGAAGCGGTGCTGCGGCCCGGCGACCGCGTCTGCCTCGAAGGCGACAACCAGAAGCAGGCCGACCTGCTCGCGACGGCGCTCGCCGACGTCGACAGCGCGAAGATCCACGACCTGCACATGGTGCAGTCGGGCGTCGTGCTGCCCGAGCATCTCGACGTGTTCGAGCGCGGCATCGCGAAGCGTCTCGACTTTGCGTATTCGGGCCCGCAGTCGCAGCGCATCGCGAAGCTGCTGTTCGGCGGCAAGATCGCGCTCGGCGCGGTGCACACCTATCTCGAGCTGTTCGCGCGCTACTTCATCGACCTCACGCCTCAGGTCGCGCTGATCGCCGCGGTCAGCGCCGATCGCGACGGCAACCTGTACACGGGCCCGAACACCGAAGACACGCCGACCGTCGTCGAGGCGACCGCGTTCAAGGACGGCGTCGTGATCGCGCAGGTCGACCGCATCGTCGACAAGGTGCCGCGCGTCGACATTCCCGGCGATCGCGTGCATTTCGTCGTCGAGGCCGGCCGGCCGTTCTACGTCGAGCCGCTGTTCACGCGCGATCCGGCCGCGATCACCGAAACGCAGATCCTCACCGCGATGCTCGCGATCAAGGGCATCTACGAGCCGTACGGCATCAAGCGCCTGAATCACGGGATCGGCTTCAACACGGCCGCGATCGAGCTGCTGTTGCCGACCTACGGCGAGAAGCTCGGGCTGAAGGGCAAGGTCTGCTCGCACTGGGCGCTCAATCCGCACCCGACGCTGATTCCCGCGATCGAGTCGGGCTGGGTCGAGCAAATCCATTGCTTCGGCTCGGAAGTCGGGATGGACGACTACATCCGTGCGCGTTCCGACATATGGTTCACGGGCCCCGACGGGTCGCTGCGCTCGAATCGCGCGTTCTGCCAGACGGCCGGCCTCTATGCGTGCGACATGTTCATCGGCTCGACGCTGCAGATCGACCTGTCCGGCCATTCGTCGACGGTCACGGCCGAGCGGATCGCCGGCTTCGGCGGCGCACCGAACATGGGCAGCGACGCACGCGGCCGGCGGCATCCGAGCGAGCCGTGGCTGAAGGCCGGCGCGGAAGCCGACCCCGATACACCGGCGGCGCTCAGGCGCGGCCGCAAGCTCGTCGTGCAGATCGGCGAGACGTTCGGCGACAAGAACGTGCCGATGTTCGTCGAGAAGCTCGACGCGCTGAAGCTCGCCGACAAGCTGCAGCTCGACCTTGCGCCGATCATGGTCTATGGCGACGACGTCACGCACATCGTCACCGAGGAAGGCATCGCGAACCTGCTGATGTGCCGCGACAAGGACGAACGCGAGCATGCGATCCGCGGCGTCGCCGGCTATACGGAGATCGGCCGCGGCCGCGACCGGAAGATGGTCGAGCGGCTGCGCGAGCGTGGCGTGATCCGCCGCCCGGAGGATCTCGGCATCGATCCGCTCGACGCCGACCGCCGCTGGCTCGCCGCGCGTTCGATCAAGGATCTCGTGCACTGGTCGGGTGGCCTCTATGCGCCGCCGGCCCGGTTCCGCAACTGGTGAGGAAGAGGGCATGGAACAGTTGAACTATCGCTTCACCGCGCGCGAACGCGCGAAGGGCGAGCAGGCCGCGGCGCTCGTCGGCGTGGTCGCGTCCGGCAATCTGGAGGTGCTCGTCGAGCGCGTGCTGCCGGGCAACGAGTGCGAGATCGACATCCGCACCGCGGCGGTCGGTTTCGGTGCGGTATGGCAGGCCGTCGTCACGGATTTCGTCGAACGGCGCACGCCGGGCGGCCTGAAGCTGTCGATCAACGACGGCGGCGCACGGCCCGACATGGTGTCGTTGCGGCTTGCCCAGGCCGTGCGTGCGATCGAGGGGGGCGCATGATGAGCGACGTGATCCACGACGCACCGGCATTCGTCGCGAACGGCGCGAGCTGGTACGAAGCATCGGCGCGGCAGCGCATCGACGGGCTGCTCGACGCGGGCAGCTTTGGCGAATTCCTCGGGCCGGCCGACCGCGTGACGAGCCCGCACCTGCCGCTGTTCGACCTGCCGCAGCAGTTCGACGACGGGATGGTGGTCGGCCACGGCCGGCTCGACGGCCGGCCGGTGTTCGTCGCCGCGCAGGAGGGCCGCTTCATGGGCGGCGCGTTCGGCGAGGTGCACGGCGCGAAGCTCACCGGGCTGCTGCGCGCCGCGCGTGAAACCGGCAAGCCGGTGCTGATCCTGTTCGATACGGGCGGCGTGCGGCTGCAGGAAGCGAACGCGGGCGAACTCGCGATTGCCGAGATCATGCGTGCGCTGGTCGAAGCGCGCGCGGCCGGTGTGCCGGTGATCGGGCTGATCGGCGGGCGCGCGGGCTGCTATGGCGGCGGCGGGTTGCTCGCCGCGTGCTGTTCGGCGCTTGCCGGGTCGGAGCAGGGGCGTATCAGCGTGTCGGGCCCCGAAGTGATCGAGACCAATCGCGGCGTCGAGGAATTCGATTCGAAGGATCGCGCGCTGATCTGGCGCACGATGGGCGGCAAGCACCGGCGGCTGATCGGCGGCGCGGATCGTTATGTGGCCGATACGCCCGATGCATTCCGTGCGGCGGCGCTCGAGCTGATCGGCCGCGCGCCGGCGTTCGATGCGGCGATGCTGCGCGCGGAGCAGGCGCGCCTTGAAGCGCGTGTCGCACGATTCGGCGAATGCAAGGATGCGCGTGACGTGTGGCGCACGCTCGGGGCCGACCAGCCGGAAGCGGTTCCGGGCATGCCCGACGACGAATTCGCCAAGCTCGCCGACCAGTTACAGGAGCCGCAGCATGACGCTCGATGAAGTACTGAATTCGCTGTTTCCCACGGGCCATTCGATCGTGCGAAGTGGCGGGCTGCTGACGGGCCACGCGGAACTGGCCGGCACGCGTGTCGACGTGATCGGCGTCGCCGACCGCTTGCCGTTCGGCATCGACGAAGCGCTGACGCTTGCATCGCGCGTGCTCGACACGATCGCGCGCGGCGGCGACACGCCGATCGTCGTGCTCGTCGACAGCGACAGCCAGCGGATGAGCAAGCGCGACGAACTGCTCGGCCTGAACGAAGGGCTGTCGCATCTCGCGAAGTGCCTGATGCACGCGGATCTCGCCGGGCACCGGACGATCGGCGTGCTGTACGGCCACACGGCCGCCGGCGCGTTCATCGCGACCGCGCTCGCGACGCGCACGCTGCTTGCCGTGCCGGGCGCCGAGCCGGAGGTGATGGACCTGCCGTCGATGTCGCGCGTGACCAAGCTGCCGATCGACGTGTTGAAGGAGATGGCGCGTTCGACGCCGGTGTTCGCGCCGGGGCTCGACAATCTCGTGAAGATGGGCGCCGTCGACGCCGTGCTCGATCCGGCCCGCGCGCTCGACGCGCAGGTCGGCGAATGGCTCGGCAAGCCGGCCGACCGCATCGACCGGCGTGCGGCGCGCGGCCGGCCGGTTGCGACCGACGTCGCGCAGCGCGTCGAGGCACTCGCGCGTGCCGCACGCTGAGTTGCCGCTGCGCCGCCACACGCTCGTCACGCTGACGGCGGCCGGGTGGGGCGCGGCCTTCGCGCGCGACCCTGCGCTCGCGGGCGATCCGCTCGTGCGCGCATGGGCCGAACGCGGCTGGCCGCTGATCGTGCGCCGTGCGTCGCCCGATGAAGCCGACGCCGGTCGCGTGCCGCTCGGACTGCCGCTGCCGCCTTCCGTAGGCAAGCGGCGCATCGCGCTGAACGCAGCCGCAGATGCGCTCGAGACTGTCGGCCCGCTGCCGACGCTGGCCGACGTGCTCGCCGCCGCGCCCCAAGCATGGCACGCGCCGTTGCGCGAGCTCGACGCGCTCGGCGCGCGCTGCGGCGTGCAGGGCCGCGTGTTCGGCAGCCTCGCCTGGCAAGCGTTGACGGGCGAGCCGTACCTGGGCCCGTCGTCCGATCTCGACATCGTGTTTCCGTTGCCGGAGGCCGCGTCGCTCGCGCCGCTGCTCGACGGCCTGGCGGCAATCGACGCGCGTGCGCCGATGCGCATCGACGGCGAATTGCTGCGCGCCGACGGCGCGGGCGTCAACTGGCGCGAACTGCACGCGCGGTTGCCCGAAGTCGCGGTCAAGACCGCGATCGCCGTCGAATTGATGGCGGCCGACGCATTCACCGGAGGCGCGCAATGAGCGCATGGGCTGCCAGCCGCCTACCGGCACCGTCCGATGCCGAGCGCATCGCCGCGCTGGCCGAACGCTGCCTCGTGCTGGAGATCGAGACCTACCCGAAGCCGGGGCTCGTCAGTCACGTCGACACCGGCAGTCACACCGACATGGATGCGGCGACGTTCGCGCGCAGCGCCGCCGTGCTGCGGCCTTACTTCGCCGAGCTGGCCGACGCAGGCGTGCGCGATGCGGACATGACCGTGCTGCGCAAGATCGGCCTGCGTGCCGAACACGCGATGCTCGCCGCGACCGGCGGCGTCAATACGCACCGCGGCGCGATCTTCGGGCTCGGGCTGTTGTGCGCGGCCGCGGGCCGGCGCACGATGCCCGGCGCGGTGCCGGAGGGGACGACGCTCGGCGCGTTCGTCTCCGCCCGCTGGGGCGCCGATATCCTTGGCGGCCCGCGTTTGCCCGACAGCCACGGCGAGCGCGCGAGCCGCCGCTACGGCGTCGGCGGCGCGCGTCGCGAAGCGGCCGACGGCTTCGCGACCGTGTACGCGGTTGGCTTGCCTGCGCTGCGCAGCGCGCAGCGCGATCTGCCCGGCGATCCTGAAGCCGCGCGCGTCGAAGCGTGCTTTGCGCTGATCGCCGCGCTCGACGATACGAATCTGTTGTACCGGGGCGGGCAGGGCGGCCTCGATTTCGCGCGGGCGACCGCCCGTGCTTTCGTCGCACGCGGCGGCGTGCGGGCACGGGACTGGCGGCTGCGTGCGGCTGCCGCGCACCGTGCGTTCGTCGCGCGCCGGCTGAGCCCCGGTGGCGCGGCCGACCTGCTTGCGATGAGCGTATTCGTCGATGCGCTCGAAGCCGACGGGAACCCGCAATGACGCTGGCCATCCTCTGTTCGGGACAGGGCGCGCAGCGTGCCGACATGTTCGACCTGACGGGCACGGCGCCGCAGGCCGAGGCGTTGTTCGCGCACGCGGGCCGGCTGCTTGGCGACGATCCGCGCACCTGGGTCCGGCAGGCCGGACCGGACGCGCTGCGCGAGAACCGCGCCGCGCAGATCCTCTGTACGGTCCAGGCGCTCGCCGCCGCCGCGCTGCTCGACGCGGCGTGGCCGCGCCGGCGCTGTGTCGCCGGCTACAGCGTCGGCGAAGTCGGTTCGTGGAGTGTCGCGGGGATGATCGAGCCGCATGACGCGCTCGACCTGGCCGACGCACGCGCCCGCGCAATGGATGCGGCGAGCGGCGGCGACGAGCGGATGGTGTTCGTGCGCGGCCTGACGCGCGCGCAGCTTGCGCAGCTGTGCGACGGTCGCGATGCGGCCATCGCGATCGCGAATCCCGGCGACGCGTTCGTCGTCGCGGGGCGGCAGGCCGATGTCGATGCGGTGGCCGACGATGCGGCCCGAGCCGGTGCACTGCGCGTCGCGCCCGTATGCGTGCGGATCGCGTCGCATACGCGCCGGCTCGCGGCGGCCGTGCCGGTGTTTCGCACGGCGCTCGCCGCGACGCATGTGCGGCGGCCGCTGCCCGGCACGCGGCTGTTTTCGGGGATCGACGGCGCGTCGGTGCTCGACGTCGACGCCGGCCTCGACAAGTTCGCGCGGCAGATGGCGGAGCCGGTCGAGTGGGCGGCCTGTCTCGCTGCCTGCGTGGAGGCCGGTGCGACGGCGTTTCTCGAACTCGGCCCCGGGCGGGCGCTGGCGGAGATGGCCGGTGGCGCGTACCCGGCGTTGCCGGCGCGCAGCCTCGTGGATTTCCGTTCCGTCGACGGCGTGACGAACTGGCTCGCGCGCGTCGCGGCCGGCTGACCGACGGGCCGAAAAAACAGGCTGAAACACAGTCGTCAGGCCCTCGTTCCACACTGTGTGTTGCGCCGGCGCAGCAGCGTCGCAGCCGGTGCTTGCCACGCGAATTGGCATCGCTACAATGGCGCCCGCCATGAGACCAGCCGCCATCCTTCTCGCCGCGCTTTGCTGCGCGACGAGCGCCCACGCCAGCCAGATTCCGTCCGACGCCGCATCGGTCGGCACATACTTTTCGTATGACAATGCGGCGGCCGACGCGACCGTCGACCTGATCGAACAGGCACAGCGTCGCGTGCTGCTGGCCGGCTATACGCACGTGCCGCCGGCGGTCGCGAGCGCGTTGCGCGCGGCGCGCACACGCGGGGTCGAGGTCCGTGTCGTGCTCGTGCGCTCGCCGCGCGCGGGCCGGTACAGCGGCGCCGGCTATCTGAAATCCGCGGGCATCGACGTCGCCATCGATTCGCGGCATGGCGATCCGGCGCCGCGCTTCGTGATCGTCGACGACAGCGTCGCGCTGACGACGTTGTCCGACGGCGCGGCCGCGCATGCGGAAACGGTGAACGTGTTCCAGCGCGCGCCCGAGCTCGCGCAATCCTACGCGCAATCGTTCTGGCGGCTGTACCGGCAGGCCGGCGGCCTCTGACCCTTTCCTTTGGCGTCGCGTACGCCGGTGTGACCCTGCTTGCATCGGCGCGGCCGATGAACCATGCTCGTTGACAGGCGCCAGCGCGGGATTCGCGCATCCGGCGCAACGGCAGGGAGCCGATCTTGACCGAGTGTTTTGCCGATCGCGCCGATGCCGGCCGCCAGCTGGCCGACGCGTTGCGCGATTACGCGGGGCGCAGCGATGTCGTCGTGCTCGCACTTCCGCGCGGCGGCGTGCCCGTCGCGTATCCGGTCGCCTGCGCACTGCGCGCGCCGCTCGACGTGCTGGTCGTGCGCAAGCTCGGCGTGCCGTTCGATCCCGAACTCGCAATGGGTGCGATCGCCACCGGCGGCGCGATGCATCTGCAGCGTTCGGTGATCCGTTCGATGGGCGTGTCGGACGCGCAGCTTGCCGACGTGATCGTGCGCGAGACGGCCGAGCTGCATCGTCGCGAAGCGCTGTATCGCGGCGCCATGCCGCCGCTGCCGGTCGACGGTCGCACCGCGATCGTCGTCGACGACGGCGTCGCGACCGGCGCGTCGATGCGCGTCGCGCTGCAGGCGCTGCGCGAGCGCCGCCCCGCGCGCATCGTCGCGGCGGCGCCGGTCGCGCCGGCGAGCGCACGGCACGCGTTCGACGATCTGGCCGATGCATTCGTCACGGTGTCGCAGCCGCTGCGGTTCTTCGGGATCAGCCAGTTCTACGCGCGCTTCGAGCAGACGAGCGACGACGAGGTGCGTACCCTGCTCGAAGCCGCGCGGCCCTGACGCCGCCTCACGGCCGCCTGGTGCGGCGCGGGCGCGGGCGGGCCGCTTCCGCCAATGCGAACACGCGCTGCAGCGCCGGATGGACCTCGCCGCGCCAGCGTGGCCCTGTAAACAGCCCGTAGTGATCGCAATCGTCGATGTCGACGCGATGGCGCTCGCCGGCCGCGAGGCCGCGACAGAGGTCCAGCGCCGCATGCGTCTGGCCGGCGCCCGTGACCGCGTCGCATGCGCCTTCGACGGTCAGCAGCGCGACGCCGCGCAGCGTGGCCGGCTCGACGCGTGTGTCGCCAACGTTCCACGTGCCGGTCGCGAGGCTCATGCGCTGGAACACGATGTCGACCGTGTCGAGGAAATAATCGGCCGGCATGTCGAGCAGCGCCGTGTATTCGCGCAGCGCGCGGCGCGCGCCGGCGAGCCCGGCCATGTCGAAGCGCGACGCGGCGAGCGCGTAGGCCTCGATCAGCGTCAGGAAACGCTGCGGATACAGCATCGCGATTTCGCCCTGCTGCAGATAGGTCGGGAACACGTGGCGCCCGTGCCCCGCGAAGCCGGGCGGCACGATGTCGATCAGGTGGCGGCGGCACCAGTCGAGCGAATGGGCGGCGGCGGCCGTGCCGAGTGCGCTCGGGTTCAGGCGCGCGTCGAGCGGGCCGCCGATCAGCGTGACGCTCGCAGGCGGTGCAAGGCCGCGAGCGGCGCGCAGCGCAAGCGCGCCGAGCGCCGGTACGGTCGCCTGGCACACGGCGACGACGTGCAGCGGCCGGTCGTCGTGCGCGAGCCCGTCGACGAAGCCGTCGAGCATCGCGACGTACTCGTCGAGCCCGAAGCGTCCCGCTGCGAGCGGTACGTCGCGCGCATTGCACCAGTCGGTCACGCAGACGTCGCCGTCGGCGAGCAGCGTCTCGACGGTTTCCCGCATCATCACGGCCGCGTGCCCGGCGAGCGGCGCGCACAGCAGCACCGTGCGCCGCGCGTCGGCACGCGCGAAGCGCCGCAGGTTGCAGAACGGCGTGCCGGCGGCGACCCGCTCGTCGACGCCCGGCCGCCCGATGTCGAAGCACGGCGGTCCGGCCGACGGTCCGAGCAGCGGTTCGAACAGGTCGTCGTAGCACGACGACGCGGCGTGCGGCAGCGTGGCCGCGGGCCACGCATCGAACGCGTGCCGCGTCGCCGCGCGCCAGGCGCGCATCCATTCCCGCTGCTGCTCGACGAGGGCATACCACATGGCGAACCTTGGGGCGGAAGGGGCGTGAATCTGCATTATGGTCACTGTGGCCGCGCAGCGGGAGCAGGAATGCGCGACCGTCTGCTGCGCATCAACCCTGCGGGCACGCTAGCCGATGCCGCGCGACGCTGCTACAGTCGTCGGTCCCATTCCCCAGAAGCGGAGCGTTTGCGATGAAGCTGATCGGCATGCTGGATTCCCCGTTCGTCCGCCGCGTCGCCATTTCGGCGAAGCTGCTCGACCTGCCGTTCGAACACGAGTCGATCTCGGTTTTTCGTCATTTCGAGCAGTTCAGCACGTTCAACCCGGTCGTCAAGGCGCCGACGCTCGTGACCGACGACGGCTCGACGCTGATCGATTCGTCGCTGATCGTCGACTATCTCGATCATCGCGTTGCGCCCGAGCGCCGCCTGCTGCCCGACGCCGCCGATGCGCGGCTGCGCGTGCTCGTGCCGGTCGGGTTCGCGCTGGCGGCGGCCGAAAAGACCGTCCAGGTCGTCTACGAGCAGGCGCTGCGCCCGGCCGACAAGCAGCACGCACCGTGGATCGAACGCGTGCTGAGCCAGCTCGAAGGTGCGTACGGCGCGCTGGAGCCGCTCGTCGCCGCGGCAAATGGCTGGTTCGGCGGCGCGCGGCTGCTGCAGTCCGACGTGACGGTCGCGGTCGCGTGGCGGTTCACGCAATTCATGGCGGCCGATTACCCGGTGCTCGCGCGGATCGATCCGGCCCGTTATCCGGCGCTGGCCGCCCATTCGGCGCGGGCGGAAGCGCTGCCGGCATTCGTCGAAACGCCGCTCGCGTAGGCCGGGCGGCGGGGCGTCAGGCCGCCGCGAGTCGCTGTCGGCTGCTCGCCGGCCTTGTCCGGCAAGCGTTTGCCGATTGTTCTCGGCGGCTGACAAGTGACTTCGCATTCGCGCGGTTTATCCGGGAGGCGCCGATCCCTAGAATCCACTCCATCGAATCACGCATTGCCAGATGGAGCCGATGATGAAAGCCCTGATCGAATCGAGCCTGTATCACCCGTCCGTGCTGTTGCCGCTTGCCGCGCTGACGCAGTTGATGGTCGAGCGCGATTTCAATCTCGGCCAGGTCGGGCTGATCGTCGCAGCTCGCGGCGCGCAGGCTGCCGTGTCGCGCTCGCGTGCGCTGATCTTCTGCCGTCATTGCGAAGCGCGCGCGTGAAGGCGTCCGCATCGAAAGGATGAAAAAAAGCCCGGCCGGCGTGAGCCGGTCGGGCGGATCGGGTTCGATCGGGCCCCGGCTTCGGCCGGGGCTTTTTCATGGGGCGACGCTCACGCGCGTGCCGGCGTCGCGACGCCGTACATGTCCGGCGCATCGTCCTCTTCGCGCAGCTTGCGCGCGAGCTGGTGCGCCTCGCGGCGCGTCGCGACGGCCGGCGGCGAGCCCTTCAGCGGCTGGCGCGCGGTTTCGGCGAGTGCGATCACCGACACGATGCCGATCACGGCGGCGCCCATCATGTAGTACGCGGGCATCATCAGGTTGTGCGTCACGTCGACGAGCCACGCGGTCACCAGCGGCGTCGTGCCGCCGAACAGCGATACCGACACGTTGAAGCCGATCGCGAGCGCGCCGTAGCGGATCTCGGTCGGGAACAACGCCGGCAGCGCCGACGGCATCACGCCGGTGAAGCACGACAGCAGCACGCCGAGGATCAGCAGGCCGCCGAACACCGACGCCGTGGTGCCGGCGTGAATCAGCATCATCGACGGGATCGACAGCACCAGCAGGCCGACACAGCCGGCGAGCATCACGGGCTTGCGGCCGACCTTGTCCGACAGGCGGCCGGCGTACAGCGTCATCGGCATCATCAGCACCATCACGATCAGCACGAGCACGAGGCTGTGCGATTCGTCGAAGTGCAGCGTCGACGACATGAAGCTCGGCAGGTACGACAGCACCATGTAGTCGGTCACATTGAAGATCAGCACGAGGCCGACGCACAGCAGCAGCGCACGCCAGTTGCGCATCAGCGTTTCGCGGAAACGCGTCTTCGGCACGGCCTTGTCCTGCGCTTCGCGCTCTTCGGCCTGGCGCTTGAACGCGGGCGTTTCCTCGAGCTTCATCCGGATGTAGAGACCGATCAGGCCGAGCGGGCCGGCGATCAGGAACGGCACGCGCCAGCCCCACGACAGCAGCGCTTCCTGCGACAGCGACGCGGTGAGCAGCGCGACGACGCCGGCGCCCATCACATAACCGATCAGCGTGCCGAATTCGAGGAAGCTGCCCATGAAGCCGCGGCGCTTGTCGGTCGAGAATTCGGCGATGAAGGTGGCGGCGCCGCCGTATTCGCCGCCGGTAGAGAAGCCCTGCACGAGGCGGGTGACGAGCAGCAGCACGGGCGCCATGATGCCGATCGACGCGTAGCTGGGGATCAGGCCGATCGCGAAGGTGCCGACGGCCATCATGATCATCGTCGCGGCGAGCACGCGCTGGCGGCCGATGCGGTCGCCGAGCGGGCCGAACACCATGCCGCCGAGCGGGCGTACGAGGAACGCGGCAGCGAACGTGCCGAAGGTGGCGAGCAGTTGCGCGGACGGGCTGCTGGACGGGAAGAACACCTTGCCGAGCGTGACGGCGATGTAGCTGTAGACGCCGAAGTCGAACCATTCCATCGCATTGCCGATGGCCATCGCGCTGACGGCGCGCTTGAGCAGGCTCTGGTCGACGACGGTAATGTCGTCCGCAGCGAGCGGGGCCTCGCCGGACGGCGAAGCGGAGGAAGAAGCAGCGGTCGGGCTGACGTGTGTTGCGGTCAAGGTCATGCACTCCTTTGACTGCGCCGGAACGGGCGGGCCGTCCGACACGGTTTGCCGGCGAGCGCGGTGTCGGATGCGGCGCGTCGAGGCAAACCATTAAGCACTTACTGCACAAAAGGCGGTAAAAGGCCGTAAGGGGCTGCGTCGACGCGGGCCCGATGGGCCGTCGCGACAGTGCGCTCATGAAGAATGGGCCGCGTGATGCAGGCGGCAGATGCCGGTGCGGACGGTGTGTCCGGCGTTCCGGCAACGCCCCGGAGGGGCAACGAAACGAGAAAAGCGGGCCTGTCGGGCGGGCTTTCCTGTGGGTGTAATTTCGGTCGAAAGGCCGGCCCGCAACGCGTGGACAGACTTCCTTCGAAATTGAATAGACAGGGATTGAATGTCGAAACAGGCGACATGATAGCACGATGACGGATGATCGCGCAAATTGCCGGGAGAGGCCCGCCTGGTGGGGCGGTCGGCAAGGCCTGCTCGGGTATGATCGGCGGCGCGCGGCGGGGCCGTGCCGCGCCCGGCGACGGGGGCGAATTCACGAGGAACCGGATGACCGAACTGATCAGGATCGCGGCGTTGTTCGCCGCTACGGCGCTGGCCGAAATCGTCGGCTGCTACCTGCCGTGGCTCGTGCTGAAGGACGGGCGCCCGGCCTGGCTGCTGGTGCCGGCCGCGCTGTCGCTCGCGCTGTTCGCATGGCTGCTGACGCTGCACCCGAGCGCGGCCGGGCGGACGTATGCCGCGTACGGCGGCGTCTACATCGCAGTGGCGCTGGTCTGGTTGCGGGTGGTCGACGGCGTTGCGCTGACCCGCTGGGACGTGGCCGGCGCGGTGCTCGCGCTCGGCGGGATGGCCGTCATCGCGCTGCAGCCGCGCGTGTAGGCGCGGCCGCAGTGCGAGTCGTGGGCGTCAGTTCGTTTCGGCGGCGCCCGCGTCGGCCGACGTGCGCCACACGCAGGTGCCCTTGACCGACTTGTCGAGCTCGTCGAGCTGCGCCTGGTGCGCGGCGAGTTCGTCGTCGCTCGCGGCCACCACGGCCAGATCGAGCGCGGCGAGCGACACGCGCTGACCGTTCGCCGTGCCGCCGTCGGCACCGCCGTCGTCGAGCATGTCGATCACGAGGCTGTCCTGGCCGCGCGTCATCGCGAGATACACCTCGGCGAGCAGCTCCGAGTCGAGCAGCGCGCCGTGCAGCGTCCGGTGTGCGTTGCTGATGCCGAAGCGGTCGCACAGCGCGTCGAGCGAGTTGCGCTTGCCGGGGAACATCTGCTTGGCCTGCACGAGCGTGTCGATCACGCCGCCGCATTGTTCGGTGAACGGCGGCTGGTCGAGCCGCGCGAATTCGGCGTCGAGGAAGCCAAGGTCGAACGGTGCGTTATGGATGATCAGCTCCGCGTCCTTCACGAAGTCGCGGATCTGGTTGGCGACTTCCGCAAATTTCGGCTTGTCGCTGAGGAATTCGGTCGTGAGGCCGTGCACCGCCAGTGCGCCCGGGTCGCTGTCGCGCTCGGGGTTCACGTAGAAGTGCAGGTTGTTGCCGGTGAGCCGCCGGTTCAGCAGCTCGACGCAGCCGATTTCGATGAGGCGGTCGCCCGTGCGGGCGTTCAGGCCGGTGGTTTCGGTATCGAGAATGATCTGGCGCATGTCGGGGAAAACAAGGAAAACAGGGGGAGCGGCCGGTGTTCAGGCCGTGAGCGATTCGACGCCGCGATTCGCGAGCGCGTCCGCGCGCTCGTTTTCGGGATGGCCCGCGTGACCCTTGACCCAGCGCCACTCGACTTCATGCTGCGCGACGAGCGCGTCGAGCCGTTTCCACAGGTCGGCGTTCTTCACGGGCGTCTTCGCCGCGGTAATCCAGCCTTTCTTCTTCCAGCCGTGAATCCACTCGCTGATGCCTTTCTGCACGTATTGCGAGTCGGTATGCACGACCACCTGGCACGGCCGCTTCAGCGCTTCGAGCGCGGCGATCACGCCCATCAGCTCCATGCGGTTGTTGGTCGTGTTCGGCTCGCCGCCGAACAGCTCCTTCTCCTGGTCGCCGTAGCGCATCAGTGCGCCCCAGCCGCCGGGGCCGGGGTTGCCCTTGCAGGCGCCGTCGGTATAGATGTCGATGGTATCGGTAGTCATGAATGTTCTTGATGGGTGGTCGGGGAGGCCGCCGGCGTCAGGCCCGGTGCGAGCACGGGCTTCTTCATCTTGATCTGGCCGACGAGACGCATGCCGCGCACGCGCTTGACGGCCGTCACCATGTAGACGGCGCCGAAGATCGGCCACCAGCGGTCGCCGGCGGCCTCCATGAAGCCGTAGCGGGCCAGCCACTTGTCGGTGACGAGCGGCGGCCGGTAGCAGCCGAAGCGGCCGCGTTCGAGATCGAAGCCTAGCAGCTTGATCCAGTCCTTGAGCCGGATGAACGCGATCTGGTCGCGCGTGGCCGGCACGAAAGGGTGGTTGGCCATGCGCCCGAACGATTGCCGCATGCCCCACAGGCTGAGCGAATTGAAGCCGGTGATCACGAGCTGGCCTTCCGGCATCAGCACGCGCTCGGCCTCGCGCAGCAGGCGGTGCGGGTCGGACGTGAATTCGAGCGTGTGCGGCATCACGATCAGGTCGACGCTCTGCGACTCGAACGGCAGGTCGAGCAGGTCGCACCAGGTCGTGCTGCGATCGGCGGGCGCGTGCTCCGGCGTGTGCGCTTCGCGTGCCCACGGGTACTGGTACGGCGCGCTTGCGCCGCTCGCCGGGTCGAGCACGAGGCCGCGATACGGCATGCGGTTCTCGCGCAGCGCGTCGAGCTGCGGCAAGCCGAGCTGCAACGCGTGGAACCCGAAGACGTCGGACACGATCCGGTCGAGCTGCGCCTGCTCCCAGCCCAGCACGTAGCGGCCGGGAGGCGAGTCGGTCCAGGCGGGCCAGTCTATAATTTGACGGTCAGACATAACGATGATTGCGCGCCCATGAACGAGCTGGAATACGTGCCGGTTCCGGCATTCGAAGACAACTATATCTGGCTCGTCTCGGACGGCCGCGATGCAATCGCCGTCGATCCGGGTGAAGCCGCGCCCGTACGCCGGGTTCTTGCCGAACGAGGCTGGCGGTTGACCGCTATTTTACTCACGCACCACCACGCCGACCACGTCGGCGGTGTCGATGCGCTGCGCAATAGCCAACCGGCCGATGTGCCGCTCACCGTTTACGGCCCCGCGGCCGAGGCGATTGGCGTGGTCACGCGGCCGCTGACGGGCGGCGATCGCGTGACGCTCGACGCACCGGCCGTCGCATTCGACGTGCTCGACGTGCCCGGTCACACGCGCGGCCACATCGCCTATTTCCAGGCGGCCGGGCAGCGCAACGCGGCGCCGCATGTGTTCTGCGGCGACACGCTGTTCTCGTGCGGCTGCGGCCGCCTGTTCGAAGGCACGCCCGCGCAGATGCTCGCGTCGCTCGACGCGCTCGCGGCGCTGCCGGGCGACACGCGCGTGCATTGTGCACACGAATACACGCTGTCCAATATTCGCTTCGCGCTCGCATGCGAGCCCGGCAATGCGGCGCTCGCTGCGTGGCGCGACGAAGCACAGGCGCTGCGCGCGCGGGGCGTGCCGACGCTGCCCACTACGATTGCTCACGAGCGTGCCGTTAACCCGTTCATGCGGGCCGACAGCGCGGCGATTCATGCCACGCTCGAGGCCGAGCTGCACGAAACAGTGCCGGATCGTCTGGCGGCATTCACGCTGATGCGCGAGTGGAAAAACCGGTTCCGATGATGATTTCCGGAGGACTCCAAAGCTCAAGCGGTGTCTGTAAAAATTGCTCCAAATGTAGGATTTCGCTGAGTTTTCGGTGTTTTTATTGACGTGAAGCACGCACTTCCGTAGTATCGCCTGCAATTTCCAGCCGTCGGAAGCCGAGATTTTCATGCGACTTATATTGAGTGCGATGGTGGTCCTGCTACTCGCCGCTTGTGCGAGCCAGGCCCCTGTCGCCAACAACGCCGCCGATTCGCAGGCGACGTCCAACTACCTCCGTAAATCAGCCACCGCCAAAGAAACTGTCGATGTCGACAAGCAATCCGTCGGCGACCTGACCAGTGCCGACTCCGATCTGTGGGGGCGCATTCGCCGCGGCTTCCAGATGCCCGACCTGCAGAGCGACCTCGTCGACATGCAGACGACCTGGTACACGCAGCGTCCCGATTACGTGCAGCGCATGACCGAGCGCTCGCAGAAGTACCTGTATCACATCGTCGAGGAGCTCGAGGCGCGTCACATGCCGACCGAGCTCGCGCTGCTGCCGTTCATCGAGTCTGCGTACAACCCGCAGGCGCTGTCGGTCGCGAAGGCGGCCGGCATGTGGCAGTTCATGCCTGGCACCGGCCGCACGTACAACCTGAAGCGCAACATGTGGCAGGACGAGCGCCGCGACGTGCTCGCGTCGACGAGCGCCGCGCTCGACTACCTGTCGCGCCTGCATGACATGTTCGGTGACTGGTATCTGGCGCTGGCCGCGTACAACTGGGGCGAGGGCAACGTGCAGCGCGCGATCGCGCGCAACCAGGCGGCCGGTCTGCCGACCGACTACCAAAGCCTGCGGATGCCGAACGAGACGCGCAACTACGTGCCGAAGCTGCAGGCGGTGAAGAACATCATCGCGAGCCCGCAGCAGTATGGCCTGACGCTGCCGGAGATCCCGAACCACCCGTATTTCGTGACGGTCACGACGTCGCGCGACATCGACGTCGCGGTGGCGGCAAAGCTCGCGAACCTGCCGCTCGACGAATTCCGCTCGCTGAACCCGTCGTTCTCGAAGCCGGTGATCCTCGGCGCGACCGAGCCGCAGATCCTGCTGCCGTTCGACAACGCGTCGGCGTTCGAGAAGAACCTGAAGGCCTACAACGGCCAACTGTCGACGTGGACCACCTATACGGTGAGCGAGCGTGCGCGCCCGGCCGCGATCGCCGAGAAGATCGGCGTGGACGCCGATACGCTGATGTCGGTCAACAAGATTCCGGCCGGCATGCGCCTGAAGCCGGGCTCGACGATCGTCGTGCCGCGCGGCGATGACGACGACGAGGACATCAGCGCCGACGTCGCCGAAAACGGCGCGCTCGCGATGGAGCCCGATGTACCCGACACCCGCAAGATGCTGATCCGCGTGCGCCGCAAGCAGTCGATGGCGGCGATCGCCGGCCGCTACGGCGTGTCGGTCGGCCAGCTCAAGGCGTGGAACCGCACGCACCGCGATCTCGCGATGCCGGGTCAGGCGCTCGTGCTGCACGTGCCGGTCGGCCGTTCGGTGCCGGCGGAGCCCGGTCCGGAGCGGATCGCGACGTCGGCCGGCGGTGCGCACATCGAGCGCGCCAGCCTCGCGGTGGGCGGCAAGTCGCACGGCGCGAAGCGCGGTGCGGCGAAGCCGGCCGCCAAGTCGGCGAAGGCTGCTCCGGCCAAGGCCGCTGCGCACAAGGGCAAGAAGAAGTAACGCAGTCGCGAGCGCATCGCACGGCCGACCCGGTTCGTGCGATTGCGTTATCATCCGACGAAATGCGACGAAACGCCGTCACCGAGGTGACGGCGTTTTTGTTTGTGCGCGGCGCGGGGGCGCTGCCGTGACTGTCTTCATATAACCAGGGGAAGTGATGTCGTCGGTGCAGGTGAGGGTGCTCGCGCTGTTTTCGGTCGGGTATTTCGTGTCGTATGTGTTTCGCGGCGTCAATCTGGGCTTCGCGCCGTTCGTCACGCATGAGCTCGGGCTGTCGGCCGCCGATCTCGGCCTGCTGACCAGCCTCTATTTCCTCGGCTTCGCGGGCGCGCAGATCCCGGCCGGTGTGATGCTCGACCACTTCGGCCCGCGCCGCGTGACGGCCGGCATGCTGTTGTTCGCGGCGGCCGGAGCGGCCGTGTTCGGCGCCGCGCATAGCCTCGGCACGATGATGGCCGGCCGGCTGCTGATCGGTGTCGGCGTATCGGTGTGTCTCGGCGCGGCGTTCAAGGCGCTTGCGCAGCATTTCCCGGTCGGCCGGCTGCCGCTCGTCAACGGTCTCGTGATGGCCGTCGGCGGCCTCGGTGGCGTGATGGTCGGCTCGCCGCTGACCTGGCTGCTCGGCTGGACGAGCTGGCGCGCGATCTGTTTCGGCCTCGCGGTGCTGACGGTGGTCGTCGCGGCGTCGATCGGCTTCGGCGCGCCCGAAGCGACGCAGGCGCGCCACCAGGGCGGGCTCGTCAGCCAGTTCAAGGGCACCTGGCACATCCTGAGCAGTCGCGCGTTCTGGAAGATCTCGTCGTTTTCCGTCGTCACGCAGGGCGTGTTCTACGCGATGCAGTCGCTATGGGTCGGGCCGTACCTGCGCGATGTCGCGGGGTTCGATGCGCCGCATGCCGCGCGTCTCGTGTCGGTGCTCGGCTTCGCGATGATGGCCGGCTGCGTCGGCTTCGGCGCGGCGGCGCGCGTGCTCGAGCGGCGCGGCGTGTCGGTCTACGCGTTCTGCGGCGTCGGGATGGCGCTGTTCGTCGCGACGCAGGTCGCGATCGTCGCGGGCGTGCCGCTGCCGCCGGCTCTGTTGTGGGCGGCTTACGGGATATTCGGTGGCGTCGGCATCCTGACCTACGCGGTGATGGCCGGACACTTCCCCGCCCATCTGATCGGCCGCGCGAACACGACGCTCACGCTCGTGATCTTCCTGCTGATCTTCGCGTTCCAGATCGGCGTCGGCGCGGTGCTGTCGCACTGGCCGGCGGTCGACGGGCGTTATCCTGCCGCCGCGCACTTCACCGCATGGGGCGTGCTGCTCGCGCTGCAGCTCGCGAGCGCGGTCTGGTACGTGTGGCCCGCGCGCGGCGCTGGTCAAGCGCACTGATCCGGCGGTACGCTGACGGGTAGGGCGGCTGCGGAAACGGGGCCGCAGCACGTTGCGCCGTGCGTCGCGTGCACGATCGGACGGCCATATCGATTGAAGATAGGGCCATTTTCAGGCTATAATTTGAAAGTTTGTGCTGATCAACCTCGCACCCTAGCGCCTACCTCATTCATCCCGTTCATCCGCCGCACGCCGCCTGCCGGGCGATGCCGCGAAGCCTCGTGCGCCACGCGCCGGGTTCGCGACTCGACAACGCAGACCGCGTCCAGCAAGCGACCACGCGCGCCCACGCAGCGCGGCGCTCGCGCGGCAGGGTAAACAGGTCGGCAGCAGGGTGTTCCCCAAGGAGCCTCCCGTGTTGCCGTCTTTTACTCCCGCCTTGCTTGCACTCGCCGACGGCACGGTCTTTCGTGGTTATTCGATCGGGGCCGAAGGCCACACGATCGGCGAAGTCGTGTTCAATACCGCGATCACCGGCTATCAGGAAATCCTGACTGATCCGAGCTACTCGCGCCAGATCGTCACGCTCACCTATCCGCATATCGGCAACGTCGGCGTCAACGCCGAAGACGTCGAAGCCACGAAAGTCCATGCCGCCGGCCTGATCATCCGTGATCTGCCCACGCTCGCATCGAACTTCCGCATGGACCGCACGCTCGGCGACTACCTGCGCGACGAAGGCGTCGTCGCGATCGCCGGCATCGATACCCGCAAGCTGACCCGCATCCTGCGCGACAAGGGCGCGCAGAACGGCTGCATCCTGACGGGCTCGGACGACGAAGCGAAGGCGATCGAGCTCGCACGCTCGTTCCCGGGCCTCGCGGGCATGGATCTCGCGAAGGTCGTGTCGACCACGAAGCCGTTCGAATGGAAGCAGACCGAATGGCGCCTCGAAGGCGGCTACGGCATGCAGGAAGCGCCGAAGTACCGCGTCGTCGCCTACGATTTCGGCGTCAAGTACAACATCCTGCGCATGCTCGCGGAGCGTGGCTGCCACGTGACGGTGCTGCCGGCACAGGCGAGCGCGGAAGATGCGCTCGCGCTGAATCCGGACGGCATCTTCCTGTCGAACGGCCCCGGCGATCCGGAACCGTGCGACTACGCGATCGCGGCCACGAAGCAGTTCATCGAGCGTGGCGTGCCGACCTTCGGTATCTGCCTTGGCCACCAGATCATGGGCCTCGCGGTCGGCGCGAAGACGCTGAAGATGAAGACGGGCCACCACGGCGCGAACCATCCGGTGAAGGATCTGGGCGACGGTCGTGTCGTGATCACGTCGCAGAACCACGGCTTCGCGGTCGACGCCGATTCGCTGCCGGCCAACGCGCGCGTGACGCACGTGTCGCTGTTCGACGGCACGCTGCAGGGTTTCGAGCTGACCGACAAGCCGGCCTTCTGCTTCCAGGGTCACCCGGAAGCGTCGCCCGGCCCGCACGACATCGGCTACCTGTTCGACCGTTTCACCGCGCTGATGGACGCGGCGAAGCAGCGCAACGCTTAAGTCACTGACGCAACCGAAGGACGGGAGATTCACATCATGTTCGGCCACGCACTCGGCATCACGGATATCTGGACCTACGTGTTCGGCGTGATCTTCATCATCCTGCTGCCGGGGCCGAACTCGATGTACGTGCTGTCGCTCGCGGCGCAGCGCGGCGTGAAGGCCGGCTATCGCGCGGCCTGCGGCGTATTCGTCGGCGATACGGTGCTGATGGTGCTGTCCGCAGCGGGCGTTGCGTCGCTGCTGAAGGCGAACCCGCTGCTGTTCTCCGTCGTCAAGTACGGCGGCGCCGCGTACCTGCTCTACATCGGCACGGGCATGCTGCGCAGCGCGTGGCAGAAGCTGCGTGCGCCGGCGAATGCGCCGGCCGAGACAGCGCCCGCGGTGGACGGCGAGCGGCCGTTCCGCAAGGCGCTGATCGTGAGCCTGCTGAATCCGAAGGCGATCCTGTTCTTCATCTCGTTCTTCATCCAGTTCGTCGACCCGGCATTTCCGCATCCCGCGCTGTCGTTCGTCGTGCTCGGGGCGATCGCGCAATGCGCGAGCTTCCTGTACCTGAGCACGCTGATCTTCGCGGGCGCGCGGCTCGCCGAGCATTTCCGCCGCCGCCGCAAGCTTGCGGCCGGCGCGGCGAGCAGCGTGGGCGGCCTGTTCATCGGTTTCTCGGTGAAGCTTGCGCTCGCGACCATGAGCTGAGCGCTGCCGGCCGACCCACGACAACGATTACTTATTGAATTCACAAGCCATGCCAAAACGCACAGACATCAAGAGCATCCTCATCATCGGCGCCGGCCCGATCATCATCGGCCAGGCGTGCGAGTTCGACTATTCGGGCGCGCAGGCTTGCAAGGCGTTGCGTGAGGAGGGCTACAAGGTCGTTCTCGTCAACAGCAACCCGGCGACGATCATGACCGACCCGAACACGGCCGACGTGACCTACATCGAGCCGATCACGTGGGAAGTCGTCGCACGCATCATCGAGAAGGAGCGCCCGGACGCGATCCTGCCGACGATGGGCGGCCAGACCGCGCTGAACTGCGCGCTCGACCTGCACCACCACGGCGTGCTCGAAAAGTTCGGCGTCGAGCTGATCGGCGCATCGCCGGAAGCGATCGACAAGGCGGAAGACCGCCAGAAGTTCAAGGAAGCGATGACCAAGATCGGTCTCGGTTCCGCGAAGTCGGGCATCGCGCACTCGATGGAAGAGGCGACCAAGGTGCAATCCGAGATCATGGCTGAGACGGGCGGCAGCGGCTACCCGGTCGTGATCCGTCCGTCGTTCACGCTCGGCGGCTCGGGCGGCGGCATTGCATACAACCGCGAAGAGTTCGAGGAGATCTGCAAGCGCGGTCTGGATCTCTCGCCCACGCGCGAGCTGCTGATCGAAGAGTCGCTGCTCGGCTGGAAGGAATACGAGATGGAAGTCGTGCGCGACCGCGCCGACAACTGCATCATCGTCTGCTCGATCGAAAACCTCGACCCGATGGGCGTGCACACCGGCGACTCGATCACGGTCGCACCGGCGCAGACGCTCACCGACAAGGAATACCAGATCCTGCGTAACGCATCGCTCGCGGTGCTGCGCGAGATCGGCGTCGACACGGGCGGCTCGAACGTGCAGTTCTCGATCAACCCGAAGGACGGCCGCATGGTCGTCATCGAAATGAACCCGCGCGTGTCGCGTTCGTCGGCGCTCGCGTCGAAGGCGACGGGCTTCCCGATCGCGAAGGTTGCCGCGAAGCTGGCGGTCGGCTACACGCTCGACGAGCTGAAGAACGAAATCACCGGCGGCCAGACGCCGGCATCGTTCGAGCCGACGATCGACTACGTCGTCACGAAGATCCCGCGCTTCGCGTTCGAGAAATTCCGCGAAGCCGATTCGCGCTTGACGACGCAGATGAAGTCGGTCGGCGAAGTGATGGCGATCGGCCGCACGTTCCAGGAATCGTTCCAGAAGGCGCTGCGCGGCCTCGAAGTGGGCGTTGACGGTCTCGACGAGAAGTCGACCAACCGCGACGAAATCGCGATCGAGATCCACGAGCCGGGCCCGGACCGCATCTGGTATGTCGGCGATGCATTCCGCATCGGCATGACGGCCGCGGAAATCTTCGCGGAAACCGCGATCGACCCGTGGTTCCTCGAGCAGATCGAGCAGATCATCCTGAAGGAAAAGGCGCTGTCGGGCCGCACGCTCGCGTCGCTGTCGTTCGACGAGCTGCGCTACGTGAAGCAGAGCGGTTTCTCCGACCGCCGCCTCGCGAAGCTGCTCGGCGCGACGCCGGAAGACGTGCGCAAGCGTCGCGTCGAACTGAACGTGCGCCCGGTCTACAAGCGCGTCGACACCTGCGCGGCCGAGTTCGCGACGAAAACGGCGTACATGTACTCGACCTACGAGGAAGAGTGCGAGGCGCAGCCGACCACGAACAAGAAGATCATGGTGCTGGGCGGTGGCCCGAACCGGATCGGCCAGGGCATCGAGTTCGACTACTGCTGCGTGCACGCGGCGCTCGCGATGCGCGAGGACGGCTACGAAACGATCATGGTCAACTGCAACCCGGAAACGGTCTCGACCGACTATGACACGTCCGACCGCCTGTACTTCGAGCCGCTGACGCTCGAAGACGTGCTCGAAATCGTCGACAAGGAAAAGCCGGTCGGCGTGATCGTCCAGTACGGTGGCCAGACGCCGCTGAAGCTCGCGCTCGATCTCGAAGCGCACGGTGTGCCGATCGTCGGCACGTCGCCGGACATGATCGACGCGGCCGAAGACCGCGAACGGTTCCAGAAGCTGCTGCAGGACCTCGGCCTGCGCCAGCCGCCGAACCGCACCGCGCGCGCGGAAGACGAAGCGCTCAAGCTCGCCGAGGAAATCGGCTATCCGCTGGTCGTGCGTCCGTCGTACGTGCTGGGCGGCCGTGCGATGGAAATCGTCCACGAGCCGCGTGACCTCGAGCGCTACATGCGCGAGGCCGTGAAGGTGTCGAACGATTCGCCGGTGCTGCTCGACCGCTTCCTGAACGATGCGATCGAGTGCGACGTCGACTGCATCTGCGACGGCGAAGCCGTGTTCATCGGCGGCGTGATGGAGCACATCGAGCAGGCGGGCGTTCACTCGGGCGACTCGGCATGCTCGCTGCCGCCGTACTCGCTGTCGAAGGAAACCGTCGCCGAGCTGAAGCGCCAGACGGGCGCGATGGCGAAGGCGCTGAACGTGGTCGGCCTGATGAACGTGCAGTTCGCGATCCAGCAGGTGCCGCAGGCGGACGGTTCGAAGCAGGACATCATCTACGTGCTGGAAGTGAACCCGCGCGCGTCGCGCACGGTGCCGTACGTGTCGAAGGCGACCAGCCTGCCGCTCGCGAAGATCGCAGCGCGCGCGATGGTCGGCCAGAAGCTTGCGCAGCAGGGCGTGACGAAGGAAGTCGAGCCGCCGTACTTCAGCGTGAAGGAAGCCGTGTTCCCGTTCGTCAAGTTCCCGACCGTCGATCCGGTCCTCGGGCCTGAAATGCGTTCGACCGGCGAAGTGATGGGCGTCGGCCAGACGTTCGGCGAAGCGCTGTTCAAGTCGCAGCTCGCGGCCGGTTCGCGCCTGCCGGAGTCGGGCACGGTGCTGCTGACCGTGATGGGGATGCCGACAAGCCGAAGGCCGTCGAAGTCGCGCGCATGCTGCACGACCTCGGCTACCCGATCGTCGCGACGAAGGGCACGGCTGCCGCGATCGAAGCGGCCGGCGTGCCGGTGAAGGTCGTGAACAAGGTGAAGGATGGCCGTCCGCACATCGTCGACATGATCAAGAACGGCGAGATCGCCCTCGTGTTCACGACGGTCGACGAGACGCGCCAGGCGATCGCCGATTCGCGTTCGATCCGCATGAGCGCGCAGGCGCACAAGGTCACGTACTACACGACGATGTCGGGCGCGCGCGCGGCCGTCGAAGGCTTGCGCTACCTGAAGGATCTGGAAGTCTATGATTTACAAGGTCTTCACGCTCGCCTAAACTAAGCAGTCAGTTACCTGTCGAAGCAACACGTGCCGCGATTAGGCGGTGTTTCCAGTGCATCGGAAGCGCGCTTAATCGCGGTGATTTTTTTTAAAGCCGTTTTTAGCGATTGAGCCGTTTATGAGCACCATTCCGTTGACAAAGCGTGGCGCAGGGCAACTGCGCGATGAATTGCAGCGCCTCAAGTCCGTCGAGCGGCCGGCCGTGATCAACGCGATCGCGGAGGCCCGCGCACAGGGTGATCTGTCCGAAAACGCCGAATACGATGCCGCGAAGGAAAAGCAGGGCTTCATCGAGGGTCGCATCGCGGAACTCGAATCGAAGCTGTCCGCCGCGCAAGTCATCGATCCCACGGTGCTCGACGCCGATGGCCGCGTGGTGTTTGCCGCGACGGTCGAACTCGAGGATCTCGAATCGGGCGACACCGTCAAGTACCAGATCGTTGGCGACGACGAAGCCGATATCGATCACGGCCTGATCTCGGTCAGCTCGCCGATCGCGCGTGCACTGATCGGCAAGTCCGAAGGTGACGTCGCGGCCGTGCAGGCGCCGAGCGGCGTGCGCGAGTACGAAATCATCTCGGTCAGCTACGTCTGAAGCGGGGCGACGTGATGCCGCATCGCGTGTTCCGTCTGCTGTCGGCCGTGTGGGTCGGCAGCCTGCTGACGATCGGGTATGCGGTCGCGCCCGTATTGTTCAAGACGCTGGAGCGGATGACGGCCGGTTCGGTCGCCGCCCAGCTGTTCCGTATCGAGGCGATCCTCGGTGTCGTATGCGGCGTGCTGCTGCTCGCGCTGTCGAACCAGCAGGTTCGACGCGGCAGCAGCGAATATCGCCGCGTGCGCTGGGTCGTCGCCGCGATGGTCGTGTGCGTGCTGGTCGGGTATTTTGCGTTGCAGCCGTTCATGAACGCGCTGCGGGTGGCCGCGATGGATGCGGGCACCGATATCGCGAACTCGCCGTATGCAAGCCGCTTCGGGATGCTGCATGGCGTCTCGAGCGTGTTTTACCTCGTCGAGAGCGTGCTGGGGCTGATGCTGATCTGGCGTTTGCCGGCGCGCGACGCCTGACGCGCGTGCCGCGCAGGCCCGGTCGATGCCGGGCCCGCGGGCAGGGAAGCGGTACGGCGTAGCCGTGCCGCCCCGATGCTTACTTGTCCTGGAACGGACGCTTCGTGCTGGCCTGGCGCTTCTTGGCGCGCTTCACGTTGCCGCCCGCCGTCACGCGCTCGTTGCCGCGTACGACGACCTTCGTCGGCTTCGGGCGACGCACGGGGCTCGCGTTCGGCGACACCTTGACGACCTTGACGGTGCGCGGTGCACGGCCTTTCTTGTCGTCGACGGCTTCGGCCGCGCTCGGCAGCGTGCCGGCACGACGGCCGCGGGCCGGGGCCGCTGCGGCGGCTTCGGGCTTCCAGATCACCAGCAGCTTGCCGATGTGCTGGATCGGCGCCGCGCTCAGGCGGTCGCAGATCTCGTCGTAGATCGCGACACGCTCGTCGCGTTCGTCGCCGAACACGCGGATCTTGATCAACTGGTGCGCGTTGAGGTGCACCTTGATTTCTTTCAGCACGGCGTCGGTCAGCCCTTCGGCGCCGATCAGCACGACGGGCTTGAGCGCATGGGCCTGGGAGCGCAGCGCGGAGCGCTCGGCGGGAGAAAGCGAAAGGGCGGGCATGGAAATGTCGAAATCTAAATAAGGGCGCGCTGACTGAATAGCGATCGCGGGAAGTTACCGCGTCAGTCGTGCGCCGAAACCACGTAAAATCGCGGCTTGGGCCTCAAAAGGGGCCGCAGCCGCGCGAAGAAGACGCGTATTATCCGCTAAAAGCGCGGCTTCACGAAGCAAATGGCAGCAATCTCTCTCTCGAATGGCAAAAAACCGCTTCAACCAGCACTGGCTGCACGACCACATCAACGACCCGTACGTCAAAATGGCGCAGCGGGAGGGCTATCGCGCGCGTGCCGCGTACAAGCTGAAGGAAATCGACGAGCAGGACAAGCTGATCCGTCCGGGCCAGGTGATCGTCGATCTTGGCGCGACGCCGGGCAGCTGGAGCCAGTATGCCCGCAACAAGCTCGCGATGGGCAAGAAGCGTGACGCGGAGCGCGAAGGCGGCATCGACGGCACGATCGTGGCGCTCGACATCCTGCCGATGGAGCCGATCGCCGACGTCCACTTCCTTCAGGGCGACTTCCGCGAGGACGCCGTCCTTCACCAACTCGAAGAAGTGCTCGAAGGGCGCTCGGTGGACCTTGTTATTTCCGACATGGCCCCCAACCTCTCCGGCGTGGCCTCGGCGGACGCGGCGCGCATCGAGCATCTGTGCGATCTGGCGCTTGAATTCGCGCAGAATCATCTGAAGCCGGATGGTGCGCTGCTCGTGAAGTGCTTTCACGGCAGCGGCTACAGCCAGATCGTCGAGAAATTCAAGCAGCAGTTTAAGACTGTCGCGCCGCGCAAGCCGAAGGCGTCCCGCGACAAATCGTCCGAAACGTTCATTTTGGGTCGGCATCTGAAGCATCCGCGGTGACGCGGAGCGGGATACCGCAAACGGGCTCCGGCCCTTGCCAGACAAGCGAAGCGCTATCGCGGCGGTTGTCAATGCTTATGGCGAGGGTGGTCGGACTGGATTAGAATGACCGAGGGGCGCCGCAAGGAAAATGTAGGCGCTCGTCTACGAGTGAAGGAGTGGTGCTTTGAACAACAATATGTTTTCGAAGGCAGCGGTGTGGCTGGTGATCGCACTGGTGCTGTTTACGGTGTTCAAGCAGTTCGACAAGCCCCGCGTCCAGGAAGGCGTGTCCTATTCGCAGTTCATGGACGACGCCAAGAGCGGCAAGGTCAAGAACGTCATCGTTCAGGGGCGCAACCTCACCGTCACTCCGGCTGATGGCCAGAAATACCAGATCGTGTCGCCCGGCGACATCTGGATGGTCGGCGATCTGATGAAGTACGGCGTGCAAGTCAGCGGCAAGGCCGACGACGAGCCGAACGCGCTGATGTCCGCGCTGTACTACCTCGGGCCGACGATCCTGATCATCGTGTTCTGGTTCTACATGATGAGGCAGATGCAGGGGGGCGGCAAAGGCGGCGCATTCTCGTTCGGCAAATCGCGTGCGCGGCTGATCGACGAGAACAACAACGCGGTGAACTTCTCCGATGTCGCGGGCTGCGACGAAGCGAAGGAAGAAGTGTCCGAGCTCGTCGACTTCCTGCGTGATCCGCAGAAATTCCAGAAGCTGGGCGGTCGCATTCCGCGCGGCGTGCTGCTCGTCGGCCCGCCGGGTACCGGCAAGACGCTGCTGGCCCGCGCGATCGCGGGTGAAGCGAAGGTGCCGTTCTTCAGCATCTCGGGTTCGGACTTCGTCGAAATGTTCGTCGGCGTCGGCGCGGCCCGTGTGCGCGACATGTTCGAGCAGGCGAAGAAGCATGCACCGTGTATCGTGTTCATCGACGAAATCGACGCGGTCGGCCGTCATCGCGGCGCCGGCATGGGCGGCGGCAACGACGAGCGCGAACAGACGCTGAACCAGATGCTCGTCGAGATGGACGGCTTCGAGGCGAACTCGGGCGTGATCGTGATCGCCGCGACCAACCGTTCCGACGTGCTCGACAAGGCGCTGCTGCGTCCGGGCCGTTTCGACCGCCAGGTCTACGTCGGCCTGCCGGACATCCGCGGCCGCGAACAGATCATGCGCGTGCACCTGCGCAAGGTGCCGATCTCGAACGACGTCGATGCGGCAGTCATCGCGCGCGGCACGCCGGGCTTCTCGGGCGCCGATCTCGCGAACCTCGTGAACGAAGCTGCACTGTTCGCCGCACGTCGTGGCAAACGTATCGTCGAGATGCAGGATTTCGAGGATGCGAAGGACAAGATCTTCATGGGTCCGGAACGCAAGTCGGCCGTGATCCGCGAAGAGGCGAAGCGCGCAACCGCTTACCACGAGTCGGGCCATGCGGTGATCGCAAAGCTGCTGCCGAAGGCCGACCCGGTGCACAAGGTCACGATCATCCCGCGCGGCCGTGCGCTGGGTGTCACGTGGCAGCTGCCGGAGCATGACAACGAGACGTACTCGAAGGACTACCTGATGGACCGCCTCGCGATCCTGTTCGGTGGCCGGGTGGCGGAAGAGTTGTTCATGAACCTCGTCAGCACCGGCGCGTCGGACGACTTCAACAAGGCAACGCAGACGGCGCGTGCGATGGTCGCCCGTTTCGGCATGACCGACGCACTCGGACCGATGGTCTACGTCGACGACGAGAACGACGCATCGCCGTTTGGCCGTGGCTTCACGCGTACGATTTCGGAAGCGACGCAGCAGAAGGTCGACTCGGAAATCCGCCGCGTGCTCGACGAACAGTACAGCCTTGCGCGCCGCCTGCTCGACGAGAACCGCGACAAGGTCGAAGCGATGACGGCTGCACTGATGGAGTGGGAGACGATCGACGCCGATCAGATCAACGACATCATGGAAGGTCGTCCGCCGCGTTCGCCGAAGAGCTCGCCGGCTGTTGGCGGCGATTCGTCGGGCGGCGGCAGCAGCGCCGAGGTCAAGCCCGGCAACGCGCCGGCTCCGGCTTCGCCGGCGGCGTAATCTCTCTGCTTTAGCACCGTTCACGGGCTGGTGTGGCTTCACACCGGCCCGTTTTGCATTCATCCACGCCAGTCGCTCGTGTCCGATTCCGCAGTTTCCCCGTCCATTCCCGCGCCACTTCAGTGCGGCCGCTTCGAGCTGACGTTCGAACGCCCGCTCGTGATGGGCATCCTCAACGCCACGCCCGATTCGTTCTCCGATGGCGGCCGCTTCCTCGCGCGCGACGATGCACTGCGCCAGGCCGAGCGGATGATCGCCGAAGGCGCGGACCTCCTCGACATCGGCGGCGAATCGACGCGCCCCGGCGCGCCGCCCGTGCCGCTCGACGAGGAGCTCGCGCGCGTGATCCCGCTTGTCGAGGCGCTGCGGCCGCTGAACGTGCCGCTGTCGATCGACACCTACAAGCCGGCCGTGATGCGCGCGGCGCTGGCCGCCGGCGCGGATCTGATCAACGACATCTGGGGGTTCCGCCAGCCGGGCGCGATCGATGCGGTGCGCGAGGGCAACAGCGGGCTGTGCGCGATGCACATGCTCGGCGAGCCGCAGACGATGCAGGTTGGCGAGCCGGATTACGGCGACGTCGTGACCGACGTGCGCGACTTTCTCGCCGCGCGCGCGCAGGCGCTGCGCGACGCGGGCATTGCGCCGGAACGGATTTGCGTCGATCCCGGTTTCGGGTTCGGCAAGGCGGTTGTCGACGACAACTACGCGCTGCTGGCCGCGTTGCCGGACACGGCGCCTGCGCGGCCCGACGGGCGTGCGTATCCGATTCTCGCGGGCATGTCGCGCAAGTCGATGCTCGGTGCGGTGATCGGCGGCAAGCCGCCGATGGAGCGCGTCGCGGCGAGCGTGGCGGCCGCGTTGTGCGCGGTCGAGCGCGGTGCCGCGATCGTGCGCGTGCACGACGTCGCGGCGACGGTCGATGCGCTGAAAATATGGAATGCCGTGCGCGAAGCCGCACGGCAACGATAAGTCAGAAGACGAAGGAGGAAGATTCTCTATGGGACGTCGATATTTCGGCACGGATGGCATTCGCGGTACGGTGGGCGAGGCGCCCATCACACCGGATTTCGTATTGCGTCTCGGCTATGCGGCCGGCAAGGTGCTGGCAGGTTCGGCCGACGTCGCGGCGGGCTCGCGTCCGACCGTGCTGATCGGCAAGGACACGCGCGTGTCGGGCTACATGCTCGAAGCCGCGCTCGAGGCCGGCTTCTCGGCGGCGGGCGTCGACGTGATGCTGGCCGGCCCGATGCCCACGCCGGGCGTCGCGTACCTGACGCGCGCACTGCGCCTGTCGGCCGGCGTCGTGATCAGTGCGTCGCACAACCCGTATCACGACAACGGGATCAAGTTTTTCTCGGCAGACGGCAACAAGCTGCCGGACGACACCGAAGCCGCGATCGAAGCGTGGCTCGACAAGCCACTCGAATGCGCATCGTCCGACGGTCTCGGCAAGGCGCGCCGCCTCGACGACGCGGCAGGCCGCTACATCGAGTTCTGCAAGAGCACGTTCCCGGCCGCGTTCGACCTGCGCGGGCTGAAGCTCGTGATCGATTGCGCGCACGGTGCCGCGTACCAGATCGCGCCGCACGTATTCCACGAGCTCGGCGCGGACGTGATCCCGATCGGCGTCGCGCCGAACGGCTTCAACATCAACGACGGCGTCGGTGCGACCGCGCCGGACGCGCTGGTGCGCGCGGTGCGCGCCAACCACGCCGATCTCGGCATTGCGCTCGACGGCGACGCGGACCGCCTGCAGGTCGTCGATTCGACCGGGCGCCTGTACAACGGCGACGAACTCCTCTACGTGCTCGTGAAGGACCGGATCGCGACCGACGGCAAGGTCGACGGCGCGGTCGGCACGCTGATGACGAACCTCGCGGTCGAAGTCGCGTTGCAGCGCGAGGGCGTGAAGTTCGTCCGTGCGGCGGTCGGCGACCGCTACGTGCTCGAGCAGTTGCGTGAAAACGGCTGGCAGCTCGGCGCGGAAGGGTCGGGCCACATCCTGTCGCTCGACCGGCACTCGACCGGCGACGGCATCGTGTCGGCGCTGCTCGTGCTGGCCGCGCTGAAGCGCAGCGGCCGTACGCTCGCGCAGATGCTCGATGGCGTCACGCTGTTCCCGCAGAAGCTGATCAACGTGCGGATGAAGCCGGGCGCCGACTGGAAGGGAAGCGCATCGATTCGCGCGGCGATCGACGCGGCGGAAGCCGCGCTCGCCGGAAGCGGCCGCGTACTGATCCGCGCATCGGGCACAGAGCCCGTGCTGCGCGTGATGGTCGAGGCGCAGCAGGCAGCCGATGCGGTGCGCCATGCGGAGACGATCGCCGACGCGGTGCGCGCCGCGACAACCTGACGCAAGATGGCGGCGCGGGGCGGTCCTTCGCCCGCGCGCCGGCGTTCCGATGATTGGACAGGCGGCGCCTTCGGGGCGCCGTCATTTCGTCAGACGCAAAGGTTTGCGATATCGATGGAAGCGCGTTTTCGCACACGCATGCTTTCTACCCAATAAATCCTCCGACCCCGGATATCCGGCCCGCTGCCGACAGGGGCTTCACCTCCCGCCGGCGCTGCGCTACGATCCGCCGGCACACCCGAGAAACGGGTGTCCGCCACGTCCTTGCCAGGCAGGCAATTCTTGCCGCCATCGCCGTTCCGGTGCCGCCCGGGCGCCACTCGCGCCGCCCTCGCTATTCCCTTTCAACCAGTCATGTTACTGTCACGCCAGTTTCATCGATTGTCACATTACCGTCATGAGGAGCCCCTAACCTTCGCGGTGCCGTAGTCATCCGCTCACACACTGGAGGTCTCATGAAATTGATGCAAACCGCGATTGCCGGCCTGGCTGGCGCGCTTTTCGCCGTCGCCGCCCACGCTGCCGACATCACGGGCGCAGGCAGCACGTTCGCGATGCCGATCTATACGAAATGGGCTGCCGACTACCAGCAGTCCGGCGGTTCGAAGGTCAACTACCAAGGTATCGGCTCGTCGGGCGGCCTGAAGCAGATCGTCGCGAAGACGGTCGATTTTGCCGGTTCGGACGCTCCGCTGAAGGATGAAGAGCTCGCGAAGGAAGGCCTGTTCCAGTTCCCGACGGTGGTCGGCGGCGTGGTGCCGGTCGTCAACGTGCCGGGCGTGAAGGCCGGTGAACTGACGCTGTCGGGCCCGCTGCTCGGCGACATCTACCTCGGCAAGATCAAGAAGTGGAACGACCCGGCGATCGCCGCGCTGAACCCGAAGGTCAAGCTGCCGGATACGGACATCGCCGTGGTTCGCCGCGCTGACGGTTCGGGCACCAGCTTCATCTGGACGAACTACCTGTCGAAGGTCAACGACGAGTGGAAGTCGAAGATCGGCGAAGGCACGACGGTCAACTGGCCGACGGGCACGGGCGGCAAGGGCAACGACGGCGTCGCAGCCTTCGTGCAACGCCTGCCGGGCGCGATCGGCTACGTCGAATGGGCGTACGCGAAGAAGAACAACATGGTCTACACGGCCCTGAAGAACTCGACGGGCACCGTGGTCGAGCCGAAGACGGAAACGTTCAAGGCCGCTGCTGCCGGCGCGAACTGGTCGAAGTCGTTCTACCAGATCCTGACGAACCAGCCGGGCAAGGAAGCATGGCCGGTCGTCGGCGCGACGTTCGTGCTGCTGCACGCAAAGCAGGACAAGCCGGAGCAGGGCGCCGAAACGCTGAAGTTCTTCAGCTGGGCGTTCAAGAACGGCGAGAAGGCTGCTGACAGCCTCGACTACATCTCGCTGCCGCCGGCAGTCGAAGTGGAAATCCGCAAGCAGTGGAAGGCGAAGGTGACGGACGCTTCGGGCAAGGCAGTCGCCGCCGAGTAAGCAATGCAGCGGTTCGCTGCCCGGCCGCGCCGGTCGGGCAGTGTGTGCGGTAAAGCCGGGCGTTATGGCGCCCGGCAATCAAAAGCAGGCACCCATGTCTGATATTTCCTACACGTCCTCCCGATCGCCCGACGGTGCGCAGCACGCGCCGAGCCGGCTCGGGGATGTCCTGTTCGGCGGCCTCGCTCGGCTCGCCGCGATCGTGACCCTGCTGCTGCTGGGCGGGATCATCGTTTCCCTGATCATTGCGTCGATGCCGACCATCCAGAAGTTCGGCCTCGGCTTCCTGTTTCAATCCGAGTGGGATCCCAACTCGGACATCTACGGCGCACTCGTGCCGATCTACGGCACGATCGTGACGTCGATCATCGCGCTCGCCATCGCGGTGCCCGTCAGCTTCGGCATCGCACTGTTCCTCACTGAATTGTCGCCCGTCTGGCTGCGCCGCCCGCTCGGTATCGCGATCGAGCTGCTCGCCGCGATTCCGTCGATCGTGTACGGCATGTGGGGCCTGCTCGTGTTCGCGCCGATCTTCGCCGAATACTTCCAGAAGCCGATCGGCCGCCTGTTCAAGGACGTCTGGGTGCTCGGTCCGCTGACGGCGGGCCCGCCGATCGGTATCGGCATCCTCGCGGCCGGCGTGATCCTCGCGATCATGATCATCCCGTATATCGCATCGGTGATGCGCGACGTGTTCGAAGTCACGCCCGTGCTGCTGAAGGAATCGGCGTACGGGATCGGCTGCACGACCTGGGAAGTGATGTGGAAGGTCGTGCTGCCCTATACGAAGACCGGCGTGATCGGCGGCGTGATGCTCGGCCTCGGCCGCGCGCTCGGCGAGACGATGGCCGTGACCTTCGTGATCGGCAACACCAACCTGCTCGACAGCGTGTCGCTGTTCGCGCCGGGCAACAGCATCACGTCGGCGCTCGCGAACGAATTCGCCGAGGCGCAGCCGGGCCTGCATACGTCCGCGCTGATGGAACTGGGCCTGATCCTGTTCGTGATCACGTTCATCGTGCTGTCCATCTCCAAACTGCTGCTGCTTCGTCTCGAGAAGGGAGAGGGCAAGAAATGAGCGAGCCCATCATGAATTTCCCGGGGCCGAGCGGCGCCGCGCTCGAAGCGATGCGCAACCGCCTGCAGCGCAAACGCAAGGCCATCAACGCGATTGCGCTCGCCGCGGCGCTCGGTGCGATGGCATTCGGCCTGCTGTGGCTCGTGTGGATTCTCTACACGACGATTCACCTCGGTATCGGCGGCCTGTCGCTGCAACTGTTCACCGAATCGACGCCGGCACCGAACACGGAAGGCGGCGGTCTCGCGAACGCGATCGTCGGCAGCCTGCTGTTGTGCGGCTTCGGCACGCTGGTCGGTACGCCGATCGGCATTCTCGCGGGCGTCTATCTCGCCGAATACGGCCAGAAGAACCTGTTGGCGAGCACGATCCGCTTCATCAACGACATCCTGCTGTCGGCGCCGTCGATCGTCATCGGCCTGTTCGTGTACGCGATCGTCGTGGCGAAGTCGGGGCGCTTCTCGGGTTGGGCCGGCGTCATCGCGCTCGCCCTGCTGCAGATTCCGATCGTGATCCGCACGACCGAGAACATGCTGAAGCTCGTGCCGAACGCGCTGCGCGAAGCGGCCTTCGCGCTCGGTACGCCGAAGTGGCGCATGGTGCTGAAGATCACGCTGCGTGCGTCGGTCGGCGGGATCGTGACGGGCGTGCTGCTCGCGATTGCACGGATTGCCGGCGAAACGGCGCCGCTGCTGTTCACGGCACTGTCGAACCAGTTCTTCTCGTGGGACATGAGCCAGCCGATGGCGAACCTGCCCGTCACGATCTACAAGTTCGCGATGAGCCCGTTCGCGGAATGGCAGTCGCTCGCATGGGCGGGCGTATTCCTGATTACGCTCGGGGTGCTCGGACTCAACGTCCTGGCGCGCTCGATCTTCTCGAAAAAGTAACGGCGGAGCAATCCGATGAATATGGCAGAGAGCCACCTGAATCCTGTCGAGCGCACCGCTGCGCCCGCCGGCACGCATGACGCGGCAAACGATCGCCCGCTCGCGCCGCTGAACGCGAAGATCGAGGTCAACAACCTCAACTTCTTCTACAACAAGTTCCATGCGCTGAAGAACATCAACCTGCGCATTCCGGACGGCAAGGTGACCGCGTTCATCGGCCCGTCGGGTTGCGGCAAGTCGACGCTGCTGCGCACGTTCAACAAGATGTTCGCGCTCTATCCGGAGCAGCGCGCCGAAGGCGAAATCCTGATGGACGGCGAGAACCTGCTGACGACGAAGCGCGACATCTCGCTGCTGCGCGCGCGGATCGGCATGGTGTTCCAGAAGCCGACCCCGTTCCCGATGTCGATCTACGACAACATCGCGTTCGGCGTGAAGATGTTCGAAAAGCTCACGCGTTCGGAAATGGACGACCGCGTCGAGTGGGCGCTCACGAAGGCCGCGCTGTGGAACGAAGTGAAGGACAAGCTGGGCCAGAGCGGCTACGGCCTGTCGGGCGGCCAGCAGCAGCGTCTGTGCATCGCGCGCGGCATTGCAATCCGTCCGGAAGTGCTGCTGCTCGACGAGCCGTGCTCGGCGCTCGACCCGATCTCGACGGGCCGCATCGAAGAGTTGATCGCGGAGCTGAAGAGCGACTACACGGTCGTGATCGTCACGCACAACATGCAGCAGGCCGCACGCTGCTCGGATTTCACGGCCTACATGTACCTGGGCGAGCTGATCGAATTCGGCGAAACCGAAAAGATCTTCATCAAGCCGGTGCGCAAGGAAACGGAAGACTACATCACCGGCCGTTTCGGCTGATGACGGAGAACAACAGCCATGTCGGATAAACATCTGTCGAGCCAGTTCGACGCGGACCTGAATGCCGTGTCGTCGAAAGTGCTGGAAATGGGCGGGCTCGTCGAGTCGCAGATCGTCGGCGCGATGTACGCGCTGAACGAATTCGATCGCGATACGGCCGAGAAGGTGATCGCGGCCGAGGAAACGCTGAACGCGATGGAAGTCGACATCGACCAGGAGTGCGGCAACATCATCGCGCGGAGGCAGCCTGCCGCGCGTGACCTGCGTCTTTTGATGTCGATTTCGAAAACGATTACGAACCTCGAGCGCGCCGGCGACGAGGCCGAGAAGATCGCGAAGCGCGTGCGCCGCCTGGTCGACGAGCCGGCCGCGCGCACGGTCAATATCGCCGAGATCAAGGTGTCGGGCGAGATGGCCGTGACGATCCTGCGCCGCGCGCTCGACGCGTTTGCACGCCTCGACACGGTCGCGGCCGCGCAGATCGTCAAGGACGACAAGGAGATCGACCTGGAATTCCGTGCGTTCGTGCGCAAGCTCGTGTCGTACATGCAGGAAGATCCGCGCACGATCTCGGTCGGTCTCGAGTACCTGTTCATCGCGAAGGCAATCGAGCGGATCGGCGACCACGCGAAGAACATCGCCGAGTTCATCATCTACATCGTGAAGGGCACGGACGTGCGGCACCAGCCGCGCGACACGCTCGACCGTGAAGCCAACAGTTAACACGACCCAGCACAGGAAAAAAAGAGGTGCCGATGCCCAGCAACATTCTCGTCGTTGAAGATGAGCCCGCGATTTCCGAACTGATCTCGGTGAATCTCCAGCACGCCGGTCACTGCCCGATCCGTGCGTACAACGCCGAACAGGCGCAGAACCTGATCAGCGACGTGCTGCCCGATCTCGTGCTGCTCGACTGGATGCTGCCGGGCAAGTCCGGTATCGCGTTCGCGCGCGACCTGCGCAACAACGAACGGACCAAACACATCCCGATCATCATGCTGACTGCTCGCGGCGACGAGCAGGACAAGGTGCTCGGCCTCGAAATCGGCGCGGACGACTACGTGACGAAGCCGTTCTCGCCGAAGGAACTGATGGCGCGGATCAAGGCCGTGCTGCGCCGCCGTGCGCCGCAGTTGACCGAGGACGTCGTGTCGATCAACGGGCTGCGCCTCGACCCGGCCACGCATCGCGTCGCCGCGCACGGCGACGGCAGCGAGATCAAGCTCGATCTCGGCCCGACCGAGTTCCGCCTGCTGCATTTCTTCATGACGCATCCGGAACGCGTGCACAGCCGAACGCAACTGCTCGACCAGGTGTGGGGCGACCATGTGTTCGTCGAGGAGCGTACCGTCGACGTGCACATCAAACGATTGCGCGCGGCCTTGAAACCGGCCGGTTGCGATGCGATGATCGAGACCGTGCGCGGCAGCGGCTACCGGCTCGCCAAGCACGCGTAACGTATCCGGACATGCCGTGTGCCGCGGCATGCCGTTCATTCTTTCGGACGCTGAATCATGAACATCATCTGGGCGCGCTTTCTGGTGTCGCTCGTGCTGCTCGTGCTGATCGGCGTATTGGTCGGCGTCTTCGCCGGCCCGACCGCGGGCCTCGTGTTCGTGGTCGTGATGCTGGTCGCGCAGGGCTTTTTCAGCACCTTCCATACGCAGCGTCTGTGGCGCCTGCTCGACGCGCCGGTCTACGGCGAAGTGCCGAGCGCGCCGGGCATCTGGGGCGAGATCTACTATCGCCTGCACAAGCTCGCGAAGCAGTGGCATGCGCAGGTGCGGCAGGTCGAGCAACAGCATTCGCGCTTCATCCAGGCGATCCAGGCGTCGCCGAACGGCGTCGCGATGCTCGACGACCACGACCAGATCGAGTGGTGCAACGCGATCGCCGAGGTTCATTTCGGCCTCGATGCGAAGCGCGACCTGCGCCAGCACATCACGAACCTGGTGCGCCATCCCGACTTCGTCCGCTACCTGAATGCGCAGCACTACGACGAGACGCTCATGATGCGCGGCATGGGCGACTCGCGGCAGAACGTGCTGGCCGTGCAGGTGTTTCCGTACGGCGAGAACCGCAAGCTGCTGCTCACGCAGGACATCACCGAGCTCGAGCGCACCGACGCGATGCGGCGCGACTTCGTCGCGAACGTGTCGCACGAGCTGAAGACGCCGCTCACCGTGCTGTCGGGCTTCCTCGAGACGATGCGCGAACTGCCGCTGAACGAGGAAGACCGCGCGCGCTATCTCGAAATGATGGAGCAGCAGGCCTCGCGGATGCGGCATATCGTGACCGATCTGCTGGTGCTCGCGAAGCTGGAAGGCGAGAGCAAGCCGCCGCTCGATCGCGCGATCGACATGCGCGCGGTGTTCGATCATCTGAAGGAGGATGCACGGACGCTGTCGAACGGGCATCACGACATCGCGTTCACGATCGACGAGACGCTCGGCGTCACGGGTGCGCAGACGGAGCTGTTCAGCGCCTTTGCGAATCTCGTCACGAACGCGATCCGCTATACGCCGGAAGGCGGCAAGATCGTCGTCACGTGGCGGCGCGAGGGTGCGCAGGGCGTGTTTTCCGTCACGGACAGCGGCTTCGGCATTCCGGCCGCCGATCTGCCGCGGCTCACCGAGCGCTTCTATCGCGTCGACCGCAGTCGTTCGCGCGATACGGGGGGGACCGGGCTCGGGCTCGCGATCGTCAAGCACGTGCTGCAGCGGCACGACGCGCACCTGTACGTGCAGAGCGAGGAAGGGCGCGGCAGCACGTTTACCGCGCGGTTCCCGGGCTCGCGCATCATCGCGATCCGTCCGGCCGCGTACGAGGCGTGATCGCGTAGCGGCCTGTCCGGTCAATAAAAAAGCGCAGCCCGCGGGCTGCGCTTTTTTGTTGGCGGGGCGGCGCGCGACCGGCGCGCCGCGTCCGCTTTACGAGCAGAACTTCGCGAGCAGTCCGAGTTGCGCATTGCGGATCGTCTTGCCGGAGCGGCGGCGGCGGTAGTGGCCGTCGCTGTGCATGAGCCACGCCGACTGGTTGTCGCCGAGACATACCGATAGGCCCTCGGCGATCACGCGCCGCTTGAGCTTGCGCTCGCGGATCGGGAACGCGACTTCGACGCGGCGGAACAGGTTGCGGTCCATCCAGTCGGCGCTCGACAGATAGACGTCCTCTGCACCGCCCGCGTGGAAGTAGTAGATCCGGTGGTGCTCGAGGAAGCGGCCGACGATCGAGCGCACCGTGATGTTTTCCGACAGCCCCGGCACGCCGGGCTTCAGTGCGCAGACGCCGCGCACGATCAGGTCGACCTTGACGCCGGCCTGCGACGCTTCGTACAGCGCGGCGATCACGGACGGCTCCAGCAGCGCGTTCATCTTCGCGACGACGCGCGCACGCTTGCCGGCGCGCGCGTTGTCGATTTCCGCGCGGATCGCGTCGATGATGCGTGGATGCAGCGTGAACGGCGACTGCCACAGCTCGTGCAGCGAGAGTTCGCCGCCGATCCCCGTCAGTTGCTGGAACACGTGATGGACGTCCTCGCAGATCTTCTGGTCGGCCGTCATCAGCCCGAAGTCGGTGTAGAGGCGTGCCGTGCGCGGGTGGTAGTTGCCGGTGCCGAGGTGCACGTAGCGGCGCAGCGACGCCTTGCCGGCCCGCACGACACGCCGCACGATCAGCATCATCTTCGCGTGGCACTTGTGGCCGACCACGCCGTACACGACGTGCGCGCCGACGGCCTCGAGCTGCGACGCCCAGTTGATGTTGGTTTCCTCGTCGAAGCGCGCGAGCAGCTCGACGACGACGGTCACTTCCTTGCCGTTGCGCGCGGCTTCCATCAGTGCGTCCATCAGCGGCGAATCGGTGCCGGTGCGGTAGATCGTCTGCTTGATCGCGACGACGCTCGGGTCCTTCGCGGCCTGCTGCAGCAGTTCGAGCACGGGCTGGAAGCTCTCGTACGGGTGGTGCAGCAGGATGTCGCCGTTGTCGATCGCGTCGAACATCGTCGGCGCGTTCGTGACCGCGGCCGGAATCGACGCGGTGAACGGCGTGAACTTCAGGTCGGGGCGGTCGACGAGATCGGGAATCTGCATCAGGCGCACGAGGTTCACGGACCCGGTCACGCGATAGCAGTCCTTGTCGCCGAGCTCGCTTTCCTCGAGCAGGCGCCGCACGATGTGCAGCGGCGTGTCGGCCGACACTTCGAGACGCACCGCGTTGCCGAGGTGGCGCGCGGGCAGTTCGCCCTGCAGCGCAACGCGCAGGTTCGTGATTTCGTCTTCGTCGACGAACAGCTCGCTGTTGCGCGTGATGCGGAACTGGTTGCAGCTCTTCACGACGAGCTGCGGGAAAAGTTCGCCGACGAAGCGCTGCATGAACGAGCTCAGCAGCACGAAGCCGTGCTCGAAACCCGAGAGCGCATGCGGCATGCGCACGACGCGCGGCAGCGCGCGCGGCGCCTGCACGATACCCATCACGGCCTGGCGGCCGAACGCGTCGCGGCCTTCGAGCTCGACGACGAAGTTCAGGCTCTTGTTCAGCACGCGCGGGAACGGGTGCGCCGGATCGAGGCCGATCGGCGTCAGCACGGGCAGCAGCTCGTCGAGGAAGTAACGCCGCGCCCATTCGAGCTGCTCGTCGTTCCACGTGTCGCTCGCGTGGAAATAGATGCCTTCCTGTTCGAGCGCGGGCAGCACGGTTTCGTGCAGCATCGTGTACTGTCGATGGACGAGCCGCTGCGCGCGTTCGACGACGAGATCGTAAGCATGCTGTAACGACATGCCGTCGGGTGTCAGTGCGCCGGGGTTGTCGCGGATCTGTTCCTGAAGGCCGGCCATGCGGACTTCGAAGAATTCGTCGAGATTGCTGCTGGTGATGCAGATGAAACGGAGACGCTCGAGCAACGGGACTTGAGGGTCGGCCGCCTGGGCCAGCACGCGCTCGTTGAAACCGAGGATGCCGAGTTCACGATTGAGAAGCGGATAACGGACGGACATCGGCAGGGTAGGGGGTGATTCAGGCGATGATTCGAAAGGACGCTCGGAAACTCTCACGGTACGATGACGTGCTGATGACAATACTGTATTTATATCGGGAAATTCTACGCTGGAACCATTTCGTCTCATAAATGTTTTGGCGATATGGAATCGAGCAGTGTGCATGCCCGTGAAGCGTGGCAATGGCAAGCGTTCCACGCTTAAAATGTCGCCTTTGATTGATCGCCCTGGGTTGCCGGTCCGGCTGCCGCGGGCGAACGCGCACGGAGCCCCCTTCTGATGGTTACAACCCCCCACTTGCTGGCTGCCGTGGATCTCGGCTCGAACAGCTTCCGGCTGATCGTCGGTCGCGTCGAGGAAACGCCGGCGGGCAGCCAGATCTATCCCGTCGACGCGCTGCGCGAGCCCGTTCGGCTGGCCGCGGGCCTGTCGAGCGACAAGATGCTCGATCGTGCGTCGCAGGAGCGTGGCTGGGAGGCGCTCAAGCGGTTCGGCGAGCGTCTGCGCGATTTCCATCCCGATCATGTGCGGGCGGTGGCGACCAACACGCTGCGCGTCGCGAAGAACGCCGGCGAGTTTCTCGGCGAGGCTGAAGCAGCGCTCGGTTTTCCGATCGAAGTGATCGCGGGCCGCGAAGAAGCGCGGCTGATCTATGCGGGCGCCGCGCACTCGGTGCCGGCGAGCGCCGGCAAGCGGCTCGTCGTCGACATCGGCGGCGGCTCGACCGAATTCATCATCGGCTCGCACTACACGCCGATCGTGATGGAGAGTCTGTATATCGGCTGCGTGAGCCACAGCCGCACGTTCTTTCCGGCCGGCAACGTCGACGAATACACGATGCGGCAGGCCGAACTCGCGGCCAAGCGCGAGATCCAGATCATTTCGAGCGAGTACAAGAAGGCCGGCTGGGACCAGGCGATCGGTTCGTCCGGCACCGCGCGTGCGCTTGCGGAACTCGTCGAGGCGAACGGCTTCAACGATCCGGGCATCACGCACGGCATTTCACGCGGCGGACTCGAGCGCCTGAAGCGCGCGCTGATCAAGTCGGAGAACGTCAACCGACTGAAACTGGTCGCGCTGAAGCCCGATCGCGTGCCCGTGCTCGCGGGCGGCCTCGCGATCATGCTCGCGGTGTTCGAGGAGCTCGGCGTCGATTACGTCGATACGACCGACGGCGCGCTGCGTCTCGGCGTGCTGTACGACCTGCTCGGCCGGACGCAGCACGAGGACATGCGTGCGGTGACCGTCGAGGGCTTCACGCGTCGCTACGGCGTCGATCGCGCGCAGGCCGAGCGGATCGGTGCGCTCGCCGGGCGTTTCTACGACGAACTCGAGGAAGACGACGAAGAGGCGCGCGAGGAAGGACGGATGTTCCTCGGCTGGGCGGCTGCGTTGCATGAGATCGGCCTGTCGATCTCGCACAGCGCGTATCACAAGCATTCGGCCTATATCGCGAGCAACGCGGACATGCCGGGTTTTTCGCGCACCGACCAGGCGCGGCTCGCCGCGCTCGTGCTCGGTCATGCGGGCAAGCTCGGCAAGCTGTCGCAGGCGCGCGAGGTCGAGTGGCCGCTGCTGTTCTGTCTGCGACTCGCGGCGCTGCTGTGCCGGCGCCGGACCGATGCGGGGCTGCCCGACATTTCCGTTTCGCAGATGAAGAAGGGTGGGTATGAAGTGCGCTTGCCGAGCGCATGGGTCGAGCAGAACCCGTTGACCGACTACAGCCTCAGCCAGGAGGCTGCCGAGTGGGAGAAGGTCGGTATCCCGTATCGCGTGGTGTACACCGGCGCGTAACGGGCCGATAGCGCGGCCTGGAGGCGTTGGACGGGAGCGTGGTTGCGGCGCCCCCAGGCATGCCGCACGACCGTCCTGGCGGCTCGCTCAATCCGACGAGCAGACGATCGCGGTCAGGAACGGGAACGCCTGCTTGACGGTCGCGTCGCTGCCGGCCTTGCGCACGGCTTCCTCCACCGAACTCTTCGTGCCGCGTACCACGACGCCGTAGGCCCAGTCGCCGATCGGCGTACCGTCGCCCGGACGGAAGATCGGGTCGTTCGCCTGATAGCCCAGCACGACATAGACGCCGAAGCCGTATGCGGTCAGCGGGTGGCTCGTGCGGAACGCGTTGACCGAGTTCGATTCGACATGCATGGGCTCCGACTGGATGTCGCCGGCGGCGAGCAGCGGCGCGACGAACTTGTGGCCGGTCGAATGGCAGTCGAGCGCATTGTCGAGCGCCTTGGCCGAAGCGGTGCCGGCGCTCGCAAGTGCGAGCAGCGACGCGCAGAGAGTGGTCTTGAGAATGTTGTTTTTCATGCGCGGGTGCGGGTTGTTCACGCGCATTATCGCGTGTTCCCGGAAGTGCCGTGCGCGGGTTGCGGGTAGAGGCCTGAGCGTTGTCGCGTCGGTGCCCCAATGAATCCCTACAATGAATTAAAGGTGCGAGCCGGGTGACCGCACGTGCGATTCAGCGGCCCGGAAACGGAAAAGGGGCTACGGTGTTTAACCGTAACCCCTTGATTCCTTTGGTCGGAGCGATAGGATTCGAACCTACGACCCTCTGATCCCAAATCAGATGCGCTACCAGGCTGCGCTACGCTCCGACGAGCCAAAGATTATATCGGTACGTGCCAGATTAGGTCAATCGCAATATGCGGGTAAATGCCGCGGCGGTGAGCCGCCGCGATTCGCGACAATTTGCGCGGTAATCGGCCGTACCCGTGCGCATGTGTGCGCGGACGCTCGCCGAAGCAAGGAGAACATCATGATGAACCTGATCCTGTGGCGTCACGCCGAAGCCGAAGACTACGCGACGAGCGATCTCGCGCGCCAACTGACCGTTCGTGGCCGCAAGGACGCGCAGGCGATGGCCAAATGGCTGCGCAGCAGGCTCGAGACGAACAGCGTGATCCTCGCGAGCCCGGCGGCCCGTACCGTGCAGACGGTCGAGGCGCTGACCGATCAGTACCGGACCGTCGATGCGCTCGCACCGGGCGGCAGTGTCGACGACGTGCTGGAAGCGGCAGGCTGGCCGGAAGGCATCGCGCCGACGGTCGTGATCGTCGGACACCAGCCGACGCTCGGCAGCGTCGCCGCGCAATTGATCGCCGGCGGCGACGACAGCTGGAGCGTCAAGAAGGGGGGAATCGTGTGGTTGGCGAGCCGCACGCGTGACGGTAGCCGGCAGGCCGTATTGCGCGCGGTATTGACGCCGGAACTGGTGTGAAGCCCGGCTGAATGGGTTTGAAGGGATTCATCATACGGTTTCGCAAGCTTTCTGCTAAAGTCAATTCGGCGACACGTCATTGAAAGGACACGGTCGTGCCACATAACGGTCACGGCCGATTACTACATTGGCGGGCATGTCGCCTTATTCCTTACGACCAGGAAAGCCTAATGCGAGAACTGCCGACGCCTACGCTCCCTTTTGCCTCGCTGCCCCTCGACACGTCGCGGCGCCACCTGCCGCGTGCCAGTGAAACCGTCACATCGGAGTATCGCCTGCGCGCCGCATGGGCGCGCACGGAAGACGAATTGCGCGAAGCCCAGCGCCTGCGCTACAGCGTGTTCGCCGAAGAGATGGGCGCGCAGGTCAGCGGCCCGTCCGGTCTCGACGTCGATCCGTTCGACGCGTACTGCGACCACCTGCTGGTTCGCGATCTCGACACGTTGAAAGTTGTCGGTACGTACCGCGTGCTGCCGCCGCACCAGGCAGCGCGCGTCGGCCGCCTGTACGCCGAAGGCGAATTCGACCTGTCGCGCCTCACACACCTGCGCGGCAAGATGGTCGAGGTCGGTCGCTCGTGCGTGCACAGCGACTACCGCAGCGGCGCCGTCATCATGGCGCTGTGGGGCGGCCTCGGCGCGTACATGATGCAGAACGGCTACGAGACGATGCTCGGCTGCGCGAGCGTGTCGATGGCCGACGGCGGCCACTATGCGGCGAACCTGTACCAGTCGCTGTCGGCCGGTTCGCTGACGGCGCCCGAGTACCGCGCGTTCCCGCACACGGCACTGCCGGTCGACGAGCTGCAAACGGGCACCGTCGTCGCGCCGCCGCCGCTGATCAAGGGCTACCTGCGTCTCGGCGCGAAGATTTGCGGCGCACCGGCCTGGGATCCCGACTTCAACTGCGCGGATTTCCTGACGCTGTTCCGCCTGTCCGACATCAACGCGCGCTACGCCCGCCACTTCCTGGGCTGAGCCGTCTGAACCGCATCGCGCCCGTTGCGGGCGCGCGCAAGCGAACGCCGTCGTGCGGCCATGGCCATGCGACGGCGTTTTTACATTCGGCCCTGATAATTTCTGGAGTGTGCGGTTTCCGGCGTGCCGCGGGACGGCACGTTTCCGGGCGGCCCGGGTTCGATACGGGCCGGACTGCAGGACGGCTTGCTCAGTGCTTGCGCCGCCAGTCGAGCAGGTGATGTTCCGCCATCCAGTGGTGGATCATCCCTTCGCCGTCATGGCTACGCTTGTATTCGCGCGACTCGAAGTACGACAGCGCGACCAGCACCATCAGGCCAATGAACAGGCCGATCAGGCCCGCAATTTCTTCAGACGACATGGCAGCCTCCTTTCCACGGCACAGCGCCATGCGTACATAGTAGGACATGCGCGGCGCGACCCTGAAAGCGGATTTCCGCTAGACTCGGCGCGGTCCCGGCGCGCGATGGGCGCACCGTTTTCCGGAGCCATACCCGATGACCCGTTTCATGCTGGCCGTGCTGGCCGCGTCCTTCCTCGCCGGCTGCGGCAGCGACCCACATCAGGCTCGCCGCGGCCACCCGCCGGAAGATCCGGCCGACTATCACGGCGTGCCGACCGACATGACGCCGCCGTCGATGCTCGACGCGCCGCCGCCGAAACCGACGCAGTAACAGCCGGGCCCGCCGTCACGCGTGGGCGGTGGACGTCGCCTGCGCGTCGGCGCCGATGCGTCGCAGCAGCCCGGGCAGGTAGCGCGCAAGCGTCGCCCCGCGCGCGGCCATGAACAGCAGCAGCGCGAACCAGAGGCCGTGATTGCCGAACGTGCCGACGGCGGCGAGCGTGGCCGCGATGAAGATCGAGAACGACACGATCATCGCGCGCATCAGCGATTGCGTCTGCGTGGCGCCGATGAAGACGCCATCGAGCAGGAAGCCCCAGACCGACACGATCGGCGAGATCGCAGCCCACGGCAGGTAGCGCAGCGCGACGGCGCGGATCTCGGCCTGATCGGTCAGGCGCGCGACGATCCAGCCGCCCGCCGCCCAGTAGACGAGCGCGAACAGCAGCGCGCCGAGTGCCGACCAGAGCAGCGTGACGCGTACGGCCTGCCGGAATGCGCGGCGGTCGCGCGCGCCGGCCGCCGCGCCGACGAGCGCCTCGGCCGCATGCGCGAAGCCGTCGAGGCCATAGGCCATGAAGGTCTGGAAATTCAGCAGCAGTGCGTTTGCCGCAAGCGTCGCGTCGCCCTGTTTCGCACCGAGGTGCGCGAACCAGCCGAACGCACCGAGCAGGCACAGCGTGCGCAGGAAGATGTCGCGATTGAGCGCGATCAGCCGTTTGAGCGCGACGCGGTCGGCGAGCGCGCGTACCGCGATCGGCGCAAGGCCGCGCGGGCGCAGCCGCCACAGGATCCACGCGCCGAGCGCGAAACCGCAGGCATCCGCGGTGGCGGTTGCGGCGCCGATGCCGGCGATGCCCCAGCCGAAGCCGTACACATAGAGCAGGACGGCGCCGATGTTCACCGCGTTGATGAACACCTGCGCGACGAGCGCGAGCCGCACGCGCTGCACGCCGAGGAGGTAGCCGAGCACGACATAGTTCGCGAGCGCGAAAGGCGCGCTCCAGATCCGCGCATGGCTGTACGCGAGCGCCGTTGCGCGGACGGCATCGCTGCCGCCAAGCGCGGACAGCGCGAACGACAGCAGCGGCACCTGCAGCGCGAGCACGGCTGTGCCGAGCGCGAATGCGACGATCAGCGCGCGCAGCAGGTTCAGGCGAATCCCGGCGGTGTCGCCGGCGCCATGCGCCTGTGCGACGAGACCGGTCGTTCCCATCCGCAGGAAGCCGAAACCCCAGAACACGAAATTGAAGAACAGCCCGCCGAGCGCGACGCCGCCCAGATACTGCGCGCCGTCGAGGTGACCGGCGACGGCCGTGTCGACGGCGCCAAGGATCGGCTGGGTCAGGTTCGCAAGGACGATCGGGAAGGCGAGCGCGAGGACGCGCCGGTGCGTGACGGTGGCCGAGCCGGCGCCGGCGCCGTGCGGTAACGCGGATTCGGACATGGCGGACGCGTCAGGCGCGTTCCTGCACGCAGACCCACGGCGAGACGACGACCGCCCACAGCTCCGGGTTGCGCGCCGCGTAGTCGGCGGCCGTTTCGGCCGGCATGCGTGCGACGAGGCCGGCCGACAGCCAGCGCGTGACCTGCTCGGCATCGTCGCTGGCGACCGCTTCCGCGACGCTGACGAGATCGAGGTCGCGCGCGACGGACAGCAGCTTGCCCTGCGCGAAGAAGCGTTCGAGATCGCACCAGTCGATCTTGGCGGTCTCGCCGAGGAGCTTGGCGTAGAGCGGGCTGTGCGACGCGCCCGCGGCGGATTGGTGATCAGAGGACATCGGTTTCTTGGAAAAACTGCGTGGCGCCACTATAAACCATCCGGCCGCACGGGCCGAGCCGCCGGCGGGCGGTTCACGCGTCGCGCAGTGCGCGGCGCACGATCTTGCCGGTCGCGGTCATCGGCAGGCTGTCGACGAACGCGATCGCGCGCGGATACTCGTGTGCGGCGAGCCGCGTGCGCACGTGTGCCTGCAGCGCGAGCACGAGCGCGTCGTCGCCGATGTGGCCGGGATTCAGCACGACGAACGCCTTGACGATCTCGGTGCGCGTCGCGTCCGGCACGCCGACGACGGCCGCCATCCGCACCGCCGGATGCGTGAGCAGGCAGTCCTCGATCGGGCCCGGGCCGATCCGGTAGCCGGCGCTCGTGATCACGTCGTCGTCGCGGCCGACGAAGCGCACGAAGCCGTCGGCGTCGATCGTGCCTGTATCGCCGGTGAGCAGGTAGTCGCCCGCGAACTTGTCGCGCGTCGCATCCGCGTTGCGCCAGTATTCGATGAACATCACCGGGTCGGGACGGCGCACCGCGATGCGACCTTCGACGCCCGGCGGCAGCGGCGTGCCGTTCGCGTCGACGATCGCGACCGCATGACCGGGCACTGCCTTGCCGATCGCACCGGGCTGCGCGTCGAACAGCGCCGCGCACGATGACAGCACCATGTTGCACTCGGTTTGCCCGTAGAACTCGTTGATCGTCACGCCGAGCGCGTCGCGCCCCCAGGCCGTCAGTTCGGTGCCGAGCGACTCGCCGCCGCTCGCGACCGATTTCAGCGACAGCGCGTAGCGTTCGCGCGGCCGCTCCACGGCGCGCATCAGCTTCAACGCGGTGGGCGGCAGGAACGCATGCGTGACGCCGTGCCGGGCCATCAACGCGAACGCCGCGTCGCCGTCGAACTTCTCGAAGCGGCGCGCGAGCACCGGCACGCCGTGATGCCATGACGGCAGCAGCACGTCGAGCAGGCCGCCGATCCACGCCCAGTCGGCCGGCGTCCAGAACAGGCGCGCGTCGCGCGGGAAGCATTGCTGCGACATCTCGACGCCCGGCAGGTGGCCGAGCAGCACGCGATGGGCGTGCAGCGCGCCTTTCGGTTTGCCCGTCGTGCCGGACGTGTAGATGATCACCGCCGGATCGTCGGCGGCCGTGTCGGCCGCCACGAAATCCGGCGTTTCGGCGGCGAGCGCCGCGTCGTAACGCAGCACGCCCGGCGCGTCGGGGGCATCGTCGCCGACGCAGTAGACGGTATGCAGCGCCGGCAGCTGCGCGCGCAGCGGTGCGATTTTTGCGTAGCCGGCCGCGTCGGTGACGAGCGCGGCCGCCTCGCTGTTCGCGAGCCGGTATTCGAGCGCATCGACGCCGAACAGCGTGAAGAGCGGCACCGCGATTGCACCGAGCTTGTACGCGGCGAGGTGTGCAATGGCCGTTTCGGGCCCTTGTGCGAGAAAGATACCGATCCGGTCGCCGCGTCGCAGGCCGGCGCGCGTAAAGCTGTTCGCGAGCCGGTTAGAAGCATTCTTCAAGTCGTCGAACGTGAGGCGGAACACGTCGCCCTGCGCCGTTTCGTAGATCAACGCGAGGCGACCGCTGCCGTCGGCCCATTTGTCGCAGACGTCCACGCCGATGTTGTAGCGGGCCGGAATGTCCCACTGGAAGCGGGAGAGCAGTTCGTCGTAGCGGTTGGCGGCGGGCAGCATCGCAGTGTCTCCTGGGTGTCGATCGTGGCGTCGGGCGCACGGCTTACATCAGGTTTTCACGCAGACGAATCCACAATGGTGTCTGCTGGTAGGGAATGTTCGGACTCGTCCAATAGCCACGGCTCAGTGCACGATTCCACAATGACGCATAAGATCAAGTCAAAACAGTGATGTGACCATGGATTTGCTTCTGATAGCTGCGGGGTTCAGCCTGATCGGAATCGGTGTGCTGGTGGCGTTTGCTCGTCACGTCGATCCGCTGTCCGGCCGTTTCACCGGACGTCTGCGCAAGCGCTGACTCAATCATTTTCGTGTTTCGCCGCGACGGCACGCGATGCGTGCCGGCATCGCGTGTCGTCCGTCGTGCGCTCAGCGCGACGGCAGGTAGCGCGACGGGTCGATCGACCGGCCGCCGTAGCGCAGCTCGAAATGCAGCGCGACGCGATCGCTGTCGCTGTTGCCCATTTCCGCGATCGACTGCCCCTGTGTCACCGACTGGCCTTCCTTCACCAGTAGCGCGCGGTTATGCGCGTAGGCGGTCAGGTAGTCGGCGTTGTGCTTCAGGATGATCAGGTTGCCGTAGCCGCGCAGCCCGTTACCGGCATAGACCACGACACCCGGCGCGGCTGCGACCACCGGCGTGCCCGGCGAGTTCGCGATGTCGATCCCCTTCGATTTCGAGCCGTCGAACGTGCGGACCACATTGCCGGCCGCCGGCCAGATCAGCGAAATGCTCGTGGCCGGCTTGACGGCCGATTCAACCGGCGCGGATGGTGCGGGGCGCGCGCGGCCGGCGCTGCCGGTGCCGGTGGTCGACGGCGTCGATGCGGTCGTCGTGCCGGGCGGCGGCGCGACGCGCAGCACCTGGCCGACTTCGATCGCATCGGGGTTCGTCATCTGGTTCCAGCGCACGACGTTCTGCACTGACGTGCGGTTGTCACGCGCGATCTTGTAGAGCGTGTCGCCACGCTCGACGCGATAGAACCCGGGGCCGACGGGCGCGGAGCCGCACGCGACGAGCAGGGCGGCGCAGGCGGCTGCGAAGAGTCGCTTCGTTGTTGTTCCGAACATTGAACCTCGCAAAACCCTGCCGCGGGTGACGCGGCAGGCAACACAAAACGTCCGATTTTAACGGGTTCGACCCGCGCACCGCAGTTTGGGCCGTTGCCGGGGCCGTCGCGCGCCGGTTTGGCGCGCCGCGTATCAGCCGGCGAGCGGGCGCACGCGAATGCGCAGCGTGGCCGTTTCGGTCGCGCCCGGCGCGAGCATGCGCAGCCCGAGGCCGTTGTGGATCGCATCGGGCAGGCCGAGCCACGGCTCGACGCAGTAGAAGTCGGAATCCGGTTTTTCGGTCCAGGTCGTGACCGCGTACCACGGGATCGAGCCCGGCACGTCGAGCGCAATCTCGATCGTGCGGCGGCGGCCCGGCATCACGATGCGCACCGGCGCGGACGGTTCGCCGTCGAGGCAGTGGAAGCGGTCGACGATGTCCGGATCGTCGAGGCGGTACTGCGCTTCGCCGGGTTCGAGCGGGCTGATCGAGCCGTCCGGGCGCTGCTGGCAACTGCGGGTCGGCGGCAGTTCGAGCGTGGTTTCGGCGCGTTCGCCATGCGGCAGCGCGAAATAGAAGTGGTGGCCGGCGTAGTAGGGCAGCGGTGTGTCGCCGCGATTGGTCGTCGTCAGCGCGACGTCGAGCGTGTGCGCGTCGGCCAGCCGGTAGGTCGTCTCGAACCGGAAATCGAACGGGTAGCTCGCGCGCAGCGCGTCGTTCGCGTCTAGCGTCATCGACAGCGCGCACCCGTCGGCCGACGGACGCGCGTCGAACGGCAGATCGCGCGCGAAGCCGTGCATCGGCAGGTCGCGGACCACGCCGGCGGCATCGCGCCAGCGGCCGAGTTCTCCGTCGACACGGTGGCGGCCAAGGAACGGGAACAGCAGCGGATTGCCGCCGCGCACGCGGGCGAGGTTGCTCCAGTCGGCCGTTTCCGGCCAGAAGATGATCGGTTCGCCGTCGACGTGCCAGGACAGCAGGCGGCCGCCGAATTGCGGAGCGACCCGGACGAGCGACGGGCCGGCGTGAAGTTCGTGGATGTCGTGTTGCTGGAAGATCGGCATGGCGAATCGGATTGGGCGGGTGGACGGAGCAACGCGCGTTCCATTATCGGGCCGCGGCCGCTCGGGGAAAACCCTTCTCGGGAAATTGCGAGTTTTTAACATTCTCAACGGTCTGGATAATGCATCTAAACCGGTGATGTTGCCGGGTCATGACACTTCGAGGAGGGGGCCATGGATCTGGCAATGGCAATGGGTATCGCACTGTTCGGCATGTTCACCGGCAGCACGGTATTATTTTTCTATCAGCTCGGCCGCTGACGGCAATTCCTGCCGAAGTCGACAGGCCCGCCATGCAAATGGCGGGCTTTTTGCTTTCTGTGCGCTTACAAATTGCAAGCGTTTGTGTGCATTGCCGCAATAACCTGCCAAATGCCTTGGCGCAGTAATCCTGGCTCGGCATAATCGGGGCGCGTTTTTTCGGACGCGCATCGCGTCGTCCGTCTTTCTTCCCGCTTAATCTCGACTAAAAGGACCGACGCGTGAGTCTCTGGTTTCTGGTATTCCTGAGCGTCCTGCAGGGCGTCACCGAACTCTTCCCCGTCAGCAGCCTGGGCCATACGCTGCTCGTGCCGGCGCTGTTCGGCATGCATATCGACAAGCACGCGCCGCAACTGCTGCCGTTCCTCGTCGCGCTGCACCTCGGCACCGCGCTGGCGCTGCTGTGGTACTTCCGCGCGCGCTGGATCGCGCTGATCAGCGGTTTCTTCGCGCAGCTCGGCGGCCGCAAGAATGACGACGGCCACCTGATGTGGGCGCTCATCATCGGTACGATTCCGACCGGCATCGTCGGGCTGCTGCTCGAGAAGCGAATCGAACGTGTGTTCCACGATCTGCGGATCGTCGCGATCGCGCTGATCGTGAACGGCGTGCTGCTGTGGCTCGGCGATCGCATCCAGCGCAGCCGCGCGCACCAGGCGCCCGAGAAGATGACGTTCAAGCAGGCGTTCTTCGTGGGTCTCGCGCAGATCGGCGCACTGATTCCGGGTTTCTCGCGCAGCGGGCTGACGATGATCGCCGGCAATGCCGCAGGGCTCACGGCGGAGAAGGCGGCGGAGTTTTCGTTCCTGCTCGGCACGCCGATCATCTTCGCGGCGGGTGTGCTCGAACTGCCGAAGCTGTTCCATGCTCGCGACCAGCTCGCCGATGCACTGCTCGGTGGCGTGCTGACGGCGATTGCCGCGTACCTGAGCGTGCGGTTCCTGATGCGCTATTTCGAAGGGCGCGGCCGGCTCGCGTCGTTCGGCGTGTATTGCGTGATCGCCGGCGTGTTCTGTCTCGGCTGGTTCATGCTGCATCCGCAGCCGGTTTGAGGCTGTGACGGCCCGATTCGCGTGATGTAACGCGATGATCGGGTATAATTTCCGGCTCGGTTTCGTACCGGGCCCGTTTTGTTTCGGGGCTTTGGGTTTGGCGGTGCTGTCGCTGCTGCTCGAAAGCCCGGCACCGAATGCGGTCCGCGTCAGGCCGTGTCTTTTCTCCCCGACCGCCCTTAGCTCAGCTGGATAGAGCAACGGCCTTCTAAGCCGTAGGTCACACGTTCGAGTCGTGTAGGGCGGGCCAGCTTGATCAATTGATGACCGTCGCGAGCCCGCCCGGGTGACGCAAGCACATCACTCCACCGTCACCGATTTCGCCAGATTCCTCGGCTTGTCGATATCCGCACCGCGCAAGCACGCCGCGTGATACGCGAGCAATTGCAACGGCACGACGTGCAGGATCGGCGACAACAGCCCGTAGTAATCCGGCATCCGCAGCACGGACACGCCTTCGCCGTTGTCGATCCGCGTATCCGCATCGGCGAACACGTAAAGCTGCCCGCCACGCGCCCGCACTTCCTGCATGTTCGACTTGAGCTTTTCGAGCAACGCGTCGTTCGGCGCGATCGTCGCAACCGGCATCGTGTGCGTCACGAGTGCGAGCGGCCCGTGTTTCAGCTCACCCGCCGGATACGCTTCCGCGTGGATATACGAAATCTCCTTCAGCTTCAGCGCACCTTCGAGCGCGATCGGGTAGTGCAGCCCGCGCCCGAGAAACAGCGCGTTTTCGTGCTGCGAGAATTCCGCCGCCCAGCGCTCGATCTGCGGCTCCAGCCCGAGCACGTCTTCGAGCGCACCGGGCAGCCGCCGCAGCTGCGTCGTGTAGCGCGCGAGCTGCGCGTCGTCGACGTAGCCGCGCAGCCGTCCGAGCGTGACGGCAAGAATGAATAGCGCGACGAGCTGCGTCGTGAACGCCTTGGTCGACGCGACGCCGATTTCCGGGCCGGCCCGCGTCAGGAAGCGCAGGCCGGTCTGACGCATCATCGCGCTGGTCGGCACGTTGCAGATCGCCAGCGTGTCGATATGGCCGAGCGCCTGCGCGTACTTGAGCGCGGCGAGCGTGTCGGCGGTCTCGCCGGATTGCGACACGCTGACCACCAGCGTGTTCGGCATCGCGAGCGCATCGCTGTAACGGTACTCGCTCGCAATCTCGACCTGCGCGGGTATGCGCGCGATCGTTTCGAGCCAGCGGCGCGCGGTCAGACCGGAATAATGGCTCGTGCCGCACGCGAGAATCAGCACGTTGTCGATCTGCTCGAACGCGCGCGCGGCATCCGGGCCGAATACGGCCGGATCGAACAGCCCCGCGTCCGGGATGGTCGCGGCCACGGCCTGCGGTTGCTCGAAAATTTCCTTCTGCATGAAGTGCCGGTACGGCCCGAGTTCGACCACACCCTGTGCGGACGAAACGGTCTGTATCGCGCGCTCGATCGGCGCACCGGTGCGATCGAGCACCCGCACGCCACCCGGCGTCAACTCGACGATGTCGCCTTCCTCGAGAAAGATGAAGCGGTCGGTGATGCCGGCAAGCGCGAGCGCATCGGACGCGAGAAAGCATTCGCCATCCTTCACGCCGACGACGAGCGGCGAGCCGGCCCGCGCGCCGATCAGCCGCTGCGGCTCGTGTTTGCTGAACACCGCGATCGCGTAGGCGCCGTGAAGCTGCGACGTCGCATCGCGTACGGCGGTGAGCAGGTCGCCGCGATACTTGCTGTGGATCAGGTGGGCGACGACTTCGGTGTCGGTCTGGCCGTCGAATTCGTAGTGTTCGTCGGACAGTTGCTTGCGCAACGTTTCATGGTTTTCGATGATGCCGTTGTGCACGAGCGCGATCTCGTCGCGAGAGAAGATCGGGTGCGCGTTGCAGGTTGCGGGCGCGCCATGGGTCGCCCAGCGCGTGTGGGCGATGCCGGTGCTGCCGGTCAGGCCGGCGCTGCGCACGTGCGCATCGAGATCGGCGACGCGCGACATGCTGCGCTCCCGTCGCGCCTGGCCGTCGACGACGGTCGCCACGCCACATGAGTCGTAGCCGCGATACTCGAGGCGGCGCAGACCTTCAATCAGAATCGGGACGATGTCCCGTTGCGCGACCGCGCCGACGATGCCACACATGACACGTCTCCTTCCCTGTAAATTCTCCTGGGCCGCATGCACGCTGTGTCAGCGCGACGCAGTCTCCGTCGCCTCCGCCGTCGTGAAGCCGCACTGGGCGGGCGCGACGGGGTCGGCCATCCTGCTTTCGAATGCGAGATAAAGCGATTCCTCCAGTACGTTCCAGTGCGCGCCATGCCGGTACGGGCCCGAGCGCGCATGCCAGCAGGCGACCGTGCTCCAGTCGTTCATCTTGAATGCGACCAGCGCAATCAAGCCCCATGGATAATCGCTGCCGGCCAGTTGCAGCCAGGTCTTGCCGTATTTCTGCATCCATTGCGCGTAGATCGTCTCGTTCGACTGGTCGGGAACCTGAATCCCCGACAGGAGCGGGAAGATCTGTGCGACTTTCGCCGGATAGAAGCTCGTGTCGCTGATGCGCTGCGTGCTCGCGCGAAAGCCGGATTGCGTGCCGCGCCAGAACACCTTCAGGATCGCGGACGAGAGCCGGTCGGCGCGCTGGCTCCACGGGCCCGCGTGCGAGTAGTCGGCATGCCGGACGTAGTACGCGGCGAGCGCCTGGAACGCGCTGTGTACCTCGACGTTGTCCATCAGCAGCGCGACGTGCAGCGTCGACGAGATCTGATAGACGCCGGCGGGCTTGCTGAGCAGCGTGTCGAGATGCGCGCCCGCGCGGTTCAGGCTGAGTTCCCACGCGGCGGGCATCCCGTCGGGCGGCGCGAAGCGGGAGAGCAATTCGATCCACGTCGCCATCATCGAGTCGTCGGCGTCGGCCTCCGCGCATGTGCTGTACTGGCCGCTCTTCACGCAGTAGCGATCGAAGCCACCGTCGGGGCGCTGACGCGGCAGCAGCCACGCGATCCACGCGAGTGCGGCCTGATGGGCGTCAAGCCCGGCATCGGCGGCGGCGAGTAACGCCTTCGCCGCAAAATATGGATCGATACCGGCGCCATTCAGGCGCACGGTGATCGCGCCGTCGGGGCGCTGGTACAGTCCGTTGAGCTGGAGTTCGGCGGCGCTCGCGTGCAGCGCGAAGCCGGATGCCGAGACACAGCAGGCAACGCACCACAGGCGGCATAGCCGGGCGATGGCCGCCACGCGTGCGCGTGCGGCCGGGGAAAGCGCGGGCCGGTTCATGATCGGGGGCTCCTGCGCGGTGGTCCTGCGCAATGTCCGCCGGGCGCGGCGTTGGCCGCGTCGCGCGCCGGCGGGGGTGTCGACGGTTCGGCTCAGTTCACCTTGGCGCTGGAGAACTTGAAGCTGGTGCCGCTGTTCGCGGTGACGAGCCAGTACGTCGAATCGGTGATGACGACACTGCCGATACCCTGCGTGATCAACGGCAGCGCGAACGACTTCTTCGGCAGCAGCCAGGTCATGTTCGCGAGGCTGGTCGGGTGGCTGGCGGCGAATGCCCAGCCGCTGCCCGTGTCGGTAGCCGTCCACGTGACGTTCAGGCGTGCACGATCGAAGATCGTGATGTCACTCATCGTGTACCACTTGAACTGACCGAGCAGCTTCAGCGTATTCGCCTGCGAGAAGATCGCCGACAGTGTCGACGTATAGGACGACGCGCCAAGCGGGTGCGCATAGATCAGCCGGCTCGTGCGGTTCGCGACGACGAAGTTCATCAGGGCTGCGTACCAGTTGTTCACGTCGCTCGTCGGAACCGCATACTGCTGGAACTCCTCGAACGTCGCGTACTTGCCGAACGGCATCACCGGGTAAGCCCACAGGCCCGGGTTCAGCAGCGCGCCGTTGCGATATGCGCGGGTCGGCGCCGAGCCGGTGTGGCCGGTGAAGTAGTACCCGTTGAAGCCGTTGGCTTCGAGCCAGTTGACCGACCAGGTCGGCGTGTTGCCTTCCGGCGCCGCGTATTCGACGTCCGGCTGGCCCGTCGCAGCCTGGATGGCCTGATGGTTCATCACCAGGTACTGCGTGAACGTGCTCGCGTTCGTTTCGCTGGCATTTGCCCCCCAGTAGTCGTGAATCCAGCCGCCGTGGCTGCCGACGTGATGGCCCTTGCTCAGGAAATACTTCACGAGATTCAGCGCGGTGGGGTTGTTGGCGAGGTTCACACCGTCGCCGTCGCCGAAGGCCGCTTCGTCGGGGCCGGCCGTGATCACGAGCGAGAACGGTCCGTTGTTCCACACGCCGAGGTTCTTCAGCTGGAGCGCCGGCTGGATCTGGTCGCCCGCGCAGAAGTGCCAGTTGAACACCAGCCCGGCCATCGCCTTCGGCAGCGGCGACAGCGACGGCAGGTTCAGCATCTGCGTGCCGAAATAATGCAGGTAGCCGTGAATCAGCATGCCGTCGGTCTGGCCGTCGAGGTAGGCGAGCGGCAGGTTGACGAACAGTACGCCGCCGTTGCCGTACGTGTTGTAGCCGGACACCAGCCCGAACGTCGGCGAGGTCAGGATCGTCGTGCCGGTGTACGTCCCCTGCGTGACGAAGCTCGGATAGGTCAGGAAACCGTACACGTAGCCGGAGATGCCTTCGAGCGTGTCGGTGGTCGTCGCCATGGTCGACGCGAGCGTGGTGGCGGCCTTGCCGGTCGTCGTGCTGACGAGCGAGTTGGCGCTATACGTGCCGGACTTCACCTGCTTGCCGTTCGCAACGCCGGTCAGCTTCGGGGCCGTCTGGTTCAGCACGCCGCTGCCTGAAGGCGACGTGTCGTACTGGAACCATGCGCCATGGTTGTAGTTGGCGAGGCCGCCGGGGTTCGACGGGCTGCCGGACAGATAGAGCGCGGTGCCGGTCGTCTGCTTCGACGAATTGTTCGTCTTCGCGTTGCTGGTGGTCGCCGCGGCCATGACGCTGGCGGTCGTCGTGGTCGAAGCCGTCGTGGTCCACGTCATCGACTTGCCGGGAGGCACCTGGAGCGTGCGCAGCCAGCTGCTCATGCCGGTCACGTTGCCGAGACCGATCATGTTGCCGCCCAATTGGTCATACAGTACGTAGTCCACACCGACCATGTTGCTGAAACGAGATTTCGGGCTCACGTAGAAGCCGGCCGAATTCAGCACGCCGAAATCGTAGACGAGCATGACCTTGCCGCCGTTCAGCGCATAGTTCTGGATCGCCGTGACGAGCGTGTCGTCGGCCGTCGTATGCACCTGGTCGGGCAGGATCAGGCCGGGATACTGCGACAGCGACGCGCCGGCCGCCATGAACTGGCTGTCGGTCATCACCGTGATCTGCAGCCCTTCCTCCTGTGCGGTGTCGAGCCATGCGGACACGCGCGGATCGGGCAACGTCAGCGTATTCGGCACCAGCAGGATGAGCTGGTTGGTGGCTGCCTGAACGCCGCCCGGACTGAATGCGAACGCGAGCGCGAACAACGCGAACAGGATCCGCAAGAACTTGCCTGACTTTGCCAACATGGTGTACTCCTCGCTCAAGGAATGGGGGGCGCGCGGCGGTCGCGATACGCGAGCCGCCAGGTCGACCAATCCTGCCCCGTAGGTGTGTGCGGTTGTCCGGTGCGTCGGACATCGAGCGGCACCTGTCGACGACAGCCGGACCAACAAGACGCGTCGGTACGCCGCGCTGTCGTCGTCGACGAGAGGACTCGATGCGACGTATTGAGTGAAGCGAACAACGTGCCATTTGCCCAGGAGGCCCGGTCCTGCTGGCTTCATGTGACGCGAGTCGCGCGGCATGGCGGCAAACGCAATGGATTCGTTTCATCGCTGATACGGCGCGTTTGCGAGCGAAATCAGCAGACGGAATCGGAGCCGTTCGTCAGCGCACCGGGCCAGCTCGCGCAGTAGGTGTAGAGCGTGACCAGCAGGCCGATCAGCAGCGGTCCGCCGAGCAGGAAATAGCAGAACGGCAGAAACAGCAGCGAGCCGTGATGGATGATCACCGCGTGCAGCAGCATCACGAACGGCAGCGCGAAGACGAAGTAGCCGAGCACCAGCACCGATGCGAGGGCCTTCTGCAGCAGCGAGAAATCGAGCGGGTAGTACAACGCCGCCATCACCAGCGGGATCATCGCGATCGCCGCGCCGTGCAGCACGAACATGTCGCGCAGATGCAGCAGCGGGACATACGGGAACGTGCCGGGCGCGAGCCAGAAATAGACGCAAATCAGCAACTGGGTGAAGCTTGCAATTCGTAACAGATATGCAACAGGCAGCCAATTCCTGTGGCGCACAAAGGACGCGGCGAAGCCGATTGCGCAGAGCGCCGCGGTGGACGCCAGCAGCACGCCGCCGGGCATGCGCGCGGCGATGTCGATCGACAGCAGCGGCACGCGCGGCGCGTCGGGCGGATAGCCGATCACGATCACGTGGAGCGCCGGGTCGATCTGGTGCGCGCCCCAGGTCATCACCGCGCGCCAGTAGCGCCAGGCGATCGGCAGGTCGGCCCACAGCAACGCGTACAGCGCAGGCGTCAGCAGTGCGATCGACGACAGCCAGCGCTGCGGATAGGCATGAATCCGCAGCGAACGGTCGGCGGGAGGACGGACGGGGTGCGTCTGCATGGCGCCCGCCCGACTACCAGCGATAGAACACGCTCAGCTCGCCGCCGATCCGTGAGTAGTAAGGGTTGTGATAGTAGTCGAACTCGATCTGCGTTCCCCACTTGCGCGTGAACCAGTAGCGCCATTTCGCGTCGATCTCGTGGCTGCGGAAATCGGCGATCTGCGAGCCGGAGCCAGTGACCTGATAGGCCTCGCGGCCGAACCCGCCGCGCAGCACGATCACGCTCTTGCCGACTTCGCCGTAGGTGACGGCGCCGTAATAGGCCGGTGCCTTGACCGATCCGGGCGAATCGACCGTGTAGTTCGTGCCGGCCTCGAAGATCCATTTCGGCAGCGCGTACCAGATCAGGCCGGCGTGATAGAGCTGGTCTCGATGGCCGCTGCGGTTCCACGCGTAGCCGGCGCCCAGCGACACGACCAGCGAACGATTCGACAATAGCTTGCGATTGATCGACAGGTCGACGCGTGCGCTCGGCAGGATCGTCCCTGACGTGGTGCCGGCGAAGCCGATGCCGCCGAACCAGTCGGGGTTGAAGTCCTGCACGTAGGTCAGTGCGCCGAGCTGCGTGTTCTCGCCGAAGCGGTGCAGTTGCGCGAGCTCGCCGAGCACGGTACGCCCGCCGTCCTGATAGACCCCGCGCAGATGCACGCCGTACCAGTCGCCGTAGCCGTGCGTCAGGTGTGCGCTCGAATAGCCGAGCGACAGTTCGGTATGTTTTTCTTGCGGCGCCTGGACATGTGTGACGATTGCGTCGGGCAGCGGCGGCCGGTTCGTATCGTCAGGCGTGAACTCGGCGAGCGGCACGCCGTCCGGCAGGCCGTCGGCGCTGACGCGTACGAATGTGGATTCGTCGCGCGGCCGCGGCGTGATGACGGTGGGAACGTCGGGCGACTGCACGGGCGGCGCGGCGGCGTCGTCCGGCAGTGCCGCCAGTACCGGTGGCGTACCGAAGGCGACGCCGCACAGCACCGCGAGGGTGGCAACCGGCACGCGCGGGCCGCGATGGCAGGGGCGATCGGACATGAAGGCGCTCCTTAACGGGATGCGTGGAACCAGCCGCTGCGCCACGCGACGAGGTCGCCATGCACGCATGCGTGACCGACGACCGAGACATCGCGCGCGCACGCGCTGACAGGATGGCCGGCGACACCGATGCGCGCACCGGTCAGCCGCAGCAGGCCGCCGGCCGACACGACGCCGTCGATGCAGCTCGCGTTCGCGAGCAGCACGTCGTCGCGCGCGAACACGGCGCCGTGCAGCAACGCATGACGTTCGAGTTCGACGCGATGCGCCTTGACGCTGCCGCGCAGCACGCAGCCTTCGCCGAGCGTGAGCGTGCCGTCGACGATGAGGTTGCCTTGCACGACCGTGTGCGCGGGCAGGCGAACGTCGCAATGCACCAGGTAGCGGCCGTGCAGGAAGCGGTGCGGCAGCGACGCGAAGTGGCGGGTGAGCGAGATCGCGCGGCGCGGCGCCGCCGGCACGCTGGCGGGTCGCGCACTCGGCGCGGCACCGAAGACGATCGGTTCGCCGTACAGGGACGCGAAACCGCCGGCGCCGTGCAGGTGCACCGTGCCGCCGACCACGACGCCGCGCAGTACCGCACCGTCGACGTCGATCCGCGGTGCGTGCGCAAGCGCGCCGATCGTCGCGCCGGCGCGAATGTCGATGCGCTCGTCGGCGAACGCGTACGCCGCGCGGGCGCCGCCGTCGAGCGTGATCGTGCGATCGGCATGGAGCACGCCGTCGCGATGCTCGTCGTGCGCGACGTGGATCGTGTCGGCGTGCTGTACGGCCAGCCCGAGTGCTTGCCAGGGCGGTGCGGCGGACGGGTCGGCCGGCGGTTCGCCGGCCGCGTATGCCCGCAGTGCGTCGTGCCATCGCGTGGCGAGCAATGCCTGATCGACGAACGGACCGTCGCCGATCGGCAGGGCCGCGACGTCGCTGCGCCGGATCAGTTCATGCAGCATCGGCAGGAACGGCAGGCTGAGCACGCCGGCCACCGGCACCATCACATTGAAGGTCGTCATCGATCATCGCTCCGGTTTCAGTTGCCGGCGAAAACGCTCGGTCTTGTCCCATTTCAGTTCGCGGCGGAATGCGGCGTCGAGCGTGAGTCCCCATAGCGCGGAGACGACGGCCGCGATCGTCACGCAGAAGCCGACGACGTTGACCGGCACGAGCCGCAGCCGCGTCGCGCGGCCGTCGAGCCGGGCCGCGACGACGATCTCGAAGAACACGCCGAAGTTGCCGAAGGTGCTGAACGAGAACAGCGCGAACAGCGACACGATCAGGCCGAGCGCGGTCGAGTTGACGCCGTTGAACAGGTACAGCGCGAGCGCGGCGCCCCATGCGACTGCGAGGAGCGCGGGCATCACGAACACGCCGAGCAGCAGCGCGCCGTCCAGCCGGCAGCGCCGCGAGATCAGCGGATTGCGCAGTACCGGAACCAGATAGCGCAGCAGCGTCTGGTTGTGGCCTTTCGCCCAGCGCGTCAATTGACGCGCTCGCACGGCCCAGCGCTCGGGCACTTCCTCATAACATTCGGCGTGATTCAGGTAGACGGTGCGCCAGTCGCTCAGCAGCAGGCGATAGGTCATGTCGGTGTCCTCGGCGAGCGTGTCGTCGCGCCAGCCACCCACCGCGTCGAGCGCACCCTTGCGGATGCCGCCGACCGTGCCGCCGTACTGCGGTACCAGGTTGAGGTTGTTGCGGGCTTGCTGGTTGACCTGGTAGCCGCCCGCGCGCTCGAGGTCGAGCAGCCGCGCGAGCAGGTTGCTGTCGGCGTTCTGCGGTACGACGCGGCCCATCACCGCGCCGACTTCCGGATCGAAGAACGGTGCGACGAGTTCCTTCAGCAGCCCCGGACGCGGCAGGTAGTCGGCGTCGAACACCACCATGATGTCGCCGCGGATGAAGCGCAGCGCATCCTTCAGTGCGGCCGCCTTGCCCGGCTTGCCGTTCTCGCGGTGAAACGGCTGGATGAGGTCGGGCGCGAGCGCCTGGACCTCGTCGATCAGCGCGCGGGTGTTGTCGGTCGAGCGGTCGTTGACCGGAATGATCGTCAGCCTGTCGCGCGGGTAGGTCGTCGCCAGCAGCGCCATCAGGCAATCGACGACGACGGCTTCTTCGTTGTGGGCGGCGACGAACACCGTGAGCCGCGGCCATTCGCCGTGGGTAATCGTCCGGTAGGGCGCGTATTGCGGCTTGAACAGGCGGTCGAGGCTGAACACGTAATGCCGTCCGGCATAGATGCACGTCAACAGCGTGAACAGCCACAGGTACGCGACGCAGGGCATCAGCAGCAGGTCGGGGTCGAACGTGATGCCCGGCGCGCTGGCCGGCGGCGGTTCGAGCGACGCGTCCGCACCGGGCGAGGCCGGTGCGGCGAGCGCGAGCGGGGCGCCGACGAGGGCCGCGCGTTCGACCGCGACCGCAGCGTTTGCGGCGGGCATGGCGATTCGCGCCGGCTCGGCGATCGCCTGCGATGCGGTGTCGCGCACGGTCAGCGAGAAGGCAAGCACGATCAGCAGCAGGATGCCTTGCTCGCAGAGTGACGCCATCCGCGCTTTCTTCATGTCCTGGTCCCCGGTGTCCGCGACGATGACCGATGAGAGCTGAAGGCGCCCGTGGATCGCGCGGATGTCAATGGGACGCGGCCGCACGTTCGTCGCGCAGGGGCGGATGTCGTTCGCCCCGGCGGACGCGTCGCGTCGCCTCCCGGCTTCGTTGCTTTGGCGTCCCCGTCTGTCTGTTGCTGTCGTGCGAGTGCTTCGGGACGCACCTGTCTGACATTAAGCAAGGCGTGAGCCATGGGCCGAAATGCCCCGTGCAGCAAGGAGCCGGGCACGCGGTGCGCGCGTGGTCGGGGCCGCGGCGACGTGTTTTGATTCACTGACGAATCAGCGGATGCGCACGACATTCGACCCCGAGCAGTCCGCGACATATCTTGCGCACGTCACACGGCGGGCGGTTTGTCTAACGAGTCGCGGCCGCCTTGTCCGATGCGGCCTGGCGAGACGCGCCGTCGTGCGTCGTTCGCCTCGCGCGCGGTGCCCCGGAGGCCGAAACGGCGATCGCTGCGGTCCGCACCAAATGCACCGGACTCCGATGTATCCGAACGCGCCGGATCTGCGTTACACATTCGCAACATTTCCCGCGCATCGATTTGTGCGACGCAAGCGACGCCTCGTGTTGGGGAAACCGTGCGCACATGACCGTGGCCGGCCGCCATGTGCACGCCGCGCGCTGCACTGACAAAAGTGCCGAATCGAGATGACGCAAAGCGTTTCGAAAGATGCAGGCAGTTCGATGAGCCATCGGCGCACGGCATGCATTCGCGATTCATCGGACGACGTCGTCAGACGGATCGCTCGGTCGGCCGGCTGTTTATCGTTGTCGTGCCGATTCGTCGATGAGACGGCCCGTAGCAGTTGTGAAACATTCCGTAACCCGTCGTGCGTGTGCGGTGCGCGTCGCGCAGACCGGACCCGGCTGCAGTGCGGCTGGTTTGAATATTGCTGGTGTGGAAGCAACGTGACGAACCGACGTGACGCTCGACACAGCGAGGAACGACTCATGACGTGACTGATCAGTGCAACGGGACGCCGGTAGTACGACGATTCGCGTGGCCAGGACCGCGCGGACAGGACGGCGCGCTCGCCTCGCGACATCGCTACGTGCCGACCGCGTGCGAGTACGGGAAGCGCCGCCTGAATACATGCTTCGCGCCACGTGCAGGGTCATCCGCGCGAAGTGGCTAAACGAGGATAACGATGAAGAAGATCTTGCTTGTGTTCGGGACTCGGCCGGAGGCCATCAAGATGGCGCCGCTGGTTCGCGCGCTGAAGGCGCAGGCGGATGTCGACGCCCGGGTGTGCGTGACCGCGCAGCATCGGGAAATGCTCGACCAGGTGCTGACGCTGTTCGACATCAAGCCCGACTACGATCTCAACCTGATGCGGCAAAGCCAGACGCTGACCGATGTGACGACCGGCATTCTTCAGGCGATCGGCATGGTCTTCGACGATTTGCGTCCGGATGTCGTGCTGGTGCACGGCGATACGACCACCACGCTCGCGGTCAGCCTTGCTGCGTTCTACCGTTATCTGCCGGTCGGGCACGTGGAGGCCGGGTTGCGCAGCGGCGACATCTGGTCGCCGTGGCCGGAGGAGCTGAATCGCCGCGTGACCGATGCGGTGTCGTCGTGGCATTTCGCGCCGACGGGGCAGGCGCGCGACAACCTGCTCAGCGAGGGCGTGCCGGGGAGCGGCGTCTCGCTGACCGGCAATACCGTGATCGATGCGTTGCACGAGGTCAAGCGCATGCTGGACCGCACGTCCACGCTGTCGGACAAGGTCGCCGCGTATTTTCCGTTTCTCGAGCCGTCGCGGCGCGTCGTGCTGATCACGGGCCATCGCCGCGAGAGTTTCGGTGAGCCGTTCCAGCATTTCTGCGAGGCGCTCTGTACGCTCGCCGGCCGCTATCGCGACGCGCAGTTCGTCTATCCGCTGCACATGAATCCGAACGTGCGGGAGCCGGCGCGCGCGCGGCTCGGCGGTGTGCCAAACATCTACCTGATCGAACCGCAGGAATACCTGTCGTTCGTATTCCTGATGTCCCGCGCCCATTTCATCATCACCGACTCGGGCGGCATTCAGGAAGAGGGGCCGGCGCTCGGCAAGCCGGTGCTCGTCACGCGCGAGACGACCGAGCGGCCCGAGGCGATCCAGGCCGGCACCGCGCGGCTCGTCGGCACGGACCAGGAGCGGATCGTATGGGAGGCATCGCGCCTGTTCGACAGCGAGAGCGCCTACGAGGAAATGTCGCGCGCGAGCAATCCGTATGGCGACGGTCACGCGAGCGAGCGAATCGTTCACGCGCTGATGCGCACGCCGGGCGTGACGACGAAGACGACGAGCTTCTCGATGGGGGCCGCGGAGATGCCGTTCAACGCGCTCACGCTGGGGTTGCAGGCGTTGCGGTCGCCGTGAGCCGGGAGACGCGACAGCGTCTTCCGTATCGTTCGTTGCCGTCACGCAAGGATCCGGTTCGGCCGTCAGGCCGGCCGGATCCCTGCATTTGCGCGACCCGGAACGAATTTTCCCGCCGGGTTCAAAAGTGTTTTCGTCGAATCTCCCTTTCCCGGTACGGCGCCGGGCACGGATACTTCAGCGGATACCCGCCCCGCATCGGCCGACATTCACGTTGAAGTCCAGGCTGCCCCGATGCAGGGGATCCGATGCCTCCGGTCGTCGATCGTCCGTCGCGACGCATGCCGCACGGGTGCGGCGTCGCTGCCGCCGCCGATCGCGTCCCACACCATGCCGATTTCCATGACCCAATCCACTCATCAAGCATCGTTGCCGGCCCGCTATCACGCATGGACCTGGCAAGGCAGCGAGCATCCCGCGCAACTGCATCTCGAACAACGGCCGATGCCGACGCTGAAACCGGGCCAGGTGCTGGTGCGCAACCATGCGATCGGCCTCAATCCGGTTGACTGGAAAGTGCTCGGCGGCGCACTGGTGAGCTGGCGTCACGGGCACGTGCCCGGTGTCGACGGCGCGGGGACGGTGGTCGCGGTCGCGAGCGAGCCGATGCGTCACTTGCTCGGCCGCCGCGTGGCCTATCATCAGGCGCTCGGCGAACACGGCAGTTTCGCGGAATACACGCCGGTCGCCGCGTCCGTGCTGTTGACGGTGCCCGAGGCGCTCGATTTCGAGACGGCGGCGAGCGTTCCGTGCCCGGCGCTGACCGCGTGGCAGGCGCTCGAGAAAGTGCCGTGTCGCGTGTCGAGGGACATCCTCGTCAGCGGAGCCGGCGGCGCGGTCGGCAACTACCTGGTGCAGATCGCCGCCGATCGTGGCTTCGTGGTGTCGGTGTCGAGCCATGAGCGGCATTGGGAACGGCTGCGCGCGCGAGGTGCGAGTCGTTTCCTGCCGGGCTCGGCCGAGGGATCCGTCGACGCCGGGCACGAACCGGCACGACACTTCTACGCGGTGTTCGACAGCGTCGATGCGCAAAGCGCCGCCCGGTGGGCGCCCGCGGTTGCGGCCAACGGGCACATCGTCTGCATTCAGGGGCGCTTCGATGCGCCGCCGCTACCGCCGTTCACATCGAGCGTGTCGCTTCACGAGGTCGCATTGAATGCGTTGCACATGTACGGCGATGACGCCGCGTGGCTCGAAACGACAGCGGCGGGCAGCATGCTGCTGGCGAGCATCGCGAACGGCCGGATGCAACCCGAGGCACGCGTCACGGGCGATTTCGCCCAGCTGCCCGGGCAACTGGAAGGGCTCCGGCAGCGGCAGTTTTCCGGCAAGCCGGTGGTGCTCGTCGGGTAACGGAAGCGATCGGTGCATGTGAAGCGCCGCATCCGGCGCGCCGGCACAAAACCGCCGCGCATCGGTTAAAGTTGAAGCCCGGCTCAATCCCCATACGAATCCGCCTGCCGCGGGCGATGTCGCAGCCGTCCGGACGGGGCGTCGCGCACGGGCGACGATGTTCCGCGGTGCCGTTTCTGGCAGCACCGACAGGATCGCGTTGCCTGTGTGACGGTTTGCGTGGGGCAGAATCGGGACCCGCGGGCGCCCGCTTTCGACCGGCGTCGTGCGCCCGGCAGTCATCGGCACCGGTAACAGATCCACCGCCGTTCTTCCGGCGAAGCAGTCCACCAGGCGGTGCCGGGTCGGCACCGTTCGAATCCCCACACGGCACCCGTGGTGCGACGCGGGCGCCTCGACCAGGAGGTGAACGATGATCACGCTGACCGTCAACGGTAGCGAGCAGCACTTCGACGGCAATCCCGACATGCCGTTGCTCTGGTATCTGCGCGACGTCCTCGGCTATACCGGCACCAAGTTCGGCTGCGGGATGGCGCTGTGCGGCGCGTGTACCGTGCATCTCGACGGCGTCGCGATCCGGTCCTGCATCACGCCCGTTGCGGCGGCGACGGCCAAGCGCGTAACGACGATCGAGGGACTGTCGACGGACCTGACCCATCCGCTGCAGCAGGCGTGGCAGGAACTGAACGTCGCGCAATGCGGCTACTGCCAGTCCGGGCAGATCATGCAGGCCGCGTCGCTGCTGAAAACGAATCCCCATCCGAGCGACGCCGACATCGACGATGCGATGTCCGGCAACATCTGCCGCTGCGGCACCTACACGCGCATTCGCGCGGCGATCCGGCTGGCCGTGCGCCGCGGAGGTGCCGCATGAGTGCGCCCGAACTCTCCGTCCACAACGAAAGCCGTCGCGCGCTGCTGCTCGGCTTCGCGTCCGGCGGGCTGCTGCTCGCATTCGGCGTGCCGTCGCTCGTGCACGCGGCCGCGCCGGTGCAGCCGCCCGTCAGTGCGAATCCGCAATACGGCGGTGCCGGGATGCCGCACGGGTTGCGTGACGATCCGCACCTGTTCGTCGCGATCGCCCCGGACGGCACCGTTACGGTGACCTGCATCCGCTCGGAGATGGGGCAGGGCGTGCGCACGAGCGTCGCACTCGTGGTCGCCGACGAGCTGGGCGCCGACTGGGCGCGCGTGAAGGTCGCGCAGGCCGTCGGCGACGAGCCGCGCTACGGCAACCAGAACACCGACGGATCGCGCAGTTTGCGCCAGAGCTTCGCCGCGCTGCGCCGGGCCGGTGCGGCCGCGCGCACGATGCTCGAGCAGGCTGCCGCGACTGCGTGGGGCGTCGATGTGGGGCAGGTCAGGGCGACGGTGCACGAGGTCGTCGACACGAAGAGCGGGCGCACGCTCGGCTTCGGCGAGCTCGCGGCGAAAGCGGCCGCGTTGCCGGTACCCGATACGAAGACACTCGCGTTGAAGGCGCCGGCCGATTTCCGCTACATCGGCAAGGGCCGGACCGCGCTGATCGACGGGCGCGACATCGTCGGCGGCCGCGCGCACTACGGGATCGACACGCGGCTCGACGGGATGCTGTATGCGGTCGTTGCGCGACCGCCGGCCTACGGCGACACGGTCGCGTCGTTCGACGCAGCGGCGGCCGAGAAGCTGCCGGGCGTCGTCAAGGTCGTGCAGCTCGCGTCGGCGCCACTGCCGTCCGGCTTCCAGCCGCTCGGCGGCGTGGCCGTCGTCGCGCGCGACACGTGGACGGCCATCCAGGCGCGCGCGCAGTTGAAGATCGACTGGAAGCACGGCCCCAACGCGGGCTACGACTCGGCCGAATATCGCAAGACGCTCGAAGCGGCCGCCGCGCAGCCGGGCGACGTGATCCGCAACGACGGCGATGCGGCCGCGGCGCTTGCCGGCGCCGCGAAGCGCGTGCGCGCGACGTACTACATCCCGCATCTCGCACACGCGACGATGGAGCCGCCCGCGGCCGTCGCGCGCGTCGCCGACGGCCGCTGCGAAGTATGGACCTGTACGCAGGCGCCGCAGACCACGCGCGACGAGATCGCGAAGGCGCTCGCGTTGCCGGCCGAGCGCGTGACCGTCAACGTGACGCTGCTCGGCGGCGGGTTCGGCCGCAAGTCGAAACCCGATTACGTGGTGGAGGCCGCGCTGCTGTCGAAGGCGCTCGGCGCGCCCGTGAAGCTGACGTTCACGCGCGAGGACGACATCGCGCACGACTATTTCCACGCGGTGTCGCTCGAAGCGTTCGACGGCGGAATCGACGCGTCGGGGAAGGTGGTCGCGTGGCAGCATCGCACGGTCGCGCCGTCGATCCAGTCGACCTTCAAGCCGGGCGTCGTGCACGAGCAGCCGGGTGAGCTCGCACAAGGGATCGCGGATCTGCCGTTCGCGATTCCGAACGTGCGGATCGAAAATCCGGCGGCCGTTGGGCACACGCGGATCGGCTGGTTCCGTTCGGTCTACAACATCCCGCATGCGTTCGGCATCCAGAGCTTCGTGTCGGAGCTCGCGCATGCGGCCGGCCGCGATCCGAAGGATTTCCTGCTCGAGCTGATCGGGCCCGCGCGGCGTTTCGAACCGCACATCACGGTGAAGAACGTGAACTACGGCGAGGATCCCGCGCTGTATCCGGTCGATACGGGGCGGCTGCGGCGCGTGGTCGAGACGGTCGCGCGCGAAGCCGGCTGGGGGCGCAAGCTGCCGAAGGGGCACGGGCTCGGGATCGCCGCGCATCGCAGCTTCGTGTCGTATACGGCGGCCGTTTGCGAGGTGCAGGTCGGCGCGGACGGCAGGATCACGGTGCCGCGCGTCGACATTGCGATCGACTGCGGGCCGCAGGTCAATCCGGAGCGTGTGCGCTCGCAGCTCGAGGGCGCGGTGGTGATGGGGCTCGGCATCGCGCTGCATGGCGAGATCACGTTCAAGGACGGCCGCCCGGAGCAGAGCAACTTCAACGGCTTCCAGGTGCTGAGAATGAACGAGGCGCCGCGTGAAATCCGCGTGCATCTCGTCGCGCCGGACGACTTCACGGCGCCGCTCGGCGGCGTCGGCGAGCCGGGCCTGCCGCCCGTTGCGCCGGCGCTGACCAACGCGATCTTCGCGGCGACCGGCACGCGCATCCGCAGCCTGCCGGTTGCCGATCAGCTCGCGAAGCCGCAGGCGAGTTGACGCACAATACCCCCAACACCGGGCCGCATCATGCGGCCCGATTCGCACCAACCTGTCGACAAGGAGTGTGACGTGGCCTCATCCGATGTCAGTGTGAAGCAGGCGGTTTCTTCCGCCGAATGGGATGCGCGAGTCAACCTGGCGGCGGCCTATCGCCTGACCGCGCTGTTCGGCTGGGACGATCTCGTGTTCACTCATATTTCGGCGCGCGTGCCCGGCCCGGAACACCATTTCCTGATCAACCCGTACGGGATGATGTTCGACGAGATCACGGCGTCGTCGCTGGTCAAGATCGATCTCGACGGTCGCAAGGTGTCGGAATCGCCGTACGAGATCAACCCGGCCGGCTTCACGATTCACAGCGCGGTGCATGCGGCCCGCGATGACGCGCTGTGCGTGATGCATACGCATTCGATCAACGGCGTCGCCGTGTCGGCACAGGAAGCCGGCTTGTTGCCGCTGTCGCAGCAGTCGCTCGGCGTGCTGGCCTCGCTCGGGTATCACGATTACGAAGGCATCGCGCTCAACGAGGGCGAGAAGGCGCGCCTCGTGCGCGACCTCGGCGGCAACACGAACCTGATGCTGCGCAATCACGGGTTGTTGACGGTCGGCGCGACGCCGGCCGACGCGTTCGTCGCGATGTACTTCTTCGAGGCGGCCTGCATGATCCAGGTCCGCGCGCAGGCCGGCGGCTCGGCGCTGCTGCCGATCGCGCAACCCATTCTCGACGGCATCAGGCAGCAGATCGCCGCGGTCACGCGCGGAATGGGCGCCGGGGCGCTCGTCTGGCCCGGCCTGCTGCGCCGCCTCGATCGACGCAATCCCGGCTACGCGGACTAGTTCGCTCGTCGTTGTCGTTTTCGAACGACCGTGCTAAATTTGCCGCCAGCACTTGCGGTCATGAAACCCTTCATTCGGCTGACACAGCCGGCACCCCGGAGGCAGCACGATGAGCCTGTTGATGTCGCGACGCGATCTCGCGTTCCTGCTGTATGACTGGCTCGACGCCGAAGCGCTCGTCGCGCTGCCGCGCTTCGCGGAGCACAGTCGCGAGACTTTCGATGCGGTGCTCGACACCAGCGAGCGGATTGCCGAGGATCTGTTCGCGCCGCATGCGGCGCGCGGCGATCGCGAGGAGCCGCAGTTCGACGGCGAGCGCGTGACGCTGATCCCTGAAGTCGAACCGGCCGTGCGCGCGTTCGCGGACGCCGGGCTGATCGCCGCGGGCCATGACGAAGCGCTCGGCGGCATGCGCCTGCCGAAACTGGTCGAAGCCGCGTCGTTCCTGTTCTTTCAGGCCGCGAATATCGCAACGGCCGCCTATCCGTTCCTGACCGTCGCCAATGCGAACCTGCTCGTCGCGCACGGCAACCCCGCGCAGATCGACGCGTTCGCGCGCCCGGAACTGGAAGGGCGTTTTCTCGGCACGATGTGCCTGTCCGAGCCGCAAGCCGGCTCGTCGCTGTCCGACATCGCGACGCGCGCGGATTTCGAGGGCGATTCGCCGCTCGGCCCGCGCTACCGGCTGACTGGCAACAAGATGTGGATTTCCGGCGGCGAACACGAGCTGGCGGAGAACATCGTCCACCTCGTGCTCGCGAAGATTCCCGACGAACACGGCCGGCTGCAGCCCGGCACGCGCGGCATCTCGCTGTTCATCGTGCCCAAGTACCTGCTGGGCACCGACGGCCGCGCGCAGGGCGAACACAACGACGTCGTGCTCGCCGGGCTGAACCACAAGATGGGCTATCGCGGCACGACCAACTGCCTGCTGAACTTCGGCGAAGGCACGCGCTATCGCCCCGAAGGGCGGGCGGGCGCGATCGGTTATCTGGTCGGCCAGCCGAACCACGGCCTCGCGTACATGTTCCACATGATGAACGAGGCGCGCATCGGTGTCGGCGCGGGCGCGGTGGCGCTCGGCTATACCGGTTATCTGCACGCGCTCGACTATGCGCGCAACCGGCCGCAGGGGCGTCCGCTCGGGCCGGCGGGCAAGGATGCGGCCGCGCCGCAGGCGCCGATCGTCGAACATCCGGACGTGCGGCGCATGCTGCTCGCGCAGAAGGCCTATGTCGAAGGCGGTCTCGCGCTGATCCTGTACTGCGCGAAGCTGGTCGACGAAGCCCGCGCGCATGACGACGAGGCGGTGCGCGCGCAGGCCACGCGCCTGCTCGACATCCTCACGCCGATTGCGAAAAGCTGGCCGTCGCAGTGGTGTCTCGCCGCGAACGACCTCGCGATCCAGGTGCACGGCGGCTACGGCTACACGCGCGACTACGCGGTCGAGCGGCTCTACCGCGACAACCGGTTGAATCCGATTCACGAAGGCACGCACGGGATCCAGGCGCTCGACCTGCTGGGCCGCAAGGCCGTGCAGGACGACGGTGCGCTGCTGCGTGCGCTCGACGCACGGATCGACGCGACGGTCGAACGGGCGCGGGCGCTGGATGGCGGCACGCGCGAGCAGGCCGATGCGCTGGCACGGCGCTGGACACGACTGCGCGACGTCACGCAGCAATTGAGCGCGATCGGCGATCCGCAGACGCGGCTGGCGAACGCGAGCGTCTATCTCGAAGCGTTCGGCCATCTCGTCGTTGCATGGCTGTGGCTCGACGTGACGCTTGCGGCGTACGGGCACGGCGACGATTTCCACGACGGCAAACGTGCGGCGGCCCGGTATTTTTTCACTTGGGAGTTGCCGAAGGTGGATGCGCAGCTCGACCTGCTGTCGAGCGTCGACACGACGACGCTCGACATGCGCGACGCGTGGTTCTGAACGTTACGTCACCGACATCCCGGAATGCGGACGATATCGCGGGTGCCGGCTTTGCCGGCCATCGCGTGCGCGTCGCGAACCGGCCGGGCGGGGGCATCCCGCCGACCGTACCGATGCGCGGCCGCGCCGCGCAAGGAGAGAGAAGCGCATGAAAGCCCTGTTGTGTAACGCATTCGGCCCGATCGACAGTTTGCGTATCGACGACGTCGCGATTCCCGAACCGGCTGCCGGCCAGGTGCGGATCCAGGTGAAGGCGGCGTCGCTCAATTTCCCCGACGCGCTGATCGTCCAGGGGTTGTATCAGGTGAAGCCGGCGCTGCCATTCTCGCCGGGCGCCGAGTTCGCCGGCGTGATCGACGCGGTCGGCGAGGGCGTGACCGCGTGGCGGCCCGGCGACGCCGTGGTTGCGTTTACCGGGCACGGCGGGTTCGCGGAGCAGTGCGTGGCCGACGTGCACCAGATCGCCGCGCTGCCGCCCGGAATGTCGTTCGAGCAGGGCGCGTCGCTCGTGCTCGCTTACGGCACGTCGCTGCACGCGTTGCAGCAGCGCGCGCGGTTGCAGGCGGGCGAGACGCTGCTCGTGCTGGGTGCGGCGGGCGGGGTCGGTGTCGCCGCGATCGAGATCGCGAAGGCGCTCGGCGCGCGTGTGATCGCGGCGGCGTCGAGCGCGGACAAGCTCGCACTGTGCCGTGAGGCGGGCGCCGACGAGACGATCGACTATGCGACCGAAGACCTGCGCCGCCGCGTCGACGAACTGACCGGCGGGCGCGGTGCCGATGTCGTCTACGATCCGGTCGGCGGCGCGTACAGCGAACCGGCACTGCGCGCGACGGCGTGGCGCGGCCGGTTCCTCGTGGTCGGTTTCGCGGCCGGCGAGATTCCGAAGCTCGCGCTGAACCTCGCGCTGCTCAAGGAGCGCGACATTCTCGGCGTGTTCTGGGGCGACGCGGTGCGCCGCGACCCGGCGCAGCATGTCGCGAACATGCGGCTGCTCGCCGAATGGTTCGCGGCCGGCAAGGTGCGACCGGCGATCACCGAGCGCGTGCCGCTGGCCGGCGCGGCCGATGCGATCGCGCGGATGGCGAACCGGCAGGTAAAGGGCAAGGTCGTGATCCTGCCGGGCGCGTGATCGTGGCCCGGCGCACGGCGGCGCGAGGCGCGCCGCGTGCGCCGTTGCGACGCCGGTGTGGCCGTGCCGGCGGCCGCTATGCGACCCGGTTCAGCTCCTCGAAGCCCGCAACGAGCGCGTCGAGCAGATGGCGCACCGCGGGTACCATTCCGCGTCGCGTCGGGAAGATCGCGTGGACGAGCGCCGTCGGTGCCGACAGCGCGGGCAGCAGGTGGAGCAGCCGGCCGGCCTGAAGGTCGGCGCTGACCAGCTCTCGCGGCAATTCGGCCACGCCGATTCCGTCGAGCGCGGCAAGCCGCAGGCTTGCGAGATCGTCGGTCGCCAGTCGTGGCCGATGTGAGAACGAGAGGGGGCGCCCGTCGGCGTCCGTCAGGTTCCACACGAACCGGTCGCCGTTGCTGGCCGTCGACACTGTCGGCCAGTCCTTCAGGCTGTCGATCGACCCGGGCGCCGGAAAGCGCGAGGCCAGCGCCGGGCTCGCCACGAGAATCCGGTACGACAGCCCGAGCTGCCGAACCGCAAGATCGGTGTTCTCCAGCGGCGGCACTCGCACACGGATCGCGAAATCCAGCCCTTCCTCGACTACGTCGACCCGCCGGTTGGTCGCATCGAGTCGCACCTGCACCTGCGGATTGCGCTCGATATAGCGCGCGACGATCGCGGCAACACCCGAACTCAGCAAACCGACCGGGCAACTGATGCGCACGGTGCCCTGCGGCTGCGTGCGCGTGCGGTCCACGATGTCCTTCGCGGCTTGGGATTCGGCGACCAGCGCGACGCAATGCTGATGGAACTGCCGCCCGGTTTCCGTCAGCGACAGGCTGCGGCTCGTGCGATTGAGCAGCCGCACGCCGAGTTCCTCCTCGAGCGCGCGGATGCGCCGGCTGAGCTTCGACGTTTGCGCGCCGAGGCTGCGGGCGGCGGCCGTGAAGCTGCCGTGTTCAACCACTTCCGCGAACAGCCGGAGATCGTTCAGGTCGGCAATGGGGTTCATGGCGGCGGCTCCGTTCGGCCAGATCGTTCTATTGGGAGCAATGATACGTTGTCATTCAGGAGATATGCGATCGATCTTTGCGAAATTAGCATTCATCCCATGTTCGGTGCCGTGCAGAAACCGGCAAGGCACCGCCAGGCAACCGCCCGTCGTTCGGGCAGCAGGAAAAGGAGTCGGACATGTTGACGCATCGGCGTTGGGCATCGCTGGATACGGCGAATCACGGCTGGCTGCGCGCGAAGTACCACTTTGCGGTGACGGCCGACGGCACACCCGAGCATGCGCCGCTGGGACCGCTGATCGTGTGGAACGACGACGAGATCGCCGTCGGCAGCGGGTTCCCGATGCACGGGCACCGCGACGTGGAAATCATCACGTACGTGCGGCAGGGCGTGCTCGGTCATCGCGACACGCTCGGGTCGGAGGGCACGATCGACGCGGGCGACGTGCAGGTCATGAGCGCAGGCACGGGCATCCGGCATGCGGAGTTCAACCGGGGTGATACGCCGCTCAAGCTCTACCAGATCTGGCTGCTGCCCCGTGCAAACGGCGGCGTGCCCGGATGGGGCACGAAGCAGTTTCCGAGGGGCGAACGGTCCGGGCGTTTCGTCGTGCTGGCGAGCGGCTATGCCGGCGACGAAGGCGCGTTGCCGATCCGTGCCGATGCACGCGTGCTCGGCGCCACGTTGAAGGCGGGCGAGCAGGTCAGGCAGGCATTGGGTGCCACGCGCCGCGCCTATCTCGTCGCGGCTTCGGGGCGCATCGAAGTGAACGGAGAACGCGTGGGGCCGCTCGACGGCGTCGCGATCACGAACGAAGCCGCGCTCGACATCGTCGCGGTTGAAGATTCCGAGCTGGTGATGGTGGACGCCGGCTGAATGCCTTTATTTATCAGTCCACCGAATCATTTCATTTCAGGAGTACATCATGGATCGTTACAAGTATCTTCCGCTGCTCGGCCGCATTCTGATCGGCGCGCCGTTTCTGATGAGCGGCTTGAGCAAGCTGGCCGCACACGCGACCACTGTCGGTTACATCGCCTCCGTCGGCCTGCCGGCGCCATCGCTCGCCTTCTTGGTCGCGGTGCTCGTCGAGGCGGGCGGTGGGGTGCTGCTGATGTCGGGTTACCGGGCGCGCCCCGTGGCGCTGGCGATGGCGTTGTTCAGCCTCGTAACCGCCGTGTTCTTCCACCACAACTTTGCCGACCAGAACCAGATGATTCACTTCCTGAAGAACGTGATGATGGCCGGCGGACTGCTGCAGATCGCGTACTTCGGCGCGGGCGCGTTCAGCCTCGATGCGCGGAACGCACGCACCGCGCTGCGTATCGCCCCGGCGGCGTGAGCCGGAGCGGCCGGTGCGCGCCATCGACGCGCACCGATCGCGCGCAGCGCGAACACGCTGTCCGGTCGAACGCCGGCAGCTCCGCGCAGCAGGCACGAACCCGGTTCAATCCTTCGGCAGGCGCAGCGTGTCGAGCGCGTCCTGCGAAAACTCGACCCAGAACCGCTCGTTCGCGATACCGGCCTGCAGTACCAGATGCTGCAGGCGTTTCGCACGCGAGTCGGTGCCTTCAGGAAAATCGCGTGCCTCGATCTTCAGATAAAGGTCGAGCTTTTCCTGGTGAAGCGCAATGCGCCGCCGGATTTCGTCCTCGAGGCCGGACGGCCCGAGCACCGCTTCCGCGCGCAGGCGCACCATCAACGCTTCGCGCAGCGGCGTCGGATCTTCCTGTTCGGCGATCCAGCGGCGCAGCTCCTTCTTGCCGGCCGGCAGGATCCGGTACGCGCGCTTGCGGCCGCGCCCCGATTCGGCGGGCAGCGATTCGATCCAGCCGGCTTCCTCGATGCGCCCCAGCTCGCGATAGATCTGCTGATGCGTCGCCTGCCAGAAATAGCCGATCGAACGATCGAAGCGGTCGGCGAGCTCGGATCCCGAACCGGGACGTTCGGCAAGCGCGGTGAGGAGTGCGTGAGGCAGGGACATGTCGGATCGGAGGAGGCCGCGGAATGAATCGCATCTTGCCATATCGGGGCCACAGTACAAGCCAATGATCATGTTTATGCAACATGTTGCATAAAGCGGGGCGGTGGACTACTATCTGTGCAACTTGTTGCACAAAAATTGGAGACCCCCGATGACACCCCGTTACCCGCATTTGACGACCCCGCTCGAGCTCGGCTTCACGTCGCTCAGGAACCGCGTGTTGATGGGGTCGATGCATGTCGGCCTCGAGGAAGCGCCGAACGGCTTCGAGCGGATGGCGGCGTTCTATGCGGAGCGTGCGCGAGGCGAGGCCGGCCTGATCGTCACGGGCGGATTCGCGCCGAACGAACGCGGCCGTCCGGCGCCGGGCGGCGCGATGCTGACGACCGAGGCGGAAGCCGAACGCCATCGCGTCGTGACGCGTGCGGTGCATGCCGAGGGCGGCAAGATCGCGCTGCAGATCCTGCATTTCGGGCGCTACGCGTATCACCCGGCGCTGGCGGCGCCCAGCGCACTGAAGGCGCCGATCAACCCGTTCACGCCGCATGCGTTGAGCAGCGACGAAGTCGACGAGACGATCGCCGACTTCGTGCGTTGCGCGGCGCTCGCGCAGCATGCGGGCTACGACGGCGTCGAGATCATGGGGTCCGAAGGCTACCTGATCAACGAATTCATCGCCGCGCGCACCAATCATCGCGACGACGCGTGGGGCGGCGCGTACGAGAACCGCATCCGCTTCGCGGTCGAGATCGTACGGCGCGTGCGCGAGCGCGTCGGCTCGCACTTCATCGTCATCTACCGGCTGTCGATGCTCGATCTCGTCGAAGGCGGCTCGACGCTCGACGAGGTGATCCGTCTCGCGCAGGCGATCGAGGCGGCCGGCGCGACGATCCTCAATACCGGCATCGGCTGGCACGAGGCGCGCATTCCAACGATCGCGACCAAGGTGCCGCGCGCCGCGTATGCGTGGGTGACGCGGCAGCTGATGGGCAAGGTCGGCATCCCGCTCGTCGCGACCAACCGGATCAATACGCCGGAAGTGGCCGAGCAACTGCTCGCCGACGGCTATTGCGACATGGTGTCGATGGCGCGGCCGTTCCTCGCCGATGCCGAGTTCGTCCGCAAGGCGCGGGAAGGGCGCGCGGACGAAATCAACACGTGCATCGGCTGCAACCAGGCGTGCCTCGACCATACGTTCAGCGGCAGGATCACGTCCTGTCTCGTGAATCCGCGCGCCTGCCACGAAACCGAACTCGTGATCCGCCCTGCGCAGCAGCGCAAGCGGATTGCCGTGGTCGGCGCCGGGCCGGCGGGCCTCGGCTTCGCGGTCACGGCGGCCGAACGCGGTCACGCGGTGACGCTGTACGAAGCCGGTGCCGAGATCGGCGGCCAGTTCAATATCGCGAAGAAGGTACCCGGCAAGGAAGAGTTCAACGAAACGCTGCGCTATTTCCGCCGGCAGATCGAACTACGCGGCGTGACGCTGCACGTCAACACGCGTGCGACCGCCGAGATGCTGCTGCAGGGCGAATTCGACGAAGTGGTGATCGCAACGGGCATCGTGCCGCGCACGCCGCCGATCGACGGCGTCGGCCATCCGAAGGCGCTCGGCTATCTCGACGTGCTGCGCGACGACAAGGCCGTGGGCCGCAACGTGGCGATCGTCGGCGCCGGCGGCATCGGCTTCGACGTCGCGGAATATCTCGTGCATCGCGGCGACGGCGAGCGGGTCGACGCGGACCGGTTCTTCGCCGAGTGGGGCGTCGACCGGACGTATGCGAATGCCGGCGGTCTCGGTCACGCACGACCCGAACCGGCGGCGCGGCACGTGCATCTGCTGCAACGCAAGGCGTCGAAGGTCGGCGACGGGCTCGGCAAGACCACCGGCTGGATTCATCGCACCGGTCTGAAGGCGCGCGGCGTCGGGATGTCGTCGGCGGTCACGTACCGGCGCATCGACGACGAAGGATTGCACGTGACGATCGACGGCGTCGAACAGACACTGCCGGTGGACAACGTGATCATCTGCGCGGGGCAGGAGCCGTTGCGCGAGCTGGCCGTGCAACTTGAGGCGGCCGGATGCAAGGTTCACGTGATCGGCGGTGCGTACGAGGCCGCCGAGCTCGATGCGAAGCGTGCGATTCACCAGGGCACGACGCTGGCCGCGACGCTTTGAGGCCGATTCGTTTTCTTTTCGTTCGACGATTCAGGAGTCCACGATGATGAATGCACCGACGCATGTCCCTCCCGCTGTCGCGAAGTCGCTCGACGCGTGGCACGGGATGATCGAAAACAAGGACTTCGGCGAGCTGGAGTCGATCGTCCACCCCGATGCCGTGTTCCGTTCGCCGATGGCGTTCAAGCCGTATGGGCCCGCGCCTGCGCTGTTGCTGGCGTTGCGCACGGTGATCACGATCCTCCAGGATTTCACGTATCACCGCCAGTTCGTCACCGACGACGGCAAGAGCGTGGTGCTGGAATTCAGCGCGGCCGTCGACGACAAGGCACTGAAAGGAATCGACATGATTCGTTTCGACGACGACGGACGGATCGTCGAGTTCGAGGTCATGATCCGGCCGTTCAATGCGCTGCAGGCGCTCGGCGCGGAAATGGGCGCGCGGCTCGGGCAGCAGTTGCCGACGTTCAAGATCGGCGGCTGAGCGGGGCGGTGGCGGTGCGGTCAGCGCGCGAGTTGCGCGTGCGCGAGCTGGCCAAGGCGCCGGACGCCGTCCTCGATCCGTTCGTTCCACACGTGGCCCGCGCTCAGGCGCAGGCAATGCCGAAAGCGCCGTCCGGCGGAGAACACGTCGCCCGGCGCGAAGCAGATGCCGTGTTCGAGCGCGGCGTCGAACAGCGCGCGTGAATCGAAACGCTTCGGCAGTTCGAGCCAGAGCACGAAGCCGCCGGTCGGCCGGCTCACTTTCGTGCCGGACGGAAAGCTTGCCTCGATCGTGCGTGTCATCCGCGCGAGGTTGTCTTCGAACAGCCGGCGGATGCGGCGCAAATGCGCATCGTACGCGCCGCTCGCGAGGAAATCGGCCAGCGCGACCTGAAGCAGCACGGGGCCGCACAGGCTGAGCGCGAGCTTGCGCTCCATCACCTGCTGCGTGCGCGCTCCCGCGACGATCCAGCCGATCCGGTATCCCGGTGCGAGGCTCTTCGAGAACGAACTGCAGTAGATCGTATTGGCGCCACCGTCGAGTGCGATGAACGGCTTCGGCCGGTCGCGATCGAAGTGGATGTCGCCGTAGACATCGTCCTCGATCAGCTGCACGCGATGTTTCGCGAGCAATGCAAGGAGCGCACGTTTGTCGTTTTCGGTCATCGTCGAGCCGAGCGGATTGCCGAAGCTCGACGACAGCACGCAGGCCGCGACCGGCTCCGATTCGAGCCGTTGCGCAAGCAGGCCGACATCGACCCCGCGCAGCGGGTCGGTCGGCAACTCCAGCGCCTTCAGTCCCAATGCCTCCAGCGTATGAAGCAGGCCGAAGTAGGTCGGCGATTCCACCGCGATCGTGTCGCCGCGCGTCGCGACGGTGTTCAGCGCGAGCGTCAGCGCTTCGGTGCAGCCATTCGTGACGAGGATGTCGTCGGCGGACAGCGGATGCCCGAAGCGCATCGCCCGCCGCGCGATTTCGCGGCGCAGTGCCGGCTCGCCGTAAGGCGGGCAGTAGACGTTGTAGCGCGTGCCGTGCTGGCGTGCCGCACGGGCGAGGGCGAGGTCGAGCCGTTTCGACTGCAGCAGCGCCGGATCGGGTACCGCGCACCCGAGCGGCACGAGTGCCGAATTGGCCGCATGTTCGAGCAACGTGGCGACCGCGCCGCTGATCGACACCGTCGACGCTTTCGCGCGCGAGCGCGACGCTGTCGGCAACGCGAGCGTCCCGCCGCGTGCGGCCGCGACATAGAAGCCGGACTGCGGGCGCGATACGAGCACGCCGCGATCTTCGAGCAGACGGTATGCCTGCAACGCGGTCGAGACGCTGATGCGCTGCTGTTCGCTGACCGCGCGCACGGACGGCAGTCGCGTGCCGGGTGCGAGCGTACCGTTCTCGATCATGCCGACGATGAGATCGGCGAGTTGACTGTAGCGAAAGGACGGCTGCGTTTCCATGGAGCACGCGCGGTAGGGGAGTGCCCGATTATCGACCGTGCGTCCCGATCGCGCCAGTCCGAATTGTGTCGGTCCAATCGTCCAAAAATTGTGGCTGTTATGGTCTTTGCGCGAGCGCTACGATGGCGCTGTTCCAATCCGTCGATCGACCCATGCGAGGCACGCACATGCAGGCAGGACAGACGCAATCCGGCGAGTGGCGCGGACGATTTCCGTACAACGAAATCATCTCGCTGCTCGAAGTGAACCGTACCTTCAACCTGGCGGAGAGCACGTCACAAGATCTGACGGTCGGCGAACTGCTGGATCTGGCCGGCCTGGACACGGTTCGCGACCTGACGCTCGGCTACAGCCGGTCGGCCGGCGCGGCGGTGCTGCGCGACGCGATCGCCGATACCTGCAACGTGCCGGCCGCGCAGATCGTGACGACGCAAGGCACCGCGCTCGGGCTGTTTCTGCTGGCCTACGAAGTGTGTCGGCCGGGCGATGAAGCCGTGCTGGCGACCCCGTGTTTCCCGCCGAGCCGCGACTGCGTGGTCGGCGCTGGCGCGACCGTGCGGGAAGTACGGCTGTCGTTCGAGCACGGCTATCGGCTGGACCTCGCGCAATTCGATGCGAGCCTGTCGTCGAAGACGCGGCTGGTCAGCATCGCGTCCCCGCAGAATCCGGGCGGCGTGCAAGCCTCGCGCGCGGAGATCGATGCGTTGCTGGCGTTGATGGCGCAACGGTGCCCGGACGCGATACTGTTCATCGACGAGACCTACCGCGAGGCGACCTATGGCGATGCGGCCGTGGCGGCCAGTTTCGCGGCGGTCGATCCGCGCATCGTCACGGGTTCGTCGGTGTCGAAGGCGCTGGGTGCACCCGGTCTGCGGACCGGCTGGCTCACGGTACCCGATGCGGGGCTGCTGGCGCGCCTCGTCGTCGCGAAGCTGAACACGGTGATCTCGGGTTCGGTACTCGACGAGACGCTGGCCGCGACCGTGCTGCGCCACCGCGAGCACGTGCTCGCGCCCCGGCGCCGGCTGCTGGCTGGCGCGCTCGATATCGTGTCGGGCTGGTGCGAGCGTGAACGGGCGCGGGTCGAGTGGGTACGGCCCGATGCGGGCGCACTGTGCTGCGTGCGGTTGCGTCAGGATGCGTTCGACGAGCGGGCCGTGTCGCGTTTCTGGCAGCGCTTGCCGGATCACGACGTGCAACTCGCGGCGGGCACGTGGTTCGGAGAAAGCAGCCGCGTGTTCAGGCTCGGGTTCGGCTATCTTCCGCTGGAGCGCCTGCCGGTTGCATTGAAGGCACTGTCGCAGGCGATGGATGCAGCGGCCGCATGAACGGGGCGCCCGGCGCACGGGCGCGGCGAACATCATTGAACGTCAGGAGTGACACCATGAAAGTCAGGATTGCGTACCTCGAGGAACCGCCGTTCTACTGGACGGCTGATGACGGTGCCGTAACCGGTGCGGATATCGAGTTGGCCGAGGTGGTGCTGCGCGCGGCCGGTGTGACGCAGATCGAATATGTGCCGACGACGTTCGACGCGCTGCTGCCGGGCGTGCAG